>CAMYKB010000067.1 GCA_947258875.1 uncultured Gammaproteobacteria bacterium | reverse complement strand
TGGAAGCTTTGATTTGATTGTGAGTGACCACGTCTTTGAGCATATTGCAGATCCGCAGCATCTTAAAGAAGAGTTTTATCGAGTGCTCAAGCCAGGGGGGTGGATTTGTGCGCGTACACCGAACCGTTGGGGCTATATTGGTATTGGTACAAATTTAATTCCGAATCGTTGGCATTACTCGTTGCTACGCAGATTGCAGCCGGGTCGTAAGAAGGTTGACGTATTCCCTACTACCTACCGATTGAATACTCGTGGCGCGATTAAGCGTTATTTTTCCGCGAAACGGTTTGAGAATTATATGTACGGTGTCACGGCTGAACCAGCTTATTTTGCAAACTCATGGTTATTCTGGCGTGCTGCGCAACTTTGGACGAAGTTGACTCCAGAGTTACTATCAGCGACGTGGATGGTCTTTCTTCGTAAGCGAGAAGATCTGCTCACAGGGTGATGATTTTTTCTGAACTAGTCATGTAGAGGAGTCTCAATCATGCGCTGTGAGGGCGGCTCGATGCGGAATTATTACCATGAATTTGTATTGCTTGTGATCTAGCCCACAAAAGATCCTGTGGTAACTGATTCTGATCGGGTTCATGTAACGATGCGTTTTAAAGATGTTCGGATGACGACCGCAAGGAAAACTCCGCCGCATTGGTGAAATGGCTAAACTGTTTTCAGAGGCCGGTGTCATCGCCTTAACTGCGTTTATTTCCCCCTTTCAGGGAAGATCGCAGGAAAGTGCGAGATCATGCCGGAAGGGCGCTTCATCGAGGTTTATTACCAGTGTGGCATCGATATATGCGAACAGCGTGACGTGAAAGGCCTGTATGTGCGTGCAAGGGCGGGTGAGATAAAAGACTTTGCGGGTATCTCGTCACCTCATGAGGAGCCCAAAGATGCAGAATTAACGATTGATACCGGCACACTCCATTGTTAAGAAGGTGTTGATCAAATTGTTTCTGAGTTGCAGGAGCGCGGTGTAGTGTAAAACTTACAAAGTAATGTTAAAGCGAGTTAATGTGTGACCTGCTTTTGCACAGATTTTATGGCAATCATATTTTGATATTTATTGAATTCTTATGAATATTATAGTTACCCGCGGTGCGGGACTTATTGGCTCTGCAGTCATCCTGCAGTTAATTGATGAAACAGATGTGTACGTTGTTAATGTCGATAAAATAACCTATGCAGGCAATTTTGGGTCGTTGACAGAGAGTGCCGATAACAACCATTGTTTATTCGAGCAGGTGGATATCTGTGATCAGCAGGGAGTGGATCGCGTGTCCCGTAAACGCCTGTTTAATACTTATGTATCTGTCTGTCGGTCGAATCGCAGGTTGATTGCGGTGCAACGCCAACGGGCGTCGTACAGGATATCGTGAATGGCTGAGGCTATTACTTATTCCTTATCGCTACGGCGCCGTTTATTGCGCGCGATGCTCTCTGCGGCGGGCGTGCTCCCTGTCGGACTGGCGCTAAATTATGCCTTGAACGTGGCGCTGGCACGGGCGCTGCCGGTCGACGGCTATGGCCTTTTCGCATACGCGCAATCACTGGCTTCGTTGCTCTCTCTGGTGGCTTCGATGGGCTTCTCGTTCAGCATGATGCGTTTGATAGCTACCTACCAGGCAAGGGCGGATATGGCGCTCCTGCGTGGCCTCGTTACAACCAGCTTAGCTCTAATTTCACTTGCAGCTGTAGCCATCGCATTGGTTCTGCTTACCATGGGGTGGGTCCTGCCTGAGTACCGAAATGGATTGTTCTGGGCCGCTATGCTGCTGCTTCCGTTGACTGTGAGTCTTTGGCGGGAGAGTAGTATGCGTGGCATGCATCGCACGGCGACTGCCATTCTGCCTCGGCAGGTCTTTTTGCCGTTGCTGACTTTGATCGGCGTGTTAGCTCTGGGTATGGATGACACCGCCTTGGTTCTGGCAACTTTCCTCGGGCTGCTGATTGCTTTGGAGCTTGTTGGTTTGCTGCAGTTACGAAAAACGCTCGATTTCCTGGCGGCGGCGCGGCCGCGCCGGGCGGTGCGGAAGTGGTTGGGTGTCTCGCTGCCGATGGGCTTGGCCGCGCTGGCAACTCTAGGAATCAATCGCTGGGATGTCGTGGTGCTGGCCCTAGTCTTGGGTCTGGACGCCGCAGGCCCCTACGCCGCCGCTGCCCGAACCG
>CAMYKB010000066.1 GCA_947258875.1 uncultured Gammaproteobacteria bacterium | reverse complement strand
AAAACAGCATGTCACCGATCATCTGCGCCATGCGTTCGTACTCTTCCATATTGGAGTAGAGAATTTCCTGATACTCTTCTGCGCTACGTGCTTGAGAGAGGGCGACCTGGGTTTGGGTCATTAGGTTGGTGACCGGGGTGCGTAGCTCGTGAGCGATATCGGCGGAAAAATTGGAGAGCTGATTGAAGGCTTCCTCCATGCGCTGTAGCAGTTCATTAAACGACGACGCCAGCTCGGTGAGTTCGATCGGTACTGTGTCTGGCGCAAGTCGCGTGGTTAATTCATTGGCGCTGATGCGACTGATTTGGTTGACCATCTGGTGCAGTGGCCGATGTCCATGGCGTACCGCGACCCAGCCCATTACGCCCATGATAACAATGCCGCCGATGACCATAAGCCAAAGGGTGCGGTGGAAGTCGCTCATAAAATGCAGATGGAAGTCGGTGGCGACGGCGATGATAACGGTGTAAGGTCTGTTGTTTTGTCCGGCCATCTGTTGAATAAGCACAAGATAGTTGTGTTGGTCGTCATTCCACTGTTGTATATCACCTTGCGAAAGTTGCTCGGCGGATGGTCGTGGTATCAAGGAAAGATCCGGTCCGGGACTGCGATACAATGCTTTCCCTGATGCGTCACTGATATACAGCAATGGGCCGTGATGTCCCACCAGAATATCATCGAAACGCTGTTTGACTCGTTCCAGGTCATGGTTGGATTGCAGCGTGGCAAGTGATTGTTTCACCGCTTTGCCGATCACCTTCAGTTCCTGGGTATCTCCTAACACAAAGTGCTCTTCGATAGATCGTTCGATGACCCAGCCAAAGGTTAATAAGACCACAGTGGCGGCAATGCTGAACAGTAACGTCAGCCGTAGCGTCAGAGAAGCGGGGCGCTTCATCTTCATCTAGGTGGTGTCCGGTGTGTCGATCATATAACCCATGCCGCGCACGGTTTGGATCAACTTGAGGGCAAAATCGTCATCGATCTTGGCGCGCAGCCGGCGGATAGCGACATCAATAACATTACTGTCGCTGTCAAAATTCATATCCCAAACCTGGGAAGCAATCAAGGAACGGGGCAGCACTTCACCCTGGCGACGCACCATCAATTCGAGCAGCGCGAACTCTTTAGCCGTGAGGTGGATGCGTTTGCCGCCGCGGCTGACGCGACGGCGGGCCAAGTCTAATTCCAAGTCGGCGATGCGCAGGTTCAATTCAGCGGTATGGTTTGCACCACGACGTAATAAAGTGCGAACACGTGCCAGCAATTCGGCAAAGACGAAGGGTTTAACGAGGTAGTCATCTGCCCCTAGTTCCAGTCCCTTAACCCGGTCATCAATGCTGTCACGGGCGGTAAGAAACAGAACAGGTACCTCCTTGCTGGCTTCACGTAACGATTTCAATATACGCCAGCCGTCCACATCCGGCAGCATCACATCGAGGATGAGCAAGTCATAGGTTTCAGTCATCGCCAGATGGTGACCATCCAGCCCGTTATGTGCCAGGTCTACGATAAAGCCAGCCTCACTCAGTCCCTGTTTGAGATATTCACCAGTTTTTATCTCGTCTTCAACAATTAAAAGTTTCATAGTTGATTAGCTTAGTCCATAGCGCCTGTCATGAGTATGACAGCAACATGACAAAATTGTAATCCAACGGTCACCGTAACGACAGCATCTCCCCAGTATCCTGCAATCATCAAAGATACTCGGGGAGTAAATGTGTTGCCTTTTCGATCTCAAGACCAATTCAGCGCGCTTGTACAGCTGTTGGTGGCATGTGCACTGATTCTGGAAGTGACTACGGTGCTGGCAACTGAGGTGTTGACGCTGGATAAGGCGATCGACGAAGCATTGTTGGCGAATCCTGGCCTTGCAGCCATTGAAGCGCGAGCCAAGGCACTGGCCCAGATTCCAGCTCAAACTGGCGCACTAGCAGACCCAGTATTGTCGTTAAATATCGCAAATCTCCCGCTGGATAGTTTTTCTTTTACCCAGGAGGGCATGACGCAGTTTCAGGTAGGTATTACGCAGGCGCTGCCTTATCCAGGTAAGTTGGCTTTGCGCTCCAAAGCGGCTCAGCACGAAGCAACGGCCGCTGGCGCAGATGTTAATGAAAAGCGTTTGCAACTCGTTCGTGATGTCAAAACTGTGTGGTGGAACTTGTTCTATCTAGATCGGGCACTCGAGGTCA
>CAMYKB010000065.1 GCA_947258875.1 uncultured Gammaproteobacteria bacterium | reverse complement strand
AAATGCGCAGCAACAAGCGACACAAGATAAACGGGCAGCTTTTACATTCGACCGAGAATTAGTGATACAAGAGCTCATTGGAAGATGGGCACCCTATGGAAGCGAAGACGAGTTAGTTTTGCAGTTTGAAGCAGCACTACAAACCGCAACAACAGAACAACTCATGGCAATCGACGAAGCACAGAGCTTTGAAGAAATTGACAGCATCCTCCTAGGTGGCAAAGTAGGTGTAACTCCCACCAAAAGTATTGGAGACTTTGTAGTTGAACCTCAATCCTTAGGAGATCTGGATAAGGATCTAGTATATGCACCCGTTGATCCCTGCCGTATTGTCGATACCCGTGCAGCAGTGGGGGAATTCGCTGCCAACGAGACCAGGAACTATTTTGTTTATGGTAGCGGAGCTGCCATAGGTGCGCAGGGCGGCGCTTTATCCGGTTGTGCCGCTCCACAAGGCGAACCATCTGCAGTGCACGTTAACATAACCGCTGTACCTACAGTCGGCTCAGGTCATCTGAGAGCCTTTCCAGCATTTGCAGCTCTACCAGGTGCAAGCATCCTGAACTATGTACCCAATATTAATGTAGCCAACGCAGCCGTTATTAAGACGTTCAGAAGCATGGCTGCTGAAGAGCTGGCAATCTTCTCCGTCCAGCAAGTACATATTGTGGTCGATGTACTGGGTTACTTTTATCCAGTTGCCCCGGAAGATATCGTGACCGCCGCGCAGGGCGGTTATGATATTAGCAGTGACACCATCAGCACCACGACTAATGTCTTTGTCGATCCAGTCAATGGGGATACAACGCTGACCCTACAAGGTGGCGAAGATGTAATGGTAATGGCGAGCGCACAAGTCTACAAATCAGGTAGCGCCGTGAGTAATAATATCAGAGGTGAATTCGTAGCCTGTTACCAGAATACAAGTACCTCTGCCATCATATGCGGTGATCTTTTCGAGGCTCAAACTGATTTCTGTGTTATCTCAACCGGCGTGCAGGATCAGCACTCGGTGCAAGTTAGTCACCTTTTCACTAATATGCCCGCCGGAACTTACGAGTTCGGCTTCAATGCAAAACGAGGAAATACTCAGTCATGCACTGATGGCACGCCCTATGTCGTTAGTGGCTCTAAGATAAATGTGATCAAGATGCAGTAACATCAGAGTATCAAGCGAATTTGATATTTGGATACACTGTCAAACCCAAGCCGGCAGCGTCCTCGCTGCCGGTTTTTTATACACCTATATACCAATAGTAGACCTATTATGTATACGATCGAACCTGCTCGGGCTTGTCAGCGGTACCATATACGACAGATATACCCAACACCGCCGACCACAAGAATTTTTTTCATCGGTAATCACCCCAAAAACTAGCTGGCATCAGAAGTAGAATTTTCTCATAATAGCGCAAGAGGAAACATGCTTTCTCCTGACAAGCCCGAGATCTTTGGTCCATTCATCCTGTTAGGGATTTCGGTTGTTGAATCGTATGACCCTCAGTCCATCGCTGTAGAAACGTCTTTGGATTCAGGCCGCCCAGCGACCCATGCGGCCTGATCGTGTTGTACTCTTCGAGCCACTGGTTGATCACAACCCGTGCCTCCGTCATTGAGCTGAATAGCCAGCGGTCCAGACACGTGGTTCGAAAGATTGAGTTAAAGCTTTCGCAGTACGCGTTCTGCCAGGGGCTGCCCGGATCAATGTAATGCGTATCCACGTGTTTTTCCTGGAGCCATTTTTGCACTGTCGACGAAACCAATTCGGGACCGTTATCCGAACGCATACAAGCGGGCCTTCCGTGCTCGCGAAATAGCTCCTCGAGAATACGAATGACATCGTTGGCGGTGAGGCTGCGGGCCACCTTGACGGTCAGGCCCTGGCGGGTGAACTCATCGACAACCGTCAAGCACTTGAGTTGGCGCGCGTCATCGGTCTGGTCAAATACAAAGTCGTAACTCCAAACGTGGTTCGGGAAACGGGCCCGGTTCACCCACTGTGTTGTCGTGCCCAATACCTTGCGTTTGCGGCGTTTTCTCACCACTTGCAGCCCTTCCCGGCGTCGAATCAGACGGACGCGTTCCCGGCTGATCGACAGTGCCTCGCCTTGTAGAATATCGTAGATCTTGCGATAGCCCCAGTACGGATACTGCTGCGATACGCTCACCACGCGCCGATACCGTTCATCCACAAGCGCCTGGTTACCGACATAGCGGTAGCTCGATCGGTTCATCTGCATCGCCTGACAGGCGCGTCGCTCGCTCAAACCGTACTCGTTCCTCAAGTACGTCACGCAGCGGCGGCGCTCTGGCAGGCTTACCACTTTCGGCTGTTCACGTCCTTTAACATACGGATATCCAGCGTCTGTTCGGCCACGATCTTCTTCAGCTCTGCGTTCTCTCGCTCAAGTTCTCTGAGTCGCTTCGCCTCCGACACCTCCATGCCGCCAAACTTCGACTTCCAGCGGTAAAACGACTGCTCCGAGCAGTTGTGCTTGCGGCACACGTCCGCCACCGACAGGCCAGACTCTGCTTCCTGCAAAATCCGGATAATCTGTTCTTCTGTAAATCGCTTGCCCTTCATC
>CAMYKB010000064.1 GCA_947258875.1 uncultured Gammaproteobacteria bacterium | reverse complement strand
GCGAGCGCGCCCAGTACATGTCAGTGCCGTCTTCAAAAATAATATAGACAAATGAGAAACCGAAGAATGAGTAACCCCGTACTACCTTGGCGCTGGGCACCGCTAACATCGCCGTTGTTAGTGGATAGGTAACCTGATCTTCAACAACTTGAGGTGCCTGACCGGGGTATTCAGTAAATACAATAACTTGAACATCCGATAGATCGGGAATCGCATCCAGCGGCGTATTTTTCATCGACCAGAGCCCAGCCGTCACGATAATAATGGTGGCGATGATGATCAGGAAACGGTTACGCAGGGAGGCATCTATAATGCTAGCGATCATGGCTGATTTTCCATTGAAGCATCGCCCATTTCCATGTCCATATCATCCATTTCCATGTCCGACATATCGATATCAGCAGTGTCATCACCGCCTGCCATGGCTTTCATCATTTTGGCCGTGGCTTCACGCAGTTTCGATTCGGAGTCGATAAGGAACTGACTGGAAGTCACCACCTGCTCGCCAGCATTAACACCAGATAAAATTTGAGTCAGCCCTTCAGCACTTACGCCCAGCGTCACTTCACGCGGCTCAAACTTGCCCGGTTCGCGCACCACAAACACTTGCTCACGGCTGCCGGAACGCACAATCGCTTCGCTAGGCA
This sequence comes from uncultured Gammaproteobacteria bacterium, assembly GCA_947258875.1. Taxonomy (GTDB): domain Bacteria; phylum Pseudomonadota; class Gammaproteobacteria; order CAMYKB01; family CAMYKB01; genus CAMYKB01. Next base: position 2,012 of record CAMYKB010000064.1, on the reverse strand, counting down.
CCACCACGGCACTGGGTTGAGGATCGACATAGAGGGTGACGTTGGCAAACATACCCGGTTTGAGTGACAGGTCGGAATTATCAAATTCTAAACGTACCTGCACCGCGCGACTCTTGCGATTTAATATTGGATGAATAAAGGTAATTTTGCCTTCATAGGTCCGACCCGGTTGCGCACGCACACGCATCCCGGCGCGATCCCCCAACTTCAACCAGCTCAATTCATCTTCAAAAATATCCACATTAACCCAGATGCGATTGAGGTCAGCGATGAGATAAAGCTCGTCTTTGGGTGTGACATATTGGCCTTCCCTCGCACCAATGTGCATGATCTGACCTTCAAAGGGAGAGTGAATATGGAGCTGTTTCTTGATTTTGCGACTTTGTTCCAGTTCTTTGATTTGGTGGTTTGGTACATCGAACAATTGCAGACGCTCACGAGCACTTTTCAGGACAGTTTTAGCACTTTTATTCATTTGTGAAGTGGCACTACCGCGCACAGCTTCCCAATTGTTTAGCGCGATGAGATATTCCTGTTGCGCAGCCACCAAGTCCGGGGAATAGATACCAAGTAGGATGGAATCTTTGTTTACTCGTTTGCCAGTTTCATCAACCATTAACTGTTCGATCCAACCGGAGGTCTTGGGATGCAGGCGTGCCAGTCGTTCTTCGTTGAAATCAACCCGTCCCAAACCATTTAGTGCCCGTGACAAATCCCGGGTTTCCGCACGCGTTGTGCGTACACCAATATTTTGTACAGTGACCGGATCAATAGTGACCGTGCCTGCAGGTTCATCTCCGCTACCGCCATCGGCATAAACAGGAATGTAGTCCATGCCCATCTCATCCTGCATAAACACTGGAGAGGTAATCGCTGGATTCATGGGGTTACGATAAAAGAGCACCTCTTTTTCTTTAGGCTTCTCCTCATCGGCATACACCGGGATGTAATCCATCCCCATTTCGTCCTGCATAAACACCGGCGAAGTAATAGCTGGGTTCATTGGATTACGCCAAAACAAAACTGTACGTTCAGACGATGGCTGATTGACGCCATCCACTGGCGAGTGGGGCTTTGAACCAGAGAGGAAATATCCCGTACCAAAGCCAATACCCAAAGCAAAAATAGCGACCAATAGCACAGCGCTCTTATTCATAAATAGTTTCCTCTCCAACAGCGGCAATCAAACGAGCTAATGCCTGATTCGCAACGCTCAGGGCCTTCCAATATTGGGTTTCATAGTTATAAAGTGTGGTTTGGCTGCGAATGAGATTCAGAAAATCGACCTTGCCAACCTGATATCCCGCCATCATGGCATCCACCGTCTGGCGCGCCTGAGGAATAATCTTCTGCCGAAAAAGCTGCGTCTGTTCACCGGCTCGGCGGTAATCAATCATGGCCTGCTGTACTTGAGAGGCGATCTGATTACGTTGATCATGCAATCGGTATTTTTGCTGCATCCATTCTGCGTTACGCTGATCAACAGCGCGATCCTGCTTGCTGCCACTGTAGAGGGGAAGATTCATGCTGAACATGACGGACCCCAAGTCGGCACGACTACTACCATCAGGATTATCGCCGCTACGCAGGCCGTATATAGCAGCAACTTTAAAATCAGGTGCGTAATCTTTTTTTGCCAAATCGACACGGCTGCGTGCAGCTCCCATACGTTCGATTTGCGCTAACAGACTCGGACGCACCGTTTCTACCCGCTGTTGCAACTCATCCACACCCATCAGAACCGACAATGTTTCATCAACGACAACGGGAAGTTGAATAGTCTCTGCGGCCGAGCGGTCTCTTAATATATTCAGACGCACTGCCTCGTTTTCCCGCATGTTTTGAACCTGAATAGCGCTGTCGCCCAGTTTGGACAATTCTAACTGCGCCAGTAAAATGTCTTGTTGCAAACCCTGGCCAACCGTATAACGCGTCTCTGCGACGTTAACAAATTGCGTTAATAACACTTGATTGCGCGCAATGACCTCGAGTGCCCGATCTAGATAGAACAA
>CAMYKB010000063.1:2767-3785 GCA_947258875.1 uncultured Gammaproteobacteria bacterium | reverse complement strand
AGACGGACGCCCAGTCGATGAGTTTTGCAGCCGTAATGCTGTCCAGATATACACTCACCTCGAAGACGACAAACAGCACCAGCGCAAAGACAGCCAGGCTACCCAACAAACCCCATTGAGGATGCAAAAACAATTCATCCAGCCAGTAGCGCCAACCGCGCCCTTCTGTCGGCGGGCCTAAGCGAGTGACCGTCTCAAATAAAGTGGCCGCGCGGTGATGCCGGTCTGCATGGAGCTCTTCTTCCAACGGCCGCGGCAGGGTTTGTTCAGCCTCGGCGCGGTGTTGCAATAGCGCCGGCAGCCGCCCTGGAAAGTGTTGTTCCAGTTCATCCATAAAGCAGTTGTCTTTTGCCGCTACTTGCATCAGCAGGAAGGAGTAAGGCACACAAAAGGCCTTTTGCAGCTCAGGGTCGTACAAGGCCTTTTTTAGAGGCTGAAGAGATTTGACAATGTGCTCACTGGGGCGTTGGGGAAGCGGGTACTCACCCTCGCGCACGGCATTCGCCGCCGCGCTGAACAGTTCCGATATCCCATGACCCATCAGCGCTACTGTGGGCACTACCGGTATTCCAAGTTGCTCACTCAAGGACTTGCTGCTGATGTGTATTCCCTTTTTCCTGGCCACGTCCATCATATTTAACGCCAGCACCATAGGTTTACCGATTTGACTCAGTTCAATAGTGAGCTCCAGGTGCCGCTCCAGCGCCGTGGCATCCACGACCTGAATGATGACGTCAGGCGACGCAAACGGTGCCGGCGGTGCGCTCTCTTCGTGCGCCGACACCAGCGGCAACTGGTCGCCCCACAAAAGGTACTGCAACGCAACCAGGTCTTCATGTGGCAAGTTATTCAGCGACTGGATACTGGGAAGGGACACCAAGCGGGCTTCGTCGAAGCCTATTTGGACAGGGCATTCACTGTAGGTACGCTGGGTGCCTGTCAGCTCCGCGGTATGAATCGACGTCGCAGACACCGCGTCGAATAGCGTGCTCTTACCGCTGTTGGGCATGCCCACCAG
>CAMYKB010000063.1:0-2694 GCA_947258875.1 uncultured Gammaproteobacteria bacterium | reverse complement strand
CATGCAAATAATTGGGGCGGGCTTGCTGCTGTCCCACTAGATAATAATGTTATTTCGTATCAATCTATTATTTCAGGATATAAGCATTTAGATAATGACGATAGACATGGAGTTAAAAAAATAGAATGCCGTCATACCCGTGCATGCGGAAATGAAGCGTTAGTGGGGCAGCGGTGCGCCTGGTCCCTTTACGTGTTTGAAAGCTCCCCGTCTTTTATTAACACTCAGGTGGCTCGGCCGCTAAGGTTAAACCCCTGCTCGGAAAGCCATATCTCCAAGTCCTCGGCGCCCAAAGGGCGGCTTAGGAAATTTCCCTGTAGTTCGTCACAGCCCTGCAGACGTAAAAATGCTAACTGCTCTTTCGTCTCTACACCTTCAGCGATTACGCTGTAACCCAAGCTGCGCGACATACTGATAATCGCAATGACAATGGCCTTATCATCCTCATCCGTGGTGATGTCGCGTACGAACGCACGATCAATCTTGAGGGTGTCGATGGGATAACGCTTGAGATAGGCCAGGGAGGAATAACCGGTTCCAAAATCATCAATTGAAATATGAATGCCCATGGCGTGCAGCTCACTCAGTATCGCAATCGTTGTGTCGATATTTTCAATCAACAAACTTTCCGTTATTTCCAGCTCCAGATGCCAGCCTGCGAGTCCGGAGTGTTGCAGACACTGCTCGATGGATTTGACGAGATTCCTGTCACGAAACTGGCGCGTGGATAGATTGACGGCAATGCGTAACATCCCCAACCTCGCCGCACGAAGACGCTGCGCATAGCTGCAGGCTGTTTGAATCACCCATTCGCCGACCGGTATGATAAGACCCGTTTCTTCCAGCACAGGAATGAAATCCACGGGCGCAACTTCACCAAGCTCTGGCTGGTACCAACGCAATAGCGCCTCAAGACCGCAAATCTGCCCCGATTGGATATCGGCTCGCGGCTGGTAGTGCAGGCTGAATTCATTTCGCTCCAGGGCGTAACGCAGCTTGTGCTCCATATCCAGGCGCCTTACCGTCTGCACCGTCATATCCTCGGTGAAAAACTCGTAGGCATCGCCGCCCGCGGACTTGGCCCGATACATTGCGAGATCAGCACACTTCAGAAGATCTTCAGCAGTGTTGCCATCATCCGGACAAATAGTGATGCCGATGCTGGCATTGACGAACACCTCATGCCCATCGACGGCGATAGATGGACGTAACACCTCAAGCAGGTTCTGGGCAACGTGAGCAGGCCCGCCCACATCGTGAACGTTGGGCAGAAGGACGGTGAATTCATCGCCCCCCAAACGGGCGATGGTATCACCTCCGCGTATACAATTATGTAAGCGTTGCGCAACCGCCTTGAGCAAGCTGTCTCCGACACTATGCCCGAGACTGTCATTGATGGTCTTGAAACGGTCGAGATCCAGGTATAGAAGCGCGACCATATGCTCATTCCGTTGCGCCAGCGCCAACGCTTCTTCCAAGTGATCAAGCAGCAACGCACGGTTACCTAGATCGGTCAGCGCATCGTGGTGGGCGAGATGACTCAAACGCTCCTGCACCTCAATGCGCTCACTAATGTCCTTGCCCGTCGACACATATTGTATGGGCTCGCCCTGCTCGTCCCTGATCGGCGTTATGGTCTTCTCCTCATGGAACAGTACCCCGTCCTTGCGGCGATTGATAAACACCTCGCGAAATACGTCGCCGCAGCGGATCGTGTCCCAGAGTCTTGCGTAGAACGCGGTATCGTGATGCCCAGATTTCACAATGTTGGGGTTCTTTCCCAACACCTCGTCCCTGCTATAACCGCTGGTTCGTTCATACGCCGGGTTTACATACTCAACAATACCTTCTTTGTCAGTTATCATGACCGTATCGTCGGTTTGCTCAATGGCACTGGATAAGGTACGCATACGCCGTTCCACCTGATCGCGTTCAATGGCAATCCCGACCAAGTCAGAGACGTCAATGACAAACTCCATTTCCTCCTCACTCGGTCCCCGCGCTTCCCGGTGGTACATACCGATAACACCGAACAGGCGATCGCTTGGGGACAATGTCGGATGCGCCCAACAGGCCTTAAAACCAGCGCGTAGAGCTATCTCACGGGTTTTCCCACAGGTTGGGTCCTTGGCGATATCGGTCACGATAACGGTTTTCTGATGATAGGCGGCCGCCGAAAAGCTATTCGAATGGGGTGTTATTGGAGCACCGTCAAGTAACCGCTGGAGCTCTTTATCCACATTCGGAGACGCGCCGATTCGCAAACAATCGGCGCTCTTGTCATAGACCATAATGACACATAGAGATGGCGGAAATAGATCAACGACTACGCGCGTCAGCGCGTCGAATATTTGTGCCAGCGGATGTCCCGTCGCGATGAGGCGAAGAATCTGTTGCTTCTGATTTTGTAGTAGCTCAATACGTTGGTGCTTTGCGATCTCGCGACGTAGATCGGTTTCGGTCATGGGACTGCCCCGCATATACAGATAGCCGGATTTTCATGCCGCCCGCCGTTCATAGACGGGTACACTATAAACATACTCCAATATTGTAGACAAGTCGCAATAAGGTGCCTTAAAACTTAAGAACGAGACACGAAATCGCGACACAGATGCACGCTGTGATTTGCTGCACCCACCCCAGTCTGCACAATAAAAATAAAAGCGTCAGACGCGAATTAATTGTGCAGGTCTA
>CAMYKB010000062.1 GCA_947258875.1 uncultured Gammaproteobacteria bacterium | reverse complement strand
CAAAAGCCGGTGATATTGTCATAGGTTCGGATATCTCAATCGGCGCAGGAACCGAAATAATGTCCTGGAGTGGTGTCATGATCGGTGATGGCAGCGCGCTCGCTAACGGCTGCTATATGAACGCCGGAAACTACGACATCATGGAGATCAGCAAACCGATCAAGGAACGCACACCAAACACGGCCGGCCCTATCGTCATGGGTAGGAATGTATTGATTGCAACACGTGTCACTATACTTGACGGGGTCGAGATCGGTGACAATGCGATTGTTTCGGCCGGTTCTGTAGTGTCACATAAAGTCGATGCAAGCGTTGTGGTTCACGGCAACCCAGCTAAAGTCGTTTTCAAGGCGCGCTAGGCAACCTTTATTGGCACATGAATAAAAAACTCCTGCTCGTTGTTAAAGCGGTCATCAGCCTGTCACTGATAGGCGTGTTGCTGTTCAATGTTAACTGGCAGGAGGTATGGCAAAAGCTTGCATTGCTGAATCCGTGGATAACGATGTCTGCTTTTTCCCTGATGGTGCTGCAATTTCCGATCAGTGCATGGAAATGGCAAAGATCACTGCAAATTCATAACCTGGAATATGGTTTCGGATTTTTGCAGAAAGTATTGTGCATAGGCTTTTTCTTCAATAATTTCCTGCCGACATCGATTGGTGGTGACGGTTACCGGGTAATCAAAACAATTCCCGATGAGGGTTATAAGTCTAGAGCAATATCAGCAGTACTGTTTGAACGGATCTTAGGCTTGGCTGCGTTAGTGTGTATTGGTTTTGTCGGTGCACTGTTTGTTGTGCGTGATAGTAGTACTGAATTGGTGCCTACATATATCGGTTTATTTGTTGTTGGGGCCATTACAGGTTTGATGTGCCTGCTACTGATTAAAATCGGTTTACTGAAGCCATTGCAAAACTGGATACTCAAAATAAAGAAAATCGATATACTGACGCACAATCTTGGCCATATCGTGCGTAATCATAAGAAGACAATTGAGGTTGTCCTGATTTCTATCTTTTTTCAGGTGATTGCAGTCGCGGTCATCTACCTTTTATTTGCTGCAGTTGGAATAACGCAACTCTACGTAAAATGCGCACTCATTGCCGCGATAGTGGGTATCGCATCAATGTTGCCGATATCGATAAATGGCCTGGGCCTGGTAGAAGGCGCATTCGTTGCAGTGGCGATCCAGCTGGGGATAGACTATGACCAGGCGGTTATTGTTGCTTTTATGATGAGAATACTGGTGCTGCCCATCAGCCTGGTTTGTGGTTTGATCTATCTTTCAGATACCAAAAAGCCACAAACTGCGATGCAGTCTACAACTGAGCCATAAATCCGGAATTCCCCGGCAACAGCTTCCGGTTTCGCACACTCTCATGGCTGGAAATGTATCAACGCAGCGCAGGAGCCAAACACATTCAGTCTATGCCCAGGGTATGCGAGTTGGTTTCATTGTCGAGCTTGGTGAGCCGATTCAGTAGCGCCACTGCAACATCAATAGCTGATGATTTTGTCTCAAAATCAAAGTTGACGTTGGTCTGATCGGTCAACATGCGCGGTAATCTGGCGGCAACAAACTGTCGCTCTGGGTATTCCTTTGCCAGTGCGTGCATCATGCCTTCCAACGCCCATTTCGCGGCGACGTAGTGACTGAATTCTTTGGGTATATTATCAGCGTAGACTGATGATATGCCAACTATGACTGCATTTTCTGCCAAAAGGTCATCAAGGTGAAACACGGGCGCGTAACCCAGGGCTACTGATAGTTGCACGAATGAGCTGAATTCCTGCGGTGACATTTGCCTGGAGCTTGCCGGGGCGATAGCCGGTGATGCATTGCTCACCAACAGGTCAATAGTTCCAAACTGTTGTTGTATTGAATTGGCGTTTCGGGTGTAGGTTTCGCTTTCGCTAGCGCTACCTTTCATTAACAGTACTCTCGAGCGGTAATCACTTTGTAATAGTTCGTCAATTTCCTCCGTATCACTACGATAGTTGAGAATGACGTTGCCGCCAGCAGCCAGAAGTGCGCGTGCCAGTACAGAACCAAAGCCACGGCTTGCACCTGTGATCAATGCAGTCTTGCCCGTAAGCGCGGGCATGGGTTTGATTACAGTTTCAATACTACTGAGCGTATGACAGACAGGCTCTGGGCGTGCAAAGGCTTCGATCTTGAAGTACGCCAGGCCTTTCGCGGATCCCTGAATAGTCGTTAAGCCATAACGTTCATCGCTGTCTGCAGTAATCTTATCAAAAGATAACGATGGACTACTGGATGCCTCATCTGCAAAATCCATGCTGAAACTGGAGTACAGAGCCTGATGTCCGGGCCATAGCATCCCTACACAATAGCTCGACCAGAGTATCGTAGCCAGTTGTGTAGCGGGAAGTTGTCGTGTGGACAAGTTATATAAGGTCTCAAATCGATCAAGCTTCGATGTATCGATTGAGTAAGTGTGGTGATCCGTGAAGCAGGGTGGTTCGGGCTTATGCCTTGCTAAGCTTAATGGCGTAAATTCAGTGACATCATTAGAATCATTTTTTGATTTATCCTGTTGTCGCCAGCTGTCAAGATCACACTGGTATTCAGCCAACAGCGTATCGCCGTGCAGGATATTTACATTTAGGTGATTATCGTTTTCATTGAATTCATAAGCATAGGCTGTATTTCTGAAAAGCGGTTTATGGAAACGCCCACTAATGCGCTTGAGCCTGAAGTTACGGCTATCAGACCAGATCCCCAGACCGGCGAGTACAGCC
>CAMYKB010000061.1 GCA_947258875.1 uncultured Gammaproteobacteria bacterium | reverse complement strand
TCGTGACCTCGGTGAAGAAGGTCAGCGACATCATTGCCGAGATTGCTGCGGCAGGCGAGGAACAGTCGGCCGGTATTGAACAAGTGAACAAGACAATCTCACAGATGGATGAGATGACCCAGCAGAATGCCGCGCTCGTCGAGCAGGCCGCTGCCGCCAGTGAATCCATGGGAGAGCAAGCACGCGGTTTAAGTGAGATGGTGGCATTTTTTATCGTCGATGAGAACACCTCCCCTGCGGTCGGCGAGCCCGATACTACCGAACGGCGCGCAGAGGACCGCCCTTGGGCTGATGCGACGACACCAGTATCAAGCGACCAGACAGAGCTGCTTAATGCAGTCGGCGGCGACAGTGAATGGCAGGAGTTTTGAATGTATCTCTGGTCACGAACGGCTATGCAACAGCCAGTTAAACATGATTCATATACAGACCTACATAGCCGAAGGGAGGGCATATTATGAGTAATAAAGACGGCCTGCCTGCTTCTCCGGAGGGTGCGGATGCCTGCAATAAAGAAACCATCGTACTTGACGAACAGCTGAACATCTCCATGGCAAGTGTCTTTTATAAACGTTTGCTAGCAGTCAAACCGTCTCAGTCCGGCATCATACTCGATGGCTCCCGCGTCGAAGTAATCGACACATCGGTAGCTCAGTTATTGGTTTGCTTTATAAAAAAATTACAAGCACAGGATGCTGTGGTTTCATGGCATCAACCCTCTGATAAATTATGCACCACAGTGAAACTGCTTGGACTCGAATCACACTTACAGCTGACAACAGCTAACTGAAACAACAATATGTCAGGTAGTAGACAAACAATGGAAGCCATAACCACACGGGAGATATGCCCGGAGAGTAATGGTACAAGTGGGTAACGTTTAAATGAGTAGCAACAAGGACGATAACCTGCAAGAGCGGCCGGACGAAAGCGATCCAGAAATAACACCGTACCGCTATGATTCACAGCAAACGGCACGCACCCTGGAACTTGCTGTCGCACAACTCGAGATGTCTGTAAAAGATGCAGATTCATCTATTGAAACCCTGATTGATAGCATCATTTCCATGGCGGGTAATTTTCGTAATATTGAGCGGGAATCATGCAACTCGTCGGAACACCACATGCATGACACGATCGCCACAAATATCCGAGAATACTGCGCAAAGGCAGATCTTGAATTGCAACGGGCAATCACAGCCTTTCAATTTTACGACAAACTGTCTCAGCGGCTTACGCACATTGGTGATTGTCTCGCAGCATTAACTGAGCTGGTAACGACGCCGCAGGCACAGCTTAGCCCTGACCCATGGCACGCCCTCCAGGAAAAAGCACGCTCGGTATATTCAATGGAACAGGAACAAGTGATGTTCAAGACACTGACGAGCGGCCTCACAGCAGACAAGGCACGTGAACTGATAGAAGAAAAAAACCTGTCTACTGAATTCACAGACATAGAGTTATTTTAATGAAACAACAACTTGCTATATCAGATAATGCGCTCGACATTATCGTGAAGCACACGAATGGTGAAGGAAAAGAAAATGCAGGCATGTCGTGAATTTGAGTTTTCAGATAAAGAATTCAGCCTCATGCAGGAATTAGTGCGTGTACATACGGGCATTCATTTATCTGAGCAAAAACAAGATCTTGTCTATGGGCGCCTGTCACGCCGACTCAGAGCACTGGGATTAAAGAGTTTCCAGGATTACTGCAAGCTCATCGAAACCGGGCATCAGGGAGAGCTCGAAAAATTCACCAACGCCATCACAACCAACTTGACATCTTTTTTCCGAGAATCTCACCATTTCGATTTTCTGGCAACTCACTTGATCCCACAGTTAATTAAAAACAATGCTCAATCACGGCGCCTGCGCATCTGGTCAGCGGGCTGCTCAACTGGTGAAGAACCCTACTCCATTGCCATCGCCCTCAAAGAGGCCGTACCTAAAATCGATAGCTGGGACGCGCGAATCCTGGCGACCGACCTAGACTCAGATGTTATCGATAAAGCAATCAGCGGTATCTACTCATCAGGGGTGGCGGACAAACTCTCTAAGCAGCGGCTTAATCGCTGGTTCATGAAGGGTTCTGGCAACAATAAGGGAAAAGTGAAAATCATCCCCGAGGTTAGCAAGCTGATTACCTTTAAACAACTCAACCTTATGCATGATTGGCCTATGCAGGGGTCGTTCGATATCATCTTCTGCAGAAATGTAGTGATCTATTTCGACAAGCCAACCCAGGAGATGTTGTTTGATCGATTCGCAAACATCCTGACGCATAATGGCAAGCTCTTCGTTGGACACTCTGAAAGCCTTTTCAAGACAAGCAAGCGCTTCAAGCTTATCGACAAAACCGTATATGTGAAGACCACCTGATGTTCACCGCGCATGCCAACCAACTACATGCGGCGGAGGTACTGCCTGGTTTTGAAGACATCAACCGTTACTGGGATCATTCAATAGGATTGATTACAGCAAAAATTGCGCCCGGTGAGTACTATGTTACACGCCATGATGAAAGAATAACCACTGTACTGGGTTCCTGTATATCGGCATGTATTCGCGATCCGCAGACCGGTATCGGGGGCATGAATCACTTCCTCTTACCTACAGACCCGTTGAACGACAGCGACAGTAGTATCAGTGAAGCTTCGCGTTACGGCAGCTTCGCCATGGAACATCTGATAAATGACATTATAAAACATGGCGCCCGCCGCGAAGATCTGGAAATCAAATTATTTGGTGGTGGCAGGATACTCGCTGGAATGACTGATGTCGGCAATCGTAATATTGCTTTTGTAAGGGAATACATGATAACGGAAGCTTTATCGGTACAAGCCAGGGATCTGGGTGGAACGCACCCCAGAAAGGTTAATTACCATCCGTCTACGG
>CAMYKB010000060.1:1058-4126 GCA_947258875.1 uncultured Gammaproteobacteria bacterium | reverse complement strand
CCGGACAACAATATCGCCTTTCATTTCCGGATCTTCTAATCCAGGACATCGCCTCTGCCGCCAAACTGGTGCTGGACAGCCTGGAGATTGAACAGTTGCGGGCAATGGTTGGGCCTTCGATGGGTGGAATGTCCTGCCTGGCCATGCTGCGGCAGAATCCGGAAATCACCCGGCATTTTCTCGTGATTTCTTCCGCGGCGCGGGCCGAACCGTTCGCTATCGCCATAAGATCGCTGCAACGGGAAATGATCGTGCGCGACCCCCACTGGCAGGACGGCGTCTATACCGACGAGGATTGGCCGGAGATCGGCATGCGGCTTGCCCGCAAACTGGGGATGATTTCCTACCGCTCGGAGCCCGAGTGGCGGGAACGATTTGGGCGGCAGTTGCAGGATCGTTACAACGAACGGTTGTTCGGCATGCGCTTCTCCATTGAATCGTACCTGGAAGCCACTGCCCGCAAGTTCATTCGCGATTTCGATCCCTGCTGCTATCTCTACCTTTCACGAGCCATAGACTGGTACGACATCAGCCAGGGTTACCCGGACATGAAGGCCGCCTTCGCGGGGCTAAATATCCAGTCAGCCAAGATCATCGGCGTGGAAACTGACTTCTTATGGCCGCCGCACCAACAGCGGGAGATATGCCAGGGATTTTCCGCCCATGGCGTTGACTGCGATCCTCAATTGCTGTCCTCCATCCAGGGACACGATTCCTTCCTGGTCGACTACGACCGCTTCTGTCCTGCGATCGAACACTACTTCAACCGGATCGACTGACAGGCTATACTCTGCGCCTTGCTGGAATCCCATACATTGCCGAAGTGGCGGAACTGGTAGACGCGCCGGATTCAAAATCCGGTTCTGGAAACAGAGTGAGAGTTCGAGTCTCTCCTTCGGCACCAATTAGTTCGTCTCGTTTTCTACTTCTGTTCATATAGGTTATTGATAATATTATCTTTTAAGAAAACAGCGGAGCCTTTCTTACCACCGCCACCTTGTTTGACATACAAATTATTGAGCGCCTGATTCAGTATGCAGGATTGACTCTCAGAAAAGGAGTTTCACGAGCTACGGCATTCCGCCAACGCTTCTTCGCCCTTGGCCAAACCGCACTGGCTTCATCGCCTGCTCTTCCCTGCTCCCACGCGCCACGGCATTCCAGGAGCGCTCCTTCGCCTATGGCTCCTCAGGCTATTCCGGCGCCGACAGCGCGTCCACCTTGGGCTGTAGCATTGGCGCCGCACGGGGGTTGATCTCCATGGCCTTGCGGTAATACGCCAGGGCCGCTTGCCGGTCGCCACGCTGAGAGCTGAGTTCGCCATAGAGAAAATTGGCGTTGAATGAATCCGGGTTGTCTTCCAGGATCAGGTCCAGCATGGCCGCCGCCTCGTCTGGTCTACCCGATTGCATCAGCCCCTGGGCCGTGCCGGCCAGTGTCAAATCACTGAAGTCGTAACTGTGAGTGCCATAGTAGCGGCCACGTAATTCGCGATAGGTTTTGTTGAGGCCCTCTACTCCGCTCTTGGTCGCAGCCTGCATCAAGACTTCCTGTGTCATGCGCGGCACTTTGACGCCCCGGTGACAGGTGACGCACTGCACCTGGGTGTGATCTTCGCCAAGCGGCTCCAGGTATTCACCATTGATAGCCATCACCATTTTCAGCATTTGCCTGGCTACTTGCTTCAATTCCTTTTCGTCGGATGCGAAATCGTATGTCGACAGGTCGGCGCCCTCTTCTCCCTCGTGACAGTTGGAGCAGCGCAGGCCGGTACCCATGGAAAATCCCTTCATGGTAGCGCGCAGGGTCTCAGCTGAAATGGTGTCTGGCAAGACCTCGAGGTTTTGGGGATCATCGAAAATACCGGCCTGTAATCTGGGCGACAAGACCAGCCCGATCAACAGGCCGGACACGAACGTCAATATCTTTCTCATGGTGTCATTACTCCGTGCACTGGTTTGGTCTCATGGGAATTGAACCACGCCGGCAATAAAATGTTGCAACTTTGAGCCAAATGGAGCGGTGGTTCCGTTCAAAGGACCTTGTCGCTGCCCCGTTGTGTTAAAGGTATCCGGCCCCGTCAATTGGCCCCGTTAATTCGGCCCCGTTAATTCGAAACACAAGCCTGCCCTGCTTTCAAGACGCTCGATGAAGCGTTGATCGAACACGGTGGCCGTGGTCCAGAACCCTCCACTCTTTTGTTCCTTATCAATATCAAAGGCCAGGCTCAAACCGGCTTGAGCCAGCATCTTGGCGGTTGAACCATAGCCCGGATCGCGGTCACCAGTAACCTTGGTTTTGATTCTCTGGCCGTCTGAGGTTTCGCCAAAAAACCGGATGTCGAAGAAGCCCTTCGCCTGAGCCTCCGGACTGGGGCCCTCACCGGGTTTGGGCAGCACGTAGTTCTCCATCAACCAGCGGGTGGGCTTGACTGCGGCGCCAGCCAGGAACAGTCCCAGGCCCAATACAAATCCTGTTGCGCTTAGGCGACCCTTGACTCCCTTACCCATTAAAACCGACTCATCGTATCTGAAGTCGTTGGATTACATGCAATCAGAAGGATTGCAAAGCTTAGGAGCACCGACAAAAAGCCGGTTTTAATACCCAATTTAGCTAAAGTGGAATTTTTCATCTGATCGCACTCCATGATCACCATCTTATTTGACAGCATTAAATAGCAAATTATTATGCTAACACGCTTAATGCTGAATGATTTTAAGATTACATCTTGTTACAAAACCTAAACAGCTCACTCAGAGTTTTATCTGTGACGCCGACTCCTGATGTGAACTCCAGCTAGCAACAAGAGCAACAACAACCACAAGGGATCAAAGCGTCCATCTTGACTCACACTACAGCCACCGCCACCGCCTGATGAGCCGGCAAAGACAAAGTTAACCGAGACTGTCACAGTATCGGTTTCGGTTACACCATTGCTGGTGGCGCTGAGAGCAAAGACCATGTTGTCGGTGTTCGAGGGTGAGGTGAAACTAGGTGTTAGTGTGTTTGCATTTGTTAGGGTGACAGTTGGGCCACTCTGCTGTGTCCATTGATAGGTAATTGCATCG
>CAMYKB010000060.1:0-953 GCA_947258875.1 uncultured Gammaproteobacteria bacterium | reverse complement strand
CACCAGCATTGGGAATCGGCGGTGCATTGTTGGCACAAAGATAAAAACGGAAGTTATCAATCGTCCAGGGACCGGACTCGACACTTTCATCGGCAAGACTTCTGAAACGGAACAATATGTAATTGCCAGCAAGTGAGCTTAAATTTAATCGAGTCGAGTTATAACCATTACTGAAGGTAGTAAAAGCACTGCGCCCGCTCTCTGGATTTGTGTAAGCTAATACACCGTTATAATTTCTACCTGCATCAATCAGGCTGCTCGCATCTACCCAGTTACTCCCGTTATCAATACTGTACTCAATAACGCCACCATCGAACTTGGCAGTAGAAAATTCTTCGAAGTAAAAGGCATGATCAAAATGAATGTATGCCGTTTCAGATGCAGGAACACGCACAGCGGTGACAAGTTCAAGTGCAGTGTCGCTATCATCGAGGGGATTATCAGGGGATGTGATCACGGTATTATGGCCATCGGTCAGTATGGTCACATCGCCTGAGTTACTGGCAAGGTTGGTGCCACCGGTCGTCCATTTATTGCTGCCTAACTGATTGGTTACCGCCCAGCTGCTTAGGCCGTTGTTCTCGAAATCATCGAGAAACAGATCATACGGACTGCCTACCGCACAGATGTCGGCACTTGGTGCATAGGCTGCATTAGGTGTCTGGTTCATTTCAACCGCCGCCAGGGCAGGGGCGACGGTATCTGTACAGTCTGCAGTAACAAGATCACCGCTGGTCACCAAATCTGCACAGGCTGAGTTCAAAGCATTGTATAAGTCGAGATAATCTGCGCCTGTGGTCAGGTAGTTGGTCTGTACCTGGTAGTAAAGCTTGGCAGTTTTAGTGATGCCCATCCCTACAACGGTTTGGCCGTTGAAGGTATCGCCATCCACCATCAGGTAAGCGGCTTTGTTATTTACGCCGCTATTGATATGCACACCGCCGTTATCATCA
>CAMYKB010000059.1 GCA_947258875.1 uncultured Gammaproteobacteria bacterium | reverse complement strand
TTTAATTCATTACGCTGGGCATTTTGTGCATACTGTTGCACCTTGTTGGCATCATCCTGACTAATCTGTGATTTATCGACACGATGCAATTGTCCGATAATTTTTGGGTATTTTGCCGGATCGCCTGATAACTGAATGGTCGTGACCTGTGGTAGTTTTTGTCGCACCAACTCGCATTCCGCAGGATTGTCATCAATGAAAATCAGGCTGTCGAGCCCGATATTCAACGCAGTGGCGATCCTGTCTATTCCTATATGTTTCATCTCCCAGCTGATTTCCCGGGCCGAGAAATCAGCCCACTTGAGTGGCATATCAGTCCGCTGATCGAAAACCTCCTTGGCATCTTCAGGATTATTCTTGCTGCAGATCGCCAATAGAATACCGCGCTCCTTGAGTGCATAAAGTTTACGCTGAAAGTCAGAAAAGGCCTCACTGGTGCTGTCAGTATTTCCGATCTGTATGCCGTGAACGCCCACCTCACCGACTACGCCACCCCATAAAGTATTATCCAGGTCCAGCACCAGGCACTTCTTACTCAGGCCTTTGATACTTTCCAGATGACGCACAATCTCATCTGACAACACGGGAAGAAATTCGTCACGCCACAGCATTTTAGCAAGATAATAAAGTTTCTCGTCATAGGCATTACGCTTGCCATAGGCCGAACTCAAACGTTCCAGATCAAGGATCTGTACTCGTGACTCTTGTTTGAACCGCTCGAGCATTGCCAGATTCAGTTTGAGATAAAATTCCGCTTCTGAATGATCACGCTTACTGTCAGCAATACCAAAGTGGTATTGATCCGGTATAACAAAATTGGCCACCACAACACTGGCACTGGTATTGCGTAACGCCGCGTCAACGATTTGTGACGCCCGCCCGAGAATATCTTCAATTGCAGCTTGCAGTTGCTCGGCTGAGTAGTGTGTGAACTCCAGTACGATCCTGGGTGAGAGCTCTCGTAGATTCAGTATCACCACGATGACACCAGGGTCAAAGACGTGCAGCCCCGAGCTTTGATCCAGCAGCTCCTGGATGATTTGATTATAGGCACCGATATAGCTTTGCGTCGCAATACCATGATACGTAGAACACACCTCGACGTACTCGGGTAAGGGTTCCAGGGTGACATTACCCAGATAGGCAATATGCAGCGGGTCTGGTGCCGGGTATTTAAGGAGTTGTCTGCGAATCAGGCGCACCTGCGCCGGGCTAAGTTCGGTAATCGGAGTCTGCTCCAGTAGCCGACGAATGTCTTCATGGCTACCCGCGTCCTTGAGTGCGCTCCTCAGCGATGGCGATTGCGTTGTCATATGTTCTCTTCCATGAACAGGCTTTAGATCAGCTTGTGTACGGGATGCATCCCCGCCAATAGCCGCAATTATACAATGTTACTGGGCATGGGTCAGCGGTCTGTGGATCAAGCTGCATGACGTTTAAGCTGTGGCGCGGCTTCGGTAATCTGCTGTGCCAGGTCTGTCCTGGAAATACCATCGATGAACATGCGATACCACAGCTCGCTATTGAGCAGCAACCAGAGACGATTACCATTATCCACCTTGCCGGCTAGGTGCTGACCGAGTAATTCATCGATCGGGGCTTGCTCAAATACCCCCTCTGCCACCAGCCTGGAATCCTGCAAAAACAGCCGGAACAACAGCTGGTATTCAGCCTTTAGCATATACGGCAGCGCCGAAGCGAAACCCTGTTTGGGACGCTCGAGAATTTCCTCCGGCAGGTAGCGCGCAGCCAGGCGTTTCTGAATGCGGCGCAAGGAACGCCCGCGGACCTTCACATCCATAGGCAGTCTGGCAGCAAATTCAGCCAGTTTATGGTCCATGAAGGGGCTACGTGCCTCCAGGCTGTGAGCCATGGTCATCCGGTCAAGGATCATCACCGAATGATCAGGCATGCGCACCTGACTATCGGCCCACAGCATGCGGTCAATGGCTTCGGCAGCATTGGCGTTGTCGAATGGCCTGCGAATGTCCGCTTCGGCATCGAACTGCTGCGCTGCATCATGCATACGAGGACCATAAAGACCGGGGCGTGCAACTGCATCAAAATAAAAATAACTCAGGCTAAGCGCATAGCGGGCACCGCCCTGTAGAAACGACATCTTGTGCAACCATTTGAGCTGATGGCCCTTACTCTTATACCAGCGTCCCGCCGGCATCAGATCCAGCAAGGGCTCTGCCGCATATTTTCTGATACTTGCAGGGATATGCGCATAATAGCCGGCGTATTGATTGCCATAGTAGCGATCATAACCACCAAACAACTCATCACCACCATCACCACCAAGTACTACCTTGACGTGCTGACTGGCCATCTGTGCGATCAGGTAGGAACATACTGATAACGAATCCGATGGCTCATCCAGATGCCAGATCAAATCAGGCAGCGTATCCAGTAGTGAAGGAACCAGTGTTTTCTCATGATGCTCGGTACCAAAGCGCTCGGCTACCAGGCGAGCGGCCGGGGCCTCATCATATTGTCCATGCGGCAGGCCCATGGAAAAGGTCGGGATCGAGCCGCTGGCGACATGCTTCATGAGCACTGCCAATATCAGCGTTGAGTCCAGCCCGCCACTCACAAAGGCACCCACCGGCACATCACTGACCATGTGTAAACGCAGGCTCTCTATAAGCTGCGCCTCCAGTTCATCCGTGAGTTCGTCTTCGCTGGCCTGGTATTTAGGCTCGTAATTCAACGCCCAGAAACGTTCGACTTGTATACCCCGCTCAGGTGAAACCTTGAGCCAGTGTCCAGGAGGGAGTTTGCTGATGCCCTTAAACATACTGCGCGGCGGCGCAATCACGCGCAACGCAAGATACTGGTCAAGTGCCTGCAGGTTCATTTCCCGCAATGAAGGGTCCATTGCCAGCAACGCCTTGATTTCCGATGCGAAGGCGAATTCCTCTCCTCTTTGGGAATAGTAGAAGGGTTTTTGACCTAGATGGTCCCGGGCTGCAAACAAGGTCTTATGCTTTACGTCCCAAATAGCGAAAGCAAACATCCCGCGCAGCTGCTCAACACAGCGCTCACCCATTTTTTGGTATAAATAAATGATAACTTCTGAGTCACTGGCGGTTTTGAAATGTACGCCCTGCCCTTCGAGCTCGCGGCGCAACGACTGGTAATTATAAATTTCACCATTGAAGACCAGCCATAAACTTTGATCGGCATTGGATATCGGCTGATGCCCCCCCTCCAGATCGATGATCGACAATCGCCGTTGCCCTAACACTATGCCGTCTTCCTGATGGACACCTTCGTCATCAGGACCACGATGCTGAAGGCTCGTCCGAGGTCGCTATGGAAGGTGATGTCGCCGAAGCCGAGGGT
>CAMYKB010000058.1 GCA_947258875.1 uncultured Gammaproteobacteria bacterium | reverse complement strand
CGCGTGGTCATCGATTTTTCCGGCCGCCCCGGGTTGAGCTATGCGGTACGCTTCCCGCGGGCGCATATTGGCAGTTTCGATGTTGATTTGGTTCGCGAATTCTTTCAGGGATTCTGTAATCACGCATTGACCACGGTGCACATCGATAGTCTGCGCGGGGACAACGCGCACCATGTTGCGGAAACCGTGTTCAAGGCGTTCGGTCGTGCGCTGCGCGCAGCGCTGGCGCTCGATCCACGCATGCAAGGTGTAGTCCCGTCCACCAAGGGCGCATTGTAAGCCAGCGTGAATTCCATTGCCGTACTAAACCTGGGAACAGGCAATCTGCGTTCGGTGCAGAAGGCGCTTGAACACGTTGCCGGCAGTGAACGCGTCATTGTCAGCAGCGACCATCAGGCGATACTTGCGGCAGACCGTGTCGTGTTTCCAGGTGTGGGCGCGATTCGAGACTGCATTGCAGAGTTGCAGAAAACCGGGCTGGATGACGTCGTCCGGGAGGTGGTTGCGAGCAGACCGTTGCTCGGGGTCTGTCTTGGAATGCAGGCATTGTTTGACATGAGCGAGGAAAATGGAGGGACCGCTTGCCTGGGAATATTACCGGGCAAGGTGGTGCATTTCCCGAAAGGCATGCTGGGCAAGGGCGGCGGCGGGACTTTGAAGATCCCGCATATGGGCTGGAACCGGGTAAAGCCGTCACGCGAACATGCCATGTGGACAGATATACCGACGGGCAGCCGTTTCTATTTTGTACACAGTTACTATGCCGTACCATCCAGTTACGATGATGTTGCGGCAACGACGGAGTATGGTCATGAGTTTGCCTCTGTTGTTTCGCATGGCAACCTGTTTGCCGTGCAGTTCCACCCGGAGAAGAGCCAGCATGCCGGTTTGCAGTTGCTGGCGAACTTTGTTGTCTGGAATGGAGAATCCTGACAGATGTTAGTGATACCCGCGATTGATTTGAAAGACGGCAAGTGTGTACGTCTGCGCCAGGGCCGCATGGAAGAGGAAACTGTTTTCAGCGATAACCCGGTCGAGGTTGCCCGGCGCTGGGTCGATGCCGGCGCCCGACGCCTGCATATGGTTGACCTGAACGGCGCGTTCGCAGGCAAGCCGGTAAACGCTGACGTCATCAAGTCCGTCGCAGAGGCCTGCCCGGAACTGCCTATACAGGTCGGTGGTGGCATTCGCGACGAGGAGACGGTACAGGCCTATCTGGATGCCGGGGTTCAGTATGTGATTATTGGTACCAGGGCAGTCAGTACACCGCACTTTATAAATGACCTGTGTGTGGAGTTTCCGGGCCATATTATTGTGGGGCTTGATGCCAAAGATGGCAAAGTCGCTGTCGATGGTTGGTCAAAACTTTCCAAGCATGACGTGTTTGATATGGCCAAGCACTTTGAACAGGATGGCGTTGAGGCTATTGTGTATACCGATATTAGCCGCGACGGCATGATGAATGGCGTCAATGTCGAATCAACCATGAAATTGGCTCAGCACGTGAAAATTCCCGTTATCGCATCGGGCGGTATTACCAGTATCGATGATATACGGGCGCTCAGTGAAGTCGCGAGTGAAGGTATCAGCGGTGCCATTACCGGTCGTGCGATTTATGAGGGTACGCTGGATTTCGCTGAAGCTCAGAAGCTGGCCGATGAACTCGCTAAAGATTAGTGGGCAAAATTCATGAGACCAATAAGATGAGTTTGGCAAAAAGAATTATTCCCTGTCTTGATGTAGATAACGGCCGTGTTGTCAAAGGCGTGCAGTTTGTCGACATCCGTGATGCCGGTGACCCAGTCGAAATTGCACGTCGCTATGATGAGCAAGGCGCCGATGAGATTACTTTTCTTGATATAACCGCATCTTCCGATGACCGTGAAACCATGGTGCATGTGGTTGAAGAAGTAGCCGGTCAGGTTTTTATTCCACTGACAGTGGGTGGAGGCATCCGCAAGGTCGAAGATATCAGGCGTATGTTAAATGCCGGTGCCGACAAGGTCGCGATTAATACCGCCGCTGTATTTAATCCTGAGTTTGTAAAAGAGGCGGCAGAAAAATTTGGTTCACAATGTATTGTCGTTGCGATAGATGCCAAGAAAGTCAGTGCAGAAGGCGAACCCAACAAGTGGGAAATCTTTACACATGGTGGCCGTAAGCCCACGGGTATTGACGCGATTGAGTGGGCGAAAAAAATGGTGGACTATGGTGCGGGAGAAATACTGTTAACAAGTATGGATCGTGATGGCACCAAAATAGGTTTTGATCTCGAATTAAATGCGGCGATTTCCGAGGCAGTAAATGTTCCCGTGATCGCCTCCGGCGGCGTTGGTAACCTCGATCACCTGGTCGAAGGGGTTAAGCAAGGTAAGGCGGACGCAGTACTGGCTGCGAGTATTTTTCACTTTGGTGAATACACTGTCGAAGAAGCCAAGCAACGAATGCAGGATGCTGGCATTGAGGTCCGTCTTTAGTCATGAGTAACCTAAGTTGAGCACACACTGGCTAGACGAAATTAAATGGACCGAGGACGGACTGGTGCCGGCCATTGCCCAGGAAACAGGAACAGGTAAAGTACTGATGATGGCCTGGATGAATCGTGAGGCGCTTGAATTAACTGTTAAAGAAGGTCGTGCTATTTATTGGTCACGCTCGCGCAACAAACTATGGCGTAAAGGTGAAGAGTCGGGGCACGTGCAAACACTCAAGGACATTCGTCTTGACTGCGATAACGATGTTATCTTGTTAGAGGTCGAGCAACTAGGCGGCATCGCCTGTCATACTGGTCGCCATAATTGCTTTTTCAAACAGCTGAAAAATGATGAGTGGGTTGAGGTTGATGCGGTAATCAAAAACCCCGATGAGATTTATAAATAAATGTTGAGACTCATCCCAATCCTGCTTTTTATACTTTGGCCTTTTATTCACGTTTTGTTTTCTTCACGTGTCGAGGGTGATGCAAAATACGGTTGGGCGATCCTGACCCTTTTGTTCTCCTGGTTTGCCTACCCATTCTTTTTGATTAAGACGAAAAAGTAACTTTAGTGTTCTTAGCCGGCAGTGACTCATATACAATGGATTCAATATGAATGACGTCCTTCAACAACTTGCCAGGGTTTTAGAGGAACGCAAAGGTGCGGACCCGGACAGCTCCTATGTGGCAAAACTTTATGATAAAGGCTTAGACGCCATTCTTAAGAAAGTTGGCGAAGAGGCCACTGAGACCGTGATGGCGGCCAAAGACGGCAATAAAGAACAGATCGTGTATGAAACCGCAGACCTGTGGTTCCACACCCTGGTAATGCTGGCCCAGCAGGGTCTGGGTCCCGATGAGGTCCTGGCCGAGCTTGGACGTCGATTTGGACTATCTGGACTCGAAGAAAAGGCAAATCGTGACAAATAGCTGCACTTTCCCTACGATTTTACCTAAAATCGTGACATTTAACCGAAAATTCGATCAATTTCACATTACAAGCTTAAGATCTGACTACACTTTGGTGTAGAATAGGTCTTATTGGGGTTTGCCCCCAATTCAAGGTCGATGAGACGGTGATTCCAGAGAGTCCTGCCCTGGTTATAATAGGTCTGCAGTGAACTCCCACCCAAGGGCGGCGGTATACAAGTTAGTTAGCCTATTTAGTATATCCAAGGAGCACATCGCCAATTTGGTTAAGTAGATTCTGCAGATGTGCGGTCTCAACTTATTAGACTAATTGGGCGTCATTGTTCTGCCCGTAAGATTATATATTTAAGGAGTACGTTATGGGTTTTAGTGGAATCGGATTACCGTCATTAATTCTTAT
>CAMYKB010000057.1 GCA_947258875.1 uncultured Gammaproteobacteria bacterium | reverse complement strand
TCAGGCTGATTTTTTCTGCTGTTCTGGCTCGGCCTTGCCTTTGTAGTCATCGATCGCCGCCTTGATGGCATCTTCCGCCAGCACCGAACAGTGGATCTTCACCGGCGGTAACGCCAGCTCTTCCGCGATCTGTGTGTTCTTGATCTCCCCCGCTTCCGCCAGGGTCTTGCCTTTCACCCATTCCGTCAGCAGGCTCGAGGAGGCGATCGCTGATCCACAACCATAGGTCTTGAACTTGGCGTCTTCGATGACGCCGCTGTCGCTCACCTTGATCTGCAGTTTCATGACATCACCACAGGCCGGGGCGCCCACCATGCCGGTGCCCACCTGGCTGTCGCCTTTATCGAAACTACCCACATTACGCGGATTTTCGTAATGATCCAGAACCTTGTCACTGTACGCCATGATGTTATCTCCAGCTTATTGCATTACTTGCCACAGAGGTCACAGAGGACTCAGAGCAAAACTTTTGTATATCCTTTAGCCTATCTCCACAATCTCGTTGAGACACAGCCGGTTGATTCAGGGTGACGCGCGATGCGCAGTGTACATTTCGTACAGGAGCCATCGCGACTTGCCGCGCAACGCCGTCATGGATCAAACGGCGAAGTCTCAATGCGCGGCCCATTGGATGGACTTCAGATCAATGCCGTCCTGGTACATCTCCCATAAGGGCGACAGTTCCCGCAGTTTGTTGACCGCGTGTTTCACCAAGTCAATAGTGTAGTCGATTTCTTCGCCGGTGCTGTAGCGCCCGATGCTGAAACGGATGGAGCTGTGCGCCAGTTCGTCGTCGCGACCCAGGGCCCGTAATACGTAGCTGGGCTCGAGGCTGGCGCTGGTGCAGGCCGAGCCGCTGGACACCGCCAGGTCTTTGAGCGCCATGATCAGGCTTTCGCCTTCCACGTAGTTGAAGCTGACGTTGAGGATGCCCGCTACGTGCTGTTCGAGGTCGCCGTTGAGGTACACCTCGTCCATGTCTTGCAGGCCCGCCCACAGCCGGTCTCTGAGCATGCGGATGCGTTCGCCTTCGGTGGCCATTTCGGCCTTGGCGATGCGGAAGGCTTCTCCCATGCCGACGATCTGGTGGGTCGCCAGGGTGCCGGAGCGCATGCCGCGTTCGTGACCGCCGCCGTGCTGCTGCGCTTCCAGGCGTACCCGCGGTTTGCGCCGCACGTATAAGGCGCCGATGCCTTTGGGGCCGTAGATCTTGTGGGCCGAGAAGCTCATCAGGTCGACCTTGAGCTGCCTCAGGTCGATGGGCACCTTGCCGGCGCTTTGCGCGGCGTCGACGTGAAAGATGATGTTGCGTTCTCGGCAGATCTCGCCGAGCGCGGCGATGTCCTGGATGACGCCGATTTCGTTGTTGACGTGCATCACCGAGACCACGCTGGTGTCGTCTCTGAGCGCGGCCTTGAATTGCGCAAGGTCCAGCAGGCCATTGGGCTCGGGGTCCAGGTAGGTCACTTCGTAGCCTTCGCGTTCCAGTTGCCGGCAGGTGTCGAGGACGGCCTTGTGCTCGGTCTTGACGGTGACGAGGTGTTTGCCCCGCTTCTGGTAGAAGTGCGCCGCACCCTTGATCGCCAGGTTGTCGCTCTCGGTGGCCCCGCTGGTGAATACGATCTCTTTGCGATCCGCTCCCACCAGTGCGGCCACATGACCGCGCGCTTCCTCCACCGCCGCTTCCGCCGCCCAGCCAAAACTGTGGCTGCGCGACGCCGGATTGCCAAAGCTGCCGCTGCGCGTCAGGCACGCCGACATCGCCGCCGCCACGCGTTCGTCAACCGGCGTCGTCGCCGAATAATCCAGGTAGATCGGGAGGGACACGGACATAGGTTCTACTTCCTGAAGAGAGTGTGAATTAATCGGAGCTGCTACACGGCGCGGTGGCCTGGGCAGCGGGTGATCGGTGTTGCAGTAATACCTGGTCCTGCCGGGCGGCAACTTCCAGCACACAATTCTCCTTCATTACTTCGGCCAGACTGATACCGGAAAGAAAATCATGAATCTGGGTACTCAAATCTTCCCACAGGCCATGCGTCAGGCAGCGTTGCCGGTTCTGACAATCAGAGTTACCGCCACAACCCGTGGAATCGACAGTTTCGTCAACTGCGCCGATCACATCGGCAACCACGATATCTTCGCTGGCATGCGCCAGGGTGTAGCCGCCACCCGGACCACGCGTGCTGTTTACCAGACCTCTTTTGCGGAGTTTGGAAAACAGCTGCTCAAGGTATGACAGCGAAATACCCTGCCGCAAAGAGATATCGGACAATGATATCGGGCCGCGCTCATGATGCAGCGCCAGATCCAGCATCGCAGTAACGGCGTAACGCCCTTTGGTTGTCAGTTTCATGGAACAGTCTCTAAACTTGTAAATACGGCAATTCTAGCAATACCTGAGTAAATCAGTCAAGTATTAACGGATTGCTTTTCGGGGGCTTCACTCATATCCAATTCAGGGGTCTCAAGTTCCGGGATATGACTATCATCGACATCTCCGCCCATCTGCTTCACCGCATGGCAGGTTTCCTCGACTTTTTTATCCAGCAAATGGATATGATCGAGCATACTGTTAATCGCGTTCACTACCGGATCGGGCATATCTTGAGTTGCGCCGTAGGCGTCGAAGCCCATTTTATCGGCAATAGCATGACGCCGGTGTGACACCTCGTCCTGCTTTGATACAACGCGCCCGGGAATCCCCACAACGGTCGCGCCCTCTGGAACATCCTTTACCACGACAGCATTCGAACCGATACGCGCGGCCTCACCGATATTCAGCGGACCGAGAATCTTGGCGCCGGCGCCAACCACCACATTGTCCCCTAGAGTTGGGTGCCGCTTACCCGCCTCCCAGCTGGTACCACCCAAGGTCACAGCATGGTAAAGCGTACAATCATCACCGATCTCGGCAGTTTCACCGATGACGACACCCATACCATGGTCAATAAAAAACCGGCGGCCTATTTTTGCGCCAGGATGAATTTCAATACCGGTCAACCAGCGCGAGAAATACGCCAGCACACGTGCCAGCCACTTTACGCCATGCGACCACAGCCAGTACGACACACGATGCAGTTGCAAGGCATGAAAGCCGGGGTAAGTAAAAAATACCTCGACTGCATTACGTGCCGCAGGATCGCGGTCAAAAACGCAGTTGATATCTTCACGTAACCGCTCTAGCATTATGGTTTCTCAATAAATGCAATAACTGAGTATTTTACTCGGGTATTTCCGTAATGCAAGTTCCCGCCCAATCAGACCCTCGAATCTAGTGCTCACTCCAGCTTATTGGCCCGTTGCGTTTCGGTAAGTATACCGCGCAAAATATTGATTTCGTTCTGTGTCGGTCGCGCACGATTATACAACCTGCGCAAACGACGTATGAGATGTTTGGGATTTTGAGGATCAAGAAAGCTGATCTGAATCAATGTTTCTTCCAGGTGCTGAAAAAACTGTTCAACCTGGTCAGCCGAAGCGACGGGATCATCGTCTTCATGTATATAAAGCTGCTGCTCGCTGGCGTTGCTGGCCATCATCAGCTCATAGCACAGTACTTGTACAGCGGCGGCCAGGTTCAATGAACTGTAGTCTGGGTTGCAGGGAATCTGTACGGCGTAATGACATAGATCGAGCTCGGCATTAGTGAGGCCAGAACGTTCTCTACCAAACACCAGTGCAACTTCACCCTGCAAACTTTCCTGTAACACCTTTTCCGCGCATTCACGCGGGTTGAGCAGCGGCCATTGCAGGCTGCGCGATCGCGCAGTAGTCCCAATCACCAGCCGCGTTCCGACCAATGCTTCCTGCAAGCCATCACACAGCGTCGCTGTGGCCAACACATCATCGGCACCCGAGGCACGCGCTGTGGCCTCATCATGCGGAAAGAATTTTGGCCTTACCAGATAAAGGCGATCCTGACACATTGTCTTCATAGC
>CAMYKB010000056.1 GCA_947258875.1 uncultured Gammaproteobacteria bacterium | reverse complement strand
GTAACCTGACGTTCTTCTCCTACCTCGACACGGTTGAGGAGGCTGCCGGTGACCTGGATGTGGGCATCAGTATTTTCACAGGCCTGAATGTATCGCATGGATTGCCAGTACCGGTTGTAGTGCGTTACGACTATCACGGTAACGTACCTGGTGAACGCGAGCGGGCTGAAGAACATTGCAAGCGGGTGTCGGATGCGTTCCACAGCCGTTACAGCGACCTGAGTAAGAAAGGTCTGCTGCACACCCTGCAGGTGGTGCGAGACATCAATACTGCAGGAAAAATTGAGATACTCGAGTGTTCGGTGAAAACCGAAACGGCAGGAGGGCACTGATGAAAATTTGCCAGGTTGTGAAACCACTGGTTTCGACCAACCGTATACCAGGAATGGAACACAAGCATCTGCAGGTTGTGCAAGATGGTAGTGCTCAATTGGTGGCGGTGGATCCGGTCGGCACACGCCCTGGTGATTGGGTGATCTGTGTAGGCAGTTCAGCTGCGCGTGAAGCCGCTGGT
Organism: uncultured Gammaproteobacteria bacterium; assembly: GCA_947258875.1. Taxonomy (GTDB): domain Bacteria; phylum Pseudomonadota; class Gammaproteobacteria; order CAMYKB01; family CAMYKB01; genus CAMYKB01. Next base: position 3,580 of record CAMYKB010000056.1, on the reverse strand, counting down.
AGTAAAGAGTATCCGAGTGATCTCACGATCGTTGGTATTATCGATCACTGGGATCCGGAAGGGTAAACGACATGGAGATCATGCAAGTTATGGGTCCTCTTGTTTGTACACGTCGTGTAGATGGTTTACGTGACATAAGTTTACGTGTACTCAGAGACAGGTACGGTAAACCCAATGTCGCAGTCGATCCGGTAGGATGTCGTCCAGGTAACTGGGTGTATACATCGAGTGGTTCGGCGGCAAGATATGCTGCGGGGGATTTCAGGATCCACACGGACCTGACCGTCGCTGGAATTATAGATTTCTGGGAAGCTGACAGTAGTTAGTAGACCGAGAATGAAGATACAAGGACTTAGAGACTTGTAATTATTTATCAGTAGCTTTACAAAGTATTAAAACTTTAACTTAGGAGAAACTAAAATGGCAAATGACAACTACGGCATTGCACTCGGTATGATCGAGACACGTGGCTTAGTACCTGCAATTGAAGCAGCAGATGCGATGACTAAGGCAGCTGAAGTACGCATGATTGGACGTGAGTTCGTTGGCGGTGGTTACGTTACTGTATTAGTACGTGGCGAAACAGGCGCGGTTAACGCTGCTGTACGTGCTGGTGCGGATGCTTGTGAGCGCGTTGGTGACGGTCTGGTAGCTGCACACATCATTGCACGTCCACATAAAGAAGTTGAACCGGTTTTGCCTACTGGCAATCCAGCAGCTTAATTGAAAAGTATAGTCAATAACTGATTTACAGGAGAATACACCATGGCCAACGATAACTATGGAATAGCACTGGGTATGATTGAAACCCGCGGATTGGTACCTGCCATTGAAGCAGCAGATGCCATGACCAAAGCAGCCGAAGTTCGTTTAATCGGACGTGAATTTGTTGGCGGTGGTTACGTTACTGTACTAGTGCGTGGCGAAACGGGCGCGGTTAACGCGGCAGTTCGTGCAGGCGCAGATGCTTGTGAACGCGTCGGTGACGGCCTTGTTGCTGCACATATCATTGCACGTCCTCACAAAGAGGTTGAGCCAGTGCTGCCAGCAGGGGAATCTGCTGCCTAAAGCCTGGGCTTAAAAGAAATTACTTAATCAACAGGAGAAACAGACCATGGCCAACGAAAATTATGGCATTGCCTTGGGCATGATTGAGACACGCGGATTGGTACCTGCTATTGAAGCAGCAGATGCCATGACTAAAGCGGCAGAAGTACACCTGATCGGACGTGAGTTCGTCGGTGGCGGTTACGTTACTGTTCTGGTTCGTGGTGAAACCGGTGCTGTAAACGCTGCAGTGCGTGCAGGTGCAGATGCTTGTGAACGCGTCGGCGATGGACTGGTAGCGGCACACATTATTGCTCGTCCACATAGTGAAGTTGAGCCTGTGCTCAGTGGATCTTCGGGCAATAGACCGCAACGTAGTTGATGACTGGTTGAAGACTGACTGAGCGATCGTCATGTTGCCATCCAGCGCTGATCAGCGCATTCTTGGTTTTCTCGGCAGGGGGCTGAGTCTTGAGTACTCAGCGGTCCAGCTATACAGCACGCAGGCTCGACTTGTCGAAACCTGGGGGCTGAGCGAGGTTGCCAAGAAATTCAATGCAGAAGCCATTGAAGAGATGGGACATGCCGATCGTATCATCAGTCGCATGTTGGCCCTCGGGGTCGCGCCGAATGCATCACAACTGCGCCCGGTGCGCCTGGGGAGCAACTTGCAAGAGTTATTGCAGCATGATTATGCCTTTGAACATGAACTGGTTGGTTTATATGAAGAAGCCAGCGAGTATAGTGGACGCGTAGGCGATCATGACAGTCGCTTGTTTTTCGAAGCTTTATTGAAAGAAGAACAGGCACATGAGCGTGATTTGCAGCAATGGCTGCAGGAACTCGACAGCCAGACATGAAATCGTATACCATGTAAGTGGTCTTCTTGAGGGAGGGTGTTATGAGCGGAAACTGGCAAGAACGTAACCGACCAGCTCGCCTTGAGAGACGTTACGAATTTGAGAGCTACGATGCCCTGCGCGATTTTCTCGATCGTGCTGCAGAGCTATCGGAGCGTGAAGATTTATATCCAGATATTGGCTTTGGCCGTGACTATGTGAATATGACGATTCATGTAGAAGAGGGTGAAACGACATTGACGGACAATCAGCGCAAATTTGCGCAGCAACTCGACGAACTACTAAGTGATACAACACAATAAGGTAGGTAAATAATGCCGGTTATTGCCTTCGTCGGTAACAAGGGTGGGGCAGGTAAAACAACCCTGTCAGTCAATATTGCATCAGGCCTGGCCAGGCAAACAAGCATTGCCGTCGTTGATGCTGATCCACAAGGTTCGTCCTTGCAATGGCGTGCGTTCTCTGAAAATGACGATACCATGCCGGTGTTTGAGGCAACAGGGCAGCTGTCAACGCAAGCAGAAGAACTGTTGCAGGACTATCAATATGTCGTGATTGATTGCCCACCATCCGTACATGCACCACAAACAACTTCGGTGCTGGAATTCAGTGATCTAGCATTGATCCCGGTACAGCCATCGCCCGTTGATTTATGGGCAACCATTCATATAGAAGAGGCAGTGACGCGCGCACGCGAAACCAACGCAGCACTACGCGCCATGCTTGTCATTAATCAACTGGAAGCACGCACAACATTGTCACGTCTGGTGCGCGATGCGGTATCTGAAATCGGTTTACCAGTAGCCAACACCGCCTTACGCAGGCGTGCGATATATCGTACTAGTGCATTGGAAGGCAAGAGTGTTTTTGATATGGGCCGCAGAGGGGCTGATGCCGTAACAGAGTTGGAACAACTCATCGAGGAGATAGTGAAACATGAGCAGTAATGATAAAACACGGCAGAAACTGGTCGATAGCATGCGCAGAACCAAGGTGGGTGCAAGCCAGAAAGCGGCACCTGGTACAAAGGTAGAAGCCAAAAAAGAGCCGGCCAAAAAGCCTGCCCCAGCCGCGAAAAGAGCAGTAGTGAAGAAGCCACAGCAAAAGGCTGCGGCCAAAGTCACGCGCGCGGAAACGGCTGATTCCTATCAAGCAGGGCGGCGTATCTGGCCGGATTAAGGCCTGTTCCGGTCATGATTCAGTTCTGACTTTTAAGCCCCGGTATCTGGGGCTTAACTGCTTTAGGCGTGGTCATTTTCTGTGATCAATTACTAAGCAAATAAACCCCATGCTACAACGTACGCCGTTGCCCGTTCGGTTATTATTTCCAGTATTTTTTAGTCTTCCATTCATAGATAAATATCTATTTATTAAAGCATGATTATGTGTTTTAATAAATAACAATAGCTAGCGGCTCTGAATTTTTACAGGGCACTATCTGTCAGTCATTGACGGGCAGTGTACATTGAAAAATCGATATGCACCTTCATCGTAAGGGCGAAACAGGTGGCGCTTATGCCAACATCCAAAGACAGTAGCTATACCCCACCGGCAGCCATCCCAGATCACCTGATCCGTCACGCCACGTTGCGTCAATTTCAGGTGTTTGAAGCGATTTTCAGGCTGGGTAGTTTCACCCGTGCCGCCGAGGAATTGCACCTCACCCAACCGGC
>CAMYKB010000055.1 GCA_947258875.1 uncultured Gammaproteobacteria bacterium | reverse complement strand
GCCGTTTGAGGTCATTATTCGGATCAAATTATGAGCCGAATATAGCGCTTATTCGGCTCAGGGTCTATAGGCTGCTGATGGGAGTGTGAGCGGTTTGGGGGCGAGTAGTGATTTCGTGCGTATGGTGCATGCTACCTGCTGGTTCCTTCGTAACTAATGTTCATTCCTTGCTCTTGTGCATTAATATTGAACACGAAGCATTAATGTACATCACATTCGATTTTTTTCGACATGTCCGGACGGCTTGGACGCTTTAATGAAAAAAGCGCTTATCTACTGGATCCCCGCCCAGCCCAGGCTGCTCTCTCTCGCTTCGCGATTCACCTTGTTCGCGGGGATGACGAGAGATTTAGAGTGGTGTTTTGTCATCCCCACCTGCGCGGGGGATCCAATGAGGAATGGTATAAAAAAGCGCTTGTTTTACTGGGTTCCATCCTTAGGTCCGTAAACGCCACTTCCCTGTGGCACTTCTCCCGTTTTCACGGGAACGACGAATCTAATTAGCTTGTCATCCCCGTGAAAACGGGGATCCAGTAAATGACTCATGGAGCTTTACGTCATTAGATGCTGGTGAAAATACTTACACAGGGCGCATGAAGTTATCTCCCCTAGCGGGCATAATCAGCTTAATTATCCATCATTTGATCGCTGTAAATACCGAGCCATGCTGGAACTGACTCAAATCGCCAAGCAGTTTAACGGTAGCGTTGCCTTGCATGCGCTCGATCTGAATTTTGCACATAACACCACCACGGTGCTGATCGGTCCAAGTGGTTGCGGCAAGTCGACGCTGTTGCGCATGATTGCCGGTCTGGTGCAGCCTGATAGCGGCAGTATCCGCTTCGAAGGTGAGCCGTTAACGCGGGACAATATTAATGATCTGCGCCATCGCATGGGCTATGTGATCCAGGAGGGTGGCTTGTTTCCGCACTTGACCGTGCAGGGCAATGTTACGTTGATGGCGCGTTATCTGAAATGGCCGGTGGCGCGTATTGATGCGCGTCTGCAGGAACTCGCGCAACTGGTGCGCCTCACGCCGGATATGTTCACGCGTTATCCCGCCGAACTCTCTGGCGGTCAGCGACAGCGTGTCAGCCTGATGCGCGCCCTGATGCTGGACCCGGATGTGTTGTTGCTGGATGAGCCGCTGGGGGCGCTGGATCCGATGATCCGCTATGAGCTGCAGCAAGAGTTGCGGGATATCTTCAAGCAGATCGACAAGACGGTGGTGATGGTGACGCACGATATCGCCGAGGCGGCCTTTTTTGCGGACAAGCTTGCTGACAGCATCGTGTTGTTACGTGAAGGCCGGGTCGTGCAACAGGGTAGCTTGCGCGATCTGGTGCAGTCGCCGGCCGAGCCTTTTGTCGGGCAATTCATGACTGCACAGCGCGAACCGTTGGAACATTTGCAGAAGGTGTTGAGGTAGTGCGGGTGCGTTACACAAGACCTGTGTTGGTGGCGTTAATCGCATTGATGCCGCTTGTGTGCATGCCTGCGGTTGTTGCTGCTGTAGAGGATAAGACTGTCATCAACGTCGGTTCCAAGAGTTTTACCGAATCGGTGGTGCTCGGCGAGATCATTCGCCAGTTGGCTCAGGCAGAAGGCCTACAGTCACCACATCAGGCGCAGTTGGGCGGCACACGCGTACTCTGGAATGCGCTACTGGCCGGTGAGATCGATGTTTATGCCGAATACACCGGCACGCTGATGCAGGAAACGTTGGTCGCGGAGAAGCTCACCGGTCTAGATGACCTGGAGCAGGCATTGCGCGCACGCGATTTGCGTATGACGGCGCCACTTGGATTCAACAATACCTATGCCCTTGGTGTAAAAGACGATCTGGCGCAGCAGCGGGATCTGCATGCAATTTCGGATCTGCGCCAGCACCCTGACTTAAAGCTGGGTTTTAGCAGTGAGTTTATGGATCGCGCCGACGGTTGGCCCGGCTTGCAACGCCGTTATCAATTACCGCAGCAGGATGTCCGCGGCCTGGATCATGATCTGGCTTATCGCGGCGTTGCGTCGGGTTCATTGCACGTCATCGATCTGTACGCCACCGATGCGGAGATTGAGTATTACGGGCTGAACGTTTTGCAGGACGATCTGAATTATTTCCCGGCCTATCACGCCATCATTGTTTATCGTGCGGAGTTGGAGTCACGTGCGCCGCAGGTCGTACGCGCATTGCAGCAGCTTGGTGGAAAAATCGATGCCGCCAACATGATCAACATGAATGCCAAAGTAAAACTGCAGGGTGATAGTGAAGCCAAGGTGGCGCGTGAGTTCCTGGCCGCCACCTTCAATATTGATACGGCCATTCAAAGCGAGAGTGTCTGGCAACGTTTCTTTCGTCATAGCCGCGAGCATTTGTTGCTGGTGTTGATCTCATTATCGGCGGCGATTGTGGTGTCTGTGCCGCTGGGCATCTGGGCGGCACGCCAACCGCGCGTGGGTCAACTTATTTTGGGTGTGGTTGGGATCATTCAGACCATTCCTTCCCTGGCCTTGTTTGTGTTTATGATCCCGCTGTTGGGCATCGGTGGGCCACCGGCGGTGGTGGCGTTGTTTTTATACAGCCTGTTGCCGATTGTGCGCAATACCTATGCGGGACTCAATGACATCCCCTTGCACATGCGTGAATCGGCCGAGGCGTTGGGTCTGCCGTCCGCGGAACGGTTACGGGTGATCGAGTTGCCGTTGGCAACACGTTCCATTCTTGCGGGTATTAAAACGTCTGCAGTGATCAATGTCGGCACCGCGCCCCTGGCGGCCTTGATCGGCGCCGGAGGTTATGGCCAGCCGATCCTTACCGGCATTCGCCTCGATGACACCGGCTTGATTTTGCAGGGCGCGATTCCTGCTGCTGTGTTGGCATTGGCCGTGCAAGGCCTGTTTGAAGGGTTGGAACGTTATTTGTTACCGCGGGGTCTGGTGGGGAATGCCATATAACCGATGCATACGACGCAGCTTTTTTTTAGCAGGGTGAGTGAAGAAATAAATCTGATTTTTTGAATCTGGCGTGGGGCTGGTGTATCTCCATGTTAAAAATTTTGGCTATTAAATCTATACGGGAACGTGTCTATGAAGAAAGCGCGCTATTTCAAGCCTCATGTCTGGGCAGGGTTTTTTGTGTGGACTGTGATGGTTGTTTCTACAGGTGGCTGCACAACGGTCAGTGAGGAGGTCAAGCCTGCGGCCTGTGATGATTTTTACGGCTGCTCGGTGAAGATAGCGGATGTGAGGCGGGCTGGGGATGAGCTGGAGGTGAGTTTTGAAACCAACTTCGCAGCGGATTTGTCAGGCAATCATTTTCATGTGTGGTGGGGTGAGAATTACAACGTGAAGCAGATCGGGCGTAATGCGCGGGCGGTTCACGGTGTGCAGCAGGGGCAGTGGCTTGAGTATGCCGCACCGGTGTTGGTCACGACGGGTGCGGTGTCGATGCGCGAGCGCGGTGTGGCGCAATGGCTGTGTGTGAGCGCGGCGGATCGGGATCATAATTTGATCAATGCGACGTTGTATCACTGCAAGAAGCTGAGTGATTATTTTTGAGGGCAGTGGAAGGGTAATGTAAAAGGCGCTTGTTTGACTGGGTTCCCGTTTTCACGGGAACGACGGGTAGCCTTCATTGTTACCATCTCCGTGACTGCCTGGTCATTCCCTCGCACTTTTCTCGTCATCCCCGTGGAATCGGGGATCCAGTGAAAGATGATATTCCTGTCAGTGTCTTAATGATAAATAGTGCAAGCCTGGTCGTTGGAGTTTGTAATCTTCTTCAGGAGGTCAGCGCCTGTTTTATACCACCATAAATTCTGTGAAATGCCTCGTTTCGCTTGGCACCTTTGAGCGCATCCAGTGGCCGTTGAGGATCGTTTAGCGCCTGGTCATTGTTTAAAGGCGTATCTTCAACAGTGGACTCCTTGACTGCAACCCATAGGAGTTGTAACTGGCCACTCTCAGCCGCCTCAAGCAAGGCGGGCATTTCCACATCGAGGATAAAGTCAGACGACAGAAAATCCTGGCTAACCAGCAACACAGCCGCCTTTGCGGAGCGCAAGGCTTGTCCGATTTCCTCCTGCCAATTGGAACCCGGTGTTATCCTTCGATCATCCCATACGTCTATGAGTTCTTCCCTTTGCATGGGCTTGAGCCATTTGAGTAGTTCGTCCAGCCACACGGCATCTTGGTGGCTGTAGGAAATAAACAGCGGCTTTCTTTTTTGCAATTCGGGTGCAGCAAAATGCAGGAAATAAATGATCTCTCGCTGTTGATCCAGTTCGTAGGTGACTTCCAACGGCGGGTCCGGGTGTGTATACAAGAAGCTCTTGCCGTCGCTGGGATTCAGCCGATTGCGGTGTGGATACTTGCCCGGGTCCTCGGTCAATGCTGCGATCACATCGGTAAGCGCCTGCTGTGCAGCAGGGGGCAGTGATTGCAGAGTAGCCATCGCCTTCTTCGAGAACTTGGTTGCATAGGAAGCGAATTCCTGTTCGGTTTCGACCATGGCTCTATTCAACAGGCGCGCTAACGCCGGCTTCCTCTTGCAGGTTATCCACTGAAAGAATC
>CAMYKB010000054.1 GCA_947258875.1 uncultured Gammaproteobacteria bacterium | reverse complement strand
TTCGCAAGGAACTGGCCGAGGTTAAGCTCGAACGCGATATTTTAAAAAAAGCCGCCGCGTACTTCGCGAAGGAACTGAAGTGAAGTACGCCTATATTGCGCGACACCGGAAGACGTTCCCGGTCACCGCCATGTGTAAGGCGTTGCGCGTCAGTCGTTCCGGTTATTACGACTGGCGGGGTCGAGGTGAGAGCCCGCGATCGCTGCATGACCGGACGCTGCTCGGTCATATTCATCGTGTACATGATCAGTCCAGGAAACACTACGGGATCGTGAAGTGCTGGAAGCAGCTCAATGCCGAAGGCATTGCCTGCGGCCGTGATCGCATTGCACGCCTGAGGCGTGCACACGGGATCTATGCCAAACGCCGTAAGCGGTTTGTGGTCACCACCCGTTCCAAGCACCGGCACTGGATTGCGCCGAACCGGCTGCAGCGGGACTTTACCACCGCCGCGCCTAATCGGGTTTGGGTCGGTGATGTCACGTTTATTGCCACGCGCTCGGGTTGGTTGTACTTATCCATATTGCTCGACCTGTACTCGCGTAAAGTCGTGGGCTGGTCGATGTCCAGCACGAATAACGGACAACTGGTGAAAGATGCGTTGGATATGGCGGTCCAACACCGCCAGCCCAATCAGGGTCTCATCCATCACACGGATCGTGGCGCAACCTATGCCATGCAATCGTACCGGGACACGCTGACGCAGTACGGCATGGTCTCCAGCATGAGTCGTAAACGTGACTGTTGGGATAATGCAGTAGCAGAAAGCTTCTTCGCCAATCTGAAGAACGAATTGATTTATTGGCACAACTTCAATACCCGCGAAGAAGCCAGGGCGGCCATCTTCGATTACATTGAAGTGTTTTATAACCGGCAACGATTACATCAAACGCTGGACTACCAAACACCTGAACAGGTTGATAGGATGTATGATGTTGCTTAATTCAACTGTCCGTGAAAGTCAGTAGGCTTCAGAGCCCTTTACAAGGTATCGACACTAGATTAGTGTAACCGCATTGAGATCAACAGGGCAGGTCGATGCCACGTAAGCCGAGGTTCTTTTTACCGGATGTACCCGTCCACATTGTCCAGCGCGGGCATAGCCGGGAACCGGTGTTCTTTGAAGACAACGACTACTATGCGTATTGGGGGTGGTTGAAAGAAGCGGCAGAACGCTATGACTGCGCCATCCACGCCTATGTGCTGATGACCAACCACATTCACATCCTTGTCACCCCGCAAGACACGCCCGGCATCAGCCGGATGATGCAATACATCGGGCGGCGCTATGTTCCCTATATCAATCATACCTATGGCACCAGTGGTAGCATTTGGGAAGGGCGAGCAGTACCTGCTCACCTGCATGCGGTATATCGAACTCAATCCCGTCAGAGCAGATATGACGCGATCCCCCGCCCATTACCGTTGGAGCAGTTATCGTGCAAACGCCCAGGGACAGGCGGATGACCTGATCACACCCCATGCTTTGTATACCGCATTGGGCAAGACCAAGGCAACCCGGTTAGCTGCCTACAAAAGCCTGTTCAAGGCGCATGTTGATGAAAAAGAACTTACGGACATCCGCAACGCGTGGCAGACGGGTACGCCGTTAGGCAATGACTATTTCAAGGAAAAGATTGAGCGTAAACTGCAGTGCAAAGTGGGGCAGGCTAGGCGAGGTCGTCCTAAAAGGGCTCTGACCCCTTAACGCTTTTGCGCTGCTACGCGGCATACCTGTTGCTGGGCAAATTTCAACATACTACTCAGGTGGAAAAGCCGTAGTGTGTACAACCTCGTGTTGGGTAAACTAACTATGAGAAATTTATTTGCAATTCTGATTTGTTTATTGGTGTTAGGAATATCGCTATTCACTGGTCTTTTCCAGACTGTACCCTTTGGTCATGATGACTATATGGAGCGCGTATTTTCAGAAGAAAATATCAGAATTAATGCACTACTTCTTGTTGGCGCGTCTGTCTTGGTGGGCTTACTTTATTGGGTAAAACATATCTTTCAGAAAAAAGAGCAAAAAAATAGAGAGAATAAAAGGGGTCAGACTAAACCTACCCCTTATTGACTCATATCAGTGCTGGTTTTCGTGGTCGAGTTACAATTTATCCAAGGCAGTTGCTGCTATATGTCGAGGATATCCCGGGTGAGCGTACTGCAACGGATTTTTCTTTATCTCGCTATGCTGATGGCCTTGCTTATTCCCAGTCAGGGGATTGCCGCTGAAGTTGGATTATATCCTCATACTATCCAGGCCTTGCAGGCGCGTTATGCCGACGAAATCCAGGCGCACCAAAAATACGGGGCCTACGCCGAGAAGGCACGCGCCGAAGGTTATCCCAATATTGGCTACTTGTTTACTTCGCTGGCAACCGCCGAGACCATCCATGCGCGCAATTTTAAGCGCTTACTGTCAGAACTTGGTGTTGAGGTCGACAAATCACCCCGTTTCGAGTTTGAGGTTGAGAAGACAAAACATAACATCAAACACGCAACCGAAGTGGAAATGAATGAGATCGCACATGAATATCCCCGCATCCTCGAAGGAATCAAGGCTGAGCAATATCAGGACGCCATCAAATACATCACTTACGCGTGGCTGGCGGAGAAGCAACATCGTAAGCTATTGCTCAAGATCCAGACGGCTGCCACCAAGTGGTTTGGTTTGCTGGCGGCACACATCGAAAATCAACCCACCCGTTTTTATGTTTGTGAGATCTGTGGTTCAACTCTCATGGAGCGACCTGCGGATCAGTGCCCCATCGGCGACCACCCGGCGTCACATTATTATGAGGTGCCTGGATTCCCTGGTATTCCAGAGCCCGAAGAGGAAGACTGAAAATTGCGCCCCTACTTACAGTGAGCAAGGGGGCCAGGGTACCAGCAGCCCAAGTCTGCAGGGAACGAGACGATGACGGTTTCCATTAAAGCCGTACTGTTTGACTTCGGGGGCGTGCTGGCGGAGGAAGGTTTTCGTAATGGCCTGGCAGCACTGGCTTGCGAACAGGGCCTGGATGTCGAACGCATGACCATAAGCGGCATGGACGCGGTCTACGATTCGGGTTTTGTTCTGGGCCAGGGAACAGCGGCGGATTTTTGGGCGCTGATGCGTGCGGAGACGGGCCTGATTGGTGAAGATGAGGTTTTGACTACCCGTATCCTTGATGGCTTCGTGATACGTCCCTGGATGATGGAGCTGGTGTTGCGGTTGCGTAGCCTAGGATATGTCACCGGCATTCTCAGTGACCAGACGGATTGGTTGGACATATTAGATAGGCGATATCACTTTAGTGATGTCTTCGACCATATCTACAATAGTTATTATATGGGAAAAGGCAAACGTGACTCATCGTTATTTACTGATATTGCCGCCGACCTTCGGATGCCACCCACCGCTATCCTGTTTATCGATGATAATGCAGACAACGTGGCACGGGCAGGTGATGCCGGGCTGCAAGCGCTGCTCTATGTGAAGCGGAAAACATTTATGTCAGATTTAGAAACCTTGTTGCCAAATATTTCTTTGTAATAAATAGAATCTCTTAAAGCGGGCACAATGCGTAGATGGGCTGATCGGGCCCGAGATTTCAATGCAATCTACGGTCTATGCGAGTTCTACTGCATGAGTTCTACAACAATCTTCGCACCAGCATGCACCGCCGTTAACTGCCTGACATCTTCAATGGCGTCGGCCCAGATATTAGTGCGGGCCGCAAGGCGGATCTCATCCGCTTGTGAGATGGGGGTCCGGCCGAAACCAATAGCGATGCAGCGTCCTTCTACCCAAAAGGCGATTTCACCCGGATCAATCACGTCTTTGGCATCCGCTTCCAGTGGTACGGATACCGGGGTCTCGAAATACACTTCCTCTCCCCAGGTGTGAGCATTCGAGTGTATGGGAAGAGCATCAAGGATCGCCTTCGCGGTTGGGGTGTCACGCAGCTCAGCCGTCATGATAATGTTATCAAGGATGATGCGTATTCTTGGCATGCCATTTATTTGCGGAGTTCAGGGCAGCAGCTTTGTGGTGTCCCAGAATCAATCCAGAGCCGGGCCGAGGACATATTCAAGCGACTCAAAACCATGGTCCTCAAGAATGGTTTCGATGTCTGCCCAGGTATGGTCCGGGCTTTCTTCTTCGACATCCGCAATCAGGGCCGTGACATATCGGTAGCTCTCATGCGCCTCAAAATCATCCGGTATGCGAACGAGCCGAATTGCCGCTGGGTCCTTTGCCGGAAAGATCATGAACATCTCACTCATAATTACCTCCTGTCAGTGATGCGCTTGCAGCAACATTATCACTATGCTGTCAGCGATGTGACACTTCTTGCCTTAGATCAAAAGAACAGTAAATGATCCGCTAATCTATATGACTCATTTACACATTCCATTGCTGGATGACTATTATTATGTGCAATGTAATTTTTTTACTGGATGCGGCCGCAACTTCATGATCCCTATCTACCAGTTATTGAACCGTATTCATTGGGATGATGACTTTGCCAAGGCCGATTTTGTGATCGGCTTCTTTGATCGTGTTTCCCATGAAATAGTGCGTCTGCCGCTACAGGAAATTTATTTTGAAAAGAGCGATCATTATTTTTTCCATTTTCTTGATAAATACGGTGAGGAACATGGTGTGCCGCTACATCGCATCAAGGAGGTCACCCGTAATGGCGAGCTTGTCTGGCATCGTGAACATTAAGGGCAACTACTCAGTTAAGGTATCTCTGGCAGTATCAGAAGTTTCTTAAATACTAGGCAGGTGTATAACGCATGGTGCGAAGCCCAAAAACTACCGCAAATCGTAAATGGTCAGCGAAGGTCACTCGTGAGAGCCATGCGCTGATGCTTGAAGAAGGGGTTTTTACCTGGAAGGATTCCGGGCGAATTGCGCGTTCACTTAAAAAATCAGCAGATTCCAGCACGCAGCGCAAAGCACCGCCTTTTCGTTCAGCCATGTCGATGCTGGTGTTCTATATCAATCGTGCCGGCAAGAATCTCGATAGTGATCAGAGGCAGATTCTGGAACAGGCGAAAGATGAATTGCGCAAACTCTATGGTAAAACGTGATCGTCTGCGTGGAAAACGGGGCGTTATTAACGTGTACTGATCCTATGATTATTCTTAACAATCATCCGGTAAAGCATGGCCTATTAAAACAGCATGTGAGTTGGCCTTACTCAACGATTCATCGTTTAGTGACCTAAGTCATTTATCCGGAACATTGGGCGGGAAGTCGCGATGTCGGAGAATTTGGTAATCACGACTGACATGCCGCGCAATCCGCTATGCTATTGCACCCTACGTAACCTGAACAACCCGTTGATAGCGCTGTCACTGGTAAAATACAACGCACCATCTGGGCCAACAGCAACGCCCACGGGGCGCGCCCACACGTGGCAGCCGGGGAACGTGGGCTCATCGATGAGCAGCATGGCGTCCGTATGGTCGCCGTCGTCAGCACGTGTGCCCTCGATGAAGCCGTAGTCGAAGTTGTAGAAGACCGCCGACGAAAGCACGCGGTCGAGTCGGATGACCTTGGCCTCCTCGTCGTACTCGTACTTGTTGCGACTCCCGGCTGGGATCTCGACAACGACCTCGATGACGGCGGGGAACGAAAGGCGTGTGGACATGGCTGCAGTCTATAGACTCAGCAGATGGACACGATCACCGCCATTCGCAACCTGCGCGTCGTACGCAAGTACGCGGAGAAGCAGCTGACCGAGGAAGAGGTCCGCGTCATCGCCGACAGCGCGCGTAAGACCGGCTCCTCGAAGAACACCCAGCGCTGGGACTTCGTGACCATCCGTGACCGCGTCTCGCTGGCGCGCCTCTCCGGCACCACCATCTACGCCAAGCACCTGCCCTCCGCTGGTGCCGCCATCGCGATGGTGGTGGACAAGCCCGACCCCGACTACCCGCGTTCGGTGCTCTGGGACCTGGGCCGCGCGGCACAGAACATCACGCTCAGCGCGTGGGAGATGGGCATCGGCTCCTGCCCCATCACGGTGCAGGACTTCGCCCTCGCTGCCGAGGTACTGGGCCTGCCCGACGACAAGGAATGCCACTACATCATCGCGCTCGGCTGGCCGGCCGACCCTAACGACCTGAAGCGGCCCCCCAAGGCGGGCGGGCGCAAGGGCTACGATGAGGTCGTCCATACCGAGCGCTGGGGCGAACACTGATGGAGAGGGACGCGAGGAGGACACGATGAGGGGCAAGATCGCAGCACTGGTGGCAGCGGTGGCCGCCGCTGCCGGG
>CAMYKB010000053.1 GCA_947258875.1 uncultured Gammaproteobacteria bacterium | reverse complement strand
AGACCCCCTGTCTCGTTATACATTTTCAGTGGGACCTCGTTTGTCGAGAAAATTATAGCAACAAATCAATAACATAGTCGCGGCGTGTCTCGTTATGCATTTGGAATTGATCGTGACAGGGTAAAATGGCGTTTTTGGAGGAAAATTATGGGGTGAGAACACCACGCCACGAAAGTCACGTCTGTTAAACCAGGTCCGAATGGCCTGTCGCCAGAAACACTACAGCCTTAAAACGGCGCAATCCTACGCCTTCTGAATACGCCAATACATCATATTTCACAACAACTGTCATCCTGCCGATATGGACCATCTGGAGATCGAGGCCTACCTGAACCAATTGGCGAATAAGCGATCCGTGTCGGGCAGCACGCAATCAGCAGCGTTAAATGCGAGTGCATTTCTCTACCGCGAAGCGCACAACACGCCAATGCTGGATTTGGATAAGCTTCGCCGTACCAGGCGACACAAAACCATCCCCATGGTTAGGTCAGAATAAACTCGAATGAAAGTCTATGTACTCATTCGACAGTTACTGACTTAGCCAGGTTGCGCGGCTGATCGACATCGGTGCCTTTGAGTACAGCAGTGTGGTAGGCAAGGAGTTGTAGGGGTACGGTAAAGATAATGGGTGCAATGACACTGTCGACGGGTGCGATTTCGAGTACGTGTGTGTTGTCATCACTATTGATGCCGCTACCTGCATCGGCGAACACATAGAGCTCACCGCCGCGTGAGCGGACTTCTTCCAGATTGGATTTGAGTTTTTCCAACAAGGTATTGTTGGGCGCAACAGCAATGACAGGCATGTCGCTATCGACCAACGCCAACGGTCCGTGTTTGAGTTCGCCAGCAGCGTAAGCCTCGGCATGGATGTAGGATATTTCCTTAAGCTTTAGCGCGCCCTCCATGGCCACCGGATAATGCGAACCACGGCCCAGGAACAGCGCGTGGTGTTTATCAGCAAATTCTTCGGCAAGCCCTGCAATGGCTTCATCCAACTCAAGGATTTTTTCGATTTGACCGGGGAGCCTGGTCAATTGCTCAACCAGATTTTTCTCCGTGGTTTCATTCATGGCGTATCTTCGGCCAACCAGAACGACCAGCAACAACATTGCTGCGAGCTGGGTTGTAAATGCCTTGGTGGAAGCCACGCCGATCTCGACACCGGCACGTGTCATGAGCGACAGATCGGACTCGCGCACCAGTGAGCTTTCCGGGACATTGCAAATCACCAGGGAACCCACATATTTCTTTTGTTCTTTAGCCTGCATCAACGCGGCCAGAGAATCGGCGGTTTCACCCGATTGCGAGATGGTGACGAACAAAGTTCCACGTTGCACCACGTGCTCGCGATAACGGAATTCGCTGGCGACCTCTACATGGCAGGGAATACCCGCCAGCGCCTCGAACCAGTATTTGGCGACCAACCCGGCATGGTAGCTGGTGCCGCAGGCAATAATTTGAATGGCTCGGGTATTCTTCAGGATAGGCCCGGCGGTTGGTCCAAGGATTTGTTCCATCACCCGGCCATTGGCGATGCGGCCCTCAAGGGTGTCACTGATGGCGCGCGGCTGCTCAAAGATTTCCTTGAGCATGAAATGCCGGTACTCGCCACGGTCGACGGCATCTGCCGTCATCTCGGTGGTTTTTACCAGGCGCTCGACCTTGTTGCCCTCTTCGTCGTAAATGTTGTAACTGTTGAGGTGCACATCGACCAGGTCGCCATTTTCAAAATAAACAAATTTTTGTGTAACCGGCAATAATGCCTGCACATCGGATGCCACAAAGTTTTCACCAATACCGATACCCAGCACCAACGGGCTGCCCTTGCGTGCGGCGACAAGATGCCCGGGCTCCTGCTTGTCGATGACAGCCAGCGCATACGCGCCTTCAAGTTCATTTATCGTTTTACGCACCGATTCAAGCAAGTCATCGCCTTGCTCAAGATAGAAACAGACTTGATGTGCGACCACCTCGGTATCGGTTTCCGAAGTAAATTTAAATCCCAGTTCAAGCTGTTGTTGTCTCAGGATTTCGTGGTTTTCGATAATACCATTGTGGACTACTGCCACTCGGCCGTTACACACATGCGGGTGGGCATTATTTTCTGCCGGTACACCATGCGTGGCCCAGCGTGTGTGCGCAATGCCCAGGCCACCGTGCAGGGGCTCAGCAGCCAGCGCTGCGCCCAGCTCTGCAACCTTGCCCAGTTTGCGGCGTCGCTCAAGTCCACCACCACTGATCACCGCCATGCCGGCTGAGTCATAACCGCGGTATTCGAGGCGTTTCAGGCCTTCCAATAGGATGGGCGAAACTTCACGTTGCGCTATCGCGCCGACAATGCCGCACATAGTATCTCCTTAGCCCTTTCTGTCCTTTTGGGGTCGCTGCCAGCCTTGTTTGCTCACTTGCTTGCTGCGCGACAGGGTCAATTCATTATCAGGTGCATCACGTGTGATGGTGGAACCCGCGCCGATGGTGGCGCCCTTGCCAACCGTCACGGGCGCGACCAGTTGTGTATCGGAGCCAATGAAGGCGTCATCGCCGATGATGGTTTTGTGTTTATTTGCACCGTCATAATTACAAGTGATTGTACCTGCACCGATATTCACTCGCTTGCCGATTTCGGTATCGCCGATATAGCTTAAATGATTCACTTTACTGTAATCGTCAATATATGATTTCTTGATCTCAACAAAGTTACCAACGTGTACCTCTTTTCCCAACTTAGCGTCGGGGCGCAAACGGGCATAGGGGCCGATGATAGCGCTTTCGCCGACAATAGCCTGTTCTATCACACAGTGTGATTTGATTTGTGAGCCCGCAGCGATGCGGGCATCTTTGATCACACAATTGGGACCAACATAAACATTGTCGCCCAACTCGACGTTGCCTTCAAATACGACATTCACGTCGATGGTCACATCCCGGCCGGCCGTTAAAGTGCCGCGGATATCAATGCGCGCGGGATCAATCAGTGTTACGCCGTTCGTCATCAGTACTTCCGCCTGCCGACGCTGATGTGCACGCTCCATAGCGGCAAGCTGCTGTTTATCATTTATGCCCATAACCTCATATGGATCCTGGCAAATTTCGGCGTTGACGTGACGGCCTTCGTCGACGGCCATGCCGATGCAATCGGTCAGATAATATTCACTCTGTGCGTTGTTATTGCCCACCTGTTTGAGCCAGCCTTTCAGGTCACACGCCCTGGCGACGAGAATACCGGTATTACCTTCGGTGATCGCTTTTTGTGCTTCACTGGCGTCTTTTTGCTCGACAATACGCTGCACCTTGCCGGACTCACTGCGCACTATGCGTCCATAGCCGCTTGGGTCATCAAGGGCCACGGTAAGCAATGAAATGGCATTACTGCCAAGGCCGGCAAGCAGCTTATGCAAGGTCTGCTGTCTCGTCAAAGGGACATCGCCGTACAGTACCAACACCGTGGCATCATCATCGATACCCGGTAATGCCTGCATCACAGCATGACCTGTGCCCAACTGTTGATCCTGCAAGCACCAATGCAGGTTTGCTTCACTAAACCGACTCTTTACCGCCTCACCTCCATGCCCATAGACGATATACACATCCTGTGGCGACAACGACTCAGCAACCGATACCACATGTGCCAGCATCGGCCTGCCGCCAATAGGATGCAATACCTTGGGTAAGGCGCTTTTCATGCGGGTGCCTTGCCCGGCGGCAAGGATGATTATGGCCAGTTCCATAATGTGGATTACTCCGGTGTTTTCCCTAACAGCATTACTTTAACGGATATTATAAGTGCTTTGTATGAAATAAATCCTTCCTGCGGAGTGTCGATTTAACCGCAAAGACGCAGACATCGCAAAGAAATAAATTGTATCTGCTAGTGCTCAGCAAATGTCAGTATAAACATCATCGCCTTTTATAACTTGGTGCCCACGGTGACTGCTCCTGCGCAACACTATCTCCTCCATCCCTGGAGTCGTTTGCGCCTTTGCGGTGAAGTTCGCGGCCTGGATTGAAACAGCTGTAATACGGAAAGCGCCACTCGTCTTCACAACATTATGGCGTAAAAGCCGCTACAGCCTCTTTTCCCAGAACATCGCCCTGCCCAGGCCGGGGTCCAGCTCATACGGGTTGAAACCAAACCTCGAATAAGCCTGCCTTGCCGTCTCATTGCCTTCCAGGACCTCAAGTGTCAGTTTGCAGCACCCCAGTTCTTTCGCCAGTGCCTCGACCTCAGCAAACATTTTCGTACACAGGCCCAACCCGCGGTGCTGCGGGGCGACAATCACGTCATGGATATTGAGTAAAGGTTTGCAGGCAAAGGTTGAAAAACCTTCAAGACAGATGGCCAGCCCAGCGGGATCGCCTCCCACAAACGCCAGTACTGCATGCGCATTACTTCTGGCCTCTAGCTCTTGAGCCAGATTCTGTTTCGCGTATTCACCTAGACCCTCTCCCCCGCCCATCGGATCGCGCGCATAAATATCAAGCAGGAGGACCACGGCCTCTGCATGTGCGGGTAGCGACAGTTGTGCCCTGGTTATTTTTATAGCTTGCGACATCGTGCGGCTCCATGTCGACAAAAAAGCCATCTTAGCAAAGGAACCTCTGATCTATATATGCCCGACCGCTCTGAGCGCAAAATTACCCAGGAGCTTCTAAACAAAAAGGCAGCCATAAGGCTGCCTTTTTGTTTAGATATGAAAAAACTCATTTCAGATTTTTGCGGACATTCTCGATCATTCGCAACTGCGCGATGGCTTCCAGCAGCTCGGCCTCGGCGCGCGCATAATCCTCCCCTGATTCGCGATCGGCCATAACCTGTTCGGCGTGTTTCTTAGCCTCAAGCGCGGCGGCCTCATCCAGGTCCCCGGCGCGAACCGCGGTGTCCGACAGAACTGTCACGACGTGCGGCTGTACTTCGAGTATGCCACCGGAGACATAAATCGATTCCAGTTCATTCTTGCCCTGGG
>CAMYKB010000052.1 GCA_947258875.1 uncultured Gammaproteobacteria bacterium | reverse complement strand
AAGATCCACTGTTCGGTGCTGGCGGAAGATGCCATCAAGGCGGCGATCGATGACTACAAAGGCAAGGCCGAGCCAGAACAGCAGAAAAAATCAGCCTGAGTATTTGCTTGAAGCAAGCTGCAAAAGCCCGTAATAGCAGATTTTTTTGTTGCGCAATGCTTTAAATTTGCAGGGCTCGCACAAGCTTTTTCAATAATTGTAAATCTGCGGGGCCGGGGCCGCAAGGTTTTCCGTAGCGCAGGTGGCTGTAAAGCTGTGTGATGCGCTGCACGGGTAGTGCGAGTTCTGGTCTGGTTTTACTGACACGTCTTCCATAGTCAATAGCGCCCTCATATGGCTGCGGTGGTATGCCTTGTCTGGTCATTTTCGCCGAAAACTGGTGGAAGAGTTTGACTAAAGGATCAATGCGGGCATTGCGATAGTGCCATGCAAATAGCAGGGCATAGAGGCTTAACAAACTTACCAGCCCAATGATCATGCCATAAATTAAATGCCGCCAGCCAGGGTTGTCCAGGCCGAGACGGCTTAGCAGTGCACGTTGCTGCTCGGGCCCAAAACCCAAAACCCAGGTATCCCAACGGTAATTGGCGCTATCCCACAGAAGGCTTAAGCGGTTTACAATAGAGTTACTGTAACCCGCACGTACAAAAAACGGCAGATTCTCTTCATCACCGAGTGCATTACTAATCCCAAGTTCAACGCGGTCAGGAGACACGGCAGCAGTAGGATCAACACGTACCCAGCCCTTGCCGGTTAGCCAGACCTCTGCCCAGGCATGGGCATCTGATTGTCTGACCAGTATATAGTTGCCAAGCCGGTTCCATTCCCCACCCTGGTAGCCTGTAACGACACGCGCCGGGATGCCGGCGGCACGCATCATGACCACAAAACTGCTGGCATAGTGTTCACAAAACCCCCTGCGGGTTTCAAACATGAATTGGTCAACAGGATCTTTCTTCAATAGTGGTGGTTTCAGTGTGTAAACAAACGGATTGCTATTAAAGTATTGCAGTGCCTGGTTCACGATGTCGCTATTACTTTGCGCACTACCTCGCCATTCATTAACAAGGCGGCGAGTCCGGGTTGCGGTTTTTGCTGGCAGCTGTAAGTTTTGTGCTCGTGACTTTGATGTCAGTTCTTCATCAATGATGTAGTCGAGACTGGATTCAATTTCATATCTGAATTTCTTGTCAATGGGTTTTTTCGACAGCAGCATGAAGTCAGTGTTGATTGCTGTACCTTGTGGATGAGTAACTGGCAATCCTAGTGCAAAAAGCCAGGACTTGTTGTTAGCTTCAAGTGTGATTCTGTAGTTGAATAAGTCTCTGCTTGAGAGGAACTGTTCAGTGTCTGTAAGAATCCCGCTGCGTACCATACGCCAGCTACGCCCGTTGTATGACGACATCACAGGTCCACGCCAGTAACGGTCTCTTGCCGGTGGTGGCGTATTATCAAATGTGACCCTGAATGCGACCGCGTCCGACTGAATCAGTTGGCTGATATTGCCTGGTGTCATTTCGTCACCAAGGCCCGTGATCCCGGAATGCCTGTTTTGTGGCATTGCCCAGAGAGGACCGGGCAGTCGTGGGAACAGTACAAACAGTAGCAGCATGATCGGGATTGCGTAGGCGAACATACCTGCCGAGGCCTTGAGCTTGTAGGCGAGGGACGTTGTTTGCTTGCCCTCATTCAGTGCGCTTAAGGCACCAGTAATGAGGACCACCACACTGAACCCGTAAAGCGACACCAGGATACCTTGCGAAAAGAAGAAACTCGTCATTACAAGAAAATAAGACAGAAAGATGGCTAGCATGGCATCGCGTATTTGCTTCATCTCCATGACCTTAAGGCTCAACATGAGTGCCAGCAGGGCAACGCCGGCATCGCGTCCCACCAGGGTGCCGTACTGCAGCATCACACCGCTGATTGAAGCAACTGCTGTGACTCCCAATAACAATTTCAGGCTTCTGACAGGCCTCCGGAACAGCAATAGATAGCGTGTTAACAGCAGCAGCACGGACAACACAGAGATCCATATCGGCAGATGCCGGAGATGCGACGCCAATGCCAGGGCCACCGTGATAATGGCCCATGTCGCATTTAAAGGCGATAAGCTGCGATGTTCAAACTCTGTGGCGGTTTTGGTTGTCACGCTATAATTTGTTGATCGTCGTGATTTCCATACAATGCCAGGGCCAGCAGACAACGTTGTTCATGTTCCTCACCCATGGCGGGCTCGGCTGTGAATCCCGGTATTCGCATGCCAAAGCGTTGTTGTTGTGTACGCATCTGCAGAATCCAGTGACAAAGGATTGAAAGCCTTTGTTCGATATCCAAATCCTGCAGCTGTTGCCAATCCAGCCAGATTTCGGTGTTTGTCTGGCCGCTGAATTGCTTGGTTAGTAAATCCTCATGGCGTGCAGCAACTTTCCATGCAATATGTCGTGGTGAATCGCTGGCCTGGTAACTGCGCATACCATTATAGTCATCACGTCCTTCACCTCGCTGCTCCTCGCCATCCTCCCCGGATGCACTGACATTGGGTGAATGAGATGATTGCACGGGACTTGGGTATACGAGGCATGACATATCAAAATTTACCCACGACCATGCCTGGAACATGCCGAGTGGAAAGCGGGTATATATTTTAAAGCGACCAGGATAAAGTCGACCTCGCTTGCTGGCGTGAACCTTGAGATCGACATGTACACTTTCACCGGCAGGAATATCAGTACAAGTGTACTCATGGTCTTCCCATTGCAGCACGATTGCATGTCTGGGCTTCGCTGTTGGGTTATATATCGTCAACTTGAAGCTTGCGTCGTCTCCGGCATGCACCGGCGCACAGTTGCCCTTGGTGATTTGTAGGTTAAGCAGGTTGCGGTGGGTATACCACATTGCATTGTGACCGATTCCTGCGAGCAAAAACGTCAGCATAAAAGCCATGCTGTTGCTATAGTTCATGGCTGCAAGTAGCATGAGAATCAGCAGTGATGCGAAATACAAGCCGTAAGATGTCGGCAGGATGTATAGACGACGCCTGTTCAGGCTAGTCTCACGTGCGACCACCCTGTGATGCCGCGTTACCCAATCGGCAAAGCGTTTGCGAAACGACTGCTTAATATTAAGTGCGGATACCAGACTCACACGGATAGCAGCTGCATTTGATTGCTTCAGGGAATTGGAATGGCTGCGATCAGTTCTTGCACGCTTTCCTTGTCGGATAAATGCGTTTCACCAATACTGCGCAGGCGGTGGCTGATAACGGCAGGCAGGACAGCTTGCAAATCTTCCGGAGTGACATGATCACGTCCTTCGATCAGCGCCCATGCCTGTGCGCTGTGTAAAATTGCCAGGCCAGCGCGAGGAGAAAGGCCGGTTTTAAAACGCCCCGTTTGACGCGTGTAGTCCAACACTGCCTGCAGGTAATCCAACAATGCATCGGCGACATGTATCTCGGCGACCTGGCGTTGTAATGCTGGCAGGACGCCAGGATCACTAGCGGGCAACAGGTCTGCCACCATATCCCGACGGTCCCGGCCAAGGTACAGCTCACGCTCAGCTTTGCTGTCGGGATAACCCAGCTGGATGCACATCAGAAAGCGATCGAGTTGTGATTCCGGCAAGGGGAAGGTACCGATCTGATAAGCAGGGTTCTGTGTGGCGATGACAAAAAAGGGTGTGGGCAATGGCCGGGTTTCGCCTTCTGTTGTGACCTGCTGTTCCTCCATGGCTTCCAGTAACGCGCTTTGTGTCTTTGGGGTGGCACGATTGATTTCATCAGCCAGGATCATTTGTGAAAAGATGGGGCCTGGGTGGAATTTGAAGTTGCCCCTCTCCCGCTCATAGACAGATACTCCAAGGACATCAGCCGGCAGCAAATCGCTGGTGAACTGGATACGCTGAAAATGCAGGCCCAGGGTCCTTGCGAGGGTGTGGGCGAGGGTGGTCTTACCAACCCCGGGTAAATCCTCAATCAGCAAATGGCCGCGTGCCAACAGACAACTCAAGGCCAACTTGATTTGCCCATTTTTGCCTAAAATGACTCGGTTGGCCTGTCCGAGGATGTTTTGAATATCCTGTTGGTGGGGGTTGCTGGTATTGAGGGTGCTGACTGACATATTCCTGAGGGGGGTTAGTTAAGGCCGTGATTCGACTTGAGAGAGGATAGTGCCTACTCTTGGGGCACCGTAAACCACTCTCTCATAATGCGCAAGCAATATCTCAGATTTGCGAATAGAGTGTAACTAATTGTAAATATTATATATTTTTTTAGATTATGGCAACTGTCTTTTACCGTATAGGTGATTTCCGAAGCTGTTTACGGGCAACTCCGAATGTTCGCGCAGGGGCTCAGTCGCTATAACTACATCAGCGCTGGGGTGATTAAGGCGTCAACGATCAAAAAAAAGAGACCCGTTACCGTTTAAGGAGAGTATTTATGAAACCGCGACACATCTCAGGAGCTCATGACATGGGTGCATTGCAGCGCACCTGCAACGGTTGCAATTATAAAAAGATTTGCCTGGCATCCGGCCTTGACGACGACGAGATCGCAAAATTTGATCGTGTTATGAAGCGTAGGTTACGTTTATCGCGTAGTAATTATCTATTCAGATCAGGCGCCCCTGCTGATTCAATTTACACGGTACGCAGTGGTTCTCTTAAATCATATGTTACGGATGAAGAAGGCCGTGAACAGATAACCAATTTTTATCTTCCCGGTGAGATTGTCGGATTAGATGCCTTAACGTCAAATATACACCCCTCAACAGTACAGGCACTTGAATCAACGACGATATGTGAAATGCCTCTGGCGAGCCTGAATAAACTGATGGACACAATTCCGACTTTGCGTAACCAGCTGATTCGCCTGATGAGTGGTGCGATAAGGGTAGAAGAAGACCACTCTATGTTGCTAGGGAAGAAAACCGCCGAGCAACGTCTTGCAAGCCTGCTGTTGAACTTTGCCAGTCGCTTTCATGATCGTGGTTACTCATCGCATGAATTCAACTTGAGCATGTCCAGGAACGATATGGGTAATTACCTTGGTCTGGCTATGGAAACAGTTAGCCGTCTGTTCTCACGCTTTCAGGATATGGGCTTGATTACAGTAAATCGTAAACTGGTTCACATTAATGACCTTGATGCATTGCATGTGATGGTGCTTGAATCAAGTCCAGATGCTCTTGGTAAGGGGCAGAAGGAAGCCAAACAAGAGTATACACAGTCAGTTTCGCAAAATAGCAAGGAAACTGTGCTTTACCATTAATATTTATTGAAACATCTAATATTTATAGAAACGTCGCAGTGCAGACTGCGTGCAGAGTTATGTATTGCCAGTTTGATTCACATCAATATACCTGGAGCCGAATAGTGTATATATGCTAGCAGTAGCGGTTTTCTCATCATTAGAGGAGTGAACGTTATGACAGACAAGACTTCTCCACAGAAAAACGAATCAAAAGAGCTATTGCATCATAAAAGATCGCATCATCCAATTGATGATATCGAAGGCTGGTTTGAGGAATCATTTCCAAGAAGGTGGATGCATCCATTCAGAAGAGAATGGCCGGGTTGGTCTGAGTTAGCGCCTTTTGAAGGCAAGACACCCCGCGCCGACATAATCGAACGTGATAATGAAATTATTGTCAAGGCCGAGTTGCCTGGTGTAAAAAAGGATGATCTTGAAATTTCCTTAACCGACGATACGGTGACGATAACGGCAGTAACCAGTCACGAGCATGAGGAAGAAAAAGGCGACTACTACCGGCACGAGATCAGTCATGGCGAATTCAAGCGAACCCTCGGGTTACCGTCAGATGTGAACGGAGACAAGGCCAAAGCCAGTTTCAGGGATGGACTGCTGGAATTGAAAATTCCCAAACGGGAAAGCGCGCATCGTCATACGGTAAAAGTCGACTAAACGAGTACGGATCTCAAGCAGAGTCAGATGGCTATGTGCCAATAGAGAGTTGCAACATAGAAAACATCTATTGGCCTCATAGCCGTTATTTCTGGATAACAGTAATTGCGTTTCCCTGTGGGTTTTCTATAATCATTTAACTTGAAATGAATTGCCATCCATTGAGTAGTCATCAATTATGAAGGACTGACCTTATGGAACACCGTTTGAGTGTACGTAGATCTTGCGTTGTTCCTCTGGTTATTAGATATCGTGATGAAACCCTGCCAACATGTTTGACTCATAATTGCAGTCGGCATGGCCTATTGGTTAGCACAGGCGAAGTTGAATTGCCTCGCGGTGCTGCAGTCGAAGTGAAATTCCCTGATTCGAGTAGCGTTCATCATCTGAAAGGTTGGGCGTTGGTTATTCATTCGCAGCCAGGCCGTGCAGGCGTATGGTTTGATGAAGCTAATAAATCTATAGGCGACCACCTTCGGGATCTGCTTGAGCGTTCATCCCGCCTTTCTGATAAAACGCTAAAAAAATCCATTCCCGGTTAGATAAAGGCGCTCGCCAGATAGTTATACCGTATATTCAGTTATTCCTGAGTGATGGCAAACAGGAATACCTAGGTGATGTCCAGGCTACAGCCAGATTGAAATTTTATATCAAATATATATTGCTTCTGTAGCTTTATTGTGGCCAGTGTTGAGTTTGCGTAGTGCAGAAAGACAATAACATCAACTCCTCCAATATAACTTCAGAGCCTGACTGGCATACCATGACGGCTGAGGATGTCACTGCCCAGCTAGGATCAGATATTAATTCCGGGTTGTCTGATGTCGAGGTGGAGCGTCGTCACCATGTCGCAGGTTATAACATCATAGAGCAGCGGCAGCGGCGTGGGCTGATCACCATAGTTGTCGGTCAATTCGCCGATTTTATGATCCTGGTGCTGATCGTTGCCGCAGTTATCTCTGGGTTGCTTGGGGAAGTCCTGGATACGATCGCAATACTCGTCATTATTTTCCTTAATGCCATCATTGGTGCGATTCAGGATTTTCGTGCCGAACGTGCGTTGGCGGCATTGCAACGACTGGCGTCGCCAACCGCCAAGGTGCGACGTAATGGTAAATTGGTTGTCATTGCCAGCGACCTTCTGGTGCCTGGCGATGTTGTGTTGCTTGAGGCGGGCGCCCTCATTCCGGCAGACATGCGTCTTACAGATGCG
>CAMYKB010000051.1 GCA_947258875.1 uncultured Gammaproteobacteria bacterium | reverse complement strand
CTGCTCATCATTTCGGCCCATGAAACCATACCCACCATCTGGCCTATAGCAACCTGGTTTGCCACCATAGCCCTGTTGGTATAACTCATATAATTGAGTTCACGCGATACCAGTGTTGCTGTACTGTAAGCCGCAGCATCGGCTGTGTTTTGCAGCTTAAGTTTGTTCGTTGTCAGCTGGCCACTGTTATAGAGACCAATAACCGACAAGCCCAGAGCAGCAAACAAAACTATAGACAAGACCGTGGCATACCCTTTCTGTGCTCGCAGCCGTATATTATTTTTATATGTCATGACTTAAAAACCTGAAAACAATGAAAATAACGGCCGCAATCTTATGTTAAGCTTCATGGAAGTTCCATTTCATTTGGCGGAGTACTCTTACACTCTTCTAGCACGGCCTTCTCTGTCTCACGAAGACTCGCCCCATCCCAAACCTTATCAATCGAAAGTTTATGAAGCCTATACGCAGTCGAATCAGGATCCATATCAACCACTCTTGACGGGCCTGCATATTGACCCTCTCTGTTAGCGAATCCGCCCATCTCATCACCGTGTTTATTAAACCAAGCAAGATAGGCAACCTCTACCCAGCTATAACAGGGATTTTCTATTGACATATAAGCCTCTGCATAACTAGGGGGCTGCTCTTCACCTAGATCCCAGCTAGTCAAATCCTTTAGATTCTCAGCATGCAATTGGGTCACAATGACAAGAACAACGGCTGAGACACTCGAAATCAATACTAACAATTTCTTCATTTACATCTTTACCTCAAAGTAACATCATGATTCTGGTTTCACTTCATCACAGTGCGGCACTTTTTTAGCACAGCCTGCTCGGTATCACGAAGGCTGGCACCGCCCCACGCCTTTTCTTCAGCCGCCTTATACATCAAGTATGTGGGGTCATTTGGGTTGGTTACAGGCGGCAATTTTTTCCGATTATCAACACCTGTCTCGTCATGAACCTGTTTACTGAACCATACGTTGTATCCCATATTCACCCAGTGAGAACATGGATCGTTTGGCTCCATTTTCGATTTTGCGAAACTTGGCGGCATATCTTGTCCCTTGCGCCACTCCGTGAGATCCTTGAGATCTCCAGCAAATGTTGGGAGTACGAATATACCGGCCAATGTGACCGCAAGTAGAAATTTTTGTAGCAGTGTTCTCATATTGAAAATCACCTTAGATGAATTATTGGGTTGCACCCTCAGTAGCTGCCTCATTGTAGTTTCCAAGCGTTACTTTCTTGTCCGCATTATCGCCCGACTTCTTGGCAGCTTTGCCTGCCTGACTGATATTGTTCTTTGACTCCTTGGCATTACCCGCCACCTCAGACGAAATAGCCGCCATTTGATGGCGCATAGTCTTTCCAAAGAAGCTGTACACACCTATCGCAGATACGGCGATCAGCGCCACAATGATGATGTACTCTGTCATACCCTGGCCAATCTGATTAGTTTTTTGTATCGACATATCCCCTCTCAGGACCTGTAGATGAGAAATTTAATATCAGGAACAAAACAACTGTAAACCAAATAAAACCAGGAAGGATTGATGCTTCATCAACCCTCCCATGTGGTTTTGTTACTTACTTGCGGCGTCAGTTGCAGTCTCGTTGTAATTACCGAGGGTAACCTTCTTATCAGCTGTGGTTTGCGCGCTACCAGCAGCCTTGCCAGCTTTACCGATCTCTCCTGATGCAGATGTACCACTTAATTCATTAGCCATACCAGCGACCTGATGGCGCACCGTTTTGCCAAACAGGCTGTACACACCGATTGCCGCGACAGCAATGAGTGCAACAATGATGATGTATTCGGTCATACCTTGGCCAAACTGACGTTTCTTGCTGTGCTGCAGCATAGTATTCTCCTTAATCGCGTGTTTTATTATAAAATTTGATTACTTAACGGCACCTAACGAAAGATTAAACATGGCCGGGAATCACATTATTTGTCGCCACATGGCGACAAATAATTGTAGCCCGACAAATGAAAGTACAATCACTGCATTGTCCTTTTTCGCTCCAAGAACAACTAAAACCGATTACCAAACGAAATCAGTGATGGCCGAATCATAATCCATACAGACAAATAATGAGTACGTAGAAATACGTATTTTTGATATTTTTTTTGTGAATTATTTCTTAAATATTCAACCTGAGAAGTATAAATTACATATTTCAGAGACAACCGGCTTACCTTTTTCCATGCAT
Source organism: uncultured Gammaproteobacteria bacterium (assembly GCA_947258875.1). GTDB lineage: Bacteria > Pseudomonadota > Gammaproteobacteria > CAMYKB01 > CAMYKB01 > CAMYKB01. The sequence goes on along the minus strand of CAMYKB010000051.1, from coordinate 8,775 downwards.
AATAATAAAAACCGACCACAAAATCGGAAGCCCAAGGAAAATTTTTAATGCATTTTTTTAGTTGATAAACTAGTCGACCAGCAACACTAATTCAACGCGCCTGTTTTTTGACCGCCCCTTTTCCGTGGCATTACTACCCGCAGGCGACACAGGGCCAATACCGACTGACTTAAGCCTGCTTTTATCAATTCTATACTGCTTTTCCAGCGCAGTGATGACTGATTCCGCACGCCCTTGAGAAAGCGTTAGGTTATGTTCATAGGACCCGGAGATATCTGTATGCCCTACCACGAAGAATTTTTTATCAGTAGCGGCCTTCAAATAACTCGCAATCGCTCTTAGCGCTTCTGAGGATGCAGGCGTGATAGTCGTCTTGTCATGATCAAAATAGATACCATCAAGCGCAGCTTTACCTGACGAATCGATTGACGCCTGAAGTGAATCCGGTGTAACGACTTCCAGTTCTTCAACCTTAAAGTCTTTGATCTCCAGAACATCCACAACAATATCGATGCTGTTACCTTCAGCGCTCTCATAGCGTTCTTTTGCAACTGTAAGCATGAGGTAATACTTCTTGCCCTTTTCCACAAGCTCAGCGGCCAAAAACCGGTAATCATGATCAGTATAGTTAAACCAGTTCTTGAGCCCACTATAGCTTTGCTTCCTCCATGCTGATTGCCCTTCCATCATATTACTTAGGTAGAAATAACCGCACTCTTCACTAAAGCAACTCAATTTTATATCGAACCCGCTGTTTTTCAGCGCTTTCTCGAAACTTCGAGTGACCTGAAATGTGCTTTTTTTGATATCTGGCAAGTTATATATGATGGTTGTAACCTCGCCTTCCAGGTTTTTCAGCTCTACTTTTTCCTTCTCTCTACTGTTTAAACCCAATGCAAATCCATATTCATCGTAATCTCTGTGTGCATACTGTGTGATATGTGTACCTGGATATCGTCCAATCAAGAGGTGATCTTTTGAGCCTTCTACATCTTCTCTAGCATGAGCGGCCGGCAGCAACGCAGTAATAAATAGTGCAAATGCAACAACAGATTTGTTTTTCATAACTACCTTTCCTCGATACTTAATTAGAGACCAGTTCTTAATTCACCGAACATTATCAACTACTAAACACTGAGAGCTTATTACCTGTTATGTTATAAACATCACATCAGTTAACTATCCACAACCCATAAATCACAACATAGAGACAGCCCTTGTGCGGGGCCGTTTCTTATATGTAACGGATAATTTACGTATCTAGCTGTTTTTCCAGCTCATGCGAATCAACGGGCCTGCCATGGCACACCCCAAACAGCTGCGCGACGCAAAGACATAACAGTAGTGAGGTCGCTTTTTGAAGAATAGCGGATATGTTGAGATTTGGCGTAAGTATATCTACGTATATTTAGCGGATTTTATTTAAAACGAGACAAGTTATTTGCCTATGGCTTACAAATAACTGCGGATATGCAAGGGAAATAAAAAATGGAGCTGGCGATAGGAGTCGAACCTACGACCTGCTGATTACAAATCAGCTGCTCTACCAACTGAGCTACGCCAGCATTGATTGATTTTCCTACTTGCCTTCCATGGCGTAGCCCATGGCGTAGCATTCGTAATATTACAAACACCTGCCCCGCCCTCCATGGCGGTGCGTTCGCTGCTTCAGCGCAGCTCACCCAACTGAGCTACGCCAGCGTTGTTTCAATATGCGCCGCCTTTGCGTGATTTACCCATGGCGGATGCCTGGCTCACGCTGAGGGATGGCTATTTTATGCAAACAATGCCTCTACGGCAATGTATTTACTCACAGCTACGGTCGATGCGCCGCACTCCGGTATCCGCCATTTCACCTTCCTGCCAGATTTTCTGTGCCAGCCGCCGGGTACCCCATTCCTCATAGTCGATCCAATGGAGGGTCACTTCTCGGTAATGGGGTCGCATTTGCGGTTCGAAGCCCAGCTCTTTTATTTGCTTGTAGCGTTTTTTGGCACCGTCGAGTTTGGAGTAAACACCCAGTGAGATCGCATTTTTACCCTCCTCCTGCGCACCCACGATGAAGTAGTCCTTAACATTTTTACTGGCGAGCTGACTAGCCACATTTTGTGCTCTGGCGCGCGTCTCGTAGGGTGGCAGGAATACCCAATAGGCCCATTGCTCGTTTTCTGTCAGGGCGCGCTGTTCGTTCTTAAATTCCAGTGCTTCGATACCTGCCGCAAGTTTATTGGCCAGTTCTACTTCCCGCAGTGGTCCCAGCGTATAGCAACGGCGGTTGGCGGTTTCGGGTACAGCATGCGCACCTTGCCTCTGCGCCAGGTTGTCATAGGTGACGTCATAGCCGCCCTTTTCCGGCGGTGCTTGTGCCGTAATATCTTCACGCAACAACGTCAGCACACGTGCGCCTTGCGGCATTTGCAAAGAAATTTCGTTCTCGGTGGGTGGCGGCTGGTTATATTGCCAGGCGAGGTAGGCAACATTGATAATCACCAGCAGGATAAACAGGATGCGCGTCATTGTGTGTTTGCCATGATTGCCAGACCTTGCAGCACCAGTGTGGGGGCAAGCTCATAGTCGCTATGCATTAACAGGGGGGCCACCTGCCCGGCATCACCACCGGTGAGAATATTTCTCACCGGGCCCTGCATCTGTGCTGCCATAGCCTGCGGGATGTGATCGATGGCCGTGACTACAGCATGCACGCTACCACCGTGTACCGCGGTTTCTGTGTCACGCCCGAACAAGCCGGGCTGGGCTTCATATTTAACATCAATCCCGTGGGTTGCATCAAGCAACGCGCTCCTCATTAGCCGCAACCCCGGGATGATGAGGCCACCCAGGTGCTTGCCCTCGGCGGTGAGCGCATCGATGGTGATGGCTGTTCCGCAATCAATAATAATGCTTGCACCTGCATGCTCATGATGCGCCCCAATCATGGCAAGATAGCGATCAACTCCCAGACGCCGGGGTTCATCATAGGCCACTTGCACACCGTAGCGATCATCCGTCGTCATAACGAACTGCGTGCTCACATAATGTGCTTCGGTCCAGGCCGTTAAGGTCTGCCTGAAATCCTTACCGAGTACGCTGGCGATCATGATACGTTCAGGCAATACAGTGCTACGCTCAAGAAATTTGATCACCGCGTTTGCGGGCGTTGCCGTCCCATAGGCAAATGACTGCATGTTCGCCACGCCTGTTTCCTGCAGTTCGGCGATTTTATAGCGGCTATTGCCCGCATCCAACAGCAACATCATGTTGCCTGCCTCAGGCTCACATCGCCGGAGGCGAATACGCGTTTATCGCCATTGATCTCCATAATCAAACGGCCCATATCATCAATACCCAGTGAAGTACCCTGTTGGATGACGCCCTCCTGGTGCAGTTCCACCTGCATGCCGTGGTAGCCATCGTATTTGCGCCAGCGCTGCGGCAGATCTTCCAGTCCTTGCCGGGAAAACTGCATACAGGCATGAATAATCCGATCCACAACCAACGCCGCCAGCCGGTTACGCGAAGGCGTACCACCCGGCATCGCCTGACGCAGATCCACCCATGGCTGATCAATCGCGTCGCCATGAGTATCCGGCATATCGATGTTGATGCCCACCCCGATCACCACACTGCACAGGCCCCCAAGTTCACCCGCAAGCTCCAGCAACACCCCCGCGATCTTGCGCTTTTGCCAGGTGATATCGTTGGGCCATTTGACGGCCACGCCTTCAACACCGAGTGCTCCGATGGCTTCAGCAACGGCGATGCCTATCATCGGCCCCAGGCCGCCGATCTCGATACCGCTGCGTTCAAAACGCCATAGTAATGAGAGATATAAATTGGCAGCAAACGGCGATACCCATTGCCGACCCCGCCGGCCCTTGCCCGCCGACTGGGATTCGGCCAGGCAGACACTGCCGGATGCGGCACCCTGCCGGGCTTGTTGGCTCAGCCAGGTATTGGTTGAATCGACAGCAGGCAGGATATCCAGCGCCGCCAGTTGTCTACGCCCGGAGGCGGTCAGGTGCTGTCGGATAACCTTACTATCCAGTAATTCGACGCTAGCCCGGAGGCGATAACCCTGGCCACGCACCGCATCGACCTCCAGCCCGGAGGCACAAAGGGTTTTAACCGCCTTGCAGATAGACATTCTGCTCACGCCGTATTGCGCAGCCAGCTGCGTTCCGGAGTGGAAGCGGCCGTCGGCCAGATTCGCCACCAGGGCATAGGGGTCCAGCATGATAAAAATAGTGATAAGTGGTTGAAATTCCCCACCAAGTGGGTAAATTGACCCAGTATAAACGATTAGAATAGCGCTATGGAAAAACGGATACGCAACGGTATGCCCACTCAGTTACCCGCCACACTACGCCGCATCACCCTTATAACGGGGGCGATGCTGCTGTGCCTGACGCCAATCAGCGCCTCTGCCACCCGCTTCCATGTGTACGAAGAGGACGATGGTACCACCTGGATTACCGATCACAAGCTCTACGGTAAGCAATACAAGCATATTAAAAGTTTCGGCAGACCCACTGCCACCGCTTCCTGCAAGGGCGTCACCCCCAGAATACTGGAAGACCGCGCAAGTAATCATATGCCGCATATCAGCCAGTATGCTGATTTTTACAAGGTCGACAGCCGCCTGGTCAAGGCCATTATTACCGTCGAGTCCTGCTTTGATACCCAGGCGGTATCGCGTGTTGGCGCCCAGGGCCTGATGCAGTTGATGCCGGCCACAGCAAAACACATGGGCGTGCATAATTCATTCGATGCCAAGGACAACATCCGCGGCGGTGTTCGCTATTTCAGCAAAATGCTGGCACGTTTCAATGATGACACCAAACTCGCATTAGCAGCCTACAACGCCGGTCCGGGCGCTGTCGAAAAATACTCAGGGATACCGCCCTACAAAGAAACCCAGCATTATGTCGAGCGCGTCTTGATGTATTACGAGAAATACCTGAGCGCTAAAGCCGTTCCATAAACGACCATCACTCAATAAAAAAGCCCGGCAGATGCCGGGCTTTTTTATTGATCAATGAAACTGATCAGTTTTGATGGATGAACGGGCCTGCCTCCGAGGTATTGCCTGCCGCATCGGTCGAGCGCACGAAATATTCATAGCTCGTATTCTTACTGCCGTCGAATGACATCGTATGGCTGGTTACCATTGCAACATCCGTGAACGCACCACAACAGTTGAATACCACGACACTATTGGCTGACTCGTCAGTCGTCCATGTAATCTCAAATGACCTTCCCTTGGTTTTTGCTGAAGCCACATTCGAAATTACCGGAGCTGTGGTATCGGCACCGCCCGTGCCTACCGATACCGTTTGCGTGCTGTTCGAGATGGCACCCGCATCGTCGGTCACCGTCAGGGTCACGCTATAACTTCCGCCTGCCGCATAGTTGTGGCTTGCGTTGACTCCACTGGCGGTGGCGCCGTCACCAAAGTCCCAGGCATAACTGACAATGCTGCCATCGGAATCCGAACTCGCGCTAGCGTCAAAACTGCAACTCAGATCAGGACAGCTATAGCTGAAAGATGCAGCTGGTGGATTATTGCCACTGCCGGCACCTCCGCCGAGGTACTGCCATGCATCGAAGGCCTGGACCAGGCCATAGCCATAGGCATTATCCAGTCCGGCAGTACCCAGATCGAGAGCCGTCTGTGTTAACGCCTCACGAATCTGCGCATTGGTCTTGCTGCTGTCCGCGCTCCATATGAGAGCCGCGACCCCAGCAACATGCGGGGTTGCCATGGAAGTGCCGTCCCAGGCTTCATAACCGCTTGCGGGTTGCGTCACATTGCTCACAACATCCGCCGTTGATCCAATGTCACTTGCGACCAGTAACTGGCCATCTTCCTGGCTGATACCGATAGCAGGAATGGTAGAGATGTTACCGTCACCCAAGGTGCCAGCGAAACCACCCGGCACATTATTGTAAAGTACGGCAGCACTACCGCCACCATTTTGTACATTATTGACTTTATCGAAGAAGCTGATGCTGCCACGTTCGCACAACACTATGGCGCCATTCCAGCTGCCAACGCTATCGCACAGGCCACCATCAACCAGCGTACCTGAAGCACTACCTTGCGCTGAAAATTCGATCGTCGTACCTGAATAGCTTGCGCCATTGACAGTGACAGTTGCAGTTGTAAGCCACGGCAAGGTACTCAATACACCAACGCCCGGTGCCGCGATTTCAACCGCGCCATTTTGCTGCGAGAAATCAGCAACGAGGTTATTGGAATCCACCGCGGCCACAGACATCACGGAATCGTAGGATGCAGGATAGCTCTTGCGGGTATTACCATCGTTACCGGCTGCTGCAATGGACAAGATGCCGTTATCGTACAATTGCGCAAAGGCCTGATCTTCACTGCGGCTCTTGGTGCTGCCACCCAGACTCATACTGATGATATTTGCACCTGCATCTTCACAGCGCTGCGCTGCATTCACCAGATCAGAGCTGTAGGTCCAGGCACAATCCGAACCGCCAAAGACCTTGACGATATACAGAGACGTGCTGCCGGGCGTAACACCTACGACACCCACATCGTTATTGGCCGCAGCAATCGTGCCTGCGACATGGGTACCGTGTCCGCAGCTATCCGTATTCCAGTTACCCGGATAACCACCGACAACATTCACGCCCGCAAAATCTTCGTGTGCCGTATACAGACCCGAATCGATGACGCAAACCATGCGGCCGGCGCCATTGGGCGCACCCATATCGACGGTGCCGTTACGATCGACATCCCAGATATCGCGCGCCTGCACCGCATCGATTCCATATGGTAGGGTCTGTGCGCTCGGATAACGTTTCGCGTCTTCCTCAATTGAAACAATGTTAGGATTTTTTGCCAATGCAGAAACCGCCTGCTGGGGCAGAGACACCGCCATGGCGTTGAGCTTGTCGAACTTGTGATGTACTTGAGCGCCTGCGCCACGCAGGCCCTGCGTAACCGCTTGCTGTGTTCCCGGCTGGTACTGAATCCAGACACGGGCCTTAGCATTCTCATTGACTGCAACGGCGTTACTAATACCAGTAAATGCCATTGCTGCCAGCAGCAAAACGTTAAGAGTGGTTTTAAAGGTTTTCATACTCTCATTACCCTCCCCAGGTGAGTTTAGAATATCAGCGGTAGATGATATTGGCGGCTATGCCATGCGTTAGACCATTACGTGTATCTCAACATAAATCAAGTGACCAATTCACTAAACGTTATAATTTTACATTGCTTCACAAGTTACACATTTATGTGTCAATAAAGTGACGCTGCTTCACGCTTATACAATAGACATCAACTAAATGCCCGACATAAGTCGGGCAATGGGTACTCCTTTTTATGTCTAGAGTCAGTGCCTGCCGCCAGGCTCAGTATCAATCATGCTGACTGGATCGACAAAGCTTCAAAGATGCGCTTAACAATTTTCATTGATATATATTGTCTTTATGTTTTATCCAGCCTTCGTCGTGGCGCTTGGCAGGGTCATGATGTGTCCAGTGCAGCACTCCACCACGCGCATTCCATTCGTACTGTCCTCGTAGCGTAATTCGGTCACCCTTGCGCAATGGAACCCGTGGCGCGAGGTCAATATTATGCGCAACCAGTAATGTTCTCTCTGCCTGCGCGTCGATGATAAAGCGCTGATGACGAGAGCCGTCATTATCATCCGGCAACAATTTAACCACCTTCGCGTTTACGGTAACCATTACCTCTGAACGCTTAGCGCGGAACAGGGCATCAATTTCATCACCCTGAAGCGGGTCTAATTTTCTCGCTGTTGTCTCTGGCGCGGGAGCAGACACCTCGGGCTGCGTATGCTGATCATTGCCCAGCCCTGTTAATTGACCGGACTGAAAGTACTGCCATGCAAAGAAACCCAACGCCAGCACTATGGCGATGATGATTCCCTTGTTACCAAACCGGCCGCGCAGCAAACCGGATACCAATTGCATGATGAGTCGTTGGGACATGTTTAACCTCTTAGTGACAATGCCGTCCATGATAGTGCAAGCAATAGCCGCTTTGTGCATCGTGCAGATAAATTTTACGATTGTTACGATTTCCTAAATATGCCCATACCCCAGGGCACCCCCTATGGATGCGAGTTATAGAAAAACGACGGAGCAAAAGCAACATATGGATACCGGGAATGGACGTGTAAAACAGAGTTCCAGATCTGCTAAAGGGATACATAAGAGCTTCCGCATGATTCCCGATACTCAAGCGAATCATGTCAAATAAATGTTGCGGGCAAAATAAAAGCCGCTTCGTTTCCGAAGCGGCTTTTAGTGTTAAAGCCTGGCGGTGTCCTACTTTCGCATGGGGAGACCCCACACTATCATCGGCGCAGAGCGGTTTCACTTCCGAGTTCGAAATGGGATCGGGTGGGTCACACTCGCTATGGCCGCCAAGCAAACTGGCTCAAGTTGCATCGCAATCAGGCAACACAACAAGAATTCGAGAAAACATTAGACATCAAGCACGTTATCTTTTAGTCATATAACACGCCAAGTCAAATTGCTTGGGTGTTATATGGTCAAGCCTCACGGGCAATTAGTACTGGTTAGCTTCATGCATTACTGCACTTCCACACCCAGCCTATCAACCTTGTAGTCTTCAAGGGCCCTTCAGGGGGATCAAGTCCCCAGTGAGATCTCATCTTGGGAGGGGCTTCCCGCTTAGATGCTTTCAGCGGTTATCCTGTCCGAACATAGCTACCCGGCAGTGCCACTGGCGTGACAACCGGAACACCAGAG
>CAMYKB010000050.1 GCA_947258875.1 uncultured Gammaproteobacteria bacterium | reverse complement strand
CGCACCCGCCACGGCGGCCGAACCCGCACCGGGCTGCGCGATGCACAGTTGTCCGATGCATCCCGGGGTCTGCCAGTCCTCGCCCGGCAACTGTCCGCGTTGCGGCAGCGCTCTGGAACCGGCGGAAACCGCCGAGCCGGCGCAGGCGGCCGAATACACCTGCCCGATGCACCCTGAGGTGGTGGCCAGTGAACCGGGCCGCTGCCCCAAGTGCGGCATGGCGCTGGAACTGCGCAGCGCTCCGCTCGAAGAGCACACCGAACATCATGCCGAGCCGCCTGCCGGTCAGTTGGCCGAATACACCTGTCCGATGCACCCCGAGGTGACGGCGAGCGAACCGGGCGATTGTCCCAAGTGTGGCATGGCGCTGAAACTGCGCACCGTCCCGTCCGACGCGCACGGCGAACATCACGAACACCACGCGCATGACGAACATGCCAGTCATCAGCATGCAATGTTTGGTGAAGGTGGTGAAGATAAGGCGACCGAGTATACCTGCCCGATGCACTCGGAGATCGTGCGTAGCGAACCGGGCAGTTGCCCCAAGTGCGGTATGGTGCTGGTGCCGCGCGGCGCGTCGAAGCCAAGCAAAGGTGAAGAGATTGACATGATGGTCGAAAGCCATCGCAATATGCTGTGGCCGCACTATCTCAACCTGATGCTCGGCCTGTGGCTGCTGACCAGCCCGTTCACGCTCGGCTACATGAGCGATTTCGTACCCGACGCCAACCAGTTGCGCGTCATGGCCGATCGTGACCTGGCGTCGTTTGAGCTGCGCAATCTGCTGATGACCTGGAGCGATGTCATCAGTGGCATTCTGGTGATCGTGTTCAGTGTACTGTCCGCAGATGCCTGGCGCCGCAATCCCTGGGCGCAGTGGGCCAATGCCTTCGTCGGCCTGTGGCTGATGTTCGCGCCGCTGGTGTTCTGGACGCCATTGCCTGAGGCCTATGCCAACGGTACGCTGGTCGGTGGGCTGGTGATCGCGCTGGCGGTGCTGATTCCGATGATGCCGGGGATGAGCATGTCCGGTATGATGGGCAAACCGGACGTGCCACCGGGCTGGGCCTACTGCCCATCAACCTGGCTGCAGCGCCTGCCGATTGCTGTGTTGGCGCTGATCGGATTTTTTATTGCGCGCGTACTGGGCGCCTATCAGCTCGGCCATATCGATAGCGTTTGGGAGCCGTTCTTCGCCGGCAGTGGTGACATGCAGGGTGTGATGAACGGCACCGAGGATATCATCACCTCGGATGTCTCCAAGGCCTGGCCGATTGCCGATGGCGCCCTGGGCGGCATCGTCTACATGCTTGAACTGGTCATGGTCTGGATGGCTGGCAAGGACCGCTGGCGAACCATGCCTTGGATGGTGCTGGGGCTGGCCATTCTGATCCTGCCACTCGGTGTCGTCAGTATCTATTTCGTCATCATCCAGCCGATCGTAATCGGCACCTGGTGCACCCTGTGCCTGATCGCGGCGCTGGCGATGGCGGTGATGATCCCCTATTCGCTCAACGAGTTCGTCGCCATGGGCCAGTTCCTGGCTTGGTCGCGCAAGCAGGGCATGCCGTTCTGGCGCACGCTCAGTATCGCGATCGGCGTCTGGCTGACGTTTACCCGGGTCACGTTTGACAGTGTCGGGACGATGGTCGATAGCGATCATCTGGTCGGCCTGCTGGTGCTGACGTTCTCGATCATCGCCCTGGCCGAGGTCGGCCGTGCGACGCGATTTATTAACATCCCATTCGGAATTTGGCTGATCGCCGCACCATGGCTGCTCGATGGTATCGCCTCGCCGCTGGCGACCTGGAACAGCGTAATCTGTGGTCTGCTGCTGATTGCTCTGGCGATCCCGCGCGGGAAGATCAGGGATTCTTATGCAGGCTGGGACCGGTATATTGTTTAGCGGGACGGTAAAGGAGACTGCTGCTGTGGATCGAGCGGCCGCTGATATCGCGTGCATGTTACGCGCGGCTGTATCGAATATAACAACTCGCAGGCGTATCACCTGTGGTTTTTATCAATTCAATCGAAAGGAACATCACCATGCAAACTGAAGTTTTAAAAGTAACGGGAATGAGCTGCGGCGGCTGTGTCAACAATGTAACGCAGGCACTGCAGGCGGTTAACGGTGTCGATGACGTACAAGTGTCGCTTTCGGCCGGCGAAGCCACGGTGCAGTACGACGAGCGACTGACCTCGGCCGAACAACTGAAATCGGCCGTGTCAGGCGCAGGTTATGGTGCGGATGCCACCACTGCTCAGAAACATCAGGGCAAGGGTTGCTGCTGCGGATAGAACACACCATAACCCCGGGAGTAGAGCGTATGAATACGAATAGTGCGGAACCACGTTTGAGGTAAAAGCATGACGGCGAATAAAAACAAGCTTAAGTCGGAAGTAGCTGTCGAGAGCCGCTCCACTACAACCACCGAGATCATCGTAAGCAGCTTGTTGTGGGTGGTCGCGAAGCTTTCTTGGGTGGGTTTAATATCCATCGACAAAGTTCACAACGCTATTTTGGTAGCACGCGTTGGCGCGATACTCACGTTTCCTTTCAAGGGGAGTTGGCCAAATAAGCCGCTGAGTTGGCCAAATAAGCCGCTGAGTTGTTTGATGCTTTTTGGCAAGGTAATCGACACTGGCTGCTGAAAGAGGGTTCTCAGGCAAGTAGTGTGTTGATACTCAATCAGACTCGTTCCTGATCACCATACGCAAAATGTGTTGCTCGCGGCGGTAAGCCGGGGGGCGATGTTCGCTTGGCGCGCTGGCGGCGACGGCGTTGGGTGCCGCGATTGGCGGAGCTGTTGGGCTGGAGTGTCAGGCGGTGGTTATAGCGACTTCTGGAGAAGTTATTTTTAAAGTTTTAAAAGAGAGGTGAGTTGATATGGTTCGTGATCCCGTCTGTTTAATGGCGCTTGATCCGCGCAGCGCGAAAGCTGTTGCCGAATATGAGGGCCGTACCTACTATTTCTGTTCCGAGCAATGCAAAACGAAGTTCCTGGACCGGCCGGAAACGTTTCTCGACAAGGCACCAGGCATGCGTCTCACGGTGGGTGTGATGGGATCGGCGGGTAATGATCAGCTATCAGATGCAAAAGAGATGGCCTATGTATTGGGGCAGACAATTGCTAAACGAGGGTTTGTATTGATCACCGGCGCCTGCCCCGGACTCCCTTATGAATGTGCCCGTGGCGCGACGGATTCAGGCGGCCTCTCCGTCGGCATTTCACCCGCCTTGAGTCTGGACGAACATGTGCACAAGTATCACTCACCTTCAGATAATTTCGATGTGATTATCTACACCGGTAGCGGTTTGATGGGGCGGGAGGTGACCAATATACGCTCCAGCGACATGGTGATCATTCTTGGCGGCCGCTCCGGCACCCTGGGTGAATTTGCCATCGCTTACGACGAAGGCAAACTGATCGGCGTGCTAGAGGGGAGCGGCGGAATCACTTCCAAGATTCCCGACATTGTTGCTAGCTTTGGAGATAAGAATACGGGTGCACAGGTCATTTACGATGCTGATCCACGGCAACTGATAGCGAGACTGGCGCAGGTTTATACCACGGAGCACTACAAACACCCGTCCTGCTTTTGTCACACCACTGCTAATCCGCGCAATCATTAACATTGATATCCAGAAATAGAGCCTGTATGACAAATAATTCGAAAGATAAAACACCGACCTGGCACCGCCTTGAGGTTGATACTGTTTTTCAGCAGCTGGAATCATCGGCGACTGGCCTGGCGCAGAATAGTGCCGAACTGAAATTGCAGAAATACGGTCCTAACCTTCTGCGACCGGCCAAGAAGAAAGGCCCTCTGGCGCGCTTCCTACTTCAGTTTCACAACGTTCTTATCTATGTGTTGCTTGTTGCGGGCGTTACCACTGCGCTGCTCGGCCACTGGGTCGACAGTGGCGTGATTGTTGGTGTGGTGGTGATCAATGCCATGATTGGTTTTATTCAGGAGGGCAAGGCCGAAAAGGCCCTGGATGCGATTCGCCACATGTTGTCACATCAGGCTATGGTCAAGCGTGACGGCAAGTTCGTTACCATTCCGGCAGATCAGCTGGTACCGGGCGATGTGGTCATGCTTCAGTCCGGCGACAAAGTACCGGCAGACCTGCGTCTGTTCAAGAGTCGAGAACTGCGTATCGAAGAGGCCATGCTCACCGGTGAATCAGTGCCGGTGGAAAAGAATATTGAGCCTGTGGCCGAACATGCCAACATCGGTGACCGCACCTGTCTGGTTTACTCCGGCACCCTGGTTACCTATGGTCAGGGACAAGGCATGGTTGTGGCCACCGGTGATAACACCGAGATTGGCCGCATCAGTGGTCTGTTGCGTGAGGTACAGGTGCTCACCACACCCCTGCTGCGGCAGATGGCCACGTTTGCCAAATGGCTCACCATTGCCATTGCTGTGATAGCCGGCGTTACGTTTGGCTATGGTGTCTTGCTACAGGATTACCCCGCCGCCGAGATGTTTCTCGCTGCAGTCGGCTTGGTGGTAGCCGGCATTCCGGAAGGTTTGCCCGCCATCATGACTATTACCCTGGCTATTGGCGTGCAACGCATGGCTCGCAAGCACGCCATTATTCGACGCCTGCCGGCGGTGGAAACCCTGGGTTCGGTTACGGTCATCTGTTCTGATAAAACCGGCACCCTTACGCGCAATGAAATGACCGTGCAAAGTGTTGCCACCGGCAGTGGCATTTTTGAAGTCAGCGGCGCGGGCTATGATCCACACGGTGTGTTCAGCCTGAATGGCGACGAGGTAACGCCTGAACAGTTTCCACTTCTGCACGAGATTGCTCAGACCGCGTTGCTCTGCAACGATGCTTCATTAACAGAAATAGATGGCCAGTGGCGCATGCAGGGGGATCCAACAGAAGGGGCGCTGGTGACATTGGCGCTCAAGGCCGGGCTGGCCCATGACGATTGCCAAAGCCAATTTCCTCGTACCGATGCCATCCCGTTTGAGTCGCAACACCGCTTCATGGCTACATTGCACCATGATCATGCCGGGCATGGTTTTATCTATCTAAAAGGTGCGCCGGAACGGGTGCTGCAGATGTGTCATCAACAACGCATACGTGGTGAAGATGTACCGTTGGACCATACCTACTGGGAAACATGTATGGAGAGCTTGGCGGGTCGCGGCCAACGCTTGCTGGCAATTGCCTTTAAACCAACAACGAATGATCATCAAAGTCTTTCCTTCAGTGATGTCGATGCTGGCTTGACTCTGCTGGGTGTGGTGGGAATCACTGATCCACCCCGTGAAGAGGCGATTAGCGCCGTGCAGGCATGCCAGTCAGCCGGCATCCGCGTCAAGATGATCACCGGTGACCACGCGGTGACTGCTCGTGCTATCGGTGCCCAGATGGGTATCGGCGATGGCCTGACCGCTGTCAATGGCACTGAGCTGGAGGACTGCGACGCAGCAGCGCTTAACGAGGCTGTACAGCGTAGCGACGTCTTCGCCCGTGTTTCACCCGAACAAAAGTTGCAATTGGTCACCGCCTTGCAGGCAAGCGGTGAAGTGGTGGCCATGACGGGTGACGGTGTCAACGATGCCCCGGCACTGAAGCGCGCCGATGTCGGGGTGGCCATGGGGCATAAAGGCACCGAAGTGGCCAAAGAGGCGGCTGAAATGGTACTCACCGATGACAACTTCGCCTCCATTGCCCGTGCGGTTGAAGAAGGGCGCACCGTTTATGACAACTTAAAGAAATCCATCATGTTCATACTGCCCACCAATGGTGGCGAGGCACTCACTATTATCGCCGCCATCGCCATGGGACGTATGTTGCCCATTACCCCGGTGCAGATTCTCTGGATCAATATGATCACCGCCGTCACCCTGGCGCTGACCTTGGCGTTTGAACCGGCCGAACGCAACGTAATGCAGCGGTCGCCACGAGATCCCAAGGAACCGATCCTTTCTGGTTTTCTTATCTGGCGCATCGTTTTTGTCTCGCTGATTCTGGTTGCAGGCACTTTTGGATTGTTTTTGTGGGAACGCGATCAAGGTGCCTCCATCGAACTGGCCCGTACCGTGGCGGTAAATACCCTGGTGATGTTTGAAGTGTTTTATCTACTGAGTGCCCGTTCTCTATCGGCACCAGCATTGACCCGCGAAGGGCTGGCCGGAAACCGCTATGTGCTCTACGCCATCGGCCTGTTGCTGTTGTTGCAGATGGCCTTCACCTATCTGCCGCCGATGCAGGCTTTGTTTGCCACTACGGCCATGGACCTTGATGACTGGCTGCGGGTCATTCTGGTGGCCTCCTCGGTATTGATTTTAGTGGAGATAGAGAAAGTGGTTTTTCGTAAACGTGCATACTCGTTCTGAAGTCCGACAGGCTCTTAGGACGCTTTTTTGAGATGAAGTGGAAAGCATTAAATCGGTTATCGAAGAACTGATAGAAAAATTACAGCCTTTGGCAGCGCCTGCGATTACAGTTTGATTCAGGTCTGGAAGAGGTGCTCCTGGCAGTCCCGGTTGGCTGAAATCTTGGGCTGGAAAGTGGTGAGCTGGTTATAGGTGTTTGAAGGAGTGATGTTATGGTAAATGATCCCGTGTGTTTAATGGAGAAGGATACCGATGCACGGGTTATTTATGACGCCGATCCGCAGCAGTTGATGGCGAGATTGGCGCCAAACGGGTATCCGGTGATATTGGCAGGAGGTGATCAAATGAACGAAGCGCAAAGGGGTGTCGAGCATCTTTTGGAAGCAAGAACGGATGGTCTCGTGCTGCCGGACTGGGTGGCGCATGGCGTAGAGTTCATGGCGGCCTCATTTGTTTTTATAGTAGGTTCTGTAACGCTCATCGTTGTTGTGATGTTTATCATCGACATCACCCAGCGCCGTAACGCCATCCGGCGTAATTATCCGGTGCTGGGACGCTTCCGCTACCTGTTCGGCAGGCTGGGGGAGTTTTTCCGGCAATATTTCTTTGCCATGGATCGCGAGGAGATGCCCTTCAACCGGGCTGAACGGGAGTGGGTGGAACGGGCGGCGGGCGGTGCGGATAACACCATCGCCTTTGGTTCGACAAAGAATATGAACGTTGAGGGTACACCGATTTTTATGGGCTGTCCCTTTCCCACATTGAAAAGCGATGCGGTTGATACTCGGCCCATGGAGATCGGCCCCCACTGTCGCCACCCCTACCTCGCCCCTTCCATCTTCAACATTTCGGGGATGAGCTTCGGTGCGCTCTCCGCACCGGCAGTGCATGCACTCTCCCGCGGCGCAAAAATGGCGGGATGCTGGCTGAATACCGGCGAGGGCGGCCTGTCTCCCTATCATCTGGAAGGGGGATGTGACCTGGTGTTTCAGATCGGTACCGCTAAATACGGTGTGTGCAATCCCGATGGCAGTCTGAATGAGGAAAAACTGCGTGATATTGCTGCCCGGCCGGTAGTGAAGCTGTTCGAAATCAAACTTAGTCAGGGCGCCAAACCGGGCAGGGGAGGTATTCTGCCCGCCGCCAAGATCAGCCGTGAAGTGGCCGAGATACGCGGTATCCGCATGGGTGAGGATTCCATCTCGCCCAATCGACATCCCGAGATCGCTACCGTGCAACAACTGCTGGATTATGTTGACCGAGTCCGCCAGGTGACGGGTAAGCCGGTGGGAATCAAAACGATGGTTGGCAGCGATGACTGGCTGGATGAACTGTGCCGGGAGATCGGCAGACGCGGTGTCGAAAGCGCACCCGATTTCATTACCGTGGACGGTGGTGAAGGAGGCAGCGGTGCTGCGCCCATGGCATTGATGGACAATGTCGGTCTGCCGTTGAGAGAGGCACTGCCTTTGGTGGCTGATATGTTGGTCAAGCACACGCTCAAACAGCGGGTGCGCCTGGTCGCTTCGGGAAAACTGATTACCCCCGCCAATGTCGCCTGGGCACTATGCGCCGGGGCGGATTTTGTCAACGCCGCACGGGGTTTCATGTTTGCGTTGGGTTGCATTCAGGCGCTCAAATGCAACAAAAACAGCTGTCCGACGGGTGTCACTACCCATAATGTCCGGCTTCAGGCGGGCCTCGATCCACAGGTCAAGTCGGTTCGGGTAGCCAACTACTGCCAAAATATCGTGCACGAGGTAGAGATGATCGCCCACGCCTGCGGTGTGCCGAAGCCACGTGCCCTGGGGCGTCATCATGTGCGGATTGTCGGCAGTGACGGCCTCTCACGACCTATAGATGAGTTCTATCCCGGTGTTCAAAAGGAGTGAAATCATGTTAATAACACAAAAAAGCAGAGGTCGGTGGACAGCTGCAGTCATTTGCTGTTTCACGCTCTTTTGTTTTAATCCGTTCATATCGCTTGCTGCCGAGGAGTTGGATGGGCGGGATATTGTTTCCGAAGTAGAAAAAAAACTCTGGGGCAATACCAGTCAGGGTCGTTATGAGATGACGATCACCACCGCGTATTGGCAGCGCACACTGAAAATGGAAGTCTGGATGCAGCGACCGGACAAGAGTTTCATACGTATCCTTTCACCGGCGAAGGAAGCGGGTGTGGGCTCATTACGTATTAAGGATGAAATGTGGAACTACCTGCCCAAAGTAGAACGTACGGTCAAAGTTCCCCCATCAATGATGTTGCAGGCCTGGATGGGTTCCGATTTTACCAATGATGATCTGGTAAAAGAAAGCAGCATGATCAACGACTATAGACATGAATTAATCGCCGAGGAAAAAATAAACGGCGAGCCTGCTTACCAGGTTAAGTCTGTTCCAAAGCCGGATGCGGCTGTGGTTTGGGGTAAGTTAATTTACCATGTGCGTAAAACTGATCTCATGCCCTCGAGCTTTGATTATTATGACGAGCGGGGGCGTTTGATCAAGTCACTGATATTTTCTGACGTACGCGAGATGGACGGCCGGCAATTACCCACGCGCTGGGAAATGCGGTCTATAGATAAGCCTGAAAATTCTACTGTG
>CAMYKB010000049.1 GCA_947258875.1 uncultured Gammaproteobacteria bacterium | reverse complement strand
GCAATAATTAGTTAATTCAGTAATTACTGAAACACCAATTCTCGTGCACTGACTAATGCAAAACGGATACTGATTACCAAAGAACGGCAAAAACTGACTAGAGACAAGAATACTTAAATTAAGCAGTCATGAATTGAATATATAGACTCTAGTGTACAGACGTGTACTGATCCAGATCAATTTATATGGCTTTTCTAATATTATATGTGTTGTATCCAACTTCAACTAGGGCACATCAAAAATTTGACTTATTGCTTGTTACTATTTGACTCAGTATTGACTGATGTCTACTTATAAGAAATAGTTTCCGACCGTTATCCATTCCCCAAAAGTTGAGGCATGTTTTGCTGTATTCTTACGTCTGTCCAACTTTTGTTTGTGGTCAGGGCTAGATGTCAGCCATGTACCTTGGCGGTGTTTTGTGACAAATACATCTCTATCTTTTCCTCGTAGGATCTCTCGTCCATGTCATTGACACTAGAAACACATAAAATTTCAGCGAAAGTGTTGATAGAGATAGAATATGTGATTGTCGCGAAAATTCTCATATCTTAATTAGTATTGTTATCAGTATAACAATACGATAAACGAAACCCCTGAACTTGACGCGCTCTTGATTTAGTTATTTTTTACAATCAGGAGGTCTTCTTGCGTCTGCAATTCTTTCAAACGAATTTTTCCCATTCGAGCCTTCGACGACTTTAAGGGGGCTCAGTTCACAACCCCTTTCTCCATGCTCATAAACCAGTAAATAATTGTGATCAGGTTGTGGGCTAAACAAAATGGGTGCTCCGCAGTAATTTTTACTGGTGGTGCCAAATACTCTTAGTATAATATCGCTGCCTGCTGGTATTTTTGCTTTTAATGTTCTCCCGATTACTTTGGGATCGCCCTCTTGTATTAGTCTGAAATGCTTGTGCTTGCACTGTCCAGTCGGTGATATGACTAACGTTACGTTAGTTAATTCATGTTGATTCTTTAAGTATGAGACTTCGAGGTTGGCTGTTTGTTTAGACTCGGGCAATCGATAGAGTGACATACTGCTACCGCTACCTGACATGCACCCGGCCAATAGCTGGATGCTCATTAAAAGTAATAGAGTACTGGAAAATGCTTTCATTGATATTTCCTGACTTAAGGCATTAAAAAGTCCGGTTCAGAGAATAATCTTGACTGTTTCATCCCCGAGTGGTTGTCAGGATCCATAAAACACCTACAGCTCAATACGTTGCCGGCTGAACTCTGACCGCCTCCGGGTTGATATTTGGAATGCGTTGACTGAACAAAGCCTTGTCTCGTTGCCAGCTATTTTTTACCTGATATGTATAATTATTGCAGTCTTTTGTGACCGTAAATTCAAATTCACCGACGTAACTTACCTTGCCGGGTTTGACGTTAAAAATTATTTTGGGAGCCTCACTCGATTGTCGCGATTGCAAAGTAAACCCTGTAGCCCATATTCTTGATATCGAATAGTTACCCGTTGGCAATTAAAATACAAAGAAGTGCCCTGGCGGCTGGGAAAAATTAGGGGACATTAACATGTTCTTAACGATAAGTTGTGTGTCAGTCCCCGGTTTTTCCTTATGACGGATGAAAGCGGTCATGCCGCCGACGCGTCCACACTGATCAACAAGGCTGCTGGAAACAGCAATCAGTCCCATCTGCCCTGCCGCCTTGAAAGTATAATCATCTGTAATAGTTTTACCGACAGTGCCGCAGGCAGAAAGTAAGACGCCTAACGCGATCGCGAAACTCTTCTTTAACATATCAATCATAAGGCCTGCATCTTAATGTTTATTGTTATATTTTTATTGTTCTATCAATGTTGATTTTCATCACCGAAGTACTACCTTTCGGCAGAGCACAGGAAGTTTAAACACGCTTTTTCAAGAAAATCAAACCTGAAAGGGGTCGGTTTAATATGACCCCTTTAATTCAATTTCTAGTCAGGCACACCAGCTAGGCAATCTGAAATCTCAGACATTATTTTCCCATCGTGCCCAACACACAGGTGGTCCCCGCTCGAATAACCCAAAATAACGTGCGCCTGGAATATGCTCGTTCACATCATCATGGCGACGTTTGCTCTGTTCGTATCTCGTTTCCATCGCCTGGACCCTCAAGGCCGAGTGTC
Organism: uncultured Gammaproteobacteria bacterium; assembly: GCA_947258875.1. Taxonomy (GTDB): domain Bacteria; phylum Pseudomonadota; class Gammaproteobacteria; order CAMYKB01; family CAMYKB01; genus CAMYKB01. The sequence goes on along the minus strand of CAMYKB010000049.1, from coordinate 6,212 downwards.
GCCGAGCCGTGTCACCCTCGACAGGCTGTCGGTCGTGACGTTCGTCGTGACGTTCGTGCCGTAGTAGAATAGGATTGAGTGACCCGTCCCCTGCCCGGTACTCACCGACCCCGCCAAGGTAGATCCAACCTCCATGTTAAGTGTAGCTTGACTGACGCCGCTAACATCGATGTTGGCATTGCCGATCGGTCGAATGCCACCAAAGTCCAGCAAACTCACGCCGGACACGCTGGCCGTCAAATCGCCGATCTGGAGTCCTTCACCGCGCAGACGACTGACGCCTCCGACATTCACCGTCATTTGCATCTGATCGAAACCCCGGAGCGTGACATTGGCTAGCGAGCCGGCTTCCACGTCGATCCGGTTCAGCACCGGCATCGTGACAAACGCGTTGAGGAAGAGTGTGCTGTTGTCGCCAAACGTGACCGTGTCACCGTTTTGAGCCACTTGTACGTTTCCAAGCGTGGGGGCCGAGACCTCTACCGAAAAATTTGATCCTTGGTCAACCGTCACCTTGGAGAGACCAAGCACCGAAATGTTGGTGAAATTATTGAAGTCGAACGTTTGCGTCGAGCTGTCATCCACCGGGCGACCGATCGTCACCTCGTTTGCCACCACTGTATCACCCGCGGCACTGACTTCTCCGTCGATGGTGATCTCCACGTTGGCTTCGAGGTCGCTGGCAACGCCATTGACGAAGACCGAATTCGCATTGGTTGTCATCGGAAAATCATTGAGATCAAAATCGGTAGTCGAGACAAATCGCGTGACGATGCCACCGATGTGTACACGCTCTCCTGGTGTGCCTGCCAAGTTCAAGTTGATGATGTTTGCGATCTCGTCCACAACCAAAATACCGTTAGTCAATGACCCGCGGATATACACGAGCAGCCCATCGGCCGGCATTCCGCCTGGGAGATCAATGAGCGCGGCACTACCATAGTCAACGGTCAGGCGGTTGATAGAAAACAACATATTGTTCAGATCCAACCCAGAAACAGTCCCGATGAGCCGAACGTCTGTGCTCGTCATATCGGGTTCGATTCGCGTAGCGATGATGTCCCCATCGGCATTGATAAATCCGCTGATCTGGGTGGTAGCACCAAGGGTCAGTCCCGCAAACGTGTCTGGATTAATGCTGGCGTCGAAAGCGGTATCCGCGTTGGTCAAGACCGTCTGGCCCATAACGAGCAAACGGTCCAGTGTCGAATCGATATTTTCAACCGGGCCGATGACCGTCGCGAAATAATCAATCTTATTCGCTGTACCCCGCGCATTACTGAAGTTTACGTCACCCTCGATCGCGACAAGCTGCCCCAACTTGAGGTCAGAAACGTTGGCAGGCAGTCCATTGATGTTGACGTTGCTAGCATTCGTGTCGTAGCGGATGCCATTGACGGTGGCGCTATTTAGCCCGGTGATTGGGCCGAACGCGGAGAGTGCCGCGGTTTCATTGTCAATGATGTTGATCGTGGCCGATGAATTGGCACCCAGGGTTGCCCCTGAGACATTGCTCAACGTCAGCGTAAAGGACTCTGGGCCCTCTGCTGTATCGTCATCAGTTATGAGGACACCGATGGTTTGGTTACCACCCGACTGATTAGGATAAGTTATGGTTCCAGTTAGTGCTCTATTCACGGCCTCATAGTCCGAACCGGATAGCGCGGTTCCGTCCGTGATAGCGTAATCCACGCTGGCGACGCCTGAATTACCGCCACTGCGGGTAACGAAGATATTGACGACCGTGCCCTCGGTGCCATCGTAAACGGTCGCCCCAAGTTGAATGCTTCCGGTAAGTGCGGGCGCGCTACCGCCGCCGCCATTGCATGAAGTCAAAATAATGGTAGTGAGTAACAATAATACTGGGTAGTTTCGAGATCGGTTTTTCATCGCACACTCCCTCGGTGTATGGGGTGGTTCCGTCCAACATCTTAGAGGACTCTCTAAGCATTCCCTGATGGTACAAGTTCCATAAATACTCTTCTTAATACTGTGTTGCATTGATAGTGATCAATCACGTTGGTGATTAACTTGTTTGGCACAGTTAATGCTGCGCCAAACAAGGAGGCCTGCAATCTCAAGCAATATTTTTTTCTGGAGACACGCAAAGGCTAAAAGCTGGCTATGGGTTCATTGCCTGCTATGTTGAGGGCGAGGTAATGGGAAACGGCTGCAATAGTACATTACATTTTGGTAGACCACTGAATAACGAAGAGGGAGTGTTATTAGTAGGACTGTGTTCTTCACATGGATTGCGGCATGCCTTTGAGTTTAATGATTCGAGCTATGAATGCGTGCACGTCCAGCTTACACCTAAACAGGATCGTAAATCGTCATTTTACAACCACAATACCAACATTCCGCAAAGTTTAACTTGGATTCCGAATGACATCTATGCAGCAAGCACCAAACTAGGCGCGACATCATTATGCAATCGTTTACGGATAATTTCTGTCAACCCAGTATCTTGAAGTCACGTCTTGTGACCTCAAGTCATCAAATGAGGCGCCATTAAACACACCTGGGATTTATAGGTCTCACCGAACGAGTAATAAAAGCCTATGGTATCGCTATTCCAGTCAGGCGTTTGCGACCCAATTCGTTATGCCAACGGCTGACCGATACCGGCAGCACGCAAAGCGCTTTCATCGACGCCTCGGCCGGCACAGCAGTCCGCAAGTTTGCCGTTAATAGCCACTGCGGGTACAGATCTGATTCCTAGCTCTGTGGCACGTGCAGCCACTTTCTTGTCGTTCATGTCCAGCACACTGATCTCGCAAGAAGCACAGGCCAATTGGTTAACAAGATCGATAGTGTCCTGGCATACCGGGCAAACAGCGCTGAAAATCTCTATTTGACGTTTCTCACTCATCACAAACTCCTTCTAAATTAAGGTTAACTCATTAACTTCTGTGTGCTGGGCACACATGCCGGGCACGATGCACCCTCTGTTTTTGGCTTTGGCCAGGTATTCCACAATGATGCCAACACCAGCAAGGCAAGACCTGCATACATGGTGACATCGCTGTCAAAATAAAATTTTCCCGGGATCAAGATCACTGCTGCCAGCAAACCCAAGAATAAGGGTTTATACCCGCGTCGCTGTGGTGCACGGTAGGCCAGTGCTGAAACAGCAATGAGCAGGAAGACGGTGGTAAGCGGAAACAAATACGGCGTGTAGTCAAAAAAGCCGATGCCCAGGGAACTGAGCAGACCGGCATATGCTGGCCAGCATGCAGGACAAAAAAGCTTCGGTAAGAATGCCACACCAACGGCAGGTACCATGGCCCAGTTGAGTTGCCAACGGGAAGCGTGACCCTGTGTTGCAGATTTTTTCTGTATAGTCTTAAGGGACTGTACGATGTCCGCCAACGCCGGTACACCCTTGTTGGTATCCTCTCCGTGAGAATATACGCGGCAGCAGTAATCATTGCCCTCTGCCCTACCCCCGCAAACATCCTGGCCATTAACCAGAATAGTGGGGGAGCCGTAACCGTGAATATGAGTCGGTGCTTCAGGCGTGCTCACTTCCCACTCCTGCCAGCGTGGCGTGAATCCTATCTCGGCAAATGCCTGTATCAACTGCGCTCGGGCCGTCTCGATATTGGGGCATGATTTCTCATAAACCAGTTCAACCTGCATGTTGTTCATTCCTCATCATCTAATTCCAGTTCTTCCAGGATCGGACACTGGCTCAAAGGCCCGCGGCCACCGCATTTCATGACCATGCGGGTCAGAGCATCACGGATCTGTTGTAGATCACGAATCTTCTGATCCACCTGTTCGATCTTCTGCGTAGCACGCAGCTTGATATCAGAGCAGGATGTACCTGGTTCGCGGCGTAAGGCCAGCAGCCCTCCAATATCCTTCAATGTGAATCCCACTTCTTTGGCATGCTGGATAAAGCGCACGCGTTTCACTATCTCCGGCGGATATTGCCGGTAACCGGACTCCGCTCGTTGCGGCTCCTCAATCAGGCCCTGCTTTTCATAGAACCGCACGGTCTCTACTGTCACTCCGGTCTGACTCGCGACTTGTCCGATATTCAACAGCATCATGGTTGCCTCCTGATATAACCCGAACTCTAAACCCTAAACTATACTTCAGAGTCAAGGGGCAAGGATAAAAAATACTAAACTCCCGGTCTAGCACACAGTAACTCGCAATGGATATTTAACCGGGATCGTAAACTATGGATATCTACTCCCCTTTTCCTTATGTCATCCAGGATAAAAGGTAAGAGCGTTTTTTAGCATCTCAATGAAGCTATTTTGTTTATCACAGCACTAATTTTGATGCTAAGGCCGCCATAGTCTTATATCCTCATACTCATCATATCTCACCGGATAAATGAACAAAGGAAGCCATTAATACCAATGCAAAGTCATATGAATGTTCCTTGGCACATGGGTGGGGTCGAGTGGTTTGAACTCGCTTTTTTCTGGCTAGCCGTTCTACTCATAGTTTCTCTTTTTTCGATTTCACTCTTAAAGCAGAAAGCTGTCATCAAACCATCCATGAAGCACCGAGGATGGTGGCGCAATTACCCGGAAACGCGATTACTCGTACTCGCGCTCCCTATAGAGCTCTTATGGGAAATTGCGCAATTCCCTCTTTTTGATGTCTGGCATCAGAATGACTGGAGTTATATCCTCTATGGACTTGCCCACTGCACCCTGGGTGATCTTCTGATCTTGTTTTTCATTTATGAATTCCTCGCACTGATATACCGCGACCGCTTTTGGTATGAAAAAAGCAGTCTCGCAAGGGGATTGTTATTTACCTTGCTGGGCGTTGGATATACTGTCTATAGCGAAATTATGAATGTGCGCATCAAGGGTACGTGGGGGTATACGGAGCTAATGCCATTGATACCCGTTATCAATGTCGGCGGGATGCCATTTCTTCAATGGCTATTGATACCGCCATTCTTGTTGTGGCTTATGAGAACAATGGCACCACCGCAAGCGTAAGAATATCAAAGATCAATTTGCATTCATTACTGCCTAGCAGCTGCCTCTAAGCCAAGACCAATATATTAGAACTTCATTATATTTAAATACCCCCCCTTGATAATGCGGTTGTAAAATTATGCTTAAGCGACGGCTTGATCCACATCAATATATATCAAATGCCTATAGGCCATATTAAACATGGATTATAGATCTTGCATAACAATCCCACCGAATCTGAAATCCCACTTATTACTTTGGAAAGACCCCAAACCATCCGGCATAAAAAGTTGATTGCACAACCCGCTGTCACAAACCCTAAAAACCGGATAGACGGAGGATAACAATCATGAGCAAAGCAATCTTGAATGTTTCAGTCCTAGGCTTTTTTGTCATGTTGCTGGCAAACTCGACCCAGGCAAGCGAGTTTCATGCAACTCCCTTTGATTTCTTGTTCGGCAATCACATCGATACCCATCAGGAAACCAAATTAAAACTCAGCAAACGCGGCTCACCTAAAAAGCTCTTTGGGTCTCTATACATTATCTATACGGGCGACATCGATGCGGAATCGGGCCTGCCTATCGCAAGACACCCGCGAGGAGCAAGCCAGGGCGAGGATTGCAACGATCCAGCTGTTAATTGCCTCGTGGGTTGGCTGATTCGCGGCCTGCCCGGAGAAACAAAATTTCTGTATCACAGCGGCGTCAATGGTGATGATCATCCGGTGTGGTTGATTAATCGTGTCGACATCCCCCAGCCCGGCAGTTATAGCCATTTCCATTGGATAAGTAGCGATAGCACTGATCCACGGGCAGACAGCGTTCCGGCCGAATGCGATGTCAACATGGCCGGCCAATTAGAAGGCGCTAACCATGAAGGGGGTGCAGAAAATATTGTCTGCCCCGGCTGGTATTTACAGATTCGGGCTACCAGGGAATTTGCTTTTCAGCATAGTGGTGAAAATATTCCTGTTCAACCAGGAATCGATAACGCCACTCATCTGAATCTATTAACGAATTACGCTGAAGTCCCAGGCATTACCGCCACCCGAGGAGGCGCGCACTAGACACGATAGCCTTTTGCATATAGTAGTGCCCGGCTCCTGCAGAGCTTGCCACAGGGACTGGGAGTTGCGGCCGTATAGTCTGCTGCAGCATCTTTTTTATATCCATTGTAATTACCACCTCCGTGTAATCTAATGTCTCTCTTTACTCATTGGACTACTGCCATTTGATGCGCTTCACCGGTTGGTAGCTT
>CAMYKB010000048.1 GCA_947258875.1 uncultured Gammaproteobacteria bacterium | reverse complement strand
GCTTCCTCTACACCCATTTCGAAGACATCTGCGAGATCATGAAGGCCTATGATGTGTCCTTCTCACTGGGTGATGGCCTGCGCCCCGGTTGTGTGGCCGATGCCAACGACGCCGCGCAATTCGGTGAACTGGAAACCCTGGGCGAACTCACCAAGATCGCCTGGGAACATGATGTACAGGTAATGATCGAAGGCCCCGGTCACGTGCCCATGCAAATGATCAAAGAGAACATGGAAAAAGAACTCGAAGATTGTTTCGAAGCCCCGTTCTATACCCTCGGCCCACTGGTCACCGACATCGCCCCCGGTTATGACCACATTACATCAGCAATTGGTGCGGCCAACATCGGTTGGTACGGCACCGCCATGTTGTGTTACGTCACGCCCAAAGAACATTTAGGGCTACCCAACAAGCAAGACGTGCGCGATGGCATCATCACCTACAAACTCGCCGCCCACGCCGCCGACCTGGCTAAAGGATTCCCCGGCGCACAGGTGCGTGATAACGCCTTATCCAAAGCCCGCTTTGAATTTCGCTGGGAAGATCAATTTAATCTCGGCTTAGATCCAGAACGCGCCCGTGAATACCACGATGAAACCATGCCCAAAGAAGCGCACAAAGTCGCGCACTTCTGCTCCATGTGTGGGCCGAATTTTTGCTCTATGAAGATTACACAAGATGTCAGAGATTACGCAGCGAAACTGGGTATTGATGAACAACAAGCGTTAAAGAAAGGCATGAAAGAACAGGCTGTAAAATTTGTTAAAGGTGGTTCTGAAATCTATAAAGAAGTGTAATGATATAAATGTCCTTATACCTGCCGCTTTTCAAAGCCCTAAATCAGGCCGATGTTCAATATATTGTTGTTGGTGGCTTAGCGGCAGTATTACATGGTTATGCGCGATTCACAGCAGACATTGATTTAGTTGTTAATCTCAATCAACAGGAAGCTGAGAAAGCGATTAAAGCGCTGACAGCAGTGGGTTTAAAGCCGCGGCTACCTGTTGACCCCATGCAGTTCACAGATAAGGCAATGCGTGAGTCATGGATTAAAGACAAAAACATGCTGGTGTTTTCGTTTTTTGATCCGGATAACCCGTTACTGATTTTAGACCTATTTGTACGCGAACCTTTCCCGTATAAGGAAATGTTAAAACGTGCAGTACAAGTAGAGCTTGATGAGGTGGTGGTGCCGGTTTGTGCTATAAGTGATTTGATAAAAATGAAGAAAAAGGCCGGCAGGCCCAAGGATCTGGAAGATATCAAATACCTGCAAAATTTGCTGGACGCAGAAAATGAAGACTGATCCAAAACAAAACAAACTCACAGCTGAAGAAAAGGCTCAGCTTCGCTTATGGGCGAGTGCAACACCGGTACAGCGATTGGCATGGTTAGAAGAGGCTCAAATGATTGCGTATAAATCAGGTGCATGGCAAAAGCAATATAAAGCAAACGGCAAGACCTGACCCACGTTATTGCTTGACCTATAAGCAAATAACAGTAACTGGCTGGACGCTGAAATTAAGTTCTAGATGTTGCAGTAATATTATTAAACGTTACAGTATTTTTTTATCGGGGGAGATATGAAAGGGAAGCGTGCAACTGTTTTAGAAAAATTAAAGGGCTAAGTTCATCTTATTATGTGTTCTATCGATAATACATTAATGGTCCCCGCCACTCGTATCCCATAGGATCTTTGACGGTGACTATTTTCCCGGCCTGAATATGGTTTTGTGCGGTTTGTTTGTCGATGGTTGTTTTTTTCTTTACCGACTTTGTTTTGTCTTGATCCAGCGTCGCTAGCAGGTGGTTGTCGATGAGTATCTGGAGGGGGCCTCTTATCTCACGATCTTGCTCCCGGATGTCAATTTCAAGTTCAACTCTGCCGTCCTGACGAAACTCCACTTCCACTTCGCAGTTATAATATTTCCCTGAGGGGTTGGGTTCTAAATGAGCGGCCCATTCTTTGTTGCTGAGCGAGGTGTTCCAGTCGATGAATTTTTTGTAGCCCGGATTATTCTCAAATTCATTGGTGCTGACTTTAATGGTTGGGGATTTGTCGCTGATAAGCTTGAGTGCTTTTTCGATGTGCTTAACCGAAGTATTGATATAACAATTCCTGGGTATCAGTGTTTCGAAACCATCCTTTTTCGTCACTACGACGAGAGTTTTCAAATTTCTTCTTTTTTGGGTCTTCCACCAGTAGCTGCGTATATCGATGCCGGCAATATCATTGATATCGACATTGCCGGCGTCATTGCCATTGACTACCCAGCCTAGTTGATGGTTATCAATATGGATTTCATGGCTGGTGTTCTTGAAGACCATTCGTAAGCCGAAAATCATCATTAGGATGAAGATGCCGTTGAATATCCAGGGAACATCCTGGCCAAACACCAGCGTTGCACTTAGCCCGCCTGCACCAAATAAAAAAAGCATGATGCCAAACAGGCGAAAATTGGTTTTAAGGATGACTTGTCTGTTCATGTGAAAACGCTTTTATTTTTAGTGGGTGGTCAACACGGCCGGGATTCGTCTCATCTATCCTCCCCTTACACACCGTGCATATTGCGGGTAATGTAGGCAACCAATACTTTTGCTGGCATTTCATTGTTATTTCCATCAATTAATCAGGGATTCCTTGAATATGGATATATTAGATCGATATCCCTGAAGGCATGATGTTATAGCCTTTCTTCTACGCATACGTGTATTGTTTTATATTATATTGATAAAATTAGTTCCACGTGAGTGCTGTAGGTGCTTTTTCTGAGAATTTTCTTGAAAATGCGATTCAGTGGGGCTGAGCCCACTGCTGTCCCACAAGATAATGATGTTATCTCGTTTCAGGATGATGTTATCTCGTTTCAGGCTATTATTTTAGGAGATAAGCATTCCATAGTGGTTATCGACATGAAATCTGAAAAACAAACTGTCGTCATACCCGCGCAGGCGGGTATCTAGTAAACAATTGATTTATAGCTCATTCATATTCACTGGATTTCCGCCTGCGCGGAAATGACGCGTTAGTGGGACAGCAGTGGGCTGAGCCCTTTATATCCTTATAATTTATAAACAGGCTGAATTAATATGCGCATGAAATTATGGACAGTATTTCTTGGGCTTTGGTTAATCATGCAAGGCTTAATGGGCGTGATAGGCCTGAGCTTTCGCTATGATGATGTGATTGTGGGCACATTGGCTATTATCGCGGGCGTGCTCATTTTTATCCGTAAATAATCAATAACGGGACATATTTATGAGTAAACAATGGGTTGTCTATCTCTGTGGTGAAATCCATACCGACTGGCGCGAGCAGATTAGTAATGGCGCGCAACAGGCAGGTCTGGATATCGATTTCGTGTCGCCGGTGACCGATCACGCCAAAAGTGATGATTGCGGCGTTGCGATTTTGGGTGCGGAAGAGAATAACTTCTGGCACGACCACAAGGGTGCCAAGATCAATGCCATTCGTACCCGGACGTTAATCGAGAGTGCGGATGTCGTGGTGGTGCGCTTCGGCGACAAATATCGCCAGTGGAATGCGGCCTTCGATGCGGGTTATGCCGCTGCCCTGGGTAAATCCATTATCACCCTGCACGACCCTGAACTCACTCATGCCTTAAAAGAGGTGGATGGCGCGACCCAGGCGGTTTGCGAAACGCCAGAGCAAGTGGTGCGTATTTTGGCGTATGTTATTAAACAGACGTAGATACGGACCCATTTCAGTGCGTTGCTGAAATAATCGTGTGTTATGTGAGTCAAATCCTATCTTAATATCCCAATGTGGTATCTCAAATATCCCTGATGGGTGGTTAATAACCCTAATCGGACAGGGGATAGTTAATGTTCATCGGGGATATAAATGCCCTATTTATATCTTTGGGCCTGGAGATACATTAATGCCAATTGAAGTCAACGGTAAGGTTTTAGAGACAGATAACGAAAATTTCCTTCTCGATCCATCAGATTGGGATATAACTGTTGCTGAACATTATGCAAAGCAGTTGAACGTGGAGATGACCAACGATCACTGGACGGTGGTGCGATTTGTGCGTGATTACTTCGAGAAAAATCAATCTGTGCCCGAGGCGCGTCATGCCTTGAAGGCAATGAAAGAAGCATTGGGTAAAGAAAAAGCGACCCGTAAATTTCTTTACCAGCTATTTCCCTATGGCTATGGACAACAGGCGTGCAAGATTGCCGGGATGCGTAAGCCTTTGAAGCTGATGCTTGATGTCTAGCTGAATACAGTGAAATTTGATTGAATAAAGATTAAAGTTGTTGGTGACCCACCAACGATTAAGGCATGAGAGAAGAATCAAATGGCTAACCCATTTCAGGACCAATTATTAAAAGCCGGGCTGGTTGATAAGAAGAAGGTTAATAAGGTCAAGGTTGAGCAGCGCGCGAAGAAAAAAGGAAAAAACAAGCAGCGGGGCGAAGTGGCCGATGAGATCAAGTCGGAGATAAAAAAGTCCCAGCAAGAAAAGGCCGAGCGTGATCGTCAGCTTAATCGACAGCGCCAGCAAGAGGCTGAGAAAAATGCGAATGCCGCGCAAATCAAACAACTGGTAGAAATGAGTCGCCAGCCGACCAGTGATGGAGAGTTAGCGTTTAATTTTACAGATCAGGGTAAAGTCAAAACGCTGTATGTTACTGCCGGGATGCAGTCTGAGCTGATCCAGGGTTATCTGGCAGTTGTGAAGCTAGGGCAGCAATATGATGTGGTGCCAAGAATGGTTGCTGAGAAGATTTGTTCCCGTGATGAAGCTGTTGTTGTTTTGTTAAACGAGAGGCAGGACGCTAAAGTGGATAGTGATGATCCTTATGCGGATTACCAGGTGCCAGATGATTTGATGTGGTAATGCGCATCAGATGATACTGAGTGGGCCGTTGACCGATAGAGGTTAACCAGCAGGATTGGGTGCTAAAAATTTGTTTGGGGAGCGGGGTTCCACTATCAACTAATCTATCCGTGATAGCCTAGCTTGTCAGAAATGGTTTTGGCTGCTTCCACAACATGCTCAACCCATTCATCACGGCGTCGCTCGATGGGTGCGGAAACCGAGAGTCCGCAGGCCACGTTGCCGCTATTGTCATAGATTAACGAGGCAATACAGCCAACATCCATTTCAGCTTCTTCATTGTCATAGGCATAACCGCGCGCATAAGCTTCTTGAGCTTCGGTGAGCAGGCGCGGCAGACTGGTAATGGTGTTACGAGTGTAGGCTGGCAGGTTGGTGCGTTTGGTATAACCACGGCAGTCTTGTTCGCCGCCTGCGCCTAACATGAGTTTTCCGACAGCGGTGACGTGCAGGGGGGCACGGCTGCCAACAAGTTGTTGCACATGCATCATGCGGTTGGGTGTGGCTTTTTCAATGTACAGGGCGATGGCGCGCACGTCAATGTTGCTATGCAGGTGTGAACTTAGCCGCAAGAGCTTCATTCCCAGTTGGTAGCGTCCCATAGCGTCGCGTTCTACAAAGCCATTTTGTCTGAGGGAAGCCAGTATGCGGTGTGCCGTAGAGGCGTGCAGGCTGGTTTCTGCCGAAAGAATCTTGAGGCTGACGGGGTGTGGGTAGCGTGAAATCGCTTCTAGCAGGGTAGTGGCCCTGTCTAGTACTTGAATAACCGGGGTATCTCCACTTGCTGTTGAATTTTTCATAATAAATAAGATTATTTCATTATATGAAAATACTAATATTCCGCTATATTTCTATGAGTAAACACAATCAATCAAGCACTTAGATGCGCAAAATCCAATTATAGCTCATAATATTTCATATTACAGAAATTATATCGCTTGTCGAAACATGCTGGTTCTTCTACATTTCCTCACCCATACAGTATCTATGACGCCATGAGCGAGAGGACTAAATAATGAGCCAGCCAGCTAGCGGAATTCGTGCTACAGCCCCGGATTTTTGTGAGGGTATGCTGCATTACGGCAAGGAGATGCCGCGCTTCGCAGAGCTGGGCGTTAATCCTGTCATCGAGGCTGGCAAACAGGCCATTAGTAAGGTTGATGATCGCGCTGTGTTCCAGACACTGCTTGGCGCTGATGCACTGCGGTATACCACGTTGCAACTGTGTGCTTCCAAAGAGTCCGGCCACCCGGGTGGTTTTGCCAGTAGTGCCGATGTGTATGCTTCGCTGGTGATGCTGGGACATACCAACATCGTGACGGAAGTGGGTCACCATGCGCCCGGATTTTACAGCGCCATGTTCATTGATGGTTCCTTGAGGGATATGGGGATCCACACCATGAACGAATTACAGACCCGCTTCCGTGAACGCGAGGGTTTGCTGGGTCATTTGTCTGGCGCGATCCCTGGTTTGCTGGCGCCTGCGGGACCATTGGGTCAGGGCCAGCATTTTGCGATGGCCGGTGCATTGTTGAATCCTGAAAAATTATTTCCTTGTACCATCGGTGACGGTGGCTTGGGCGAGCCATACATTCTATCTGCGATGAAGCACTTCCACATGGCGTATCCATCGGTTACCAACTTCCTGCCAGTGCTGGTGTGGAATGGTTATAGCCAGGAACATCATTCAATGGTGTCGTTGCACAGTAACGAAGAAATGATCGCATACTGGAAGGCACACGATTTTGAAGATGTCATACTGGTTGATGCAAAAGATTTCGATGATGCTGATCAGCAGGGCGAGTATGTTGACAGCACCTTGTTTAGTTTTGATCAGCGTATGGCCTTTATGCGAGCAGTGCTTGAGGGTGTGGAACGCGCCGCTAAGCAGGGTATGAACGGAAAACTCACTGCGTTCATTATTAAACAGCTCAAGGGTGCGGGTGTGCATGCGCAGGGTGCCAAGTCGCACAACCTGTATCCGGGTGACAACTTCGAGAAAGACAATATTGCTGAAGGCCTGAAACGACGCGCTTTGAATCCTGAGGCCTGGTCGCTGGTCGGTATCAACTTTGAGCGCGCCGGCGGCGGTCCTGCTGGGCGCACAGTGGTGACAGAGTTTGAGCGTGAGCTGCCGGATATCGGTGCGCTCCCGGTCAAGGAATTTGCGGTGGATGAAAAGGCAGTGCCCGCATCAGCAATGGCGGAAATGGTGGTTGCCGTTGGGCAGCGTGACAAGACGTTCGTTGTCAGCAATGCTGATGGTAACGAAGCGTCGAATATGAAAGTAATAAACGAAGGTTTGATTATTCGCCACCCCACCACCGACGATTTATACAACCAGGGCCCCAATGGACAGGTCTATGAGCCATTAAATGAAGATGCTTGCGCGGGTCTTGCCGCAGGCCTTGCCTTGTTCGGTGGACGTTCCCTGTGGTTGTCTTACGAAAGTTTTGGTATCAATGGCTGGCCAATTGTGCAGACCGTCACCCAGGCCATGGCTGAACTGCGCCGTCGTACACCATCGGCGATGATTATGTTTACCGCTGGCGCCTTGGAGCAGGGCCGTAACGGCTGGACGCACCAGCGTCCGGAAATCGAAAACTATATCGGTGCGCAGATGAAGAACGGCAATGTCTATTTGCTCTATCCTTGTGATGCCAACATGATCCAGGCCGCTTACCAGTGGGGTGCATACTCCTGGAACAAGGGTGTTGTTATAATCGCATCCAAGAGTCCGCTGCCGGTGTACACCACGATGGAACAGGCCCGCAACGGCATCAAAAATGGCGCCACCGTGCTTTACGAGACAGCAAAAGCCGAGGGTAAAACCATCGTCTTTGGTGTGACTGGCGATATGGTGTACCTGCCGGTATTTGCGGCGCGCGATCAACTGGAGACCAAAGGCTTCCGGGTGCGCATTGTGTGCGTCGCGAATCCGCGTCGCCTGTACCGACCCGCTGATGTTGCCTGGGATACTGTGGCTACTGAGGCAGATAACACGTTTATGTCTGATGACGATTTTAACGCCCTGTTCGATGGTGATGCCATGATCGGCGTCAGTGGCGGCGGTAGTGCAGCGCTGGAACCGTTATTATTGCGTAGTCGCGCGACTGCACGTGATGTCTTCGGCTGGAAGCGTGGTGAAACCACCGCGAGCCCGACCGAGATCATGGCCTTTAATGGCATAACGCCGGAAGCACTGGCGGCACGTGCCGAGGAACTCGCGCAATAGTCAAGCCCGGATGCTATTTATCATAGCGTCATACCTGTGCTGTAGGTGCGACGTGTAGTTGTATGGTGTTCAAAAATAATTATTTGAAACAAAATCATGAGCACACAAACCAAAATCATTGCGATAGATGATGATCCGACCGGCTCGCAAACCGTTCACAGTTGCCTACTGCTTACTCGCTGGGATGTCGGCACTCTGATTGATGCGCTGCAAGACAGTTCGCCGTTGTTCTTCGTGCTCAGCAATACTCGTGCTATGCAAGCCGCACGGGCCGCAGAGATTACCCGCGATATCTGTCGTAATTTGGCAGCTGCGTTACAACAATTGGAAACACAGGGAACCAAGATCAATCCCGTTATTGTCAGCCGTTCGGATTCTACCCTGCGTGGGCACTACCCGGTCGAGACCGATGTCATTACTGAAGAGTTGGGTCCATTTGATGCTCATTTCCTGGTCCCGGCATTTTTTGAGGGTGGGCGCATCACGCGCGATGCTGTGCATTACTTGGTTATAGACGGCAAGGAGGTGCCGGTGAATGAAACCGAATTCGCTAATGATTCGGTATTCGCTTACCAGCATGCTTATCTGCCCAAGTATGTAGAAGAAAAAACCGCAGGCCGCATCAAAGAAGCCGACGTGCATCATTTCACGCTCGACGATGTGCGTGGCCATGCGCACGGAGACCCCCGTAGCCGGTTGCGCGCACTGCAAAATAATGCCTGTGGTGTAGTCGATGCGGAACAGCAGTCGGACCTCGATGCCTTTGCAACACAAATTCTGGAGGTCGCAGGCGAGGGTAAGCGCTTCTTGTTTCGCAGCGCAGCGAGCTTGTTGACCTCGCTTGCTGCGCTACCGCCGCAGCCGGTGGCAGCAAAGGATATGTCGATCTACGTTCGCAACGGGAGTGCGGGTGTATTCCTGGTGGGTTCGCATGTCGCGCTGTCCAGTCGCCAGCTCGAATATCTGCAACAGCATACTGATGTGGTACCGATTCATGTTGATCTTGATCGCATGCTGGATGAGCCTGGTGAATTGATGAAGGATATTGAACAACAGCTCGCCACTGCACAGAGCAGCAACCAGACAGTGGTGATCTATACCAGTCGCGGTGAGCGTAATTTTGCGACCACAGCAGAACGTCTGGCATTTGGCGAGCGTGTGTCGGCATTCTTGATGGATATCGTACGCGCGTTGCCGGGAGGGATTGGCTTCCTCGTCAGTAAGGGCGGCATCACGTCCAACGATGTCCTCAGCGACGGATTGGCATTGCGTACATCGCGTGTCGTGGGGCAAATTCTACCTGGTGTCTCCGTAGTGTGCTGCCCGTCTGATCACCCGCGTTTCCCTGACCTTCCAGTCGTTATTTTTCCGGGCAATGTTGGCAGTGAAACGTCACTGGCCGAGGTCTATAAAATACTCACTGGTAAGTAATCTGTGGCCTAAATTTCTTGGCGTTTAGCTGAGTCGGTTAGCATGTGTTGGTTATGAGTACCAAGTACATGGTGGTTGCCTGGAGGATAACGGTTAAATTTGAGATGTTCGATACAATACATTTCGCTATGATGTTTTGCGTAAACTATTCTGAGAATCGAAAACTGGTTCCCGTTTCGGTAAATTAGATAATGAACGCGCCATAGCCTGGACCGTGGGTGTAAATCTGGTAGCCAGGTTAAGAAGGCGTTAATTTTCTGCGACCTGAGGCGTTCGGGAGATTAACCATGCAGTCTAAATTTATGGATACCCGCTTTAAGCGGCTGTTTTTCGTTACCATCATCTTCCTGGCATCTCCGGCACATGCGGCCTGCGATAAAACGGAATACCGGCAATTCGATTTCTGGCTTAGTGAGTGGGATGTAAAAAGCCTGACATCAGGAAAAACAGGCTCTATAAATACCATCGTTTCGCTCTACGACGGTTGTGTTATTCGTGAGGAATACACCACACCATCCGGTTACTCGGGAATGAGTATCAATTTCTATGATACCGATAGTGGCAGGTGGCACCAGACCTGGATGGATAATCAGGGTAGCCCGCTGTTTCTATCTGGCGGCCTTGTCGATGGCAAGATGGTACTGGAATCCGACTCGGGAAGAAGCCCCGCTCAGCGCATCACCTGGTCTGTGGATGACAGTGGCAGCGTGCGTCAGCATTGGGAGCAATTAGGCGATAACAAGGCCTGGAAGACAGTGTTTCATGGTCTGTACACAAAGAGGCCGGTGCTAGCTGAGTAAGCGTGCGAATTGGACAGGAATGTTGACGGCGTATTAGGCATGTTGTTGTGTCCGTCTTAGCCATCCGCGGGCAAATTTCTCCAGAGTGGGTCTTTGCCGCATAAGTTCTATATAGCGTTTACCCTGAAACAGGTTGAGTAGGGCCATCATATAGTCATTCGACTGGTCTTGTCTCAGGAGTTTTCTTAGTGCGGTTAGTGTCTTTTTTCCCAACCAACCGTCAACCGTAATGTCTTCGAGTTGCCGATTGCGATTGAGTAGATTGATGGATTCCTGCAGAAAGCGAATCGAACGGCGTAAACCCATATTGACGCTTGTATCAAATACCTCTTCGGCGACACCCTGATCGGGTATCTGGTCACCAAGCATTTGGTTCCAGAATCGATCTTTATAGAACTGTTTTACCATCGACTGTAGCCGCGCATTATTGTTGAGGGTGCGGTTAAGATTTCCACTGGTCCGTGATTTAAGCTGATCGATTGTTCTCCATCCTGCCCATGAGGGGTGACGTTTTCTGGCAATGCCGCGATAGGTTTCCCCACCTGGATCGGCTGGGTCTTTGCTGTAGCCGCCTTCGAATTGCATCGTAATCTTAAAGGCTGTCTCGAAATCCGCCATTGAAATCTCCTTGTGTTCGCTGAGATCGTGATCAATAAATATTAAATGATATCGTCATCTTCATGATGATCGGGTACGTCGTAGTGCAAATCATGTTTCGTAAAAGGGCGTGGTGGATTCTTGCCAAGAATTCGCTTCAGAATATCGTTTAGGGTATGAGGGTCGTTGTCAAAGTCACCATGATTTCTGGCTGCGGTTCGGGTTGTGTTGTTTGCAACTCCGTCGCTGTAACAGAAATCCACTTTTTTGCCGACACTGCGGTCAAGCCGTTGGCTGTATACCTGCATTCCCAGCAGGGGTGACGGTAATTCTTCTTCGTAGGACCGCGAGACGAGATATAAGAGGGATTTGCGATAGAGCCCGGCGACGCTATCGCTTTCTTCCAACTCAGTGCTAAGGTTGTAAACCGCCATGTCATCGATGCCAAAGAAATTGCTGTTCGTTGTTAGTAGGGGAAAGTAGTGTGACTTAAACAACTCGATGGTGGTGGCTGGTGCCATGAGGCTTACGGTAGAGACGCGCTTTTCAGGTGCGAGTCGCTCCATTTCTTCGAGCATGTGGGCCAGCAGTATCGCGCCATTGCTGTGTCCAATAACATGTAATTTTATTGGCGTACGTACATTGCTTGTGCCTTCAGTTGTTATGAGTTCATCGATAAAAGCACCCAACGACTCCCAACCCGCCTGGTTTTCTTCAAAGGGCAATTCCGAGTCATGTTTCATCTCTCGCCACAATGCGCGTCCGGCCATGCGCGTCGTCGTTTCCAACAAACGGTCTGTCCAGCTCGTAAGACCCCCGACGCGTTCTTCAGAGAGACGTCTCCTGCGTAGAATGACACCTTTCAGTTCTTCCATAAGACCGGTGTCGTACATAAAGTGATAGGGGTATATGGAATTTTCCTTAAATATTTCCCTCATAGCACGAATGCGTTTGGCTGACGCTTCAGTAGAATTCAAGCCACCATGCGCATAGAATAATAAATGCCTGTATTTGCGTTCCCTTAAGGGTTTTGCGGAGTCCATTGCCACTAATTGTGCAGTTTCTCGCACATCCTGGAGATTGCTCCAGTATCGGCCATGGTCGTGAAACTTGCCGTCGGAGATATGTACGAAATGTCCCGCGATTTCTGAGCGTGCGGGTGTCGCTTGTGTTTCTTTGCCCGACACGCCGGCTTTGATTTTAAGGCGTGTGGAAATCTGCCATATATCAGGCGTCGACAGGCTTAAGCGGAACGCCCATGCATCGCTGATATTGTGATACCAATCCTCATATGTCCAAAGCGCTAACCCCTGTTTACCCCACTGCTTGTCCCAGGAGTTTTGAATCCAGAATCCTTTTTCGTTGTAACCCACGACAGCGAAGGCGTGGTCACCGGGCTGTTTGTCTTCGAAAGGTATGATGCCTTTGTTGAGTTTTATTTTTCTGGATTCCCAACCTGAATGCACAGTTGCTGAAACGTAGATAGCACCGGTTTCATTGATCGCCGCATGAAAATCAGCAAGGCGGTGATTGAGGCGATAATATGCGCCAATACGGTTTTCGCGGGCATTTTTGGCACGCTTTACGGTTAGATGACCGGGTTCAGATTCCGAATAGCGCCAGTGAGGTTCCCTGCATACACCCATGGCATACCAGCCTTTGATTGCAGCGCGGCAAGAAGAGCCTTCATAGTCAGCGCCAGGCCATTCATCGTATTTTTTCGCCATCTCATAAAGCATGCGCGCGCTGACCTGGTAGCGTTTGCCACGGCGTGCATTTAAGTGATTGATAACTGCTGCCAGACCGAAGCCGGTGCAAGCCCCTTCACTGCCCTGGTCGAGGATGGCCAGCTTGGCCGGTGGATCGATTTCAGGTCTGATCTCAATCAGTGGCGGTTCATAGATGTAATCGCGGTAGTCAGGGATGTCGGGGACGTTGTTTAGGGTATAACCGTCGATTTTCGGGTGTCTGGGCTTTTTGGCTGCCATTGCTCGATCCTCGAAATGTATTAGTTATGGTATTTATTGATAAGTCCAGTTTGCGAATTTTACGGTAACAGCCGTGTGCAAAATTTTCTGTTAAATAATCAACAGTGATGTCATGTGTTATATAGCAGAAATATCATTCGATTTAGAGTCGTAAGTTAATTCAGCGTACCAAGTATTTTGTCGACATGTTTGACTGGGAGAGAGAAATGCCCCTCTCCTTTGATGGTGTGTAGACTTGCATGCGGGATTAGGTTGCAGAGATCCTGGCTCATGGCGATGGGTACGGTGGCATCAAGGTCGCCGTGCCAGAATGTGATGGGTATCCTGATGTTTGCGGGATGAATGTCCCACGGCCCGGTGTTGATAAGGAGGTCCTGTGTCGGCCCGCGGCCGCCCTGGCGAAAGGCTTCGGTAAACGATCCGAGAAAAATTTCGCCGGCCGGTGAATTGCGCAAAATCTCGTGATCAACGTCTGGGGCGGTATGGGCGAGTATCGTGAACACCAGTTTTGGCTGTAAACGGATGCTTGGTGCTAGCAGGCCACGAGACAGTATGGGTGACAGTTTTGGCGCGATCCTGGTGAACCACAGGATCAGACGTGATCCTGGTTGCACCGGGTTTGTCAGCGGGGCCCAGGCCACAAACAATGCTTACATTATCAATACGGTCGGCAAGATGTTCAGCGCATGCGAGGGCATAGGGGCCGCCACCGGATATGGCGAGAACACTGCAGCGCGGCACTGATAAAGTGTCCAGTAACGCAGCAATATCGGTTGGCCAGTCAGAGAGACGTCTTCCAGGTTGGAAATCGGACTGACCGTAACCTGGTCGATCAGGCGCAATGACATGCAAGCCAAGCTGTTTTGCCGATGCGTCCATCAAGGCTGCTTCCAATCGTGAACCGGGAAAGCCGTGGCAATAGATCACCGGGCTGCCTTTGCGGTTACCATATTCGGCATAGGCAAGTCGCCGCCCGTCAGCGAGGGTTATGCTTGAATATCCCTGGTTGTCAGTTTTCTGGATCGATCTAGAAGTCATTCATTTAGGATTTCTGGTTAAATATAAAGCTTATTATTATAGTCTAGCTAAACGTTGATTCATGTTAACAGAGCTGTGATACGAAATGGGTTGGCCGGTTCGGCGATGAACAGCAGTGCCTGTTCAAGTGCATACTAGGCCGGTATTGTGGCATGCAGCATTTCACTGTCTCAATTGTGCGGTTTCGTTTATGTGCATGGACTGGTGTAGCTATGCGATTGCATACTTGTGGGTTAGGGCGCATCCTCATCTCTACCGGATATTTAAGTTGAGGGACTAGCTGTTATCCTGTGCTAGGCTATGTTCGGCCTGCTCTTCTCGCTGAGAACTTGTGAGGCAGGAGCAATAAGTAGTATATCGAGGGTATAAGATGAAGAATTCTGTTCTGATCGTCAGCGTGCTTGTGGTGGTTGTTATTTCGGCATGCGGGGAAAAAGAATCCGGCATTAATCATGTGAGTGAGCGACCGGCTGATAATAAAGAGAATCCGGTAGTGGGCACAGAAAGCGCTGTGAAAGACCAGGGAGTAGAGCCCGTTGATGGTGTGCCCCCCGATTGCAGTCGGCCCCCAGTCTCCGACCTGAGTGACTGGACTATCACGGGTCCAGACTGGGAATTTATCGGATCACCTGATAACGAGAACAGCACAGGCTTGCTAACGACAGGCCTGCCAGGTGATGCAATCGATCTGGTGCTGGAGATCAGTGACGCCAAAACCCGCTCTATGGCTGATCGTAAGCCCCCTCAGGTTGAGCTGAATTATTCGGCTTCACCTGCTGAGGGGCAGCTCGTCACCATCGTGGTGAACGATCCTGAGACCGAGAACGTATTGTTTGTTTGCGGCAGCAAACAGGTCCATGACCAATTTCAGATAGGACCATTGAGGGCTAAAGGGTCGTTCTTTTTTGAATGTCAGGGCGAATTTTCGCATTCGGGCAAGATCACTGTAACCGGTGTTGATATTCCTGTTTATTGTCTGGTTGCTGAGTGACATAAGGCAAGGCGTAGCCAGTAATCAGCCATGCTGCTTCTCCGTCTATCTGCGGGGATGTTGCAGTTCGCGCTCATGCAATATCTGTCTTATATTCCAGCAGTATGAATACAGCGCCTGCGAGGATGCCCAGGATTGCCATAGGCCAGTTACCATAAACCATTAGGAAAAAGCCATTCACCAATAGTGCGAGGCCCATGATATAGAGTGTCGGGCCCGGGATGAGGTTATGTTGCCTGCCCCTGATAGCGGCCAGAAAAATACTGATTCCAGCAACAATGACTCCTAGGAAGAATATCAGCCAGATGATCTGGTACCAGACAAGTGTTGTGAATGCGCCTGACTGATCGTTGAAGAGATGCAATAAAACCTTGGTGAGGATGTAACTGCCTGCCACGCCGGCCATCATCACGATGGCACCCAGTGCCATTAATATTGGGCGTTTTTCATTGCTGGAGCGATTGGCATCTACTGGGTTTGTGCTTGTCATGGCAATGTCCTGTGAACTATGTTGGCTGAGCCTGAATATCCAATAATTACTGTAAAATACCACATAGTGCAAGCGTAAAGACGTTGTGGCAGCATTCGTTGCACGTTGCATTCGCGGGCGTATATTCAGCTGAGTCAGACAGGCCTGATTGGCAGCTTTACTGTGCATTCATACGATAACTGTTATGTGGAGTCTATCACGATGATGCCTGGCAATAGTCTGCTATAAGTTTTCTATTATATTTTCTCTGGCGAAGATTGATGGGTTATCAATACTATTTCTGGCATGCCTATAAACTCATTTTAGTTACTGTGTGTGGAATGGGCATCATGCTACATTCTGGTACAGCAAGTGCGGTCTCCTATGGCGTCTATGATGCGCGTTCCATGGCAATGGCAGGCACGGGTGTGGCTTCAGCCAACAGCGCTAATGCAATTTTCTTCAATCCTTCGCTATATGCGATTTATGATGTAATAAAGGAGGAGGGTGATAATCAGCGATTCCACTTCCCCTTACTCGCCTTGCGGGCGAGCGATGCTGCAGAGAGCCTGGCAGACATACAGGATGATGATCTCGATGCACGATTGACCAATACCATTAATGCATTTAATGCAGCAGCGACCAGTGCCAATGCATCTGCAGTCACGGGCGTGGCCCGTGATTTCGAGGAAGCGCTGCGCGATATCGCCAATGAAGATCTGGTAGCTGATGGTTTTGCGGGCCTGGCAATAGGTGTACCGGGCAAATGGGAGGGCGGAGGATTTTTTGTCGGTTCAAGACTGGTTGGCGGTGGCGTGGGTGACATCACAAATGAGGATGTGTCATTGTTGAATGCCTACGTGGAGGGTCTGACATTCATTGCTACTGGTGGTTCGCAGGGTAGCCCGCAACCCCAGATTTTTGATACGGCTGGCAACCTTGTCGATCCAGTCAGCCAGCTGACATCCACCGCTCGTGCGCGCGGTATAGTGTTCAGCGAAGTTGGGGTTGCGATGTCCAAAGAATTCAAATTATTTGGTCGCTACATCGCGCTGGGGATAGCGCCGAAGTTCAGCTATATCTCCGTGTTTGAGTACAACGAAAATATAACAGCTAATGGGATCTCTATAGGTGATAGTCGTGAGGATTATGACAGACTCAATCTGGATGTCGGAGCAACCACTAAAATTGGTGACACTTATCGCATTGGTTTGGCTGTCAAGAATCTTGTTCCACTTGACCTGGGTTCCGAGCTTGGCGGTAAGGTAAAGTTACGACCCCAAGTGAGGGCGGGGCTGGCGTGGCAGGCGGGTGAACTGCTTGTGGCGTTGGATCTTGACCTGTTACCAAATGAGCCGGTTGGCTTCGAGGAAAAGACACAAGAACTCGCGTTGGGTGTTGAGTGGTCTGTGCGAGAGTGGGCATGGCTGCGCGGTGGCTATCGTCTGAATCTTGAGGGCGACACAGGTGATCTTGTTTCACTGGGTGCAGGCACTGTATATAAACGTTTCTTGTTTGATGTTGCCTATGGATTAGGCAGTGATGATCAGGCTGCTGCTATACAGTTAGGTATGGCGTTTTAATCCGGAGCCTATTAATTGGCCTGAGCGCGCTCTTCTCAGTATTCCGTGCCTAGCGGCAAACCGCGGACGCATTGCTGATGTTGTCATTTACGTTTAATCGTCAACCGCCTAACCTATCTGCCGCACCCGCGTACAGGCGTCTGCGATGGCTAACGCCGTAGTTTCATGAATTTAACGATTGCACGAAGCATGAAGCCCGCATCTCTTTAATGTACAGTAGGGGATAGAGCTTGGTTTATCACCATGACATCGCAGAAATAAGTAAAAATGGGCTATGATTTGGTCATAGCTGATCCGTCTCAATCTATGTTCAATATATGCAGACACCTTTATTAAAAGCGCAACAAGCCCAGGAGATTTTGCGCAAGGTCTATGGTTATGAACAATTTCGCCTGCAGCAGGCGGAGATTGTTGAGCACATCATCAGCGGTGGTGATGCGTTGGTGTTGATGCCGACCGGTGGTGGTAAATCGTTGTGTTATCAGATACCGGCCCTGGTGAATGAAGGCGTGGGCATTGTTGTATCGCCGTTGATTGCGCTCATGGAGGACCAGGTTGCTGCGCTCAAGCAGGCGGGCATCCGGGCGGCGTTTTTGAATTCGACTTTGAGCGTAGAAGAAGTGCGTGGGGTTGAGGATCGCTTGCGCCAGGGTGAGCTGGATTTATTGTATGTCGCGCCTGAGCGCCTGATGATGCCCTCGACCTTGAATTTGCTAGAGCGGTTGCAATTGGTGTTGTTTGCAATCGATGAGGCGCATTGCGTATCGCAGTGGGGGCATGACTTTCGGCCGGAGTACATCCAGCTCTCTGTGCTACATGAGCGGTTTCCGCAGGTGCCGCGGCTTGCATTGACGGCCACCGCTGATGCGCCGACCCGTAAGGAAATTGTCGAACGTCTTGCACTAGAAGACGCGAGAATTTTTGTTAATGGTTTTGACAGGCCGAATATACGTTACCGTATCAGTGAGGATCAGGGAAATACGCGTGAGCAGTTATTGCGGTTTATCCTCAACGAACATGAGAATGAGGCCGGTATTGTTTACTGCTTGTCCCGCAAACGGGTTGATGATATCGCTGAGTGGCTGAGCAATAAGGGTTTGAGTGCCTTGCCATACCATGCCGGCTTGCCTGCAGAGTTGCGCAAACAGCATCAAACGCGTTTCCTGAATGAAGATGGCGTCATTATTGTTGCCACGATTGCCTTTGGTATGGGTATCGATAAGCCTGATGTGCGTTTTGTCGTGCATCTGAACCTGCCCAAGAGTATCGAGGCCTATTACCAGGAGACAGGTCGGGCCGGTCGCGACGGGTTGCCAGCGGATGCGTGGATGGTCTATGGGCTGCGCGATGTTATCACCTTGCGGCAAATGCAGGAGACATCGCAGGCTGGTGAGATGCACAAGCGCGTCGAGCGACAAAAACTGGATGCCATGCTGGGCCTTTGTGAATTAACAAGTTGCCGGCGCCAGATCCTGCTGCGCTATTTTGATGAACACCTGGACGAGCCCTGCGGTAACTGCGATATCTGTCTACAACCGCCTGAAACCTGGGATGCTACAGTGGTTGCGCAAAAGGCGCTGTCCTGTGTGCATCGCACAGGGCAACGCTTTGGTGTGGCTTATCTGGTTGATGTGTTGTTGGGCAAGACCAATCAGCGCATCACGCAATTCGGGCATGACAGGATCAGCACCTTCGGTATAGGTGATGAGCTGGATAAAAACGAATGGGGCGGTGTGTTCCGCCAACTGATCGCACGCGGCCTATTGACGGTCGATGCCGAAGGTTACGGCGGCCTGCATTTAAGCGAATTATCGCGTCCGGTATTGCGCGGTGAACAGCAATTGATGTTGCGTAAACTGGTCAAGCCGCAGCGCAAGAAACCACGTAGCCGTGCTGGCAAGAACATGTCAGGAGTGTCTGATGATCCTCTATGGGATGCTTTGCGCGACTGCCGCAATACACTTGCAAAGCAACAGGGCGTACCCGCCTATGTCATATTTCATGATGCCAGTCTGATGGAGATGTTGGAGCGCAGGCCGCAGACCCTGGAGCAGTTAGCGCGTATTGCAGGTGTTGGTGAGCGCAAGTTGGAACAGTATGGCAAAGCCTTCCTGGACGTAATCCAGGAGTACCCTGATAGTGGAGTTATATCGGTTACTGATACCGCTGCTGAATCATTACGTTTGATACGTGAGGGTAAAACAATCGCTGAAATAGCAGTCAAGCGCGATCTCAAGGAAACAACGATTTATGGTCATCTGGCAACGGCTATTGAGGCAGGCGATATTCCTTTAAACGATGTCCTGGGGCTCGAAGAGAATACGTTGGCCGAGATTCGTTTTGCTTTTGAGCATAATGAAGAAACGGGCCGCCTGAAACCCATCTATGAAGCCCTCAATGAAGAGTATAGCTATGGAATTTTGCGCTGCGTCCAGGCAGCTATGAAGGCAGGTTAATTTGCATCTATTGATCTGCGCCCTCGAGTTGGGTCCATCCTTAGATTTGTATACGCATGTATCCCTGCGCTATTCCTACATCCTTATGCCCGCAAACCGCGCATTCGTGCGCTACTGCTCAGATTTTTACATATCTTAATAGTACCGTTCGTGAACAGATAGCGTGGTTTATTGATCTTGCTCAATGCAGGGTTTATCTGTTTTTACTATACAATGCTTGGTTTTTACGATTGATTGAGAGGTAAAGTAAAGTAAAGAGTATTGCATTGGTCTCTAGCATCGCATTTCTAATGGTTATTACAGTTCAAGAAACCATAGGAGAACATTGTTATGAGCATAAAACGCTTCATTCATTTGTTGATGTTGGCCGCCATAATCCCAGCCCATGCCCTGGCGCTCACTGTGGGTGTGGAATTCAATTATTATGAACCGGCCGACCAGGATGTAGTACTTGGTAGTGCAGTAAACCTCGTTCCCACCGACAACGACCAGCTCGAATTTGATAATAAATTGGGCTATCGTTTATTTGCGCACAGTACTAACTGGCGTTTCTCATGGCTGCATCTCGAGCCCGATGCAGATTTTGCCGGTGGTGCGCGCGGCGGGGATTACTATGTTGCACTTGATCACCCTGCTGCGACGTATGGTCCCTATGACAGTATCGCCGCTGATGGTGAGATCGAATTGGACGTGATTGATCTGGATTACCTCATCCCCATTAATACGAGTGGTCCAGCGAGTCTCATGGCGACGGCTGGTATTCGCTATGCAAAATACGATAACACTATAAGTGTGCGTTACGATGCCGGTAACCAGGTTATAAACCGTGATACAGAGAACACAATGTTTGGCTTGCGCGGTGGCTTGGAGGGACGGGTACCACTCGGGATTGCCGATAATTTCTCATTAGCAGGATATATGGCCGTATCGATTCTCAGCGGAGAAAGTGATTTCTCGCATAACGAAAGTTTTGGCGGCCTTGAGCGTAATCTGTCTTGGGATTCCACCATTCCGGTATTTGAAGCGGGTATTGGTGTCGAATACAAGTTGAAGCTGGCTGAGCAGGTATGGCGTCTCTCGCTGGGCTATGACTTATTGCGATTCGAGGATGTCGCTACCACGCAGAGCTTTACCGATTCCAGTTCGCTAGGTAGTCAGGTTGAGCAGGGTAGCGAAGCTGGATTCGCAGGTTGGAATATCGGCGTAGGGGTAACCTTCTAAACTTGATATGGAAATAGTAGGAATGCAGTCATGCAATATTCAATACCGGGCGATGTGATCTGACCAATTCCGTTAGCAGTAGTGTAAAAAATATATATCTGACCCGCGTATCGCGCGGGTCATTTTATTGCTAGATCTATAATAATGTCACGCCCAAAAAGAACCCCGCTGATGGCGGGGTTCCTGGTTTGAATCTGTTGTGTAGATTCTATGTCGGTCGGTTAAGCGGCTTCAACGCTGCTCGCCTGCGGGCCCTTGGGTCCGTCTTCGACGTTGAAGGTCACTTTCTGGCCTTCCATCAGGGTTTTGAAACCACCGCCCTGGATGGCGCTGAAATGTACGAATACATCCGCACCGCCGTTGTCCTGAGCAATAAAGCCGAAGCCCTTGGATTCGTTAAACCATTTTACTGTACCTGTAGTCATGCTTTTTTCACCTAAATGTAAACAAAATTAATATGGATTGACTGCAGGTTATGAAATGGGATGTACGGGGTAACCAGAAAGGAATAACCAAAAACGACCTAGACCAGAAACTGCAGTTGGACGCAGTGTACGCTCAGCTCCTGACAAATGCCACAAAAAACCATGGACTACCAAAAACTGAGCAATTTGCACTGCTATTGCTTATGTGGGGGTGAATTATAGGAAATCAAGCCTCAAATCGGGCTAATATCGACCGATGGAGGCTATTCGTAAGTGCAGAGGTAGGCTGTATCGGTAGAAACTCTAACTTGAAAGGTCTCGTTGGCGGCGACGATGAAGATTTCGCCGCTGTTCAGGGTGTGCCAATCTTGATCGCCTTCCTGCATGACTGACATGGCGCCGGAGATGATCGTCATGGTCTCTTTTTTAGAGGTGCAGAACTCATAAAGACCTGGCGCCATCACGCCGATAGTGGCGGGTAAGTCCTGGCTTTGGAAGCGGATGGATTTGACCTTGCCGTCGAAATATTCGTTTACATCCAACATGAATACGCTCCAGAAAATACTCTTGCTTGCAATTATTTTAAACTGATTTGGCGATGAATTGTGCGCAAAATCTTATTCCAGCGCATCAACCGCAACATGGTAATTAGGATCTTCAATGACATTAACCTCAACGAGGTTGCCTGCTTTCTTCAGTAACTGCCTACATTCAGAGCTTAAGTGGCGCAGGTGAAGATTTGTGCCGGCCCTGATATAGCGTTCCGCCAATGTGTCGATCGCTTCAATTGCTGAGTGGTCTGCGACGCGTGAGTTCTGGAATTCAATAATAACTTCCTCAGGATCATCTTCGGGCGAGAAGAGTTCCAGAAAATTTTTCACTGAGCCGAAGAATAGCGGACCATTCAGCTCGTAAATTTTTACACCATTCTCATCGATATAACCTTTTACATTGATGTGTTTGGCATGCTCCCAGGCGAAGGCTAAGGCAGACACGATCACTCCGACTATGACGGCAATGGCGAGGTCGGTAGCCACGGTGACGGCAGAGACCAGAATCAGGACGAAAGCATCTGTCAGCGGGATCTTGCGTATGATGCGCAGACTGGACCACTCAAATGTTCCGAGCACTACAATAAACATCACGCCGATTAAGGCGGCCATTGGAATCAATTCGATGAGGCTGGATGCGAACAGGATGAAGGCCAGTAAAAAAAGCGCGGCGGCAATGCCGGAAAGACGTTTGCGGCCGCCGGAATTTACGTTGATCATGCTCTGCCCAATCATGGCGCAACCCCCCATACCACCAAAGAAACCGGTGACCGTGTTGGCAATACCCTGGCCAACACATTCACGGTTGCCGTGACCGCGTGTATTAGTGACTTCATCAATCAGACTAAGCGTTAATAACGACTCGATCAAACCCACCGCAGCAAGAATGATGGAGTAAGGCAAGATAACCATCAATGTTTCCCAATTGAATGGCACTCCAGGTAGGTGGAGCTGCGGTAAGCCACCCTCGATCGATGCTAGATCGCCGACAGTATTCGTCTCGATATTCAGACCTATCACTAACAGGGTAACCGTGATAATCGCTGCCAACGACGCCGGAAATGCGCTGGTGAGTTTAGGTAGGAAATAAATGATAGCCATGGTCAGCGCAATCAGGCCGACAAGAATCCACAAAGGTGAACCCGTGATCCAGCTATGGTTACCATCGGTTGTGGTGATCTGAAAATGTTGCAGTTGTGCGAGGAAAATGACGATGGCCAGGCCGTTAACAAAACCTAACATCACGGGGTGTGGCACCATGCGGATGTATTTGCCAAGGCGCAGTAAACCGGCACCGATTTGTAACATCCCGGTTAATACAACAGCTGCGAACAAGTACTCAACGCCATGTTCTGCTACCAGGGCGACCATAACAACGGCCATAGCGCCAGTGGCGCCAGAGATCATGCCGGGTCGTCCGCCAAAAATAGCGGCCAGCAAGCCGACCATGAATGCAGCGTACAGGCCGACCAGCGGCTCGACCCCGGCAACAAAGGCAAAGGCGACGGCCTCTGGTACCAGCGCCAGAGCGACAGTAAGGCCAGACAGAATTTCGTTTTGAAAACAGATGCGGTTATCGCAACCGAGTTGAAACATGATTTGGGGCCCTGGTATATGGAATAGCGCAAAAGGCCGCGCATCTTATCAGATCATCACTGGGTGTGCCGCGCTTTATAGGCCTTTGGAGCCCACTGGATCGCCGTTTATCTGTTTTGAGATGGGTATGTGGGTTTTTTGCTGATTTGAGATAAATGTCGTTAGGGAACTGGGATTATCTGTGGTAACCTTGCGCGCAAGTTTATTACGGCATTGTTCGTTGATGTCGTCCAGCGTACCTGCAAGCCATTCGATTTGTTGCTAGGCCGGTACTCGTAAACCGGTCGCGGTTTGTCTTCTGCCAGGGCTCATACCTCGATAATCCTTATATTCCCTCGGCCTTAAGGCCCGGGCTGCCTTGGTATTTATACTGGAGTTATTTGATGTCATTTGATTCTCTTGGCCTGTCGGCCGATTTGCTGCGTGCGATAAAAGACCAGGGCTATAGTTCAGCCACGCCTGTGCAGGCACAGGCTATCCCCGTGGTGCTTGCAGGTCATGACCTGATGGCCGGCGCCCAAACAGGTACCGGTAAAACCGCGGCGTTTACATTACCGATGCTGCAAAACCTCATGAACAGCGCCAGCGGCAAGCAACGCGGCGTGCGTGCGCTGGTGTTGACGCCGACCCGCGAACTTGCCGATCAAGTCGGTAAAAGTGTGCGCACCTATGGCCGGCATCTGCCGCTACGTTCCACCGAGGTCTATGGTGGTATGGGCATGTTTCCGCAGATCAAAGCCTTGCGCAAGGGCGTGGATATCCTGGTGGCAACACCGGGCCGTTTGCTCGATCACATGGAGCGCGGCAATGTGGACTTGTCCCGGGTTGAAATGTTGATCCTTGATGAGGGCGACCGTATGCTCGACATGGGTTTTCTCCCTGATATCGAGCGGGTGCTGAAAGAAATGCCAGCCAGCCGCCAGACCTTGTTGTTCTCCGCCACCTATGCAGATGGCATCAAGAAATTGGCTCGCAAGTTATTGAAAAACCCGCAATTGATCGAGGTGGATCGTTCCAATGCCGCCGCCAGGAGTGTCACGCAGTCGGCGTACAGAGTGGACGGTAGCCGTAAGCGCCAGTTGTTGTCTCATCTGATTGGTTCGGAGAGCTGGGGTCAGGTGTTGATTTTCACCCGCACCAAGCGCGGCGCTGATCGCCTGGCCGAACAGCTGGATAAAGATGGCATCAACGCCACCGCGATCCATGGCGACAAGAGCCAGGGTGCGCGCAACCGTGCGCTCAAAGCCTTCAAGCGCCAGTCGGTGCAGGCGTTAGTGGCCACCGACGTGGCAGCCCGTGGCCTGGATATCCAGCAATTACCCCATGTCGTTAATTATGAATTACCGCATAATCCTGAAGACTATGTGCACCGTATCGGTCGTACCGGCCGTGGTGGCAACAAAGGTGCAGCGATCTCGTTAGTCTGCGCCGATGAAGACTCGCAATTCAGGGCCATTAAAAGGCTGTTGGATACCGAGATTCCGGCGATTATCATGGATGGCTTTGAGCCTAAGGACAAGCCCAAACCTGGAGCCAAGCCTAGGGTACGCCGGTCATTTCACAAAAAGAGCAGCGCAGCACCAAAGGCTCGCCAGGGCCGCAAGAGGCAGCATGCTTATGGTGACCAAGCCCAGGGCCGCCCGCCACGTCGCAAGCGGAGTGGACAAGGGCGCGCAGCCAGTGCATGCTGATAACGATTAGGAGATAACTATGAAGACGATATTTGTGGGTGGCATCCCCGACGACACAAAAGATGAAGAGCTGGAAGCACATTTTTCCCAATTTGGTAAAGTGCGCGGCATGAAACTGGTACGTTAAAGTGCGCGGCATGAAACTGGTACGTGACGTGTTTAGCGGTAAGTGCAAAGGCTTTGCCTTGATCGATATGGAAGGCCATGAGGCCCGTGCTGCAATCGCCGGACTGGATGGCAAGGATTTCAAAGGCAGGTCGCTGCGGGTCAATGAAGAAAAACCCAAGGCCAAAGGCCGGGGCCGGGGTGGGCGGCGCTGAGTTCGCTCCCGGTTGGTGTTGTGGGGATGCCATGTACGCGTAAATCCCATATGCGTAAATAAATAGTCCCAGATATAAAAAAACCCCGCATCGCGGGGTTTTTTGCCGGTACGCGCCGTGGTGTGATTTCAGTTATGCATGCTCTGGTGTTTAGCAATTAATGCATCCGGCCGCTTTTTCTTATTGCTCTTGTTAAGTACGTAGACAACGGTTTCACCTTTCGGCCCGGCGCCGATTTCCGTGAACATATAATTGGGAGCGCCAAAGTCACGTACCGGTTTCATGTCCTCAAACTGGCTGAAAATATAAATGCGATTATCCTTGCGCATTTCAGCGTAAAAATTATCAGGTGCATTCATTTTTCCATCGTAGAGTTTGATCGCATTTACGCCATCCGGTTTTTTCTTGTCGGCACCAGTCAAGCCAAATACAAGGGTTTCGCCATTAGGTCCTGCGCCGATACGGGTTAGCCGGAAAGGGCTTTCGCCTAACTCCAAAAAATCACTATAAAGCTTGTGATCATAAAAAACGTGGATGCGTCCGTCGTGATGCACCTCATAGATCTCCATCGGGGCAACGGTGGCAGTCGTAGTTCCAGGCTTCTCGCCGCTCATGTCCTTTTCGTCAGTCATACTGCAGGCTGAGACGAAAGCCACGATCAAAAGGGCTGTCATGCCCTTAATAAAAGAATTTACTGAATAACGCATTATTTATCCTCTAACAAATTGCTGCATAGTTATGAATGACTGCAAAGTTAAATGAAATATATGTCATTAATATGACAAATCGGGAAATATTCTGCCATGTATTGGTGTTATGACGTTATTCAGTAGCTGTTGTTTGTAAATAAATCGACACATTACTTGCATACACTACCGTAAATGATTACGTCATGGCGGTGTTATGTTGCAAAAACAGGCCGATAAAATTCTCTCACTTGCAGATAGGGCGCGAGACGGCCTGAGTAAAATAAATCCGCTGCATTCGGGTGGGTTATCTCACCTAAAAAACTATAAACTCGCGGGCGGAAAAGATCTGCTTGAGCCGGTAATAAATCCCGTTGATCCCTGGGTATTGTATGCGGAAATTGAGGCGCTCGATACGCGGGCCTGTCTCGTCACGAGTGGTGAATACCGGGTTTATTGTACACATGCAGACAAAATACCCAATGTGCTTAACGAGCTGGGTCGTTTACGCGAGATTACCTTCAGGGAAGTGGGTGAGGGCACGGGTAAAGCGATCGATCTGGACTTGTTTGATGCTTACTACGAGCATCTTTTTATCTGGCGGGGCGATACGCAGGAGTTGGTGGGTGCATACCGTCTAGGGCGGGCCGACGAACTCCATGACCGTTTCGGTCGCAAGGGACTCTATACTTATTCATTATTCAAATACAAAAAACGCCTGCTACAGCAGATAAATCCGGCGATTGAGCTTGGGCGTTCCTTCGTCCGTAAGGAGTATCAGCGTGATTTTCAACCGTTGTCGCTGTTGTGGAAAGGTATCGGGGGATATATCGCTCGTAATCCCAAGTATAAGGTTTTATTCGGCCCGGTCAGTATCAGTGGCGATTACGATGAGTTATCACGCCACATTCTGGTATCGTTCCTGCGTGCGAATCATTTCATGCAGGAGTTCGCACGCCTGGTCAAACCCAGACAGCCAGTGGCAAGGCTATCCCGATGGGTGGCTAAATCCAGCGTAACTGCGCACAGTCTTGATGATGTTTCGCGCGTAATTGCACAAATTGAGCATGACAATAAGGGCATGCCGGTCTTGTTGAGACAGTATCTAAAGCTCGGGGGTATGTTGCTTGGGTTCAATATCGACAAGCAGTTCAATAATGCGCTCGATGGCTTAATCATGGTCGATCTGGCTCGTGCCGATTCACGCGTGCTCAAGCGTTACATGGGGGCAGAGGCCGCCCAGGCATTTCTTGAATATCACAATAGTTCGTCGCGGGCGTCTGTACTGAAGCGCGCATCTTGAGGGTGATATTGTTCATCTGCTCTAACTTCATTCGGGGCTTCCTGCGCCGCAGATATCTCACCTTTACGGGCCGATCTGAGATAAAATCCTGCCTTTTGCTGTTCTCCGCGCAGTTCTATGGCATTACTTACCTTTCGCGACGTGGTCGTCAGTTTTGGCGGGCCGCCGTTATTTGATGGCATCAATCTAAAGGTTGAGCGCGGTGAGCGCCTGTGTCTGGTGGGCCGCAATGGCGTGGGCAAATCCACCTTGCTGAAATTGCTGACGGGTGACTTGGTGGCGGAGGATGGCGATATTGTGCGCCAGCAAGGTCTGCGTGTGGCGCAGCTTGCACAGGAGGTGCCCAGGGATGCGCAAGGTACGGTGTTCGATGTGGTTGCCAGTGGTTTGGGTGAGGTCGGTGAGCTCATTCACGTTCCACTCGTTCCACGCCTTGGGACCCACCGGCGTCCCGCCACCCATGTTGCACTCGACAGCGCCCTGCACGATATCCGCTGTCACGCGAGCACGAAACGGCACGGCACCGCGGGGTGTTCGTAGCTCGACGAGATCGCCGGTGACGATCCCGCGCAGCCGGGCGTCTTCGAGATTGAGCTCGACCGTCGGCTCGGGATTGTCCGTGACCAGACCCTCGATGCCGTGGTGCTGCGAGCGGAAGTCGGTGTGTGGTCGAGCGCCCGAGTTGAATACCAACGGGAAATCCGCCGTCAGATGCGGGCTCCCCAGGGGACCCTCAACGGGTTCTGTGTACTCGGGTAGTGGCTCGTAGCCCTGATCCTCGAGCGCCGTGGACCAGATCTCGAACTTGCCCGTGGGAGTCTCGAAACCGGGCTTGCCGTCCCGGCGCAGCTGCCCCTTCTCCCACTTCTTGTACTCCATCATGGGCGTCGGGATCTTGACCCATCCGCCGGCCTGACGCACCTCCTCGACGGTGTATCCAGAGCCCTCGAGCACGAAGTGCAGGAGCTCGTCCTCGGTCTGGGGATAACGATCTCCATAACCAAGCCGGTGTGCAAGCTCGGCCATGATGAGGTAGTCGTTGCGGGCTTCACCCACCGGCTCGATCAGCTTTTCGCGGAGGCGAAAGATCGGTCCGTAGCTCATGTAGGACTGGATCTCGAACATCGTGGTGGCCGGCAGCACCAGGTCAGCGTAGGCGGAATCCGCGGTCAGCTGGCGATCGATACAGACGAGGAAATCCAGCTTCGAGAGCGTCTCGCGCCACACCGCGGTCTGTGGCCAGGAGGTGAGCAGTGACGCGCCATGCACGATCAGGCCTCGGATGGGGTAGGGATCGCCATCCAGGACCGAGTTCACCAGTCCACTCGCATGGGATTCACCACGGTAGTCGCTGTAGATCGGGAACCGGTCTCGCGCTACCGCGCGCCCCAGATCAGGGTTCTCGACATTGCAGGAACGGTTGATGGGGAAGTGCGTACCGAGCATCGCCAGCCCGATCCCACCGGGCACGTCGAGGTGTCCGGCAAGGGCAAACAGCGTGTGCACGGCGCGGATCGCCTGGATCCCGCTGTTGGAGTACTCGAGTCCCGTGTACATCACCGGGCAAGCCCCTGTCGCGCTCGCGATGCGTCTGGCCAGGTCCCGAATCGTGTTGGCGGGAACACCGGTGATCGGTTCGGTGACCTCTGGAGTGAAATGCTGCACGTAGCGTTGCAGGTCTCCGAATCCGTGGCACCACTGCTCCGCGAACACTTCATCATGCCGATCTTCTTCGATCATCACCTGGATCAGACTCAGTGCCAGGGCGCAGTCGGTGCCGGGCCGGATCGGCACCCATTGGGCACCCGTTCTCTGAGCAGTTTCGGTGTGCCGCGGGTCGATGACGATGAGGTCGGCCCCACGCTCAGCGGCAGCCTCCA
>CAMYKB010000047.1 GCA_947258875.1 uncultured Gammaproteobacteria bacterium | reverse complement strand
ACACGATCGATAACATCCGCGACCAGGTGGAAGCGGTCTAAATCGTTACGTACGACCATATCGAATGGCGTCGTGGTTGTGCCCTCTTCCTTATACCCTCGCACATGAAGATTTTTATGATTGGTGCGCCGATAGGTCAAGCGATGAATAAGCCAGGGATAACCATGATAGGCAAAGATAATAGGTTTATCGGTCGTAAACAGGGTATCAAAATCCCGATCGGAGAGTCCGTGTGGATGTTCTTCACTGGGTTGCAGTGTCATCAGATCAACTACATTAACGACACGTGCGCGTAATTCAGGCAAGTGCTCACGCAATAATGCAATGGCAGCGAGCGTCTCGATCGTCGGTGCATCACCTGCACAAGCCATAACTACATCAGGTTCACGATCTTGATCGTTACTGGCCCAATCCCAGATACCAATCCCGGCTGAACAGTGTTTAACCGCAGCATCCATGCTCAGCCACTGTGGTTGATGTTGCTTACCTGCGACGATAACGTTGATGAGATTTTTACTGCGCAGGCATTTATCGGTTACATATAATAATGTATTGGCATCAGGCGGGAGATAAACCCGGATGATGTCCGCCTTCTTGTTGACCACATGATCAATAAAACCCGGGTCCTGATGCGAGAAGCCGTTATGATCCTGGCGCCACACATGAGACGTCAGTAAATAATTGAGCGATGCAATCGGCCGCCGCCACGGGATTTCCTTGCTGGTCACCTTGAGCCACTTAGCATGCTGATTGAACATCGAGTCCACAATATGGATGAAGGCCTCGTAGCAGGAAAACAGACCATGGCGACCGGTCAACAAATAACCCTCCAGCCAGCCTTGACAGGTATGTTCGCTCAGGATCTCCATGACGCGACCATCGGCTGCGAGATGATCATCCTCTGCCAATGCGTCGGCCAGCCAGGTTCTGTTGGTAACTTCGAACAAGGCGCCGAGGCGGTTTGAGGCCGTCTCGTCAGGCCCCATAACCCGGAAGTTACGTTCCTTTAGGTTGAGTTTCATAACATCACGCACCAATGTTCCCATCACGCGTGTCGCTTCTGTTTGTATCTGCCCAGGTTTAGGCACAACAACGGCATAGTCACGAAAATCCGGCATATGCAGATCTTTCAAAAGAATACCGCCATTGGTATGAGGATTGGCGCTCATACGACGCTCCCCTCCGGGTGCAAGCTGAGCCAGTTCGGGAAGCAGGCTGCCGTTCTCATCAAACAGTTCTTCAGGCTGGTAGCTCTTCATCCATTGCTCGAGAATTTTCACATGCTCCGGTTCGGCTGCCATCTGCGCCAGTGGTACCTGGTGCGAGCGCCAGGAATCTTCAGTAGGTAAGCCATCGACTTCTTTGGGTCCGGTCCATCCCTTGGGCGATCGCAGGATAATCATCGGCCACTGCGGGCGTTGCACATTGCCAGAGGTACGTGCTGCGGTCTGAATAGACTTGATCTCTTCGATTGCGGCATCCAGCGTCCTGGCCATTTGCTGATGCATGACCGACGGCTCCGAACCCTCTACAAAATAAGGTTTATAGCCGTAACCGAGAAAAAGCTTTTGCAACTCTTCATGACTGATGCGTGCCAATACCGTCGGATTGGCAATCTTGTAGCCGTTCAAATGCAGGATAGGTAATACCGCACCATCCTGCGCAGGATTAAGAAATTTGTTGGAGTGCCATGCGGTTGCCAGCGGACCTGTCTCGGCTTCACCGTCACCAACCACGCAGCAGGCAATTAAATCCGGGTTATCAAACACAGCGCCGTAGGCATGAGACAGTGCATAACCCAATTCCCCACCTTCATGGATTGAACCCGGTGTTTCCGGTGCAACATGACTTGGTATACCGCCTGGAAAGGAAAACTGTTTGAACAGTTTTTGCATGCCTTCTGCATTTTGCGGAATATTCGGATACACCTCGCTGTAGGTGCCCTCCAGATAGACATTCGCAACAAGACCCGGACCGCCATGTCCTGGACCAGTTATATAGATCATGTTGAGATCGCGGGATTTTATGACTCGATTGAGATGGACATAAATAAAATTCAGCCCCGGTGTCGTGCCCCAATGCCCCAACAGACGCGGCTTGATGTGATCAATGCTTAATGGAGACTTCAGTAACGGGTTATCCAACAGATAAATCTGGCCAATAGAGAGGTAATTTGTGGCACGCCAATAGGCATTGATTCTGGCAAGCTCGTCGGTGGCCAAAGGCTCATTAGCAGTAGGAGATTTCGCTGCACTATTCATTGAGACAATCCTCATGAGCGCCGGGATCAATGAAATTTAGCAGATGATTCAGGAGAGACTATTGACCCAGATCGTGTTGATGGTTTTGATGGAGGGCGCTCTATGCTTCTTGTTTAGCGCATAATCCGAGGATATGGGCAGTATGCTCTGCAATCATGTGCTCTTCACTGGTTGGGATAACCCATACCCCCACTTCGCTGTCCTCATGGCTGATTTTGGAATCGTTAGCTTGATTTGCTACAGCATCAAGGTTTACTCCGAGCCATTTCGCCTTATTACAAATCAGTTGCCGAAGCACCGGGGAATGCTCACCAATCCCCGCGGTAAATATAAGTCCATCCAGTCCCCCCAGTGCTGCCGTTAGGGAACCCAGTTCACGGTTGATGCGGTAAACGAATAATTCAATGGCTACTGCTGCCTGTGGGTCATCGCTGGCCAATAACTCGCGCATATCCGCACTGATTCCCGAGACCCCGAGCAAACCGGATTGCTTTTGCAGAAGATCAGCGATCGCTTCGAGCGTCATCCCCTGTTCCTGCACTAGATAGAACACAATTGCGGGATCAATATCCCCACAACGTGTTGCCATCGGCAAGCCACCTAAAGGGCTAAAGGTCATGGTGGTTGCAACACTCTTGCGATGATGCAGTGCGCACATGCTGACACCATGACCAAGGTGTGCCACTATAATTTTCCCATTTGCCAATTCACCAGCGTATGCGGGCAATGACTTCGCGATGTATTCATAAGATAAACCATGGAAGCCATAACTCATTACGCCCATATTTTTGAATTCACGTGCGACGGGAAGATGTCGAGCAACAGCCGGCTGATTGCGATGAAATGCCGTATCGAAACAAGCGACCTGGGTTATTCCTGGCTTTCGATCCCTACATCGCTCAATTGCAGCGAGATTGTAAGCCTGGTGTAAAGGCGCTAACGGAATGAGCTTCTCTAATTCCCGTATCACGTCATCAGTTAGCAATACAGGCGCTGAATACAATAACCCGCCGTGGACAATACGATGACCAACCGCGACTACACTTATTAAAGTAAATTCCTGCTCGACCCAATCGAGCAATACGGATAGTGCAGCCTCATGTTCAAGGCATGGGTTATCAGAGGGGAAAATGTAATTATCGCTTTCCTCCTGCCCTGCTTCGTTATACTGTGTCGTGGAAAATTTGGCATCATGTCCGATACCTGAAATCTCTGCCTGGAATAATCTATGCAGCCCTTGAATTGAATTATCGTGGATAGGTTTAGCAACCGTGAAACCAGCCAGTTTTATACTGGATGATCCCGCATTAATTGTTAGAATAATATTTTCGCTGGGCATGTTGGCGTCCTGATTGAATCACATTGCTGCATGGGTACTTTTACATATGCCGCAGCACAGCTGCCCAGTGCATTCAGTGCGTATCGGTATTTTATCGTTCTGCATTCGTAATATATTGATGCAATCGTTCTAGCCAGCTATCCAGTTCCTGTGCGTCTAGAAAGAAATCGAAACCTCCCAGGCTGCGCTGCAAGTTCATCAGGTCGATAAGAAAGTCGAACACGGCGTTAGTGGCAGACTCTTCTGCCACCAGAGCCGCATTCTGGGCATCCAACAAATCAAGAATAGAAACTGTGCCGCGTGTATAGGCGTCAGTCACTAAATCCAAGTTTTTGTTGGCCGCGGTTGCGGCATCTTTGGAGAGCTGAATGGACGGGTATGAGGCCCCTATGCGGTACAGTGTTGCCCTGATGCGCTGTTCGATGCGCTCCCGGGTGGCATCCCGTTGTGACAGTTGTTGATTAAACGCCAGCCGGCTTCCTGAGACACGTGCGCGACGAGCGCCCCCCTCGAACAGTGGTAGCGAAACATTGACGCCCACAGACCAATCGGTATCGTCCTCTGCGGCCAGGCCGGCCACGCGGCTTTCATCCATCACATTGGAGACCTCGCCTTGTAGTGTCACCGTTGGCGACCAATAGGCGCGCCGCTGGGTCTCCAGTCCCCGTTTGGTCGCAGCGAGCAAAGCTTCCAGACCGGTAAGCTCGGGTGAGGCTGTTATCCCCTCTTCTACCATGAAGTCACCCATGAGCTCGAAGGCGCGGTCATTGATCACATACTCGAACAATTCCTTGCGACTGACGATGAGATGTGGATCCTCAAGGGTGGCGGGTTCCGTAATGAAAGTCTCCTTTAGTGGTCGGTGTAACAAGCGATTGACGGAGTCACGGGCTTGTTGGAGTTGCGCCTGGGCGTCGAGTAATTCTTGTCGGGAGGTGGCCAGTTCGCTCTCCCAGCGATAGACCTCGGCAGGGCTGGCGACGCCCATGTGCTGCCGGTCGCGAGCCAGTTCCAGATTGGTACGGCTGAGATTCATATCTTCCCGACGGATATGGACGAAGGTTTGCGCTTTGAGCACGTTGAGATAGGCCGTGGTGGCCTCAAGGATGATGTCCAGTTCCAGCTCGCGCTTCAGGGCCACGCGGTTGTCTTGCAGATAACGCTGGATCGCTACATTGGCGCGTGCCTGGTCTGAGTAAAGCAACTGGCTTAGAGTTATGGCCGCGGTAGTGGACTGCTCAGCGGCCGCACCACTGATCACGTTCGTGCTGTCGTCATTAAGCCGGGTATAACCGAGGGAGGCATCAAGTCGGGGTAACAATTCGGCACGCGCCTCATCCACCTGCGTTTGCGTCGATTCCAGCCCCAGCGCGGCCGCACGCAGATCCAGGTTCGCCGCGACCGCCTCCAGGGCCGCCGTCACCAGGGAGAGCGGCTTCCCTTGAGGTTCCGGCTCCGCGTGAAACAGTAAGGCTTCGTGCAGAATGTCGAAGCGTGGGTAAATACCCAAAGCCCGCGCCGTGGCCATATTGATGGTCAAACGCCGTTTGCTTTTAAAGCTAATCGGTTGCAACTCGGCTGGCTCACCGTGCATCACGGCGTGCATGTTCAAAGCATTGCGACGCGCCAGCCGCCGCCAATCTGTGGCCGGGGCCTCCGCCATCAGCATGCCCTGCTCTACCAGCCGTGAATCGAGC
This sequence comes from uncultured Gammaproteobacteria bacterium, assembly GCA_947258875.1. Lineage (GTDB taxonomy): Bacteria > Pseudomonadota > Gammaproteobacteria > CAMYKB01 > CAMYKB01 > CAMYKB01. Next base: position 6,693 of record CAMYKB010000047.1, on the reverse strand, counting down.
AGACTGTAACTGGGCAGCTTTTTCTCAATCAAAGCGGCGATGAGTCGATCCGTGGCTGCAGGGCCGAGACGCGCCAGGTCGGTTACCACTACGGAATCGACATCCGGCTGTAGCCGTGCCGCCAGGTCCTCGTTGCGTGTACGCTGTTGGATGAATCGCAACTCCACACCCGCGGCCTTCGTCACCTCCTGGGCGCGGCGAATCAGTCCCGGCTGGGCGGCATAGTTGGCTTCATCAACCAACACCGCCACCACTTTGCAATCCACCACACTTTTGAGGGCTCTGAGGTCGCGGATAAAGTCGGCCTCGCCGCTCAGGTAATTCAGGTAGCGCACACCACTGGTATTATTTTTTCTCGGCAGCCCCTGCAGATCTGCATCCATCACAAACGGCGCAAAGGTAGGCTTTCGCAGCGGCCCGCTAAGGGCGGCAACAGCGCTGGAGACATAACCCAGCGCCAACACCATGTCGACCTCGGGATCCTCTTGCAGTTGTTTCAGCGCCGCGGTAATACGCTCCGCCGACCAGGCACCATCGAGTTGTTTTGCTGCAGGGAAGCGCACCTCGAAATCGTCCTGTGTCAGGATCAGGAGTTCGTTTTTAAACAACTCCGGTGACCAGCTGATGTGTTCAATAGGGCCATCGGTGACGATGCCGATGGTTATCAGCTTAGCTGCATGGATGCTGGGAGCCAGCAATAAAAATACTATTACCGATAAACTATACAGATAAGAGCGTCTCATGCCCGTTCCACCTCGTAAGTTCATGATATTCATGTCTGCATCAGCGTGACGGTCTTGCGAAAACGCAGCAGAGCAGCGAAGAAAAATAGCGCACCAATGGCGGCCGTGGCGAGCAGATTTGGCCAGATCACATCTATGCCGGCATCACGAAACAGGATAGCCTGAGCCATGCTGACAAAATGGGTAGAGGGGACAAACTGCATAATGACCTGCAACCCCGTGGGCATGCTCTCCAACGGGGTATGGGAACCGGATAGCAGCAGCATCATCACAAACACAATCATCGCGAGTAGACCGAACTGTGGCATGGAACGTGCCAGCGTCGCCAGATAGATTCCCAACGAAGTCACCGAGAACAGATAGATAACCGCTACTGATAAATACAGGGGAACGGAACCGATGATGGTTACTTCCAATGCGCCCTGTACCACGACGTAGAGTGACAGGCTAGCGGCAAGGACCACCACCAATCCGTTAGCCCATACCTTGGCCAACATAATCTCAATCGGTCGCAGTGGCATCACCAACAGATGCTCGATGGTGCCGTGTTCACGCTCGCGGATCAGGGCCGCTCCAGTCAGCAGGATGGCCATCATGGTTATATTATTGGTGAGCGCCATGGCACCTTGAAACCCTTTGGCCTCCATGTTGGGATTGAACTTGGCGCGGGTGACAATATTGACCGCCGGTGCAACTCGATCATTCTTTAAAAATGTGCCCAGTTCCTGCGCAATAATATGTTGGATATAACCAGCCCCGGTTCCTGCCAGACCCATGGCAGTGGCGTCCACATTGAGCTGAATGACCGTTGGCCGACCTGCCAGGACGTCCGCCTGAAACCGCGGGGGAATGTCGATGACAAAGGTGTAACGTGTCGCTTCCATACTGGAATCGATGTCCGCGACCGCCAATGCAACCGGTGTTTGAAAGTAAGGCTGCAGTAAGGCATCGCCAATACGCCGAGAAAGCTGGGAGCGGTCTTCGTCGACAATGGCCACTGCGGCATTGAACACGCCCGTAGTGGCATTTTGCGACTCTTCGAAAACAGAGAAGCTGAACATATAGACGATCAGAAACAACATGACCGGGTCATAGCGCAGGCTGAACAGTTCTTTAATCCCCAGTTGGAAGATATTGATGAGGCAGCGATTCATTTATTAACGCTCCTGTGTCTTCAGCAAGGTCAGCCCCAGCACCAGGTAGATGAGAATTAACAGTGCCAACATGAAAAAATTGAACATCAATATGTCAAACCCCAGCGACTTGGTGAATGTGCCCAAACTGATTTGCTGGAAGTAACTGCTGGGGAATACATGACTAAAAACCTGAGCGCCGGGCGTGAGCGAAGATACCGGGGCAAAGAAGCCTGAAAAGTTGACCGCTGGCACGGTGGTAATAATGGCGGTACCGAAAATTGCCGCAATCTGGGTCTTCATGAACGACGACATCAACAAACCCAAACCCGTAGTCGCGATGACATAGAGCATCCCACCCACCAGCAAAGCAGCAAGACTACCTTTGATCGGTACCTGAAACAGAAACACCGTTAGCAGCACCAAGCTGGCAAAGTTGATCAGTGCGATGCCGATATAAGGAAATTGCTTGCCCAACAGAAATTCCAGCGCACTCACCGGGGTGGCATAGAGATTAGTAATGGAGCCCATCTCTTTTTCTCGCACCACACCGGCGGCAGTCATCATGGCTGGTATCCAGATCAGCAACATCATGATCGTGCCAGGCACAATGGAGTAAACACTCTTGAAGTCCTGGTTATAGCGGAAACGCGTTTCAATGCTGATGGGCTCGGTTTGTGAGGTGATACCGAACTCGCTGCGCAGCCGTTGTTCCAGGTAGAACTGGTGCACACCAAGAATGTAGCCACGTGCGGTTTCAGCACGAAAAGGGACTGTGCCATCAAGCCAGATACCGACATCCGGTTGATGACCGCTCTTCAGATCCTTACCAAATCCCGGCGGGATTTCAATGGCAAACGTCACCTGAGCTTTGCGCAAGCGACTGTCCAGGTCGTCATAATTATGCAATGCCGAGCTTTGTTCGAAATAGCGGGAGCCGGAGAAGTTTTCCAGGTAGCTGCGGCTTTCCGTACTCTGATCACGGTCGAGCACCGCATAGGAAATATTCTCGAGATCAAAGGTGATACCGTAACCAAAAGCGATCATCAATATGATGGGCCCGAGCAGAGCGAAGGCGATACGGATTGGGTCGCGGGCGATTTCCAGAGCTTCACGGCGGGCGTAGGCCCAGCCACGGCGCGGATCCAATGGCGCACTTCGCGGTCTTAGTTGTGCCTTGGCCGCTTGGTCGCGATGTTCAGGTAGTGTATCCGATCCGGCAGGTACGGGTGCGTCAGTAGCGGCATCCTCCAGATAAGCGATAAATGTTTCTTCAAGGTTCCTGGCGCCGCGAGCACGTACCAGCTCTGCGGGGGTGTCCTGGGCCAGCACCCGACCGGCATGCATGAGTGAGATGCGATCACAGCGCTCAGCCTCGTTCATGAAGTGTGTGGAAATGAAGATAGTGACGCCGTCATCCCGTGACAGTTGGATCAGCAGCTGCCAGAACTGATCACGTGCCACTGGGTCAACCCCCGAGGTAGGCTCATCGAGGATCAGCATCTCCGGGCCATGGATCACCGCTACCGCCAGGGACAACCGCTGCCGCACGCCCAAGGGTAGTTTTTCCGCCAACTCGTCAGTCACATCTCCAAGATTGAAGCGCTCAATCATCTCTGCTACCCGCGCCTCAATCTGCGGTCGGGGTAACTGGAAGATACGTGCATGCAACATCAGGTTCTGGCGGACCGTGAGTTCACTGTAAAGCGAGAAGGCTTGGGACATATAGCCAACCCGCTTTCTCAGATCGATGTCCTTAGGATCGGCGGGATGACCGAACAACCGCGCCTCGCCTGCCGAACTGGGTAGCAATCCGGTGAGCATCTTCATGGTTGTGGTCTTGCCGCAACCGTTGGAGCCAAGAAAACCGAAGATCTCACCCCCTTCGATGGCGAAGCTCACATGGTTAACGGCGATGAAGCTGCCAAATCGGCGGGTAAGGCCACTGGCTTCGATTGCCGGTGGGCCATGCTTAACTTGGCGCGGTGGTATGGTCAGCGTTTGATAGCCGCGGCGTTTGTGCTCGGGTAACAATTGGATGAAAACAGCATCCAGGTTGTCAGCGCCGGTGCGATCCTTCAACTCCGCAGGGCTACCACTGGCCAGTACCCTGCCTGCATCCATCGCCGCCAACCAGTCAAAGCGCTCGGCCTCATCCATATAGGCCGTTGCGACAATTACACTCATTCCTTGACGACGGTGGCGAATTCGTTCGATGAGTTCCCAGAACTGTCGCCGCGACAAGGGATCGACGCCGGTGGTCGGTTCATCCAGAATCAGCAATTGCGGATCGTGAATCAGTGCACAACACAATCCTAACTTCTGTTTCATGCCGCCGGAGAGTTTTCCCGCCGCACGATCAGCAAACGGAGTCAGGCCGGTGCTGTCGAGCAATTCCTTGATACGCCTTAGCCGCTCCTCGCGAGGGTGGCCAAACAGCCGCCCGAAGAAATCGATGTTCTCGAATACCGATAAGGTCATGTAGAGGTTGTGACCCAGCCCCTGTGGCATGTAAGCGATACGGGGGCAAATAACACGACGAGAAAGTGTGCGCCGCATGTCGCGACCGAGGACTTGCACTGTGCCTGTTTGGATCTTGCGCACGCCGGCGATCAACGCCAGCAGGCTGGACTTACCCACACCATCGGGGCCAATTAGGCCGGTCATGCCGCCGGCGGGGATCTCGAGATTGATGCCGTCTAATGCTACAGTTTTTTTGTAGCGATGAGTAACAGCACTGAGCCTCGCTACCGGTGGCATGGCTTAAGCCCTGTATCTCTTTAACATACTGCTCATTGTGGACGCTCCACTGATTGTAACGACGCCGGCCATTCAGCGTTGTCATTAAGTCGAATATAAGCTACGCCTGGGATGCCGGTCTTGGCCAAGGCGGCATGTTGCGCGAGGAATTCATCATCGAGTTGAACTTTAACGCGGAACATCAGTTTCTCGCGCTCGGTGCGGGTTTCGACTTCTTTGGGCGTGAACTGGGCCTTGGGGGCCACGAACGAGACCTTGGCAGGAATAGCGACCTCATCTAACCCTTCGAGCACGACACGGGCTACGGCACCGACTGCCACCCTGGTTGCCTCCTGGGTCGGGAGAAAGAGAGTCATATAAATATCCGTAGGATCAAGTACGGTGAGCACCTTGCCCCCGGCGGCTAAGACCTCTCCGGGTTCAGCTAAACGGTACAATACCCTGCCTTTGATGGGTGCCCTGAGTACACTGTCATCTCGCTGGGTTTTAAACAGCTCCGTATTAGCGACGGCGGCTTCGATGGCCGCTTCGGTGTTGGAAAGCTGAGCACGCGCTGCCGCCAAAGTAGACTTGGCAGTTTCCACTGCGGTTTCATCACGCTGCAGTTGCTCCAGAGGGATACTATCGTTTTCGTAAAGACCTTTCGCACGTTCCATATCCTTTTGTGCCAGCGAAAGTTCACTCTTGCGTTGTGCGATGACAGCGACAGCGACACTGCGTTCCTGTTCGGCGCGTCGCACCTCGGCCTCGGCACGACGTAGTTGTGCATCCAACTCTTTAGTATCGATTTGAGCTAGCGCTTGATTGAGATCGACCGAGTCACCTTCTTTGGCCAATACCCCGGCAAGTCGCCCGCCATACTTTGTCGTTATATCGACTTCGGTAGCCTCTATACGCCCATTCCCAGAGGCAATACCTTCAGGAAGCTCCGGATTCTGAAACTGTAACAATAGGTAGCCAATACCGGACACTAGCACGGCCAGAACGATTGCAGTGGTTACCCATTTCTTTGAATGTAGACTAATCATTGAGTACCCTCGAATCTGTATTTACTTATGGATGCTTGGTTAGTGGTTATGTTGCCACTAAAAGATCAGGTTGCTTTCTGTCGGGACTCGAATCTCAAGATAGTAGACAACGGTGCGACGAGATAAACGTACACCACGCGTAACAGTTTATCTTCGTATGGCCTCCTAGGATATTTTTGTTGCCTCCTCTCGTCGTTGCTGGATCAAGTCATCGACTCGGTCATCGGATAAATCAATTATTGGCTGAATCAGACGCTGAGTTTACAACTGCTGTCTTTCGATCAATTTAGTTTTATTGGTTGATGTTATTCATATTTAGCTGAACAAAGCACCGCGCAAGACCAGCTCCCATTGATCTTGTAATTGCGCGTTTTCCATACTGTGGGGATGTCTGTTAAGGTCAGCAAACGCCTATTAGAAGGCACTAAATAATTGGGTCTCTGCTAATGAGTTTCTACATATACAACATTACTGTTAGCACACAACAACCATTCCGTACTATCGAATCATCCATGTGTTGATGTAAATCAAATAAAACAGTCATTCAAGCCAGAATGGATTTACTATTTGTCGAGCTGATTCCGTGTGCACAGGCGCAGGGTTATCAGCACTTCAACTTAAGCATGGCCCCGCTAGGCGGCGCGGGCGAAACCTGTTATGCGCGCGCCGGCGAATAAGTCGCCCGCCTGGCTGTTGAATACGGCAACCGTTATTATAATTACAAGGGGCTGCGCAGCTTCAAAGAGAAGTTTCACCCCGGATGGCGCAGCGCCTACCTCGCCTCCCCCATCTTCACACCGCTGTCCACGTTGCTGATAGATAGTGCAGCATTGATTACCGGCGGATATCGACGCATATTTTCCAAGTCTAGTTGGACGTGATCAGAATTATTGCGTTAGCGAAGAATCAACAGGTTATCGGAATCATGAAGTACGAAACGCTGCTCGCAAAGTTTTGCTATAAAGCCACGCCTGATCAACCGACGTGGCTTTATAGCGGATTAATGGAAAAAAATCAGGTTTTAATCAT
>CAMYKB010000046.1 GCA_947258875.1 uncultured Gammaproteobacteria bacterium | reverse complement strand
GCAGTACAATAAGACTTACTATTGAAGAAAATGCCAGCCCGCCGATGATGGCGCGCGCCATGGGGAAGTACGGCGGACCATTGCCCCCTAATTGTGCATCACCCATTGATAGCGGAATAAGCCCCAGGATGGTAGTGCCGACGGTCATCAGGATCGGCCGCAGGCGGTCGCGTCCCGCCTGCAGGATGGCAGTGTTGCGTGCCAGTCCGGTACTGCGGAGATGGTTGATGTGATCGACCAGCACAATACCGTTATTGACCACAACCCCCATTAATACCAGGATACCGATGGTCGCCATTAGCGAGAAAGTGGTTTGTGTCGCCAGGAAGAACCAGAACACGCCGACAATCGAGAACACGATACTGGTGATGATCGACAAAGGATATAGCAGGGACTCGAACAAGGCCGCCATCACAATATAGATGAGGGCGACGGCCAGCAGCATATTCACCATCATAATCATCATGGATTCCTGCTCATCGTCAAAGGCCTTGCCCAGGCGCCAGCCATACCCCGCGGGCAGACTGATATTGGCCATCGCGTCCTCGATGGATTTCTTGGCCTCATCGGGAGTGATCTCATCAAGATTGGCCTTGATCGTCACTGCTGTGGCGCGGTTCTCGCGGGTGATGGTACCAGGCACGCCACCAACCTCCCAACGCGCCAGTGAGCCCAGGCTGATCAGCTCACCCTGCTGATTGCGAATGGGTATCTGCAGTAGCTTATCGAGATCCGCACGATCGGCTTGCTGGAACTGCATGCGTAACTCGACCTCACCGTCATGCCGATGGTAGGGCCGCAATTTTTGCCCGCGCATGGCTATCGCCACCGCCTCTGCAATTTGCTGGCTGTTGAGCCCATGTTTGCGCGCGCGATCACGATTGACGAGTACCCGCACTTCCAGATCGGTGGCGCCAACATCCATGCGCACATCCTTGAATCCACTAATACCGGACAACAGCCGCTCAACGTCCTTCCCCAATTCGCGCAGGCGCTCCGCAGACTCACCTGTCACCAATACTGACAAACCCTCTGCACCCCCGGTACGATTCTGTTCAAAACTCGGCTTGCCGATGGCAATGCTGGGCATGTCCTCACGGATGGCTTCTAGAATCTCCAGGGTGTTTTTTGTGGCGGCCTCATCTTTTTTGAGCAACAACGTCGATTCTGCGCGTGCGGTATCGTAGTAGCTGTATACCGACTCGATATCGAAGGCGTCCTTGTTGGCGAACAAATAGGCCTCGATGGTATCCACCGCCTCCTCCACCTTGTCTACTGCGTATTCGTTATTAATGTTGTAACTCAAAAACAGGCGTCGCCCCTCGTCACTGGGGAACATATCTTTCTTCACGAACATGACTGGAATCGCGCCACTGACCAGAACCGCGAGTATAAACACCACGGTGAGCCTGCGGTGCGCCAGCGTCCAGGCGAGCAGGCGCGTATAACGATCACGCAGGCGGCTCACCATACTGTTGGTTTCATCCACCGGGTTACTGTGCACACGACTGGTCAACAGCGGGATCAGGGTCCTGGCAATCAACAGTGAGGCGAGCATTGCGATACAAATCGCGATGGCCATGTGGCTCAGGTAGATTGTTATAAAATTCGACTCACCAAATATATTGGGTAGAAACACGATCATCGTCGTCAGGGTACCCGCCATCACCGCGGTACCGACTTCGTGCACACCAGTTTCGGTTGCAGTCACTATGTCAACCGGGCGCGCCTTTTCTGCCTCGATCTGGCGCGCACGGAAAATACTCTCGGTAATGACCACGGCGTTATCGACCAACATGCCGACCGACAGCATGAGACCCATCATGGTGAGGATATTGAGGCTGTAACCCAGGAAATACATGCCTGACAAGGTCACCAATAGCGAGAAAGGCACCGCCAACGCGACAATCAAGGTGAGACGCAACTGCCGCAGAAAAAAGTACAGCACCAAGACCGACAACAAGGCACCGATCAGCCCGGAGCGCAATAATTCCGACAACGAATCGCGCACCCCTTCGGCCTGGTTCTCCATGAAGTACAGTTTAATACCTTGCATTTCAGGCAAGCGCCCGACTGCGTCGATTTCTGCGAGAACACGGTCCGAGACCTCCACCAGGTTCGCGCCTGTCTCTCGAGACACGGTCAAACCCACCGCATAGCGTTGATTGAGATGCCGTCCATAAGTGAGTTTGGGCGGACGATAGCCTATTGCGGCGATATCGTTCAGGCGTAAGCCATTTTTATTGATAACCAGCTCGCGTATTTCATCAAGGCTGCGGTATTCACCCAATGGATGCACAAACAGGCGACGCCCCAGTTCGGTAATCTCCCCGGCGGTTACGGAAAAATTATTTTTTAACAGCATCTGTCGCAGTTGACTGATATCGATGCCATGCGCAGCGACACGGTTGGCGTCCAGATCAATGTGAATCTCCTGACGTTCGACGCCATGCAGTTCCACCTTGGACACGCCGGGCAGACGTTCCACTCGGCGTTTGAGATTACGCTCTAACATGTCGCTCGCACGCGATAAATCCCGTTGGCTGGAAATACGCAATGTCAGTATCGGTTGATCATTGGTAGCCCATTTGTGAACCAGGATGCGTTTGATATCCTGTGGCAGCGTATGACGGATGGCATCGATCTTGTCGCGCGCCTCCACGCCTTGCACGGTGAGATCCGCTCCCCAGCCAAAGAACACGAACACAAAAGAGCCATTTTCGCGCGACTCCGAGCGCATCCGTTCAATACCCCCCATGGTCGCCAACGTCTCTTCCAGTGGGCGGGTGATGCGTCGCTCCACTTCATCGGGTGTTGAATTGTCGTAGGGGACTTGCACCAACAAGCCGGGGAACTCAATATCGGGTAGGTATTCCAGTGGTAGGAAGCGCGTTGCCAGCAAGCCGATCACGCCGAGGCAGGCATACACCATCAGGATCGCCACCGGCCGCCGCAGCGCCAGATGCGTGAGATTAATCAAGCGCCGGCCTCCTGCGCCACTTCATCATCCTGCGCCAGACGGCGATGGTCGAGCAAGGTATACATCACGGGAATCACCAGCAGCGTCAGCAAGGTCGCAACCAGCAAGCCACCAATAATAGTGATTGCCATTGGCGCACGCACCTCGCTGCCTTCACCCAGGCCAATCGCCAGTGGTAATAGACCTATGGTGGTTGTCAGGGTTGTCATCACGATAGGCCGCAGCCGTGCACGACCCGCCTCCATGATGGCATCATGCCGCTTCCAGCCATCACTGCGCAGACGATTAATCAGGTCGATCAACACGATAGCGTTATTGACAACAATACCCGCAAGTACGATCAGCCCGATGAACACTACGACATTGATATTGGTGCCCGTCACATATAGGGCAAAGATGGCGCCGATTGCTGCCAGCGGCAGGGTAAACAGGATGACAAAAGGGTGTAGCAACGATTCAAACTGCGAAGCCATCACCAGGTAGACCATAAACACGGCCAGTATCAAGGCGAGCTTCAAGGAATCAAAAGAGACCTGCATTTCTTCATTTTGGCCGCGCACCTGCAAGGCGAATCCTGCTGGGATAACCAGTTGCCGCGACAGCTGCTCAACCTCAGCGACAGCAGCGCCCAGGTCACCATAGGCTAGATTGGCGCTCACTACAGCGACCCGCTGTTGTGCAGAACGACGTATCTCACTGGGACCCGTCACCGTGCGCACCCTGGCGACCGCATCCAGCGTCACTGGCCGCGGACTATCCGGATTGACGATGAGACGGCGCAGTTCATCAACTGAAGCGCGGTCTTGCTCGCGTGCGCGTACCAGGATATCGATCTCCCGGTCATCGAGGCGGTAGCGGCTGGCCACATGACCACGCACTTCCTTAACAACGATGTCGGCGAGATCGCTGACCTGCAAGCCAAGTGCCGCAGCACGCTCCTGGTCGAACACAACCTGTACCTCGGGGCGGCCCCGCGACATACTTGATTCGACATCGGCAAAGCGCTGCGAAGCCTGCATCAGCGCCAGCAGCGCATTACTGGTATCGCGCAGTTGTTGAAGATCATAACCCGTGACCTCGATCTCAAGCGGGTGCTTGAGGCTAAACAGGGTCGGCCGCACATAACGGTATTCGAGACCAGGGACGCGGGCCAACGTGTCACGTAAGGCCTGCGTGACACGTTGTTCCTGGCCCGGCACCACACCATTGGCCAGGACAATATTGAGCACACCAAAGTTTTCACCGCCGGCGTCTGGGTTGGCGTCCAGTCGGTTGCCGGTACCGGCAACCGCATAACTTCTGTCAATCTCCGCGAGACCCTGACTGGACTGTTGCACGCTGTTAATAATCGCATCGGTGCGCGCCAACGGCGTACCCGGTGGCAGGTTAAACTCGACGCCAAACTCCCCCTGTGCCAACGGCGGGATCAACTCCACACCCAGGCGCGGCACCAACACCAGACTCCACATCAATAAACCCAACGCGGCCACCAACACCAACAAGCGGTGCGCCAGCGCCCACATCAGTAGTCGCGGATAACTCGACTCCAACACTGCATAGAGGGATTGAAAAAGGCTTGCAAGTGGTGCAAACAACAGCCGTAGCAGGCGACTGACTAATCTCGCCGCCATAACCAAACGCCTCAGCAGGAACACCGGCAGGGTATGGAAAACAAAACGCCAAAAACTACGCCAACCACGCAATAATCTTCCCGACTTGATATTTCTGGATTGATTCTGCTGTGTTTGTTCCACAGTCCCGGTGATGCCCTTGAGCGATGCCAACATCGGAATCAACGTTAAAGACACCAATAGCGAGACCAGTAGAGCAAACGTCACGACTAATGCCTGGTCGCTGAATAACTGGCCCGCCACGCCCTGCACGAACACCATGGGGAAAAATACAGCAACGGTGGTGAGTGTCGAAGCCACTACTGCAGAGGCGACCTCACTGGCACCAAGGCGCGCCGCGGCCAGGATATCCTTACCCTGTTCGCGGTAACGCGCGATGTTTTCAATCACAACAATGGCATTATCTACCAACAGACCCACTGCCAACGCGATGCCACCCAGCGACATGATATTCAAACTCAGGTCAGCGCCATACATCATGTTGAATGTTGCAATAACAGATACCGGAATCGCCAAAGAAATAACAATCGTGCTGCGGATATTGCGCAGGAATAGATACAACACCAGCATTGCCAGCAAACCACCGACAACTGCCGCCTGCATCACGTTATTGATTGCCTGACGAATAAATGTGGACTGGTCATATAAGTTTGTGAACGCGAGGTTCTCCGGGATATTATCCCGCAGCCGCTGAATCCTTTTTTCTACCTCTCTTGCCACTTTGACTGTATTGGCATCACCCTCTTTATAAAGTGCAATCTCGACCGCCTCCGCACCGCTGATACGGATGATCGCCTCGCGCTCACGAAAGCCTGAGCGCACTTCGGCGATATCTTTTAAATATACCGAGCGGTCTTCGCGTGTCACAACAATGGTATTGGCGATATCCTCCAGTGACTGAAATTGGTTAAGGGTGCGCACCAGGTAACGCAGTGCGCCTTCCGCAATACGTCCGCCGGAGAGGTTGACATTTTCGCTGCGGACACGCTCTACCACGGTATCGATGGATATATCGAGTTGCGACAGCTTGTGTTGGTCGACCAGCACCTGAATCTCATCCTCGAGACCGCCACTGATCTTGACGGCCGCAATCCCCTGTATAGCCTCCAGCGGTTTCTGTATTTGTTGTTCCGCAAAGCGACGCAGGCTTTTAAGTTCCGCAGCGCTCAGGGTGGCACCGATATCTGGCTTACTATCGGCCTGAGCATCTTTTACCTCCCCCTCATCCACGACGCCATAGGCTAGCCCGTAACGCACCACGGGTTCTGCACCGGGATCGAAGCGCAGCACCAGCGGCCTGTTGACGTCTTCCGGCAGCTCCAGAGCGTCAAGTTTTTCACGCACATCTAGCACCGCATAATCGATTTGTGTGCCCCAGTTGAACTCAAGCACCACGTCGGATTGCCCGGGCCGCGATACCGAGCGGACCTGACGCACATGCTTGATCACTCCGACTGCTTCCTCGATAGGCTTGGTAATCAGTGTCTCGATTTCAGCAGGCGCGGCACCGGTATATTCGGTACGCACAGTCAGGGTAGGATAAGAAAGGTCGGGCAACAGATTGACCTTGAGACGCGACAGGGACACCATGCCAAACAGGATCACTGCCACCGTAACCATAAAGATGGTTACGGGCCGCCGGGTTGCGAGGTCAACAAGATTCATCCCTGACACTCCATTTTATTTATGACACGCCGGTAGCTTTACTTTCGGTTTTCGTTTTATCTTCCGGTGTAGCTTTTTCCATCGCGCCGATCACCTCTACCCTGACACCATCCTTGAGTGTAGTCTGGCCCGTCGTGACAATCTGATCATTTTCATCAACACCACTGATAACTTCAATAAAGTGACTGTTCACATAACCCGTCTGAACCGTGGCGCGCTTCGCAACACTATCCTTGATGACAAAGACACTGGAATCGGCATCCTCAGAGATAACGGCCTCCTTGGGTATCAGCAAGGCGTTCTCGTGGCGGTCATAGCGTATCGACACGCGCCCAAACATACCTGGCTTGAGCTTGTGATCCGAGGCAGACATCTCAACAGTAACCTTTACGGTACCCGTGTCTGCGTCGACAACCGGGTTGATACGTTTTACTAAACCGGAAAATGCTGCATCCGGCCAGGCATCTACCGTGAGACTCGCAGGCTGTCCGACCGCAAGATTATTGATCTCACGCTCGGGCACATGCAGGATCGCATGTAATGACTCGAATTGGGTAATATGGAATGCCGGCTGGTTAACGGTCACCATATTCCCCGTTTTGATGTGGCGCGCAGAGACTACGCCATCAAATGGGGCGCGTAATACGCTGTCCTTGAGTGCAAGCCGCACCAACTCATAAGCCGCCTTCTGTGTTGCCAGCTCATACTTGACGCGTTCAAAATTTTCGGCGCTGATCAATTTTTTATTGAACATCGATTGCGTGCGCCTAAAGTCATTTTGCTGCTTGTCCAGTTCAGCTCTGGCACGCATCACATCCAGGCGGAGCTTTTCGTCATCGAGCCTTGCCAATACCTGTCCGGCCGCAGCGCGATCCCCCTCTTCAACCAGAATCTCTTCCACAACACCTGCGACCTCGGCTACTACCTCTGCATCCAGCTCAGCTTCCAGCGTCGCACTGCCCCGATAACTGGCTTCGATAACGCCACGCGTGACTTGCTTAACCTCTACTGGAACAGCAAGCTCCTTTTCTTTATCTTCCTCTGATTTATCAGCATCCGCCTTTTTGAGTGGCTGACAGGCCGAAACAAGCAACGCGATAGAAACCATCAGCGACACAGCAACGATACGTTTATGAATTAACATCCACTACTCCATGTTTCCCTAGCTTGTATTTGTTTCCCAAAAGTCTGAAACCATGTGCGAGATCATTAGCCAACAGCAGCATCACCGTTGCCTCAATAGCTAGCATCAACCCTTCAAACTACGACCCGGCGCAGCTTTACGAGTTCGTATCGGCTACTCATAACTTGGCAAATTTGATGCCATGCCCTCTGCATGACTACAGGCCATTCTAATTACGGGGTTTTCTCAGCATGGGATTAGCAGCGCCGACACCTAGCGGTCATATCATGACAGCAATTAGAGGTGAATTTCACCAACTATTAGCCTTTTTCGCCAATACTCATATTGACCAGGGTCGCCAACTGGTCTCTGCAAACCAGGGCATTGGCAATCCAAAGAGCAGCATCGCCGTGTGTAGATGACAGGTATTGCGCAAATCTAACGCCCATACTACTGGCAGATTTGTCATGAATGACATCTGCCATGACATGACAAATGTCAGAGATGGCATCCTAAACTCATGCAAAATCAGGCAGTTACAATCTGGCACATATTGTGCGTTCTTAATTCATATAAGAAATAGAAAAATATCGGGTCAGGAGGGACTGCGATTAATGAAACCACTTAATTGCCTTGGCAAGTGCATACCCAGTAAAGGTGTTTGTATCGGCCTGGTTATCTTTTTTATTGGCGGCATCTCATTTGGCGGCCTGAATACGTTTTTCCATTACACCAATCGTATGGAATTCTGCACCTCGTGCCACACCATGAAAATCAATTACGAGGAGTACAAACAAACGCTGCATTACAAGAATGCTGCCGGGGTTCAGACCACCTGCTCCGATTGTCATGTGCCACGTCATTTTTTACCAAAATTGTATGCGAAAACCATGGCCGCCAAAGATGTCTATCACGAAATCGTGGGCACCATAGACACACCCGAAAAATATGAAAAACGCCGTTGGCATATGGCCGTAGCGGTATGGGACAAGATGAAGGCAACGGATTCACGGGAGTGCCGTGAATGTCATGACTATGAAAATATGGACCTGAGTGAACAAGACCGTAGTGCCCGGAAAAAACATACTCGCGCCCCGCTGGAAGGCAAAACCTGTATCGAATGTCACCGGGGTATCGCTCACGAAGAGCCCCTGGAACCTGATGATGTGCAACATACTGCGCAGGGTGAAGCACCATGACACACATAATCAGGAGATTCATGGATAAGCAGCAGTCTATCGCCAGCCTGATGTTACTGGTCGGCACAGCATGTGTCTGCGTGTGGGCAGCTGACACGCATCAAGACAAGGCAATCCTGGATGCCGCGGTCATTGGAGATGCTCCCCACATAAAGCAAATGTTGCAGCAAGGCGGCAATGCCAATGCCGCCAGCAAATTCGGTAAATCGGCAATGATGTTTGCCGCTGAGGAAGGCTATGTGGACATAGTCAAACAACTGATCAAGGCAGGTGCGGATATCAATCAGCGCAGTCAGGCGGGATGCACGGCATTGAGCTATGCCGCCGAAAATGGCCATCGGGATCTGGTTAAATTGCTGCTGAAGCGCGGCGCAAAAACCCACCCCAAGACCCGTGCCGGCTGGGACGCCCTGGCGATGGCCACACGCCAGGGACATATCGAGGTTCTCGCACTACTGATTCGAGCGGGCGCCAATCCCAATACCGCTGACAAGAACGGCCTGACCGCATTGATGACGGCAGCCTCCAACAATGATATTCCAGCTACTCGCCAGCTACTCGAAGCCGATGCTGATCTGCATGTGAGAAACAAGGATGGCGCCAGCGCCTTGATACTGGCCGCCTGTAACGGCCATTACCGCATCGTCGGGATGCTGATCGAAGCCGGTGACAACGTCAATGCGCTCAACGATGAGGCGTCAACGGCACTGCTCTGCGCCGTAGAAAGCAGCCATATCCAGACCATGGCGTTACTCCTTGAAAAAGGAGCGGATATCAACCATCGCAACATCAACGGCGAAACCCCATTGATCAACGCAACCATCGCGGGACAGGTCAATAGTGTGCGCTGGTTGCTGGAAAAAGGAGCAGACAAAACCCACAAGGATAATGAAGGCCATATAGCGAAATATTATGCAGTACGTGCACGACATTACGACATCATCCGGCTGCTAGAACAGGCCGGTTCTTGAAAAAACACGCTTGCAATCTTATCGGCATTACTGCTGCCGATAACAGCGGCAAAAGGAGGAGTCATGAAATACAAACACGCCATATACGCTACCATCCTGGCCGGTGGGGTTGTGATGGCAGGTCCGACGCTTGCGGGGACGCCAACGGCAAGTATGCTCGCCAACAGTTGTGCCGGCTGCCATGGCTCTAATGGCTCAAGTTTCGGCCCAGCCAGCCCAACCATCGCGGCTATCTCGGTAGACTACTTCATTGAGACCATGGAGGCTTATAAATCAGGGGAACGGCCATCTACGATCATGACACGAATTGCCAAGGGCTATACTGAAGAAGAAATCAAACTGATGGCCGAATATTTTGCCAAGCAGCCATTTGTCAGAAGAGCCCAGAAATATGATGCCGGGAAGGCCGCGCAAGGTAAAAAATTACATAAAAAATATTGCGAAAAATGCCATGAAGACAGCGGCCGCTCCAGCGAAGACGATGCCGGCATACTCGCCGGCCAGCCGATCCCCTATCTCCACTACTCTATGGAAGACTTCTTGAGCGGCAACCGGCCGATGGAGAAAAAAATGAAGAAGAAACTGGATGCCCTTAAGACAGATACCGGAGACCAGGGCGTGGACCAGTTAATTCATTACTACGGCAGTCAACAAGACTAGGGAGGAACAATCATGAGCAACATCAGACGCAGAGAATTTCTGACCCTGGCCGGTGGTACCATTGCCATCGCCTCCCTCGGTTTTCCGTTTGTCAGTCTGGCCGCCTCTAAACGAGTCGTCATCGTAGGCGGCGGTATCGGCGGCGCCACGGCAGCCAAGTATATCAAGATGGAGGACGCTTCCATCGAAGTCACTATTGTTGAACCGAACAAGACCTATCACACCTGCTTTATGAGCAATGAGGTCCTGAGCGGCGAACGCGACATTCGTACGATTCAATTCAACTATGACGGCTTGAAGGCAAGAGGCATCAAGCTGCTCCACGATATGGTTGCGGATATCGATCCCGTTGCCAAGAAGGTAGTGACCCAGGGTGGCACAACACTGGCTTATGACCGTTGTATCGTATCACCCGGCGTCGATTTTCGTTGGGAGAGCATCGAGGGCTATGATGCCGAAGTCGCCAAAACCATACCCCATGCCTGGAAGGCGGGGCCGCAAACGCAATTACTGCGGAAACAATTACTGGCAATGAAGGATGGGGGTACGGTAGTCATCGCCGCACCACCGAATCCCTTCCGCTGCCCACCCGGGCCCTATGAACGGGCCTGCCAGATTGCCCATTACCTGAAACACCACAAACCGAAGTCCAAGATTATTATCCTGGATGCCAAACAGAAGTTCTCTAAACAGGGCTTGTTTACCCAGGGTTGGGAAAAACACTATGGTTATGGCACAGCCAATAGCATGATCGACTGGGTCAGTTCGGTTGCGGGCGGCAAGGTGGAGGTCCTCAAGGCCAAGGAACGCAAGCTGATTACAGATGTGGAAGAGATCGAGGGCGATGTGATCAACATTATTCCGGCGCAAAAGGCCGGGGCAATCGCCTTCAAGGCCGACCTGGTGAATGACAAGGGCTGGTGCCCAGTTAATTATGGCACCTTTGAGTCGACCCGCCATGCCGGTATACACATTGTGGGCGATTCAAGTATCGCCTCTCCCCTGCCCAAATCGGGTTACGCCGCCAGTTCCGAAGCCAAGGTCTGCGCCGCAGCCGTGGTCGCTAAACTCAACGGCCAGCCGGATCCGGTACCCTCTTATGTGAATACCTGTTACAGCATGATCACACCAGAGGACGGCATTTCCGTTGCCATGGTCTATCGACTGAGCCCGGAAGGCAAGATCATCAAGGTTGAAGGGGCCGGCGGTCTGACCCCCATGGATTCCTCAGCGGAGATGCGCAAACGGGAGGTAAGATATGGACACTCCTGGTTCGCCAATATCACCCAAGATACCTTTGGCTGAGTGCTGATGTCACAGCTTTGACCGGGGTCTGTTCCAAGGCCCCGGTTTTTTATCAGCGTTTTGTCGAGCTTCTCGTTGTTACGGTCTCGGCACCCTTCATACGCTGCATGTAACGATAGAGGGTGCGTTCACTGATGCCCAGCCGTTCCGCTGCTCGCGCCCGATGCCCATTACTGCATTGCAACGCCTCAATGACTTTTGCATTCGTCAAACTATTACGCCTGACCAGCAGGGCATCATGTGTGTCAGGTTCTGTGTCGGGCTGAGGCTTGCGTAACTTGCCTGTTCCTTCAAATATGAAATGCTCCGGGCACAACACATCGTCATAGGCCAGAATCGCTGCACGTTCGATAATATTTCTTAATTCCCGCACATTACCGGGATAATCATAGCTGAGCAGGGTTTCAATAAGCTCAGGCGACAGAGGCAGATGGCGCTCACCATCGGGAAGATGTCGCAGGAAATGTTGCGCCAGGACGGCAATATCATCCTTGCGTTCGCGCAAACTGGGTACAGTCACCGGAAAAGCCGAGAGGCGATAATACAAGTCCTCTCGGAACAGGCCTTTGGCAACCAATTCCTGCACATTACAATTGGTAGCGGCAATGACGCGCGCATCGACATTGATATATTCAGTACCACCAACGCGGCGTATGGTGCCCGATTCCAGTGCCCGTAGCAGGTTGGTCTGCAAGGGTAAGGGTAATTCACAGATCTCGTCGATAAACAGAGTGCCGCCATAGGCTGCTTCAAACAAACCCTTCTTGCGGCTGACGGCACCGGTAAACGCCCCTTTCTCGTGACCGAATAACTCGCTTTCGATGAGGTTCTCCCCCAGGCTGCCACAGTCCACCACCACAAAAGGCCCCCTACTGCGCGGTGAATACTGGTGTACATATTCCGCCGCACGCTCCTTACCTACACCACTTTCACCAAGCAATAAAACCGTTGTCTGCGTGGGTGCCACCCGTTGCAGCAGACTGGTCAGCCGCAGCAGTGCACGGGAGCGCCCGGTTAACATCAACCCCTCCCCATTCGCCGACGGCACCGGGGTAATGGTTTCGCCCAAATACAACACTTCACCATCCGGCGCCAGTATTGGGGTCGCCTGCAATTGCACATATTCCTCGGCACCATCCTTGTCGTAATGCACATGCATGACCTGAGTCGCCTGGCGTGTCTGAAAAATCGTTTCCAGTGGGCAATGCTCGCCATGCTGACTGCAAGGCACCGGGGAATGATGAGAGATTTCGTAACAGGGCCGACCAACAACATCGGCGTCGCCAACGCTGTAATGCTCACGATAGGCGCGGTTAGCCGCCAGGATCGTGAAATCCCGGTCGATGACCACAAACGGCTGCGGATACATATCAATGATTTGTTCGCAGCTGGGTCTGGGCGTGTTTTCCGGTGGCTTCATGTACGCCGCCCTTTGTCTAAGCCTGGCATGCGGAATGACCCGTCCTTTTCTTAACTTAGCATAATCTGTCAGAAATGGCGGAACAATGTCCAGGCATATTGATGTATAAGATGACCAGGGACAAACAAATCCTCCGCAAGCAGTTATCGAGGATATCGTGAGCAACCGCAGAAGGCAGGGAAACACGCCTATATACGATGTAGATCTTAGAGTAAGGTAGGGGCGATTTCCCATGGATGGGGTGAGCAATCTAACTGCCGGGCAGTTCGATTCAGCCGAACTAACAAACAGCGGATCAGGCGGGAGAAAGTTAAGAATCAATAAAGAAAAATGGTGGCCAGGGACAGACAAATTTGCCC
>CAMYKB010000045.1 GCA_947258875.1 uncultured Gammaproteobacteria bacterium | reverse complement strand
CGACAGTGAAGCGAATCTGGCAGTTATTCGCGATAGCGGCCATTCACGGTTTCCGGTGATCGACTCTACCAGCGATGATCAAATTAGCGGAATTGTCCTTGCCAAAGACCTATACACAGCGATGTTGTCAGGCGAAGGCGAACCCTGGAAGAATCTGAGTAAATTTTGCCGCGAACCGCTACTTGTTCCGGAAAACCAGAGAGTAGCATTACTTTTCGAAAGCATGCGGGCTTGCCGCGCACACATGGCATTTGTCGTCGATGAATACGGCGCACTCGCAGGAATCGTTACACTCGAGGACCTGCTAGAGGAAATTGTTGGCGAAATTCAGGATGAGACAGATGCAAGTGAAGAGACCTTGTCGATAACTGAGGTTGCTGTGGGTCACTGGCTTGCCGATGGGCTAATGTCACTGACTGATATTGAGCGCACAATCACCCTGAAGGTTCCTCCTGAACTGGATGCAAATACGCTGTCCGGCCTGTTCATGCAACGGCTGGGGCGCATGCCCGAAGTAGGGGACGCTATTGACGAAGGAGGTTTTCACCTTAAGGTCCGCACGCTCCGTGACAATCGGGTAGGTGAAGTTGCGATTGAACTCATTCTGAACGATGTTGAGAAACATGCAGAAGACTAGGCGATCAACATAATCCTTCTGTGTCTGTGTCTGTGTCTGTGTCTGCGAGTGTGAGTGCGATGTCACCGTTGAATAACTTCAGACAGTTTTTAATAAGCGCGATCTTGGCACTACGAACTGGATAAACAGCATAGGCATGTCGATTGATCGTCGGGGCATCGGTTACGAGATGCAAATCACTCTCCTGAAGCAGGTTTGCAACCATCGGCACCGGTAGATAAGCAAAGCCACCCAGCTCCAGCAAGTGAGCCAGCGCCATTTTGGCATGGGAAACTCTGATCTGTGGTTCGTGTGCATCAGGAAACAAGCGGCGATGCTCGAGCGCATGAGCGAGTCCCCAGTCGACCATTAAATAGTTATCCTGTAGTGCTTCCTCGATACTGGCACCTGCTTTGCTCGCTACCAGAACCAGATCGATCCTACCGATTTCCTCGATTTGCAGGTTTTCCAGCTGTGCCGGTTCCAGCATGAAAGCCAGGTCGAGCACGCCATCGAGCAAGCGGCGAGTCAGTAATTCTGGCGTGTGTGATTCGGCGATGATTGCCAGTTCGGGCAGATACTGCCGCAGACGATGAAACCAGTCCTGCAGCAGTACATCCCAAAGTCTTTGGCTGCCCCCGAAGCTCAGCTGTTGTTGCGCACCGCCCATAGTGACTTCCTGACGGGTCTTGCGCCATTCAGCGATCAGCAAATCGGCATGCCGTACCAGGCGATTACCCTCTGGAGTTAGGCGAATGTCCCGACGCAAGCGGTCGAATAAGCGCACACCGAGAGTGGACTCCAGGAGCTTGATGCGGGCACTTACAGCCGCTTGAGTCAGGTGGAGAGCTTCAGCCGCTTCTCCGAAATGCCGGGTCCGGTTGACCTCAAGAAAGGTGCGTAGCAGTTCGAGATCCATATAGCCGAATGATAAATATTATTTTAATAAATGACAAATATTTATAGTTTTATTTATCATGAGAGGCGACCTATAGTCCCCGCAGATTATTGTCCGTTACAGGGTTCAATTGGAGTGGGGAATGAAAATACCGCAAAAATCACCGGACAGGCAGCTCACCTACAGTGACGCTAAGCGCTTTAGGCTATTAAGTGATAGCGACCTCGTGATACTGACTGGTAAGCGTGGTTTGGGCTGGAAACTGGTGGCTAACGAACTACTTGGCAGACAGCAGGAGTGGTTGCTGGGTTACTGCATAGCGCACCTTGGTAATCAGCACGACGCCCAGGATGTTATGCAGGAAGTGCTGCTGCGTGCCTACAATGCATTGCCGAGGTTTGAAGGCCGTTCAAGTTTAAAAACGTGGCTTTACACGATTGCGCAGAATCAATGCCGGAGTTTCGCGGTGCGGCGTGCTCGCTATATCCAAACGGACCATATTGAGGAACTGATTAATCTATACCTGGACGCACATGAGTGTACTCAGGTTGACATTATTGACCGTGAGGTGACAGTCTCCAGAGTATTGGAATCAGTTACGCCACAATTTCAGCAAGTATTGCGGTTACGTTTCTTCAAGGATTTTTCTTTACAGGATATAGCGAAAACGTTGAATATCAGCCTTAGTGCGGCGAAGATGCGACTGTATCGTGCGATTGAACAGTTCAAAGTCAATTATTACTATATGGCGACTATTAGTTAAGTCGTGATTGACGTTGGTCGCCTTGCTTAGATGTGAACAGCTGTTTTGTCTTACGAGGAGAGTAAGTGACGATAAACAATGCCATGCCCATTCTCGGTTGGCGCGAGTGGATCGCGTTACCTGAGTTGGGTATTAACGCAATCAAGGCCAAGGTCGACACGGGTGCCCGAACCTCGGTGCTGCATGCCTTCAACGTCGAACCATTTATGGAGAAGAGTGTGGACAAGGTGCGTTTTAGTATTCACCCTATACAACGCCGGACCGATAAAGAGATCGTCTGTAGCGCTGATATTGTCGATCAACGCTGGGTAACAGATTCTGGCGGTCATAAGGAGAAGCGCTATGTGATCTCTACAGCAGTAACCGTCGGCGATCGTACCTGGGATATAGAGATGACACTGACGAATCGCGATACAATGGGATTTCGTGTATTACTTGGTCGCACTGCCCTTAAGAATCTATACCTGGTCGATCCATCGGCTTCTTATTTGAGTAGGGAAAAACCCATGTTGCCTGTATAAGATGGCATATTAATTTCGATAGCGCGATATGCAATACATTGTGCCTACACCCGGGAGTGGTTCATGAAGATTGGTATTCTTTCACGCAATGCAAAGTTGTTTTCTACCAAGCGACTGGTGGAATCGGCCAAAAATGCAGGACATGAGGTAAAGGTCATCGATGCCCTGCATTGCTATATGAACATCACCTCACACCGTCCTATGATTCATTACAAGGGTGAAACATTGGAGGGGTTTGATGCGGTCATACCACGTATTGGTGCCTCCATCACTTTTTATGGTACTGCCGTTTTGCGACAGTTTGAAATGATGGGTGTTTACCCTCTAAATGAATCCGTAGCAATAACGCGTTCGCGCGACAAGCTACGTTCCTTACAATTGTTATCACGCAAAGGGATAGGATTACCGGTAACGGGTTTTGCTCATTCACCGGATAATATCCAGGATGTCATCGAGATAGTTGGCGGTGCCCCATTGGTGATAAAGCTGCTTGAGGGTACCCAGGGTATTGGTGTCGTGTTAGCTGAAACCAAGAAGGCGGCTGAGAGTGTTATCGAAGCCTTTATGGGACTGAAGGCCAATATTATGATACAGGAATTCGTGAAAGAGGCAGGCGGTGCCGATATTCGTTGTTTTGTCATCGGCGATAAAGTGATTGCCGCAATGATGCGCACGGCAAAAGAAGGCGAATTCCGCTCCAATTTGCATCGTGGTGGTACCGCCGAGCTTATTAAGCTGACACCGGAGGAGCGTTCCACTGCGGTACGTGCCGCAAATATTATGGGGTTGAATGTTGCGGGTGTGGATATACTGCGTTCTAACCACGGCCCCGTAGTGATGGAAGTCAATTCCTCGCCTGGCCTTCATGGTATTGAAGATGCCACGGGTAAGGATATTGCCGGTTTGATCATAAAATTTATCGAGAAAAACGCCAAACCCAACAAGACCGGTACCAGAGGTAAAGGCTGAACGCGTGACACTAGATGATTTTGAAATTGGTGCTACCAAAGTTGCAGCAGGGACACGCGCAACCATTGATCTAAGTCTTACTCGACTGTATACCCGCAGCGCGATCAACATGCCGGTGCATGTCGTGCATGGCAAGAAGCCCGGACCACGCCTATTCGTTTCCGGTGCTATCCATGGCGACGAAATCAATGGTGTGGAGATTATTCGCCGTTTGATGAACTTGCCTGCGCTCAAGCGCTTGCGTGGTGTATTGATTGCAGTGCCAGTAGTGAATGTGCATGGTTTTATTCACCAAAGCCGGTATTTGCCGGACAGGCGTGATTTAAACCGAAGTTTTCCCGGCTCCAAGCAAGGCTCACTGACAGCGCGTTTGGCCAACCTTTTTATGGAAGAGGTGGTCAATAACGCTACGCATGGAATTGACCTACATACGGCAGCGGTACACCGGACTAACTTGCCTCAGATCCGGGCCAACCTGGATGATGAGGAAACTGAACGCCTGGCGCGTGCATTTGGTGTCCCGGTGCTGGTCAACGCTGCGTTGCGCGATGGCTCCCTGCGGGGGGTTGCCGCAGAAAACGGTATCCCGATGTTGCTATATGAAGCCGGTGAAGCGCTGCGCTTCGATGAAATGTCGATTCGCGCAGGTGTGCGTGGCATCATTCAGGTCATGCGTGCCATTAATATGCTCCCGCCCAGCAAGTCATCGAAATCGAAACCCGTTGAGCCTATCGTGGCCCGTTCCAGTACCTGGGTGCGAGCACCTGAGAGCGGTATACTCCGGCCGCTACAGAGTTTGGGATCGCGTGTGCGCAAGGGAGATATATTAGGTTATCTTGCCGATCCTTTTGGGGAAAGGGAAGTGGCCTTAACATCCCCCAATAATGGCGTGATTATAGGTCGCGTCAATCTGCCGCTGGCAAATGAAGGAGATGCCCTGTTTCATATTGCCCGTTTTGAAAAACCTGGCGAGGCAGCGGCACGTGTAGAGGAGTTCCAAAGCGAGCAAGAAGACATGGGGGTCGAAATCCTTGGAGAACCACCTATTGTTTGATTAGGCAATAGACAATATTGCCGAAGTTCCCTTGATAATGGTTTCCAGCGCCTCGAACGTGAGCGTCAACACGGCTCTTGAATATAATTATATTTTCGTGAACTGGGAGAAGGCTAAAGAATATATGTATTGTTGAATATCAGTCTTTAGTGTGGCGAAGATGCGTTTATATCGTGCTATTGAGTATTTCAAGATTAATTATTATGCTGGCCAAATATAAATCACATTAATTATGTATATAGCGTTTTATCAAAGCAATCCATAATGGACTTATTATGAGTGAAAATGAAATAATCGAAATAGCATATTGATATCCCACGTCGTTAATAATGGATGCCTGAAAGCCTATAGCTGTCAATACAAAACTGAATTCGCCAATTTGGGAAAGTAATGTTCCCGCATAGATGCTCTCTCGCCAACTTTCGCCAAAAGCCTTAAACGTGCCGGCATTGATGAATGTATTGGTAATCAACACTGCAAACACAAGCAATCCCACCTGCCACCAATGCGATTTGATAAATTCAAGGTTCACCAACATGCCAATCGATACAAAAAATAATGCAATAAAGATGACCCTAAAAGGCTCTAGAGCATGATGTACCCAGTCGGTTTCCTTCGCGCTTGAAATAAGCATACCGGCGACAAATGCGCCTAGTGCTGTAGATAAGCCCAGTAATGCAGTAATCAAGGCGAATCCAAAACAAATAGCTAACGCAGTAAATATCTGCGTTTCATGGTCGCTGACAATAGATTTCAAGTATGGTATATGAATGTGATTTTTTACAGTGATGAATACAACAAAACCAATGAGGATTACGCCGCCGATAATTTGCATGAGCAATTCGGTAGTACTTGGCTGGTCGCCGGCAAACAAGCTCAGGACAATGATCATGGGTACGATGAAAAGATCTTGAACCAGCAGGATACCTAGAACATCCTGCCCCGTATCGCTGTTGAGTTCATTCCAGTCTTGTAGCAACTTCAAGACGACTGCGGTACTGCTGAGGCTGATAACAAAACCTAGAAGCACAATACGTGGCAATGACCACCCAAGCACTATACCTAACAGCCAGACCAGAGCCACACTAGCGATAATTTGTAGTGATGTGCCTAATATGGCGATTTTCCAGTTGCTGGCGAGGCGTTGTGGTGAGACTTCCATGCCAACAAAAAACATGAGTAGCACAACACCTAATGAACCGAGCCTTGAGATCGTTTCCTGGTCTGAAAAAAGCCCTAAAACATGTGGCCCCAGGATGACCCCAGCTATAAGATACGCTACCACGTGAGACTGCTTAAATAGCTTCAATATGATGCTGATCAGGAGAATGATCAGTACGGCTGCTACTGCATAGGGTAAGACAGGATCGGCATGCATTTTATTTTATAATCAATTAGTTGTGTGACTAATAGTTATGTGGTCAGATTGTGCACTGACTGGTCAGTCAGTTCCGTATTAAAACTGATAACCGACATATTAATTGAGACATTACATCTTGGATATATATTTATAATGGTAGACCAAAAAGGAAATAAGCCATCTATACTCGCGACCTTGTGGGGAGGTTATGACTTTGAGGCATCCAATCGCGAGTCAATGATCCCATTGATCAATTGACTGGTGTCATCCTCTATGCGGGGATGTATATTAATCTCAAGAAATGCTCCGCACAACAACCATCCCTATAGCCTCAATCTATCAGGATAAACGTTAATCATGAAATGGGCTCAGGTGGCCATTATTGTTATATGTGTATCTTGCCCTGTGATGGTCAACGCCATGACCTTGAAAGTGAAGGTTGAGGGTATTGATGGCGCCGAATTGGAAAACGTGCTCACTCTTCTGGAGATCAATAGCGAAAAGGACAGGGATGATCTGTATCTTGCACGCGTAAAAAAGTTGCATACAGCCGCCCCAGAGCAAATACAAAGGGCATTACAACCGTTTGGTTATTACCGTGTAAAGGTCACTTCAGAGCTCGCCGTAAATGAAACTGCGTGGCTGGCACGCTATCGTGTTGAACGCGGACCGCCACTGCGAATCACGACACTCGATGTGCAGATTACGGGTCCGGGTCAACAGGATAAGGCGTTTGTGACCAGCCAGCGTGACTTCCCACTAAAAACGGGCCAGATTCTGAATCACACCCAATATGAAGATGCAAAACAGAAGTTGCTGCGCCTGGCGGCAGTAAATGGTTATCTGGATGCGGGATTCAGCAGACATCAGGTTGAAGTGGACCTCGAGACTTATACGGCATCCGTTTTTTTGCATTTTAATAGCGGCCCACAATACCAGTTCGGTGCGATCAGCTTTAAACAGGATCCCTATGCATTTAAGGAAAAACTGCTGAGGCGTTACATCGTTGTCAATCCAGGTGATCCGTTTAACAGCCGGGCGCTTTTGAGACTGCAAAACACCTTGACCGACAGTGGTTACTTCACGCGTGTTGCGGTGCAACCGCTGAAAGAACAGACCTCTGGTCAACAAATACCGGTTGAAATACTTCTTATACCCAAGAAGAAATACAGATATCGGCTGGGGCTGGGATACGGTACTGACTCGGGGCCTCGAGCCAGCCTGGAACACAGTCAGAGGGTCAATTCGCGAGGCCATAAAGGCATTTTCAACCTCAGGTTCTCGGAAAGAATCAATACGGGAGAGCTGCAATATATCATCCCACTCAAAAACCCCAGTTATGAGCAGCTTGCATTCATCGGCAGTGTGATAGAAGAAGAAACCGAGAGTCGTGATAGCCGCATATTCGAGATTGGTGCAAGACGCACCACGCGGCGCGGGAAATGGCAGGAGACAGTCGGTGTTAACTATGAGCGCGAGGATTTCGAGATTGCCACCGAAACTGATGCGAGTGTTCTAGTCTATCCAGCAGTGAGCTGGAATCGCAGCGAAACCGATGATCGATTATTCCCCACTCGTGGCTGGCGCCTGGGAGTGAATCTACTTGCCTCACACGAGACATTGGGCTCCGATACGGATTTCCTGCAAGGACGTGTTGCGGGCAAGTGGTTAAAAAATATTGATGCAAACAACAGGTTAATTGTGCGGGGTGAGGTGGGTGCAACGCTGGCTTCTTCGGTAGAGGACTTGCCTGCGTCCAAGCGGTTTTTTGCGGGGGGAGATCTGAGTGTCCGTGGTTACGATTTTGAAGAACTGGGTCCTGAAGATGCATCAGGTGAGGTGATAGGTGGTAAATACCTTATTACAGGAAGCCTTGAGTACGAGCGGCGCCTGTTCGGGAAATGGAGCGTCGCCGTATTTTATGATGTCGGTAATGCACTGAATTCGTTTGATGATGACCTCAAGCATGGAGCCGGTATCGGCATCCGTTGGCATTCACCGGTAGGGCCCATCCGTCTGGATGTCGCCTCTCCCATCGATGATCCGGACGATGCCTATCGTCTGCACCTGGTCATTGGACCTGATCTATGAAAAAACTGTGGCTATCAGGCCTGTTCCTGCTACTCGTTGTGTGTGCTGTGTTGGTGTTCGTATCGACAACACAAACAGGGCTGAACTGGATTTACCAGCTGGCGGCACGCACTTTGCCAGGCTCGCTGAACATCGAGGCGCTGGAAGGCCGTCTCATCGGGCCGCTCGAATTCAAAAGCCTTAATTACCGGGACGAGCAGCTAACGGTAACAGTCGATGAGGGACGCATTGACTGGCGACCCTCGATGCTGTTGCGTCGTAAGCTCTTGTTGACGACGATTACTGCCGAAGGAATCACTTACGTTGATACGGACCAGCGGGAACCTGCCACCGACAAGGATATACAATTGCCTGACGTATCGCTGCCGCTGGACATTGATGTTCAATCCCTGCGTCTCAGCAGGATTGCCATTCGTTCTGATAGTGAATCACGCATTGATGAGATAACCCTCCAGGCCCAGACAGATGATGAGCGGTTAAGCATCCAGGCCTTCAATCTGAAATCCGAGACATTTACCGTTAATCTGCAGGGAACTGTAACCACAGGGGATGATTATCCACTTGATCTTGATCTGCAATGGCAGCTCAATTCGCAATCGCTTGCACCCGTTTCCGGCAACACTCTGTTAAAGGGCAGCTTGGCTGAACTAACAATCCAGTCAAACATGACGGGTATGGCTACTGTATCAATGCAGGCTGCTGTGAAGAATGTACTCACCGACCCGGATTGGAATGCAAACATCAACATACAGCGCCTCGAGCCCAATAAAGTACAGCCACAATGGCCGCAAACTTTAATATCCGGGGAGATAAATACGTCTGGTAATCTTGAAGCCTATTCATTGGCAGTTTCATTGACGGCATCTGAAACGGATAAAGCAGACCCAGAATTACCCTCGATCACGCTCGCTGCAAGTGCTAATGGTAATGAAGCGGAACTCTTTATCACGGCATTACGTATGGCAACCCTGGAAGGCCAGCTTGAGGGGTTAGGTCATGTCGCATGGAGCCCCAGGCTGCTATGGGATATGCAGCTCACAGCCCATGACATCAACCCTGGTGTCTATTGGGATCAATGGCCGGGTAAACTCGGTATGAAAGCGCAGATTAAAGGGGAGCAGAGTGGCAATACGATTATCAATAATGTCAATCTTGAGACGCTCGATGGTGATCTAAGGGGCTATCCCGTGCATGCGCAAGGGCAGTTTGTACAGCTTGGTAATGACCTCGAAATCGAGGCCCTGCAAGCATCTTCAGGATCCGCAAAACTTAATGCCACAGGAGTGCTCAAGAAAAATTGGGGGTTACGCTGGTCGTTGCAGGCTGACGACCTGCGGGCTGTAGTACCTGATGTGCGTGGCCGGTTAGACGCACAAGGAACGATTACGGGTCTACGTCAGTCTCCGCGTGCAGCGTTTACAGTTGTTGGGCGTGATCTGGAGGTCGCTGCGAATCGTATTACTAAACTCGATGCTAACGTCGACGTGGATCTCTCTACAGGCGGCAAACTTTTGGTACAGGTTGATGCCGCAAATCTGATACTTGCAGAACACGCCTGGCAAACATCGACTCTCACACTGCAAGGCAGCCTCGATAAACATAATTTACGCCTCAGGCTTAACAATCCCGCAGAGGTGGTTGCTCTTGATCTAAATGCGGTCATGACCAGCAACAAAATTTGGCAGGGCGTGTTGGAGCGCGCGGATATTCAAATGGCGCCATTCGGGAAATGGCAATTAGCGGATTCCGGTAGCTTCAGCTTTGGTTCCGGGCAAGCGAATGCAGGGCCGTGGTGCTGGTTACAGTCACCATCACGCATCTGCATCACCACGCAACAAAAAGATCGCGCCTGGTCGGGTTCCTTGGATGCAGCGGCGCTATCATTGGCGTATTTGCAACCCTGGTTGCCCGAAGATGTACGTATTGAAGGATCTGCCAATGCACAGATGAATCTGCAATATACATCTTCACAACAAGTTTATGCCAATGCAGTCATCACCACATCTTCAGGCAGCGTTGAGTTTCAGGGGGACGACAAAAGACAACAACTCACGTTTGATCAAAGCACACTGCGCATCAACCTGGATCAAGCCGGGTTCACATCTTCGATCACCATGCCTTTGCAAGAGATTGGCGATATCAATGCCCGCTTCAATTTGCCGAATTGGATGTTATCCGTCGGCTTGAATGAAAGGCAGCCGATCGAAGGTGAAGTTGATATCGCTTTCAGCTCACTTGCCATAATGAGTCTTTTCACCTCTGATGTCGAAAACGTACAAGGCGATATTGACGGACAATTCAAACTCATGGGTACTCTTGGTAACCCGCGTATCGTAGGCTCTGCAATGCTCAAGGGTGGCAGTGCTGATATCCCCAGGCTTGGTTTACAGCTTAAGGAGATTACAGCCGAGATGCACGGGAGGCCTGACAATGCATTGCGTTTCAACATGATGGCAAAATCAGGCGATGGACTCATGCGCCTGGATGGCCAGACAGTGCTCAATGCCAAGCAGGGCTGGCCAACAGAGTTGAATATTAACGGAGAAAATGTTGAGGCGATGGACACAACAGAGATTTTTATTGCAGTCTCACCGCAACTGAAGATCAAAACTCAGCGCAATCTCATCAATATCGAAGGGCGCATTGATGTTCCACGGGCTCGTATAGAACCCCGTGAGATACCAAAAGGCAGCGTGGCTGTTTCCCCCGACGTGGTTATCGTTCAAGCTGTAGATGAAAAAGACGTCGCCGATCAGCATCAGCGTTGGGCATTGCGTACCCGGGTGAGGGTAGTGCTTGGAGATCGCGTTAATCTGGATGGATTCGGTTTACGCGGCAAGTTGGCTGGCGATTTGCTGGTAATTGATGAGCCTGACCAACTTACAGTTGGTCGAGGCAACATGAGTATTACTGACGGTGTCTACCAGGCCTACGGACAAGATCTCAGCATCGAACGTGGGCGGCTTATTTTCGCGGACAGTTTGATTGATGATCCTGGCCTGGATGTTCGTGCCATCAGAACAGTGGGGGATGTGATCGCTGGTGTGCGCGTTGCTGGCACGCTCAAAGAACCTGAGTTGGCATTGTTTTCTGAACCCAGCATGGCTGAATCCGATATTTTGTCGTATCTGCTGTTAGGCAGACCTATGAATTCGGCTTCAGCGGCTGAGGGCAACGTGCTGATGGCTGCAGCCGGAAGCCTGGGACTGGCAAAGGGCGAAGGTTTGGCAAAAAGCATTGGTGCAACATTGGGTTTTGAAGAAGTTCGCATTGAATCCGGTAACGGTCTGCAGGAAGCATCCCTGGTGGTAGGGCGTTATTTGTCACCGAGGCTCTATATTCGCTATGTCACCGGGCTATTCAGTGTAAGCAATACCGTGCAGCTGCAGTATGAGTTGAACAAGCGTATCCAGATACAGACAGAATCCGGCGACAGGACGGGAGCCGATATCTTCTACAAATTCGAACATTAGCTGCCCATCAGAGCACCCTTAAGTATAGATGTGGGTAGTGTGGCTAAAACGTGGTGTAGAGACCCGCCGCGCGACCAGTCAGGGCCGAATCAAGACGACAATTGAGCGGGCATTAACCGGATAATGCAAGCTCTGAAGGGATGGCGTATTCCCCGGATCAACAATATCCTGAGGGCTTGGCAGGGAGGTCTCCACCACACGTTGCCAGTCTTCTGCAATACCTTCCTGAATGGTGAATACAAGATCCTCCCAGAAAGCGTTGATCATGACATAGATGTCCTGATCGGCTTGGGAAGCACCATGCAGACAATACGCCAAAGTATGTGAATCATGTCGACGATCAACATCCGCGCCCACACCGTACCAATGAATGTCATCACGCCAGTAACGGCTACGCCCAAGAGAGGGGTGAAGCTTGCGGAAGGCAATCATGTGTTTAAAGAAACGAAAGATATCCTGATTCTGTTGTAATAAATCCCAGTCCAGCCAGGTGGTTTCATTATCCTGATTATACGGATTATTGTTACCACCTTGGGTACGCATAAATTCATCGCCGGCACACAACATCGGTGTGCCGTTAGCGAGCATTAACAGGCAGCAGAAATTTTTTATCTGCCGTTTGCGCAATGTGATGACATCTTCAGGCACATTTTGATCACCCTCCCATCCGCAATTCCATGAATAATTATCATCCGTACCGTCGGTATTGCCGTGGCCATTGGCTTGGTTGT
Organism: uncultured Gammaproteobacteria bacterium; assembly: GCA_947258875.1. Lineage (GTDB taxonomy): Bacteria > Pseudomonadota > Gammaproteobacteria > CAMYKB01 > CAMYKB01 > CAMYKB01. The sequence continues at coordinate 1,782 of CAMYKB010000045.1, read as the reverse complement.
GTTTGTGGTTATACGACACCAGGTCATAGAGGCAAAAGCCATCGTGTGCGGTAATAAAGTTTAAACTTTGAAAAGCATGATATGCCTCCATCAGACTATCCGGGAACAAATCATCACTACCATAAAGTCGGCGCATCAGGTCATTGATCCCGCCTGAATCACTTTTAACAACTGAGCGCAGCTGATCGCGGAATTGTCCATTCCATTGTTGCCAGGAGATGCCCGGGAAGCTGCGGCCAAGTTGATAGCTGGAAATATCCCAGGCTTCAGCGATGAGTCGAACCTTGGCGAGATCCGGATCCGAGCGGATGGCTGATATAATCGGCGCATCTTCCAGGTTAATGCTGCCATCACTGCGGCGCGTAAAGATGGACGCAAGATCGAAACGGAATCCATCGACGTGCATCTCATTGACCCAGTAGCGCAGACTATCTAATACCATACTGCGCACATAGCGGTTGGCGGTATGCAACACGTTGCCAGTACCGGCATCGTTACGATAGTAACGTCGATCATCGCCCAGCAGGTAGTAAGTGGTATTGTCGATACCACGAAAGCTATAGGTAGGGCCGTTTTCATTGCCCTCACCAGTATGGTTATAGACCACATCAAGAATGACTTCGATGTCGGCCTGATGCAGTGCCTTTACCATCTCACGAAATTCATTAAGCAAACCGACGTGATCATCATCTGTACCATAAAGATGATGCGGTGCAAAAAAACTTATCGGCATATAACCCCAGTAATTGTTTTCTTGTGGATCGAATTGAAATACCGGCATCAGTTCCACGGCAGTAATACCAAGTTCCTTAAGATACGGAATCTTCTGGGCCAGTCCCGCAAATGTTCCGCGATTATTCACATCGACACCGGAACCGGGGCGTTGAGTAAAACCTTTGACATGTAATTCATAAATAATCGTATCGTGAGTATGCAAAGGTTTACGGTCACCACCCCAGTTAAACGGGATGTCATGCACGCGGATTACACCCAGTGGCGCCTTACCAGTATTAGAGCCAGCTCCGATCGCTGCAACACGACTGAAGTCGGGTGGAAAGAAAACGGCGCGGGCATAAGGATCTACCAGAATTTTGTCGGGATCGAAACGATGACCTTCATTGAGATCAAACGGCCCACTTATTTGATATGCGTAATACTTTGCTTGATCCACAATCACCGCAGGCAGTCGGCAATGCCAGACGCGCCCTGATTTATGTTTGAGGTAATCAAAGTAATGGCTGTGCGTGGGCACTACCTGATCATTCGCGGTATACAGATGTAACGTGACACCGCTGGCGTGTTTTGAGTAGAGAGCAAAGTTATACGCCTGTTCACCTTCAATGAAGGTCACCCCTAAAGGGTGCGGTGAACCCTCTTCAGCTATCCAGTTAGTCATGTTTGCGTTCCGGGGAATAGCTACTTGGATAAGTGCTTACAGTGTACTGATAGCTCATCACACATATTCCGTCAAAACACGGCACAACAACTGATATCGCAGTGCTGGTCCAAGCAAATAAACTCTTGACATGCGAATACGAATCATTATCATTCGTATATAGCATCAATATCAGGACATCGAGGCACAGCGAAGCGGGTTAAACAGTCCTGCAAACACCATAGGAAGGGATTGCTGTGAATGCCGAAGTCCTGTCTGGCCGCCTTTACGTGAGGATTGAATGAATTGGCCTCCAGAAACTGCCGCTAGAAAAACCGCAGGTCTGACATGTGCGACTGTTGGCAACAAGACCGCAAACGAGGTGAGCGAAAATATTGCGATGAATG
>CAMYKB010000044.1 GCA_947258875.1 uncultured Gammaproteobacteria bacterium | reverse complement strand
GGTCGGATCATTGGTCTTTTTGACTTGCTCGATCATCTGGTCCATACGTTGCATGTGTTCTTGCATTTGCATCATGTTGTTACCCGCCGTAAAGCCTGCAATCGGGAGCATGCTTAAAGCCAATACACCTATGATTAATTTAGTCTTCATGATAAATATCCTCTATGGTTAGTTTTGATAAATAGATCAATTCAGTTTGAGCAGTTGCCGAAGCTGTGCCTCGGTCGGTTGTCCTCTAAAAATGATTCGCTCATCCACCACGACATTCGGTGAGTGTCGTATACCAAATTTGTTGACAACTTCCGGGTGTTCTTCAACATATAACACCTGATAATCCACACCCAGATCCTGCAGTTCCTGTTCCAGATTTCGGCAATGACTGCAATGCTGTGTGACAACGATTTGCACGTTCATGATCTTTCTCCTCTTTTGTATGGTGATTTCATAGTGCTTCTCCAACTTAGTGTCCCTTAACTACCCGAGGTGTTATCGATGCCAGCAATGCAACTGCTTGATTAGACGCTACTGGCAGGCAACTACCGGCCCGCATAGAACCCATGCATACGCATAGCTTCCGTTTGATTACGGTTAACGGGTAACGACGCTAACCCTGCCCTATAGACAGGTGCGTTTAGAGAGAGATGGTTCGTGGAGGTCTTTGTGGAGGAGAGATAGAACGTTCGCGCTTAGCGAGCAGGTGAGCTGCGACCAGGGTGTTCGGTGCAGAGTTGTAAAGGTTTGATGAATGCGCTGGTATCAGTGTACCGCCGTGTGCACCACTGCAAGTATTGAGACAAATGGCAGCATCGCAACCTTGGCCGTAACAACAGGTGCAGGGTTCATCGGCTTGATCGTGATGGTCATCTGCCATATCGGCATGTGCTTGATGGCCATGATCTACCGCCGTTTTATTGGCGTCATCGTGGCAAGACATTTGCATTTCGCCGACTTTCTGTTCGCCATGCCCATGCAGATCAGCAATAGCAACCTGCATTGGCATAAAACCGATCGCCAAAGCCAATAACAGGCTTAAGAGATGCATCGGTTTCCCATTGATCGGTCGACGACTCATGGCATATTCAGGCTTTTGAAATATCCGTGGTTGCAATTGTCATAAATCTAGCAGAAAGCTTGCCTTATTGAGGGCTTCAACAATTTGACATAAATCAAATAAATGCCTGTGCATGAACGCAGCCTATACCTTACTATAAGAGGTAATATTCCTAATTAATTAAATTTCAATTACATACTGCGCTGTATCATTCGACATCATCATTACGCCTACCAGTGAATCAGCTTTCATAAATTCGATAGTATCGTATCACATTAGTTCCATACCCATGCATTAATATTCCCCACCTCCAAAAATGTTCACTTAGTCCACTTTGTTCTAGCCTGCTAATAATCATTAAAAGAGCCGTAGCGACACGCGCTCCCGTGTACTACAGGGGAATATAGACGTTACAAAATAAGCGCTCACCACGGCAAAACCCAAAACACCAGGTTGAACTCAATGTGACCAAAATACTGACGTTTTTTGCTCACAAGGAATTTCAACTTGAGCAGGATAAACCAGGGTTACCTCGACCACTCAATTTGATCGCTAATGCGCGTGGCCCTGATGACCTTGACCACCAGCGTCACCATCGAGAAAACCTTTATGGAACATCTTGTGAACATACGTCAGGACATCCCAACGCTGTGACTCATTCAAGCGATACTTGACCAGCTTGCGCGTCCTTTATTTCTTTGTTGGCGTCCTTCATAATATGAACACCGCCTCGTATAACAATAGCGGCAATCACTAACCCAATAATCAAGTCTGGCCAGGATGAACCAAGCCAGATTACCAATAATCCTCCAGAGATCACGCCCAGATTGGCTATCACGTCATTCTTGGAAAAGATCCAACTCGCCCGCATATGTACTTCTCCATTACGGTGTTTGTGGATTAGTATGAGACATACTGTGTTGGCGACTAAGGCGATCAGTCCGACCACAATCATAAACGACGGCTCAGGTTCGCTCCCGAGAACGGCGCGTCGAAGAATGTCGAGCAATACACCCAGTCCAAGTAATACCTGGAATATTCCGCTAAGTTGAGCCGCTCTTGCCTTTACTAAAAGGCTTTTACCAACCGCATACAAGCCAATGGCATATACCGAAGCATCGGCCAACATATCCAGCGAGTCAGCGATCAGGGCGGTGGAATCACCAATTATACCGGCGACAATCTCTACCAGAAACATTACACCATTAATTACAAAAAGTGTAACGAGCGTACGTCGCTCTTCTCTATCTCTGATCTCTATTTCACAACCGCAATCAGACATTAACAACAAACCTTATCACAAGTATCAATCTCGAATTCTAATGTGGAATGAGCGATGGAAAACTCCTGCAGTAATTCAACTTTCAGTGCTGTTTTGATGATCTCGATCTCGGCAAAATCGTCAATCACTACATGGGCTTCCAGCGCATTTTTATGCTCGTCGAGTTGCCAGAGATGAACGTGATGAACGTTTGATACTCCTTCGACATGCTCCATGGTGCTGATAATCTCGCCAATGGAGATATTTTCTGGCGCGCCTTCCATCAGGATATGGATGGTCTTCGGCATTAATGTTGCTGCCTGATAGAGCACATAACCGGCGATCAGCAGTGTCAACACAGTATCCGTCCAATACCAGCCATAAACCAGGATCATAGTTCCAGCGAGAATGACGCCCACCGAGGCCAAGGCATCCGAGACATTGTGAAGGAAGGCGGCACGGATATTCATACTGCGCTTTGACATACTATACGTCAGCATCGCCGTAGCCGCATCAATCACCAGTGCAATACTAGCCACGACCACCACCGTCCAACCTTCAATGACTTGCGGCTCATAAATACGCCATAGCGCTTCATAGATCAGGTAGAGCCCCACAATCACTAGCGTAACAAGATTGATTAACGCCGCAATCACCTCGGCCCGCTTATAACCAAAGGTCTTGAAATGATCGGCTGGTTGCCTGCCGATTTTACGCGCCACCCAGGCAATCAACAGTGAGGCGGCATCACTAAAGTTATGTAACGCATCAGCAATCAAGGCAAGACTGCCGGAGATAATGCCGCCAATCACCTGCGCCAGTGTTAGTAACATATTGATGACTATTGCGGCGATCAACGGACGGTCGCCCATAGCCTCTATATCGTGATGATGGTGGTGTTCATGTTCCATCGCTGTACCGTTCAGTCTGTTTACGATCATCCATTCCAATGTCGTGCCTACCCATACACTATATTCTTTCGTTCATAGAGCATATTGATATGTTAAGGAGCCGTGGTGAAACGCCCCCTTGCCCTATAGGGGAGTATAGATGCTAAAAAAGGGCGCCCACCACGACATAACACAACATGCAATCCTCTCATTATGATTGCAGTGCTTCATAACGCGCTTTGGAAAAAATCTCATAGAGCAACGGAATAACAAACAAAGTTAAAAGCGTCGATGAAGCCAGACCACCCACAACCACGGTGGCTAATGGTCGCTGAACTTCAGAGCCGACCCCTGCAGACAGTAGCATCGGGGTTAAGCCCAGGGCCGCGATGAATGCAGTCATCAACACCGGACGCAATCGTGATAATGCTCCTTCGAAGATCGCTGTGTATTGATCGTTGCCACCCGATAATCGTTGATTAATGGCGTTAACCATTACGACACCGTTAAGCACCGCCACACCGAAAAGAGCGATAAAGCCGATGGAACCGGGCACCGACAGGTACTGGCCCGAAACATACAGCGCCGCGATACCGCCGATGAGTGCCAACGGCACATTAAGCATGATGAGAGCTGCCTGCCCGACAGAGTGAAAAGCGAAATAAAGCAGTAGGAAAATCAGGCCCAGCGACAATGGCACTACGATCATCAAACGCGCCTGGGCCCGCTGTTGATTCTCGAACTGACCACCGAAAACCACGGTATAACCAGGGGGCAGATTAATCTCGCTGTCGATACGCTCGCGCAGCTCTTTGACCAGGCCGCCCATGTCGCGTCCTTCAACGTTGGACTGGATCACCACTCGCCGTTGTACATCGTCGCGGCGAATTTGCGGCGGGCCCGACTCTATCGCCACCTGAGCCACGTTACCCAAAGGCACCCAAGCGCCGTTGGGTGTGCGCAGAATCAGGCTGCGAATTGTTTCGACACTATTGCGATGGGCTTCGGCCAGGCGCACATAAATGTCATAACGCTCGTTGCCCTTGATCACCTGCCCCGCTTCACGGCCACCGATAGCATCGGAGACCAGTTCCATCACCTGGCTGACCGGGATGCCGTAACGGGCCAGCGCGTCACGATCAGGGCGCACAGAAAGTTGCGCCTCACCACCAATCTGCTCCATCTCCACACCACGGGTGCCCTCGACCTTGCGTACCAGGGCTTCGATTTCCTTGCCGGTTTTGGCCAGTTGATCGAGGTCGGCGCCGAACAGCTTGATGGCCAGTTGCGCTTTGACGCCGGATAACAACTCATCTACACGCGTGGCAATCGGCTGAGAGAATGAAAAGAGCAAGCCAGGATGAACCGACATCTTCTCTTCCATCAGCATCTGCAAGCGCTTGCGATTCGGTGCGGATATCCATTCCGACACCGGTTTCAGGCCGACATAGATCTCGACATTAGAGACCGGCTCGGGATCACCACCAATTTCGGGGCGCCCGACACGACTAAACGCATAAGTCACTTCAGGAAACGTCAGCAATTGTTGCTCAAGCTTTTGAGCAACTGCCAGTGAGGTGTCAAGGCTTGAAGATGGTGCCAAGGTGACGCGAATATTGATCGTGCCTTCTTCGAGCTCCGGTACAAACTCCGTTCCGAGGAACGGTACCAGCGCCAACGATCCCGCAAACAGCAACAATGCCATGCCTACTACCAGCCTGCGTTTATTTAATGCCCCGTTCAGAGACCGGCGATAAAGCTTTTCCAGCGGCTTCATGACAAAGCTCTCTTTTTCTTTAACGCCAGTTTTGAACATATACGTGGCCAATGCGGGCACCACCACCAATGCCACTATCAATGAAGCCAGCATGGCCAGCACAATGGAGATTGCCATCGGCTGGAATAATTTGCCTTCAACCCCTTCAAGAGTGAACAACGGCGCGAACACGATGATGATAATCATCACCGCATAAAACACAGGCCGCCCCACTTCCCTGGCCGCCTCTTGAATGCGCAGAGCAATGCCGTGTGAATCGTGGGCTGCATCAAAGGGGTGGTTGGAGCCTATTGCCAACTCATCTTGTACCTGTTGGTGATGTTGCGTATCCGGCCGACTCAGGTGACTGAAAATGTGTTCCATCATCACCACCGAACCGTCGACCATCATGCCGATGGCGATCGTCAAACCACCCAAGGACATCAGGTTGGCCGACACGCCCCATTGCGCCATCACCATGAGCGCCAGCAGAATGGAAAACGGCACCGAGATCAGAACCAGAAACGTGGCGCGTAGGTTGAGGAGAAACAGCATTAATATAATTACAATTAACACAAATGCCTCCAGCAACGCCTTGCTGACGGTTGTCACGGCCTTGTTTACCAGCTCTGCTTGATCATAAAAGGGTTCAATGATCACACCATCGGGCAAAGCGGTTTGAATCGCCGGTAAAATATCCTGAATACCATCGATGGTTGCCTTGGTGTTGGCGCCCATGCGCTTAAGGACAATACCCGCAACGACTTCACCGAGTGCCTCCGGCTTACCATTGGCATCACGCTGAGTAATGGTGACTGCGCCCTGGCGTATCTCGGGACCGAAATCAATCCGTGCAACGTCGCGCACACGCACTGGGACACCATCGACATCCAATAACGGTACATTGCTGATATCACGCAAACCGTCCTCACCGCTACGCACCCAGCCAACGCCGCGTATGACGAGTTGCTCGGCGCCTCGATCGAGGTACCAGCCCCCGGCATTACGGTTATTCGCTTCAATAGCTGTGGAAACATCATCGCCGGTCAAACCATAGGCAAGTAGCCGCTGCGGATCGAGCTGCACCTGGTACTGACGTACCTCGCCACCAAAGGAAAGGACATCGGTGACACCACCGACGGGCATCAACAACAGTTTCACTACCCAGTCGTTCAGACTGCGCAGGGCGATGATGTCGTATTTATCTGGATCATCGCTGCGCAGAAAGTATTGATACACCTGCCCCAGGCCAGAAGTATTCGGCCCCATCTCTGGCGTACCAATGCCATCGGGGATCTGTTCGCGTGCGGCTTGTAAGCGCTCGAAAACCAATTGACGGGCGAAATAGATATCCGTGCCCTCCTCGAACACTACTGTAATTACTGACAATCCGGTTTTGGAGATAGAACGCACTTCCTCAACATCGGGCAATGCGTACATCACCGCTTCAACCGGGAAAGTAATGAGTTGCTCCACTTCTTCGGCGGCAAGGCCTTGGGCTTCTGTGTTGATCTGTACCTGAACATTGGTGACGTCCGGAAATGCATCGAGGTTGAGCTTGGGTAATACCAGAAAGCCCCCAACGATGATGGCAAGCAAGGACAACACCACCAGCAAACGGTTTTCGACGCCAAGGTCGATGACTTTATTCAACATAGTTCATCTCCCTTTAGTGGTTGTGCACTTCAAAATCGCTCTTGGCAATTTCGGATTGAACAAAGAATGCGCCCTTGCTGACGATGGTTGTGCCTTCCTGTATGCCTTGAATCAGCATCCGCTCGCCCACCGTGCGCAATATCTTCACCTCCTGCGGTTCGAAACGACCCGGTGCGGTTTCGACAAATATCTGCCAATCACCATCAGTAGACCGCAACACCGCCTCTAAAGGCACAAAGATGCCCTGCTGTTTATCATTACCTTCGATGGCGACAGTGACGAATTGACCGGGATGGAGTGCATCATCCGGATTAGCGACTTCCACATGCACCGCCAACGTACGCGTGGTTTCGTCCAGCGTGTGACGCGCCAAAATGACCTTGCCCGGCAGCCAGGATTCGCCGGCCTTGACCTGTGCCGATGCACCGATAGCAATGGCGGCAGCATTTTCGGGAGTAAGGCGAGCCTCTACCCACAACAGTGTTTCATCACTGATATCCAGCAACACGCGGCCCGGCTCGACGATTTCGCCCACCACAAAGTCATTGCTGATGACGGTACCGTCCTGATAGGAAAGCAAACTAAACTCGCCCGCAGGCTTGCCGGCATTACCTTGTTTTATGAGTTCATTAACCTGTACTGCTGACATGCCATACGCGCGCACTTTGGCAGTAGCCTGTTGATAGGCGATTTGAGCCGCGATGTAACGTTTCTCCGACACCACTTTGCGGCCCAGTTTTTTAACACGCCGCAGTTCGGTCCTGGCCTCGAGTAACGCGCCCTGGGCCTCAGCCATCTCGACGCTGGAAAGGGTCACCAACGCTTGACCTTTCTTAACGTGATCACCTAAACGCACATGACGCTCCATTATTTGTGCCGGGATGCGAGGCGTCACTTTCGTGCTGCGATACGTATTGAGTGTCACTTCGCCGGGCGCGGTAATCACATCGCCAACGGGCTGGCGTTTAACGACGAGTGTTTCGATGCCCGCCATACGGCGTTGGGAATCGCTCAATTCGGCGTCGGTCGCCTTATCACTATGGTCGTCATGATCATCGTGCTTTTCACCTTCATGTTCTTCATCGTCATGCTTATCCTCTGCCTCCTTGTGATCGTCATGCCCATCGTGATTCACCTCCAGACTTGAGGCCGGTCTCACTTCCTCATCATGACCATGGTCATCGTTCTTGGCATAAGCCAATGTCGCACCTGCGAATATCAGTGTCGCTAAAAAAATGAATATTTTTTTCATGGTTGTTCTCCGGAATTTATATCAGCTGCACTGTCGGCCAGACCCAGCCAACGCTCAATCCGCCCTGCTGCCTCCAGCCAGCCAATAGCGGCCCGCCAGACCTCGCCGCTCAGGGTGGTCGCTGCGGTTTGAGTATCGATATTTTGTTTGGCCTGTATTAGGAAATCGGTGGCACTCAGCTCGCCTACCCGCCACATCTGTTCCAGCAAGTTCATCTGTTTATTGTGAGCCTGCTGGCCTGTGGCGACCCAGGCGCGCCAGGCATTCGTGGTATTTTCATAACGCCCCAAGGCACCTGTCAGACGAGCATCGGCACGTCGATAGGCGTCACGGTAAGCCTGTTCTCGGGCAACTGCTTCATGCGATGCGGTACGTACTTCCGCTTTACGGTTATTACGCACGAACAGGGGGATTTCGAGACTCAGGCCTACCAGTGATTCTGAATCTTCACGACCGGCCCGAATACCGATGGTGGGATCGACGCGCCCTTCCCGTTTCGCTAAATCTATGCGGGCCTTGGCAGCCTGCACGCGACTTTGCAGCACAACCAGTTCGGGCAGAGACTCAAGTAAGGCGGGATCGACGTGTTTAGGAGGTGGAATCAACTCACTGGGTAACTTCGGCCAATACGCCATTGTCAGGCCACTCACCGCCTGCAGTGCGGCGCCAGCTTCGGCCAACTCACTCTCACTCGTTGCTTGCGCCATCAATGACTCGCTAAAGGCAACCTGGGCCAATGTGACATCCAGAGCTCCCATATCACCCGCCGCTTGGCGCTGCTTTACTGCATCGATAAACTCTTTCATTAACAGACTTCGACTCAATGCCAACGCCTGCATCCTTCGCGCGGTGAAATACCGAACCAGCGCATCGAGGGTTTCTACGGCAATACGCTGACGAACCTCCAACAGGTTCGCCTCAGCCTCTTGGGCCTCAAGACCTGCGACACGCGTGAATGCACCACGCTTACCACTCCAATCCAGCGTTTGGCTGAAACCTATTGAGGTCGTGTTGATATCCGTACGCTCGGCATCCAATTCCAATGCAGGATTGTGAAGGGGTTTACTCGCACCCTCGGCCTTCGCCTGCGCCGCTTCAACGGCGGCTTGTGCCCCCTGCACAGCAGGGCTTTGCGCCCATACCTGTTGAATGAATGCCTGTAACGGTGGATCAGCTTTTCGCGCTGCATTAGCGCTAATCGACAGCTGAATTTCTCTCTGCTCGGGCACTGTGATTGCCCATGCAGGTAGCGCTAGACAGGCGCATACGCCCGCGCAAAAAATACGGTTCAAGAACATAATATAAACCCTTCAGATACAACAAATCACACGCCGCCAAAACATCTTCAGCGGGAAACATGAAATCAAGAAGGGTTAAACGATCGGAGGTCTTAGGAGCGGGGTAATGTATAAAGGTGGCAAGGTATGCGGCAAGAAACAAGAATGATCACGATTCGCAACCATAACCGGCGTAGTGACTGTGATAAAAATACCTATGAGATGAGACGCACCGTGACAACAATGCTCTGCGTGGTGCAGGTCGCCATCGGGGTGCTCATGATCGCCGTCAGATGCCAAATCAACCATCACAGCATCATGCCCTGCTACTGCCTCAGGATGGGCATCCCAGGCAAAAGCTACGCCAGAGCATAGGTTGGTCAGCAACAACACATAGATCAATATTTTTTTCATCGGTGTTGAATTTAATGAACTGAGCAGCTGCTGTCAAACTCTATGTGATCCTTGCTAACCGCATTCGTATAATATTATTACATTCTAGTTAGGTTATTTTACGTTAAAAGCTCATAAGCAAGATAAAGTGTTGCCCCAAGACCAACAAACCAGATGGCTGTTTTCAGAACCGGCACCTTGAGGTAATAAAGCGGCGCATAGATAAGTCGCGCCCAGAAGTACGTTGCAGCCGCAATCGCGGTTGCTTCATTGCCACTTCCGGTGATATGAACAGCAATGGCTACAGGGGCAAACAAGGCGATACCTTCAAATGCATTCATATGTGCGCGGTATGCTCTGTGCGCCCATTCATCATCAAATGGGCTATCTCCCGGTAATGGCGTTAGAAAAACCTGCCAAAGACCGCCCAGTTTCTTTATTCTGTAAACGGCATAGGGTATGACCATCGCTGCGGTTAACACGACATTCCATGTAAGCCAATAAATTTCAGCAGACATCATTAGTTCTCCTGCATATGTTTGGTATCTTGAGGAAGCTCTCAAGTCATCCTGTAAAAATTATTCCGGATAATTATATTTACTGAACCAAACTAGATTCACTATCTGAGTTATGTATTTGTTGCGCTTCAACGGGCTCTTTTTGATCGTTTGTCGATATAACTGCGTAACCGACTGCACTGAAAATGGCAAACAGTGCTAATCCCAGCCCTAAATCAAAAAAACCATGCTGCTTAGTTTCTGTGTGTAATTTTTTCATGTCTAGCGACCTCCTATTCTTGTCTTTTGTACGAGCTGTTTGTTGGGTTTCGGCTCGTGTGGCGTTTAATTTCTACCACCCATGCTTTTGCCCAAGTGAATGTTTTAGCTTTAGCATTCCCAGCAGTCGGCCTATACCTATCATCTGGAGATGTTCCTAATGTGCGCTGCAAAAACCTGTTGCTGTTTTCCATTGCACTTGAGGCACTATTACGTCTTCATGCAATTTCTTATGTTGTAAGCTAAACTATGCGTACACGCATGTATATTAAGAAATGCGCAACTAGTTGGTGCAAATATGCATATATTGGATTGGAACGACGTTCGGTTTTTTCTTGAAGTGGTGCATTCGGGTTCGGTAAGCCGGGCTGCTCAGCATCTTGGTGTCAACCAAACTACTGTTTCCCGCCGCATCTCAGCGCTTGAAGATCATTTGGGCAAGCAACTGTTCGACCGCTCGGGTCATAGTTGGGTGATCACACCCGTCGGTGAAAAACTCGTCAGTTCAGCCGAAACCATGGCTGATGAAGCCGATACGATCGAACGTCATGTTATGGCGGACAGTCAAGAACTTAGTGGGCAGTTATGCGTAACCGTTGGTGGTATCACCACACAACACTTGGTGATGCCTGCTTTACGGGTATTTACACAACGATATCCGAATGTGGATCTTAAAATTATCCCCACTCAGGATGATTTGGATTTGGCGGCACGTGAGGCGGATATCGCGGTCCGCTTAACGGATGAGCCGCCGTTAAATTTGGTCGGCAAGCGTATCGGTCAACTTGCCTATTCCATTTATGGCACACAGGAAATATTAAAGGAAGTAGAAACCAATCGGGATAACTGTGATGTACCCTGCATTACCTGGGTTGGCGATGGGCATACCCGGGCACTCTGGATCGAAAGAAGCTTCTCGAAGACACGGCGTGTCTATCGGACCAGTGAAATGGGTGTTATGTTACAGATGGTTAAACACGGTACAGGAATAGCGCAGATTCCCTGTGTATTGGGTGACCCGGATCCGTCATTACATCGTATTCCTGCCCGATATATTGAATCGGGTTGGAGTCTATGGGTACTCTCGCATGTCGATCTTCGAACCACAGCGCGTGTTCGCCTTTTCAAAGAATTGCTTGTTGAAGAACTGGAAAAACAGAAAGATTTAATCGAAGGACGATTGGGTGCAGTGGCTTAGAACGCGGTTTGTTGCAACGGCCCTATGGCAGCCGATCTTGTAACAGTCGTTATATTTCTTATGTTTAATATTATATTGTAGCTGTAACTTGATGAAATATATAATATTTTTTATAGTTGCGAAAGAAATTGGACAGGGCCTGTTTTGGTGCCGACCGTGCTATTGCTGAATTCCGAACACTCTAATAACTACGGTGCGTCATTTTGCATTTGTTGCTCTGACTACCACGTCTCCAGTTCTATCTTTATATGTGTAGTCTAAGAGCCAGCGCTCATATACAAGGGTTTTAGTTGGCGCTTTGATTATGAACTTTGGATGAACAATTATATAGAGTTTGTGATTAACAAAACCCTCTTTGATACCAGACTTTCTCATTTGTTTGTCTGTTATATCCAGACCATTAGGTCCTATTTCCAGGCGGCAAAGTTCATCTGGTAGAGCCTTATGAGAGGCTGTATTCGCATAGATCAATATATCGCATCCTTTATGAATGTTTTCAGTTCCTGCTAGGAAATAAACCTCCTTAACACCAACTTTTCTTGCGGCTTCGTAAAGTGGTTTGGTCAGTGACTTGTCAAATTCGGGATCGGATTTCGGAATACCTGCTACTTTTCTATTCTTTAATTTGGCGTCTTGGATCACGGAGTCTGAGTCTTCCTGGACTGCATTAAGGGAATCGCTATGTTCACGAATCCATTCTATGTATGGTGATTCATGTTGTTTATTTGCGGGTATGGCAGCAAATGTCTTCCCTATTGCGTTTTTCAATAACTGATCTAATTGATTTGATGGCTCCGTATCCAAAGTCTCGGCTTTGATGCGAATCAGAAAATTGGTAACTTCCACGAGATCACCAAAATCTTCACTCCTGGAAAGCTTACCCGACGATATATCTAGATAGGTTTTTGTGGTGTTTTCAAGATCGATCTTATGCAGGTAGCTACCAAGCATCCACCCTTCCCTGCCGTCGTTGGTGGAAACCTTGAACCAGAGTTCTTCATCTGTGGCCTGATCCAGAGTCGAAACAACCGTTCCAAAGTGAACGATAGAGCGCTTTTTCCCCTGAGGGGTATCTCGCAGATATACCCCGGCACCGATGGTGATTTGGCTGTCGCGGTTAGATCCTGCGTGGTCATTCAGCTTACCCGAGAAAGCAATATTCCTGAATAACACCGTTCTTGGGCTCGATCCTTCAAAGACAAATTCAGTAACAACGTATAGACGCTTTAAATCAGCTCCCTTGAATTGTTGTAAAGGAAAGCGATACGTCTGCCAGTCGTTGGTAAGTTGCTGCCGGATTTTTGTCTCTGCGCCGTTATCGGGTTGGGTGTTGGTTTTAATGCCTATAGAGACAGTCTCCCCGCCCGCTCCCCCCTTCATATCTATAAGGAGCGTTTTGTAGACAGAGAAATCCTGGAATGGCCGCGGCGGGTTTGTTGGGTCGCCAATTGTTACAAACACAGCCCCCCAGGACTGACCTGACGGGTATGCCATCCGGAAGTGATCGCCTTCATTGTATAGCCAGTCTCTCTGGGCATCAGAACTGTCTACACCCAGCCCATAGCCGTGCGCAAGCTTGGCGCCAATCATGATCTTTTTTGTATCGGCGTATGTAGTGCCTGGCAACAGTAATGCAGCCGAACAGATTACGATCAATATGTGTAGAGAGGGTTGCTGCATCGCTAATGTTGGCGAGTGATCCGCAGTAGATTTGATTGGGCGTAGTGAGTAGGAAGGCTCTCATAGGTTTCTCTATAGATTATTGAGCCAGCAGGAGCAACGAGTACGACGAGTTCGAATTGAAGCGTGCCAGCTATCCCCCCTGCTTCGCCCAACCGCGCAGTACCGCTGAAACCACCATTATCAGCCAACGCTGGTGGGGGCTGTGGCCACCATCGAAGCGGCTCAGCCTGAGGTCGTACCATCGCGACAAGCTCGAGATTATTTTGCAGCGCCAGAAGACGCACGGAAGTTATTTTTGACGGTCTATAAGGTTCGAATTCGAGTAATCCAGAAAAACTGAATAGATGGCTTTGTATATCCCCGGACGGAGTGGTTAATTCTACGGAAAGCGTTTTGAAGTCATCGAAATTCTCCAAAAGGTTTTTCGTATCTTTAACGGCAAAAAAGATGTAGATAGACAGTGCTAAACCGAGGATGCCAGCGATTGACGCGGTTCTATGGATTACACCCCACCACATAACAGTTCTCCGTCCAAGACAGTAACGAACCTATGGTTTTAATAATACTCCAAATGGCCGCCAACTTCGAGACAGGTGATAGCTATTGATGTTCTCGTCTGAAAGTTAAGGGGCTCTGCGTTCTGCACCTTACCAACTATTGCTGAAGTGTTAGCTACGCACTTAGTGCCACGAGTAATAGGCCAACCTCTTTGCATAGAGGTAAACGAAAGAACTGTGAACCGGCGGGCAAAGCCCGCCTTATGTCACAGGAAAAGTGGAATGATATGTTTCAGCTCCGTTACTCGTAATCTTCGTTTAATGCGCGCAGAAATGCGGAGATCGGTGCGACATCCTCCACACTCAGGCGAATACCGTGCAGTGTCGGTGCCGCGATTGTTTGCCGTGACCATGGCGCGAGAATAACAGTTTCATACCTTTCAGTTCATCTGGCCCGAACGCGAACGGTTGGTCGTGGAAAGCGAACGCACCGTCTGCCGCTGTCACGAATTGTGGGTGTTTCAGGCGTTTGACCTTGGTATGTTTCCCTTTTCCCTTAAATCAACTAGAGAACTTGCCAACCTCGCCGGGTTTACGCAGCATTTTATCGACCTCGCCCTGATGCATCTCTTCCTCGGCGATCATTTGGCGCGCATACTCTTCAAGGAACACGGATTGACCTTCCACAAAGGTCAGCAATTCTTTGTAGGTCATCAATGCCGCTTGCTCATGTTCCAGCGATTCGCGCAGGATATCGCCTATATCGTGGTTGTGGGTTTCAAGCAACGGGCCGATTGTCAGCGACGGATGTTCGCCCAAGTGTGTGATCATCTCTCCCGCCTGACGTGCATGAGCCAGGGATTCGTCAGCCTGTTGCTGCATCCAGGAAACGATGGGGATACGGTTGTAGCCGTAAATCATTAAGGCGTAGTGGGTGTAACGCACTACACCAGCTAGCTCCAGCTCGAGAATCTTATTGAGGTGAGCCACCACAGCTATCTTGTCAAAATTTTCGGTCATCTGGTTTCTCCTCACTCAGTTCTTGCTGCTCGTGGGTTGCTTAGTGGACGAGTCATGGGGCGAAGCCGGTGGCAGAGATTTCACGCATATCAGCACAGGTAAATCCGTCTCGGTTACGAACTTTCTATCTTCTGATTTACCGCATTCGGCGCAACATCCGTTACAGCCGCTTCCAGGATTTATCGTCTTTGCACAACTCATCAGTACTAACCTCCGTAGACAATGTTTCGATTCACAATCCAGGCAGCGAAAATCCGCTGCACACAACTGCCCACTAGCCAGCAAACGCAGCAGTGTCTGTGCCGAAAGTTCCAATCGAAAGCAGCCATTCATCGCAATATTTTCGCTCACCTCGTTTGCGGTCTTGTTGCCAACAGTCGCGCATGTCAGACCTGCGGTTTTTCTAGCGGCAGTTTCAGGAGGCCAATTCATTCAATCCTCACGTAAAGGCGGCCAGACAGGACTTCGGTATTCACAGCAATCCCTTCCTATGGTGTTTGCAGGACTGTTTAACCCGCTACGCTGTGCCTCGATGTCCTGATATTGATGTTATTTACGAATGATAATGATTCGTATTCGCATGTCAAGAGTTTATTTGCTTAGAGCAGCACAGCGATATCAGTTGTTGTACCGTGTTTTGACGGAATATGTGTGATGAGCTATCAGTACACTGTAGGCACTTATCCAAGTAGCTATTCCCGGGAACGCAAACATGACT
>CAMYKB010000043.1 GCA_947258875.1 uncultured Gammaproteobacteria bacterium | reverse complement strand
TCGTCAACGCGGCCGTCAGTGTGGTCTTGCCATGGTCAACGTGACCAATCGTGCCCACGTTAACGTGCGGTTTGGTTCGTTCGAATTTTTCTTTGGACACGGCTATTACCCTCTTTCTAGTGTCTTAGGATTTCTTAATAACGGCATCGGCCACGCTGGCTGGCGCCTCGGCATACTTGGAAAATTCCATCGAATAGGTTGCGCGCCCCTGGGTCGCAGAACGCAATGCGGTGGCATAGCCAAACATCTCCTTGAGGGGGACTTCGGCACGAATGGTCTTGCCGGCCGGGGTGTCATCCATACCACCGAGAATACCGCGGCGGCGGTTAAGGTCACCCATCACATCACCCATATAGTCTTCAGGGGTGACAACTTCAACCTTCATGATCGGCTCAAGCAGTGCAGGGTTACCCTGTTTGGCGCCTTCCTTGAAACCCATGGAACCGGCGATCTTGAATGCCATTTCGGAAGAATCGACATCATGGTAAGAACCGTCGTACAGCGTCACCTTCACATCCACTACCGGGAAACCCGCAATCACGCCGTTTTCCATCTGCTCCTGGATACCCTTATCGACGGCAGAGATGTATTCTCTCGGCACCACGCCACCCACGATTTCGTTTACAAACTCATAACCGGCACCCTGCTTCTGCGGCTCAATGCGCAGCACCACATGACCGTACTGGCCACGACCACCGGACTGGCGCACGAACTTGCCTTCGGCCTTCTCGACCGTGTTGCGAATCGACTCCCTGTAGGCAACCTGCGGGGCACCCACATTGGCTTCAACGCCGAATTCACGTTTCATACGGTCGACAATAATGTCGAGGTGCAACTCGCCCATACCGGAGATAATGGTCTGCCCGGACTCCTCATCAGTATGCACGCGAAACGACGGGTCTTCCTGCGCCAGTTTTGACAGTGCCACGCCCATCTTCTCCTGATCGGCCTTGGTCCTGGGCTCAACCGCCACAGAGATCACCGGATCAGGGAATTCCATGCGTTCCAGTGTAATGACCTTATTGATATCAGACAGCGTGTCACCGGTGGTCACATCTTTTAAACCAACGGCGGCTGCGATATCTCCAGCACGCACTTCCTTGATCTCTACACGCGAATTAGCGTGCATCTGCAGGATACGGCCGATCCGCTCTTTCCTTGATTTGACCGGATTAAATACTGTATCACCCGAGTTCAGTACCCCGGAATACACACGGAAGAAGGTCAAGGCGCCCACGAACGGATCAGTGGCAATCTTGAAGGCCAATGCGGCAAATGGCTCATCGTCATTTGCATGGCGCTCAGCTTCCGACTCGGCTTTGTCGTCGAGAATACCCTTGATCGCCGGCACATCAATAGGTGACGGCATAACATTAATGATAGCGTCGAGCATGGCTTGCACGCCTTTGTTCTTGAAGGCAGTGCCACACAGGCAGGGCACAATCTCATTAGCCAGTGTCTGGATGCGCAGCCCCTTTATAATATCTGCTTCGCAAAGGTCTTCCGCCTCAAGGTATTTATCCATGAGTTCTTCATTGGCCTCAGCCGCAACTTCGACCATCTGTGCGCGCAGCTCGTTGGCCTTGTCCAATAGCTCTGCCGGAATTTCTTTGGCTTCATAGGTGGTGCCCATGTCAGCCTCGTTCCAGTAGATGGCCTTCATTCGCACCAGGTCTATGACACCCTTGAAATTCTCTTCCGCACCAATATTCAACTGTATTGGTACCGGTTTGGCCCCCAGGCGCTCCTTGATCTGAGCCACCACGCGCAGAAAATCAGCGCCTGAACGGTCCATCTTGTTGATAAATGCCATACGCGGCACATGATATTTATTGGCTTGACGCCAAACCGTTTCGGATTGCGGCTCCACACCACCGACGGCGCAAAACACCGCGCAGGCTCCATCAAGCACCCGCAACGAACGCTCTACCTCAATGGTGAAGTCAACATGCCCGGGGGTATCGATGATATTGATGCGATGCTCTTCGAACTGCTGGTCCATGCCTTGCCAGAAGCAGGTCGTGGCCGCAGAAGTAATCGTGATACCGCGTTCCTGCTCCTGCTCCATCCAGTCCATGGTAGCGGCGCCATCGTGGACTTCACCAATCTTGTGCGAAACACCCGTATAAAAAAGAACGCGCTCGGTGGTGGTCGTCTTACCGGCATCAATATGTGCCATGATGCCGATATTACGGTAGCGTTCAATGGGTGTTTTGCGGGCCACGGGAGGGTTTCCTGAAAGGATATGCTTTGACGCTTACCAACGGTAATGCGAAAAGGCCTTATTGGCTTCCGCCATACGCAGGGTATCCTCACGCTTTTTCATCGCAGTGCCACGGTTTTCGGCAGCATCCATCAACTCACCGGCGAGCTTGTTGGTCATGGACTTCTCACCGCGCTTGCGGGCTGCATCCACGATCCAGCGCATGGCCAGAGCAAGCTGACGCACAGAACGCACCTCGACAGGCACCTGGTAGGTCGCCCCGCCCACGCGCCGGGATTTAACCTCGACAGTAGGCCGTACGTTATCGAGCGCCTTGGTAAACACCTCGAGCCCGTCAGCACCCTTCTTGGATGTGATCTCTTCCAGTGCGTCATAGACGATCTTCTCGGCAACAGATTTCTTACCGGAGAGCATCATCACATTAATAAACTTGGCGATTTGCAGGTTTCCGTACTTCGGGTCCGGCAAAACCTCGCGTTTGGGTACTTCTCTTCTTCTAGGCATGGGTAGTATCCGTCCTTATCAGGATGCTTTGGGACGTTTGGCGCCGTATTTGGAACGGCCCTGCTTACGATTCTGTACACCCTGGGTATCCAGGCTGCCGCGAACGATGTGATAGCGCACACCGGGTAAATCCTTGACACGGCCACCGCGTAGCAACACTACAGAGTGTTCCTGCAGGTTATGACCTTCACCACCAATATAGCTGGTGACTTCAAAACCATTCGTCAAGCGAACACGGGCCACCTTACGCAGCGCCGAGTTAGGTTTCTTCGGTGTCGTCGTATAAACACGTGTACACACACCGCGTTTCTGTGGACAGGCCGCCAACGCAGGCACCGTACTCTTCTCGCGTTTAGTCTTGCGCGGCTTGCGGACCAGTTGATTGATCGTTGGCATATTAAGCTTTTCTCCTACCCATATAATGAACGACAGGCCGAATCACGCCCGGCCTGTCGAAGGACGCGAGATTTTAGGAACTGTGCCCTCTGCTGTCAAGCAGAGGACCGTGTTCAGGCAGTCTCGCGCTTCCGACTCTAAATAATTGCGACTCAGCCTTGCGAATCGGCCTCCTGTGTACCGACCTCAGCAAGCGGATCCTCAGCCTGGGGTGCAGTGATAGGCATCTCCAGCGGCATGATACCACCAGAGCGCTGACGCCGGCGCTCCTCGTGGTAAGCCAGCCCGGTTCCGGCAGGAATCAGGCGGCCGACAATGACATTTTCCTTGAGGCCACGCAAGCTGTCGCGGGCACCGCGTACAGCGGACTCGGTCAAAACGCGCGTGGTCTCCTGGAAGGATGCCGCAGAAATGAAGGATTCCGTCACCAGCGACGCCTTGGTGATACCCAACAGCACGTTCTCGTAGGTTGCAGGTTGCTTGCCGGCAGCCTCCATCTTGTCATTTTCTTCCAGCATGCGGGTACGTTCTGCCTGTTCGCCCTTGAGGTATTTAGTATCAGCCGGGTCGACGATCTCAACCTTGCGTAGCATCTGGCGAATGATCACCTCGATATGCTTGTCATTGATCTTGACACCTTGCAGACGATAGACATCCTGAATCTCCTGAACCAGGTATTCAGCCAGCGCCGTGATACCCAATAATTTCAGGATATCGTGCAGGTTCAGTTCACCATCGGAGATCACTTCACCTTTCTCGACGTGTTCACCCTCGAAGATATTAACGTGACGCCATTTCGGAATCAGCTCTTCAATGGTCTCGCCGTGTTCGTCGGTAACCACCAGGCGCTGCTTACCCTTGGTATCCTTGCCAAAACTGACGGTACCGGTTTGCTGCGCGAGAATGGCGGGCTCTTTTGGTTTGCGCGCCTCAAATAGATCAGCGACACGCGGCAGACCACCGGTAATATCACGGGTCTTGGACGATTCCTGGGGAATACGCGCGACAATATCGCCGACATCCACGGAGGCGCCGTCGACAAGGTTGATGATCGCGCCCGGCGGCAATGCATAATGTGCCGGTATGTCCGTGCCCGCGAGGCTCAAATCGTTACCCTTGTCATCAACCAGTTTGACCATCGGCCGCAGGTCCTTGCCGGCACTGCCACGTGTCTTGGGATCGGTGATAACCGTGGAACTCAGGCCGGTGACCTCGTCGACCTGCTTGCTTATAGTCACACCTTCCGCGAAGTCGTTAAGCTTGATCTTGCCCGCCACTTCAGTAACGATCGGGTGTGTATGCGGATCCCAGGTTGCAACGATCTGTCCGCTCTCAACATTGTCGCCTTCGTCTACCGAGATTACCGCGCCGTAAGGCAGTTTGTAACGCTCGCGCTCACGGCCATGATCATCGATCAAACCAATCTCACCGGAACGTGAAACCGCGACATTGTTGCCGCTCTTCTGTTTCACCAGTTTGATATTGTGGAAACGAATGCTGCCCGTGCCCTTGACACTAATATTACTGGTTGCCGCAGCACGACTGGCCGCGCCACCAATATGGAAGGTACGCATGGTGAGCTGGGTTCCCGGCTCACCAATGGATTGCGCGGCAATAACCCCCACGGACTCACCTTTGTTAACCAGGTGGCCACGCGCCAGGTCACGCCCGTAACAGGCGGCACACACACCATAACGGTTTTCGCAATTAATCGGGGTCCGCACCCTGATCTCATCGATACCCATCTCTTCAATCTGGTCGACCCAGGCTTCGTCCAACAGGGTACCTGCCGGTATTGCGACACCATTTTTACCGGGCACCTGCACATCGTCAGCCACTACACGCCCGAGCACGCGTTCGCGCAGCGGCTCAACCACGTCCCCACCCTCAATGATCGGGGTCATCACGATCCCTCTGATGGTGCCACAATCATCATCAGTCACCACCAGATCCTGCGCAACATCCACCAGACGTCGCGTCAGATAGCCGGAATTTGCAGTTTTGAGCGCGGTATCGGCGAGACCTTTACGCGCACCGTGTGTGGAGATGAAGTACTGCAAGACATTCAGGCCTTCGCGGAAGTTCGCGGTAATCGGCGTCTCGATGATGGAGCCATCCGGCTTGGCCATCAGGCCACGCATACCGGCGAGCTGGCGAATCTGCGCCGCACTACCACGCGCACCGGAATCAGCCATCATGAAAATAGAGTTAAAGGAAGGTTGCTGCACGGTCTTGCCTTCCGCATCCACGGCTTCTTCAGTGCCGAGTTTGCCCATCATCGCCTTGGCAACCTGGTCATTGGTACGTGACCAGATATCAACCACCTTGTTGTAACGTTCTCCCTTGGTCACCAAGCCCGAGGAATACTGATCCTCAATTTCCCTGACTTCCGTTTCCGCAGCGGACAGGATGGTGGATTTCTCAGGCGGCACCACCATGTCGTTGAGGCCAAAGGAAACGCCGGCCCGGGTCGCATAGCGGAACCCGGTATACATCAACTGATCGGCAAAGATGACCGTTTCCTTTAAACCGACCCTGCGATAGCAAGCATTAATCAAACGTGAAATGGAACGCTTGTCCAGGTCACGGTTGATCAGGTCCAGTGACAAACCATCCGGAAGAATCTTCGACAACAGCGCGCGACCCACCGTGGTCTCGATACGTTTAAAATTTTCTTCAAGCTCACCGTGGTCGTTAAGCAGCGCTTCTCGTATCCTCACCTCGATGCTGGCGTGTATCTCGGCATGACCGGATTCATAGGCACGATGCACTTCTTCGACATCAGCAAAACGCATGCCCTCGCCCTTGGCATTGACACGTTGGCGCGTCATGTAATAGAGGCCTAGCACGATATCCTGCGACGGCACGATAATCGGCTCACCGTTGGCTGGTGACAGAATATTATTGGTCGACATCATCAAGGCACGCGCTTCGAGCTGCGCCTCCAGCGACAATGGAACATGCACGGCCATCTGGTCACCATCGAAGTCAGCATTGAACGCCGCACACACCAGCGGATGCAACTGAATGGCCTTGCCCTCGATCAGCACAGGCTCAAATGCCTGGATACCCAGACGATGCAGGGTCGGTGCACGGTTGAGCATCACCGGGTGTTCACGGATTACCTCGTCAAGGATATCCCAGACCTCGGCGCCTTCCTTCTCGACCTGTTTCTTGGCGGCCTTGATGGTGGTCGCCATGCCACGCAATTGCAGCTTGCTGAAGATGAACGGCTTGAACAGTTCCAACGCCATCTTCTTGGGCAGGCCACACTGGTGCAGCCTCAAGGTAGGCCCGACAACAATTACGGAACGACCGGAGTAATCAACGCGCTTACCCAGCAGATTTTGACGGAAGCGGCCTTGCTTGCCCTTGATCATATCGGCCAGCGATTTCAGCGGACGCTTATTGGTACCGGTGATCGCGCGCCCGCGGCGGCCATTATCGAGCAGGGCGTCAACCGATTCCTGCAACATACGTTTCTCGTTGCGCACAATGATATCGGGGGCATTGAGTTCCAGCAGGCGTTTGAGGCGGTTATTACGATTAATAACCCGGCGATATAAGTCGTTCAGGTCAGAAGTGGCAAAGCGGCCACCATCTAGCGGCACCAGCGGGCGTAGATCCGGTGGCAATACCGGCAGCACCCTGAGGATCATCCACTCCGGCTTGTTACCGGATTCGAGGAAGGACTCGATCAATTTAAGACGCTTGGAAAATCGCTTGAGCTTGGCTTCCGAACGGGTCTCAACAATATCCGTGCGCAACTGCACCGCTTCGCTTTCCAGGTCAACGGAACGCAGCAATTCAAGCACGGCTTCCGCACCCATACGGGCATCAAATTCGTCACCGTATTCCTCGATGGCCTCAAGATAGGTCTCATCGGTCATCAGCTGGCCACGCTCCAGCGTGGTCATACCAGGATCGATCACCACAAAGCCTTCAAAGTAAAGAATGCGCTCGATATCGCGCAGCGTCATGTCCAGTAATAAGCCGATACGTGACGGCAATGACTTGAGGAACCAGATATGCGCAACCGGGCTGGCCAGTTCAATATGCGCCATGCGTTCGCGGCGCACCTTGGTAAGCGTGACTTCGACACCGCATTTTTCACACACCACACCGCGGTGTTTGAGGCGTTTGTATTTACCACACAGGCACTCATAGTCCTTCACAGGACCAAAGATCTTGGCGCAGAACAAACCATCGCGTTCTGGTTTGAACGTACGGTAGTTAATGGTCTCCGGCTTTTTGACTTCGCCGAAAGACCAGGACCGGATCATCTCCGGCGACGCCAAAGCAATACGAATGGCATCGAACTCTTCTACCTGTCCCTGCTGCTTCAAGAGGTTGAGTAGATCTTTCATCGTCTCTCCTAGCACGCCTGCGCGTGTTAAATACGTCTATCTATTACCTGTGTGCAACGTGTTTGAGCCGTTTACTGATCGGCTCAGCTATCCTGCTCCAGCTCAACATTAATACCGAGTGAGCGAATTTCCTTCATCAACACATTGAAGGATTCCGGCATGCCGGCCTCCATGCGGTGATCGCCATCAACGATGTTCTTGTACATCTTGTTACGGCCATTCACGTCGTCGGATTTAACAGTCAGCATTTCCTGCAATGTATAAGCGGCGCCGTAGGCTTCCAGGGCCCACACCTCCATCTCACCAAAACGCTGTCCGCCGAACTGCGCCTTACCACCCAGCGGCTGTTGCGTAACCAGGCTGTAAGGACCCGTGGAACGCGCATGCATCTTGTCATCCACCAGGTGATTGAGCTTGAGTATGTGCATGTAACCTACAGTAACCGGGCGATCAAAGGCTTCGCCACTGCGGCCGTCATAAAGAATGGTCTGGCCACTCTCCGGCAGATCAGCCAACCGCAACATGGTACGAATTTCATCCTCATGCGCACCATCGAATACCGGCGTTGCCATCGGCACACCAGTACGCAGGTTTTCAGCCATGTTGACCAGCTCGTCATCACTGAATTCCTTCAGATCAACCTTCTTGTTGCCATCGTGGTTATAGACCTGGTCGAGGAATTTACGCAGCTCCGAAACCTTGGTATGCGCATCCAGCATCTTGCCGATCTTGATGCCCAGACCCTTCGCCGCCCAACCCAGATGGGTTTCCAGCACCTGCCCGACGTTCATGCGTGAAGGCACGCCCAGCGGGTTCAGAACGATATCAACCGGCCGGCCATCCTCGCTGAATGGCATGTCCTCTACAGGCACGATCATGGAGACCACACCCTTATTGCCGTGGCGCCCCGCCATTTTGTCTCCGGGCTGCATACGACGTTTAACCGCCAGATAGACCTTGACCATCTTGAGTACGCCCGGCGCCAGATCATCGCCCGCGGTGATTTTCTGTTTCTGCTCTTCCAGGCGGCCATCGAAAGCATCGCGTTGATTCTTGATCTGTTCTGCCAGTTTTTCGAGCTGCGCATTGACATCCTCAGTACGCATACGAATCTCGAACCACTTCTCACGCGGCAACTCTTCGAGATAGGCCTTGGTGATCTTGCTGCCCGCCTTTAATGCATCAGGACCGCCATCTGCCACCTTGCCGGTGATCAACTTCTCGACACGATCATAGACGTCATCCTCGTAGATACGCAGCTGGTCATTAAGGTCTTTCTTGACCTGCTCGATAGCCGCTTCTTCGATCTGCAAGGCGCGTTTGTCTTTTTCAACGCCATCGCGGGTGAACACACGCACATCGATCACCGTACCTTCCATTCCAGAAGGCACGCGCAGGGAGGTATCTTTTACATCCGAAGCCTTCTCGCCAAAAATCGCGCGCAACAGCTTTTCTTCTGGTGTCAGCTGGGTCTCGCCCTTGGGCGTGACCTTGCCGACCAGGATATCGTTGGGCTTAACCTCTGCACCGACATATACGATGCCGGACTCATCGAGCTTGGCGAGCAGGCCTTCGCTGACGTTGGGGATATCTGCAGAAATCTCCTCGGAACCCAGCTTGGTGTCACGTGCAACACAGGTCAGTTCTTCGATGTGGATCGTGGTGTAACGATCTTCCTCGACGACACGCTCCGAAATAAGGATCGAATCCTCGAAGTTATAACCATTCCAGGGCATGAAGGCGACCAGCATGTTCTGACCCAGCGCCAGCTCACCGAGGTCGGTGGAAGGGCCATCAGCCAGCACATCGCCGCGCGCCAGCGCATCACCCGGACGTACCAGCGGCCGTTGGTTAATACAGGTGTTCTGATTGGAACGGGTGTACTTGGTGAGTGAATAGATATCCACGCCCGGCTCACCCGCTTCCGTTTCATCGTCATTAACGCGCACCACGATACGACTGGCATCGACCGTGTCCACCACGCCGCCACGTGTGGCGACCAATGAAGCGCCGGAGTCGATTGCCAACGCCCGCTCGATACCGGTACCCACCAGAGACTTCTCAGCACGCAGTGTCGGCACCGCCTGGCGTTGCATGTTGGAACCCATCAGGGCGCGGTTGGCATCATCGTGTTCCAGGAACGGCACCAACGCCGCTGCCACTGAAACGATTTGCATCGGTGACACATCCATATACTGGACGTTGTCGGGCGTAGACAACATGAATTCATTCTGGCTACGGCAGGAGACCAGTTCGTCAGTCAGCTTGCCCTTGTTATCCAGCGTCGCATTCGCCTGCGCAATGATGTACTGACCCTCTTCAATGGCCGACAGGTATTCGATCTTGTCGGTCACCTTGCCTTTTTCAACCTTGCGGTAGGGTGTCTCGAGGAAGCCATAGTCATTGGTGCGGGCATACACAGCCAGCGAGTTAATAAGACCAATGTTGGGGCCTTCAGGGGTTTCGATCGGGCACACCCGGCCGTAATGCGTCGGATGTACGTCGCGTACCTCAAAGCCGGCACGCTCACGGGTCAAGCCACCCGGGCCTAGCGCCGAAATACGACGTTTGTGGGTCACCTCAGAGAGCGGATTATTCTGATCCATGAACTGCGAAAGCTGCGATGAGCCAAAAAATTCCTTAACAGCCGCAGCGACCGGCTTGGCATTGATCAGCTCTTGCGGCATCAGGCCTTCGGATTCTGCCAGCGCCAGACGCTCCTTGACAGCGCGCTCAACACGCACCAAACCGACGCGAAATACATTTTCCGCCATCTCGCCAACGCAGCGAATACGGCGGTTACCGAGATGATCGATATCATCCACAACGCCATTACCATTACGGATATCGATCAGTACCTGCATCACGCTCAGGATATCCTCCTTATCGAGCGTGCCCGGGCCGGTGATCTCATCGCGGCCCACGCGTCGATTGAACTTCATGCGACCTACCGCAGAAAGATCATAACGCTCATCGGTGAAGAACAGGTTGTTGAACAGGTTCTGGGCTGCATCCTTGGTAGGCGGCTCACCCGGGCGCATCATCCTGTAGATTTCGACCTGCGCCTCCAGCTGGGTACTGGACGGATCAATATTCAGTGTCGTCGAAATATAAGGACCGCGGTCGATCTCGTTGGTATAGAGCGTCTTGAATTCCTTGAGACCGGATTTCAATAATTTCTCGAGTGTTTCTTCGGTGATTTCATCATTAGCCTTGAGCAGTAACTCACCGGTTTCGGTATCGGGAATATCGTGGCCCATGACTTTACCGATCAGGTACTCGCCGGGCACCTCCAAGGTCTTCAGTCCTGCGGTTTCCAGCTGCTTGATATGGCGCATGGTGATGCGGCGACCCGCCTCAACAATAACCTTGCTCTTGACCTTAATATCAAAGCCTGCGATCTCACCACGCAGGCGCTCGGGAATGAGCACCAGGTTAAAGCTATCCTTGCTGATCTTAATGGTGTTGGTGTCGAAAAAGATATCAAGAACTTCCTGGGTCTCATAACCCAGTGCACGCAACAAAATCGTCGCCGGCAGTTTGCGGCGGCGATCGATACGCACGAACAGGCAATCCTTGTGATCGAACTCAAAGTCCAGCCACGAACCACGATAGGGAATCACGCGCGCAGAATAGAGCAACTTGCCGGAAGAATGGGTCTTGCCCTTGTCATGATCAAAGAACACACCAGGCGAGCGATGCAACTGAGACACAATGACTCGCTCGGTACCATTGATCACGAAGGTGCCATTATCCGTCATCAAAGGCATTTCGCCCATGTAGACTTCCTGCTCCTTGACGTCCTTAACCTTTTTCGAACTTGCCGGTGCATCCTTATCATAGATCACCAGACGTAGAGTGACGCGCAAAGGCGCCGCATAAGTCATGCCCCGCAACTGGCACTCCTTCACATCGAAGACAGGTGTACCGAGCCGATAGCTCACATATTCCAGCTGTACATTGCCGGAGTAACTGACAATCGGGAAAACAGACTTGAAGGCGGCATGCAGACCAGCCTCTTTAAGCTCCTCACCCTGCTTATTGGCCTGCAGGAATTTCCGGTATGACGCCAGCTGGATTTCCAGCATGTACGGCACCTCCAGAATCTGCGGGCGCTTGCCAAAGTCCTTACGGATGCGTTTCTTCTCGGTGTAGCTATAGGCCATTACGATTCCTCTACGCTGAATCGACAAATTTCACTACCGCGCGGTTCGATAAAACCACCCGGATATCGCTTTTCACAAACGCAAAATGACCGGCAGCCAGCTCGGGCTGCCAGTCGATGCGTACAACTGAATGTTGGCAACAAATCGCGGACAGTCTTACTTGAGTTCCACGCTTGCCCCAGCCTCTTCAAGCTGCTTCTTGATGTCTTCGGCATCGCCCTTGGAAGCCGCTTCCTTAATGGTTGAAGGCGCACCCTCGACCATATCTTTGGCTTCTTTCAGACCCAGACCGGTAACACCGCGAACCACCTTGATGACAGCAACCTTGTTACCGCCAAAACTGGTCATGACAACATCAAATTCATCTTTCTCGGCAGCAGCTTCACCACCGGCAGCCGCAGCAGCCGGAGCAGCGGCAACAGCCGCAGCAGCTGAAACGCCGAATTTCTCTTCCATCGCGGAAATGAGGTCGACAACTTCCATCACGCTCATTCCGGCAATTGTTTCCAAAATGTCTTCTTTAGATACAGCCATTGTTAATCTCCTGAAATGTATATGTAACCTGAATCAGTTTTTGAGGCCTAAGCCGCTGTTTGTTTCTGATCGCGGTACGCCGCAAAAGTACGTACCAGCTTGCCGGGAACCTCGTTCATGGTGCGCGCCAATTTCTCGGCGGGCGCCTTCATGACCGACATCAACATGCTGATAGCCTGGTCCTTGGTCGGCAGGTCGGCAAGACGACTGAGCTCAGAAGCCTCCAGTAGTTCTCCACCAACAGCCAACACACGGGCCTGCAACTTGTTGTGTTCCTTCGCGAAGTCCCTCACCAGACGCGCAGCTGAACCCGGATCCTCTTGCGAGAATGCCAGCAACAGCGGCCCACTCAGGCCATCACGCATGCACTCAAATTCAGTGCCTTCAACTGCGCGACGCGCCAGGGTGTTCTTCACGACGCGCAGATACACACCTCCGTCACGCGCCTTGGATCGCAACTCGGTCATTTCATCGACCGTCAGCCCACGATACTCGGCGGCAACTGCGGAATGCGCATCTGCAGCAACGGCGGCAACCTCAGAGACAATTTTCTTTTTGTCTTCGAGCATTAATGCCACAACGTTTTCTCCTGGTTATGGTGTGGATCGCTCCACACCCTTTGTAAACGGTCACCCCCATATCGAATGAGAACAACCCCCTTACGGCGTTCCAAACCAGGACTCCTGATTCGGGCTACACCGTCTGCGCAAGCTTTGGACTCGGTGTTGACCCGGGTCCGCAATTAAGCCCTCATCACTGACGGCGCCTGCGGTCTTGGACGGCTGCCGAACCATGTACCTACATCGCTCGGCAGCCCCAATTTTTCCAGCGCAACTAGTACGCCGGGTGTATCAATTACTTAACTCAGTGCCGCCTGGTCGAGTGCAATACCCGGACCCATGGTTGACGATACCGTGACCTTCTTCAGATAAATGCCCTTGGCTGCAGACGGCTTGGCCTTCACCAGATCGGCAATCAACGCCTGCAGGTTTTGCTCGAGCGCATCGGCCTCGAAATTCACCTTGCCAATGGAGCAATGGATGATGCCTGCCTTGTCAGTGCGGTAACGCACCTGTCCTGCCTTGGCATTCTTCACCGCAGTCGCTACATCGGGCGTCACGGTTCCGACCTTGGGGTTCGGCATCAAGCCGCGGGGGCCCAGAATCTGGCCCAACTGCCCTACTACGCGCATGGCGTCCGGTGAGGCAATCACCACATCAAAATTCATCTCGCCTTTCTTGACCTGTTCGGCCAGATCATCGAGTCCGATGACATCTGCACCGGCCTCCTTGGCAGCATCAGCGTTGGCGCCTTGCGTGAAGACGGCAACGCGCACTGTCTTGCCGGTACCGTTCGGCAATACCGTTGAACCGCGTACAGCCTGATCGGATTTACGCGCATCAACACCCAGGTTGATACTCACGTCCACAGATTCCTGGAATTTGCGCGACGCCAGTTCCTTAACCAGCTTCAGCCCTTCAACAACGGGATAGACCTTGCCTGGCTCGATCTTGCCTGCAAGTGCTTTTTGTGACTTTGTTAATTTCGCCATGACCTATACCCCTTCCACGTCCAGACCCATACTGCGTGCACTGCCGGCGATAGTGCGCACGGCGGCGTCCATATCTGCCGCTGTCAGATCAGGCATTTTAGTGGTGGCGATTTCTTCCAGTTGCGCACGGTTCACCTTGCCCACCTTGCTGGTGTTAGGTGTACCGCTGCCCTTGGGAACGCCTGCGGCCTTCTTCAGTAACACCGAAGCCGGAGGTGTCTTGGTAATAAACGTAAAACTGCGGTCATTGTAAACTGTAATCACTACCGGGATCGGCATACCTTTTTCAAGGTTCTGGCTCTGCGCGTTAAACGCCTTGCAGAATTCCATGATATTCACACCGTGCTGACCCAGCGCCGGACCTACCGGCGGACTCGGGTTGGCTTCCTGTGCAGGCACCTGCAGCTTGATATACGCTTCTACTTTCTTGGCCATATTCTCTCTCCAGTGGGTGCAAACGCCGGCAGCTCATAGCTACGCGGCTCCCCATCACTTCAGTGTTAAGTTGCGAGTGTTTAGTACTGAATAAAACCCCAAACTAAAAACCAACAACTAAAAATTCAAAACTGCCTTACTTAGGCCTTTTCGACCTGGCCGAACTCCAGTTCGACAGGTGTCGAACGCCCGAAAATCTGTACCGCCACCAGCAGACGGCTCTTGTCGTAGTTCACTTCCTCTACAACACCATTAAAGTCATTAAACGGGCCATCCGTCACCCGTACCACTTCGCCCGGCTCGAACAATACCTTGGGCCTGGGTTTCTCCACGCCCTCCTGAATGCGATTCAGTATCGAATCGGCTTCCTTGTCGGTGATCGGCGCCGGCTTGTCTGAGGTGCCACCGATAAAACCCAACACCTTTGGCGCATCTTTCACCAGATGCCAGCTTTCATCATCCATATCCATCTGCACCAGCACGTAGCCGGGGAAAAATTTACGCTCACTGCGGCGCTTCTGGCCTTCGCGCATCTCCACCACTTCTTCCATAGGCACCAGGATCTCGCCAAACTTGTCCTGCATGTTGTAGCGCTGGATGCGCTCTTCCAGCGAACGTTTGACCTGGTTCTCATATCCGGAATACGCGTGGACGACGTACCAACGTAATGCCATCTATAACCTCACTAGCCTATTACGAACCGGATCGCCCAGCCCAGGAACATATCCAGCAACCACAGGAATATACCTACGATAATCACCAGGACGAAAACAATCAGCGTGGTCTGCACTGTCTCGGCGCGTGTCGGCCACACCATTTTGCGCACCTCGGTGCGCGATTCCTTCAGGAAACCCCATAGCGACTTGCCTTTTGCGGTAGTCAGCATGATGCCGATCACTACACCCACAATCGCCAGCAGACCCAGCACCCTGTAAAGGGTTGACTCCTCAGCGTAGTAATAAAACCCGGCAACACCGAGCACCAGCAACATCACGGACACGATCATCTTGACCGTATCGAACGCTGAACCCTGAACTTCGACTTTTCCTGCCATTTATCAACCGTTACCTAAGCACCGCCAACAGTGCTGTTTAATGGCAGGCCAGGAGGGACTTGAACCCCCAACCTGCGGTTTTGGAGACCGCTGCTCTGCCAATTGAGCTACTGGCCTAGTTCACACTCCATATAACAGAAAGCACAGAACGGGGAGCATCATACTCCCCGTCCCTTGCCACTCTGTAACGTAAAGATTTACTCGATAATTTTCGCTACCACACCGGCGCCGACGGTACGGCCACCCTCGCGGATCGCAAACCGCAGGCCGTCTTCCATCGCGATCGGGGCAATCAGGCTCAC
>CAMYKB010000042.1 GCA_947258875.1 uncultured Gammaproteobacteria bacterium | reverse complement strand
GTGAGCCTGATTGCCCCGATCGCGATGGAAGACGGCCTGCGGTTTGCGATCCGCGAGGGTGGCCGTACCGTCGGCGCCGGTGTGGTAGCCAAGATTATTGAGTAATCAGGATTATCGAGTAATTAACTCATTCACTTACGGGCTTATTTAGGCTCAGGGCATATTAAACATGGCAGCTAAGCAAAGAATACGCATCCGCTTGAAGGCGTTCGATCATCGCCTGATCGATCGTTCCGCCAGCGAGATTGTCGAAACGGCAAAACGGACCGGCGCCCGGGTCAAGGGCCCCATTCCATTGCCGACCAAGAAGGAGCGCTTCACGGTGCTGATTTCACCGCATGTCAACAAGGATGCGCGTGATCAGTACGAGATCCGCACCCATAAGCGCATCATGGATATCGTTGATCCTACGGACAAAACGGTGGATGCCCTGATGAAGCTGGATCTGGCTGCAGGTGTGGATGTGCAGATCAAGCTGAATTAGTTAAAAAAATCGGGTGGAAGGGCAAGAAAATTGACTCTTTCCACTTGAGACTTGCCGCTGGTTAGGTAATAATTGCCGGCTTCCTGCGGCCCGACATGAGATTGCTTGTGTCGGGCCGCAAATTGTAAGAAAAGTCGGATTTTCGCGGCTGAATATCAGCACATATTTCGGAGTTAGGTGATGTCAATCGGATTAGTCGGTCGAAAAGTGGGTATGACGCGCGTCTTTACAGACGATGGCGTTTCTATCCCTGTGACCGTCGTACATGTAGAGCCGAATCGCGTTACTCAGGTCAAGACCCCTGAAAACGACGGTTATCGCGCCCTGCAGGTGACTGTGGGTTTGCGCAAGGCCTCACGTGTGAACAAACCGTTGACGGGACATTATGCCAAGTCCAGGAATGAGGCTGGCCGCGGTTTGTGGGAGTTCCGTCTTGAAGACGCTGATGGCGAATTCGAAGTCGGTACCGCTCTCAAGGCCGACATATTTGAGGCCGGTCAGGTTGTTGACGTGACAGGTACCAGCAAAGGTAAGGGTTTTGCCGGTACCATCAAGCGGCATAATTTCCGCGGTCAGGACGCCACGCACGGCAATTCTATCTCGCACCGTGTGCCGGGTTCCATTGGCCAATGTCAAACGCCGGGGCGCGTCGTCAAGGGCAAGAAAATGTCAGGCCACATGGGTAATGTGCGCTCGACCACTCAGAATCTGGAAGTTGTCAGGGTTGATGCAGAGCGTGACCTGTTGTTGATCAGGGGTGCGGTTCCTGGCTCCAAGGGTGGCGATGTTATTGTGAGCCCCGCAATGAAACTCAAGAACAAGAAGGCTAAAGGTTAAGACTCATGGAACTCAAGGTTGTCGACACTAAAAAGACGATCAAGGTTTCTGATGAAGCCTTTGACCGTGAATTTAATGAAAGCCTGGTGCATCAGGCGGTGACTGCGTATCTCGCGGGTGGCCGCGCCGGTACCAAGGCGCAAAAAAGCCGTTCTGATGTCAGTGGCGGTGGCGCCAAACCCTGGAAACAGAAAGGCACTGGCCGCGCCCGTGCAGGTACGATTCGTAGCCCGATATGGCGGAGTGGCGGTGCAACTTTTGCTGCCCGGCCTCGTAGCTACAAGCAGAAACTGAACAAGAAGATGTACCGCGCAGCGATTCGTTCCATCTTCTCGGAACTGGCGCGCAATGATCGTCTGATCGTGGTTGACAGCTTCGCTGTTGAGGCGCCGAAGACCCGGGAATTGGTTGCTAAGTTGGGCGCCTTATCTCTGGACTCTGTGTTGATCATCCCCGATCAGGCCGACCGTAACCTATATCTATCGGCCCGCAATCTGCACCACGTTGATGTGTGTGAGGTGGGCGGACTTGATCCGGTCAGTCTGGTGCGCTTTGAGAAGGTCTTGGTAACTGTGGCTGCCGTTAAGCAGATTGAGGAATGGTTATCATGAATCAGGAACGTTTGATGAAGGTGTTGCTGGCGCCGCATGTGTCGGAGAAATCAGCAACTGCTGCAGAAACGGCGGGCCAGCATGTGTTTCGTGTGTTGCCCGATGCCACCAAGCTCGAAATTAAGAAGGCCGTTGAGCTGCTATTCAAAGTCAATGTTGAAGGCGTGCGCGTGTTGAACAGCCGCGGCAAGGTGAAGCGCTTCGGTCAGAGAATGGGCCGGCGTGCCAACTGGAAAAAAGCTTATGTCACCCTGGCTGCCGGCCAGGACATCGACTTTGTCGGTGCTGAATAACAAAGGTTACGAGAATGGCAGTTGTCAAAGCTAAACCGACATCACCTGGACGGCGTTTTGTAGTCAAGGTTGTCTCCTCTGAATTGTATAAGGGTGAGCCATACCGTCCGCTGATTGAGAAGAAGAGTAAGACTGGTGGCCGCAATAACCAGGGCCGTATTACCACGCGTCATGTCGGTGGTGGGCATAAACAGCGCTATCGCGTTATCGATTTCAAGCGCAATAAGGATGATATCGCGGCCCGTGTGGAACGTATCGAATACGATCCTAATCGCAGCGCCTATATTGCATTGGTGCTATATGCAGATGGTGAGCGTCGTTACATTATAGCGCCGGATGGTGTGAAGGCTGGTGATACAGTGGTTTCCGGCGTTCATGCTCCCATCAAACCGGGCAGTACCATGCCGCTGCGCAGCATTCCGGTAGGTACTGTTGTGCACTGTGTCGAATTAAAGCCGGGTAAGGGTGCGCAAATCGCACGCAGCGCCGGCGCCGCGGTGCAGTTGGTTGCACGCGAAGGCCAGCATGCCACCTTGCGTTTGCGTTCTGGCGAAACGCGTAAGGTGTTGTCGGATTGCCGTGCAACGATTGGTGTGGTTAGTAATCTGGAGCACAACCTGCGCAAACTGGGTAAGGCGGGCGCCAAACGCTGGCGCGGAGTACGCCCAACGGTGCGTGGTGTAGCCATGAACCCGGTCGATCATCCGCATGGTGGTGGTGAAGGCCGCTCCTCGGGCGGGCGCCATCCGGTATCGCCATGGGGTATGCCGACCAAAGGTTATAAGACTCGTAAGAACAAACGTACGGACAATTTGATTGTGCGTCGTCGTAGCAACAAGAAATAAAAGGTGACCTTGTGCCAAGATCATTAAGAAAAGGCCCGTTCGTTGATCATCACCTCATAAAAAAGGTGGATGCGGCCGTTGCCAATAAAGACCGCCGCCCGGTGAAAACCTGGTCGCGCCGCTCAATGGTGGTGCCGGAAATGGTGGGCCTGACGATTGCTGTACATAATGGCCGTCAGCATGTGCCGGTATTGATCAGTGAAAACATGGTGGGCCATAAACTGGGCGAATTTGCTGCTACCCGTACCTACAGGGGTCACGTGGCCGACAAAAAAGCCCGTTAATGATTGTTTCAAGAGGTTAGAACGATGGAAGTCGCAGCAAAACTGAAAAATGCACGCATCTCTCCACAGAAATGTCGCCTGGTTGTTGACCAGATTCGTGGTATGCCTGTGGACAGCGCCCTGCAGTTACTTTCGTTCAGCCCTAAGAAAGGCGCCGGTCTTGTCAAGAAGTTGCTTGAGTCTGCAATTGCGAATGCAGAGCATAACGAAGGCGCTGATATTGATGAACTGAAGGTTTCGCAAATTTTTGTCGACCAGGCGTCGACTTATAAACGGTTTCGTCCGCGCGCCAAAGGGCGTGGCAACAGGATACTCAAGCGCAACAGTCACATTACCGTTATGGTCGCTGACTAACTGGCGCACGCATCGAGAGCATAAAGGCTAAATAATGGGTCAAAAAGTACATCCAACCGGTTTCCGCCTTGGCATCGCTACAGATTGGACATCCAAGTGGTATGCGGAAGGCAAGGATTATGCGGAATTCTTGAGTAAAGATCTCGAGGTACGGGATTTCCTCAAGGAAAAACTGTCGCAGGCCTCGGTCAGCCGTATTCAGATCGAGCGACCGGCGCGCGCGGCATTCATCACGATTCATACCGCACGCCCGGGTATCGTGATTGGCAAGAAAGGTGAAGATGTCGAAGCCTTACGCCGTGAAGTGGCCAGGCGTATGGGTCTCGAAATCAATAATGTGAAGATCAATATTGAAGAGATTCGCAAACCCGAAGTCGATGCAACGCTGGTCGCCGAGAGTATTGCCCAGCAACTGGAGCGACGCATTATGTTTCGCCGTGCCATGAAGCGTGCCGTAAGTAATGCCATGCGTTTGGGCGCACTAGGTGTGAAAGTCAATGTTGGCGGTCGTTTGAACGGTGCCGAGATCGCTCGTAGTGAGTGGTATCGAGAAGGGCGTGTGCCATTGCACACCCTGCGTGCTGATATTGATTATGGGGTTGCCCGCGCCAACACCACCTATGGTGTTATTGGTGTCAAGGTCTGGATCTTTAAAGGCGAAGTTTTTGATCTTGAGTCCAAGGGTGAAGAGTCCACTCAGGACAGTAAGCGCGCAGCAGGCTAAGAGGAACGCGATAGCATGTTACAGCCAAAACGAACAAAGTTTCGTAAACAACAGAAAGGCCGCAATCGCGGGCTGGCGCTGAACGGTAACAAGGTCAGCTTCGGAGAGTTCGGGCTCAAAGCCGTTGACCGGGGGCGTATCACAGCGCGCCAGATCGAGGCTGCACGCCGCGCCATGACGCGTCATGTTAAACGTGGCGGCAAGATCTGGATTCGTATTTTCCCTGATGTGCCGGTAACCAAAAAACCCTTGGAAGTACGCCAGGGTAAGGGTAAAGGTAATGTTGAGTACTGGGTTGCCAAGATTCAACCAGGCAAGGTGCTGTACGAGATGGAAGGTGTGAGTGAGGATATTGCGCGCGAGGCATTTCGCCTGGCAGCAGCTAAATTGCCGATCAAAACGGCGTTTATTAACCGGACGGTGATGTGATGAAGACCAACGAACTCCGTGCCATGAGCGTAGCTGATTTACAGAAAGAACTGGGTGAGAAGGTGCGTGAACAATTTAATTTGCGCATGCATCAAAGCACGGGCCAGATGTCCCACTTTGATCAGTTTTCGAAGGTCCGCAAGGATATAGCCAGGATTAAAACCTTGTTGAATGAAAAAGCCAATGCAGGTGATGCAGCATGAGTGAGCAGATGAAAGTACAGCGGACGCTCATGGGCCGTGTTGTCAGTGACAGGATGGACAAAACGATCACGGTCGCTACCGAGCGCCGCGAGAAGCACCCTGTCTATGGCAAGTATTTGCGCATGACTACCAAGTTGCATGTGCATGATGAGAACAACGAGTGCAAGATTGGTGACAAGGTCACCATCAAGCAATGTCGGCCGCTCTCCAAGTCCAAATCATGGACATTGGTTGAAGTAGTGGGTCGCGCAAGCGAATAACGCATTGACGGAATAGAAGAAGCGCCATGATTCAGATGCAGACCGTATTGGACGCCGCCGATAACAGTGGTGCGAAAAGAGTCCAGTGTATTAAGGTACTCGGGGGCTCACACCGCCGCTACGCCAAGATTGGTGATGTCATCAAGGTTAGCGTCAAGGACGCGATCCCCCGCGGTAAGGTCAAGAAAGGCGAGGTTTATAACGCCGTTGTTGTCCGTACTGCCAAGGGTGTGCGTCGTCCTGATGGTTCGCTGATCCGATTTGATGGCAACGCGGCGGTCCTGCTTAACAATCAGTTGCAGCCTATCGGCACGCGTATTTTTGGCCCTGTCACCCGCGAACTGCGTGGTGAGAAATTTATGAAGATTATTTCGTTAGCGCCGGAAGTGCTTTGAGCACTCGTCATTAATAGCGAAGAGAAGCAGCGACAATGAACAGGATCAAGACAGGCGACGAAGTGGTCGTTATTACAGGCAAAGACAAAGGTCGTCGTGGCACGGTGTTACGCATACTGGACGATGACAGGTTAGTGGTTGAAGGTATTAACATCGCCAAGAAACACGTCAAGGCCAATCCCAATCAGGGTGTGGCTGGCGGTATTATTGATAGAGAAATGCCGCTGGATATTTCGAACGTTATGCTGTTCAATCCGGCAACCGGTAAAGGTGATCGGGTTGGATTTAAAATTCTGGAAGACAACCGCAAGGTGCGTGTCTTCAAGTCAAATAATGAAGTAGTGGATATCTAGGTAAAGCCATGTCCAGGTTACAAGAATTTTATCGCGATAAAGTCTGTAAAGAACTCATGGAGCAGTTCAAGTTCGCCAATGTGATGCAATTGCCTCACATTGAGAAGATTTCGCTCAATATGGGTGTTGGTGAAGCGGTTGCTGACAAGAAGGTCATCGAACATGCTGTATCCGACATGACCAAGATTGCCGGGCAGAAGCCGGTCGTCACGTTGGCGCGCAAATCCGTCGCGGGCTTCAATATTCGTGAAGATTGGCCGATCGGTTGCAAGGTGAATCTGCGTAGAGAGCGTATGTATGAGTTTCTCGACCGACTTATTAATATCGCAATTCCGCGTATCCGTGATTTTCGTGGACTCAGCCCTAAATCTTTTGATGGGCGTGGCAACTACAGCATGGGTGTGCGTGAGCAAATCATCTTCCCGGAAGTTGATTACGACAAGATTGATGTGCTGCGCGGCATGGATATTACTATCACCACCAGTACAACAAATGATGATGAGGCGCGTGCATTGTTACGTGCCTTTGGTTTTCCGTTTAAATAAACAGATCAGGACGTTATGGCTAAGGTTTCAATGATGCAACGTGAGCGGCGCCGTATACGCGCTGTTAATAAATATGCAGCGAAGCGCGCTGAATTGAAGGCGATTATAAAAAGCCCCAACAGCAGCTTTGATGAACGTGCTGCAGCTTCGTTACGTTTACAGAAGCTGCCGCGTGACGGTAGCCCGGCGCGCCTGCGTAATCGCTGTAGCCTGACCGGTCGCCCGCATGGGTATTACCGTAAGTTTGGTCTGGCACGCAACAAGCTGCGTGAAGCAGCCATGCGCGGTGACGTTCCCGGCCTGGTTATGGCCAGTTGGTAATCCGCTAACAGTGGAAAGATAGAGAATCGACTTATGAGTATGAATGACCCCATAGCTGATATGCTGACCCGTATACGTAACGGGCAAGGTGCGGCCAAAGCCAATGTCACGATGCCATCGTCCAAGTTGAAGTTGGCAATTGCCAACGTGCTTAAGGAAGAAGGCTATATCGAGGACTATTCTGCAGAGCAGGTGGGCAGTAAGTCGCAACTAACTGTTGTGCTCAAGTATTATCAGGGCAAGCCCGTCATTGAGACTATCCAACGGACGAGCCGTCCCGGGCTGCGCATCTATCGCAGTGCCGACGAATTGCCCAAGGTGATTGGTGGATTGGGTGTTGCTATTGTTTCCACCTCGAAAGGTGTAATGAGTGATCATGCTGCACGTGCTGCCGGTTTCGGTGGTGAAGTGTTATGCGTCGTCGCCTGATGGATCAATAGACATGTCGAGAATAGCCAAACAACCTGTTGAAATCCCAGCTGGCGTGGAAGTTAAGCTGCAAGGCCAGTCATTGTCCGTAAAAGGACCCAAGGGGCAGATGCTGCTGGATGTTCATCCAGCGGTGACGGTTGCCCAGGAAGACAAGCAGCTCCAGTTTTCGGCCAGTGGGACGGCGATGGCGATGGCTGGAACCATGCGATCACTGGCTGCCAATATCGTTACCGGCGTCAGTCAGGGTTTCGAGCGTAAGCTCGAACTGGTGGGTGTGGGTTACCGTGCCCAGGCGCAGGGCAACACACTGAATCTGGCGTTAGGTTTTTCGCATCCCGTGAACTATGCGGTGCCCGAGGGCATTACCATCGAAACCCCAAGCCAGACCGAGGTCGTGGTCAAGGGTGTCGACAAGCAGCGCGTCGGCCAGGTGGCCTCAGAGATTCGCGCCTTCCGTCCTCCCGAGCCCTATAAAGGCAAGGGCGTTAAATACGTGGATGAACATATCATCCGTAAAGAAGCCAAGAAGAAGTAGGTTAGCGGATATGGATAAGAAAACGTCACGTTTACGCCGCGCGCGTAAGACACGCAGCAAGATACGCGAATTGAAGGTTTATCGCCTGTGCGTGTTTCGCACGCCGCGTCATATCTATGCACAGGTTATTGAGCCCAGTGGTTCAACCGTCGTTGCCAGTGCATCGTCTCTGGAATCAACGCTCAAGAAAGACCTGAAAGGCACAGGTAACGTCGCAGCGGCGACCCAAATAGGCAAAGCCATTGCAGATCGCGCCAAGGCTAAAGGCGTGACCAAGGTGGCATTCGATCGATCCGGTTTCAAATTTCATGGCCGCATCAAGGCGCTGGCGGATGCTGCGCGTGAAGCAGGACTTGAGTTTTAAAGGGTATACAAATGGCGAATGGTG
The DNA here is from genome assembly GCA_947258875.1 of uncultured Gammaproteobacteria bacterium. Taxonomy (GTDB): domain Bacteria; phylum Pseudomonadota; class Gammaproteobacteria; order CAMYKB01; family CAMYKB01; genus CAMYKB01. Next base: position 12,323 of record CAMYKB010000042.1, on the reverse strand, counting down.
ATACATCGAAAGCGAAAGACGGCCTGCAAGAAAAGCTTGTTACCGTCAATCGTGTGGCAAAGGTTGTTAAAGGCGGCCGTAAATTCGGCTTTACAGCGCTAACCGTTGTCGGCGATGGCCAAGGGCGTGTCGGCTTCGGTTATGGCAAGGCGCGCGAAGTGCCATTGGCTATACAAAAGGCGATGGAACAGGCACGTAAAAGGCTGGTCAGCGTGCCGATGAAGGAAGGTACCTTGCAGTACCCGCTAATTGGCCGTCATGGTGCTGCCAAAGTCTTCATGCAGCCCGCCTCGGAAGGTACCGGCATTATCGCCGGTGGCGCAATGCGCGCAGTTTTTGAAGTGCTGGGTGTCAGAAATGTGCTGGCCAAATGTAATGGCTCGCGTAATCCCATCAATGTAGTGCGCGCAACCCTGAATGGTCTTACAGAGATGAACTCGCCAGAATACATTGCTGCTAAACGTGGCAAGAAAGTTGAAGAGGTACTGGGTTAGGTCATGGCTAAGCAACTAAAAGTGACGCTGCTACGTAGCTTGAATGGCCGTCTTAAGGCCCACCAGGCTTGCGCGCGCGGCCTTGGGATTCGCCGTATACATAACCCGGTGACCGTCAACGACACGCCTGAAAATCGTGGCATGATCAACAAGATCAATTACATGCTCAAGGTCGAGGAAGCATAAATGCGACTCAATACATTAAAACCTGCAGCAGGCAGTCGCCCTACGCGCAAGCGCGTTGGTCGTGGTATAGGGTCCGGCCTGGGCAAAACCTGTGGACGTGGCCATAAAGGTCAGCATTCACGCTCCGGCGGTTATCACAAGGTCGGCTTCGAGGGCGGCCAGATGCCGCTGCAGCGTAGATTGCCCAAGGTTGGCTTCCGTTCCCGCAGTGCCGGGTTAACCGCCGAGATTCGTTTGCATGAGCTGACGAAGATCGATAATGCTGTTATTGATTTGCAGGCCCTCAAGGATGCCAATGTTATTAACAACTTTATTGAAAGAGCCAAAGTGATTGCATCAGGTTCGATCGATAAGGCGGTAACACTTAAAGGTATTGCGGTTACCAAGGGTGCCCGGTCTGCTATAGAGGCGGCTGGTGGCAAGATTGAAACAGATTGAGGTTGATGGCTAACTGATGTCACGACCTGGCGCTGCAATGGCAGGCTCTCTAGGGGGCTTGGGCAAGGTAACTGAACTGCGGCAGCGCTTGCTGTTCCTGGCGATGGCTCTTGTGGTTTACCGCATTGGTACCTATATACCTGTGCCAGGTATTAACCCTGATGCCATGGCGCAGTTTTTTGACCAGCAAAGTGGCACCATCCTGAGCATGTTTAACATGTTTTCCGGTGGCGCCCTACAACGATTGAGTATTTTGGCGTTGGGCATCATGCCTTACATTTCGGCATCGATCATTATGCAGTTGATGTCGGCGGTAGTGCCCAGCCTTAAGGAACTGAAAAAGGAAGGCGAGTCCGGCCGCCGCAAGATAACGCAATATACGCGTTACGGCACGTTAGGCCTCGCAACCTTCCAGGCAATCGGTGTTTCGGTGGCCCTGCAGAATCAGGGTGTTGCGATTACACCTGGTCCGGGTTTCGTGTTCACCGCGACGGTGTCGTTGGTGACTGGCACAATGTTTTTGATGTGGTTGGGTGAGCAGATCACCGAGCGTGGTATAGGTAATGGTATTTCGATCATTATCTTTGCGGGTATCGTTGCGGGCTTACCGCTGGCGATAGCAGGTACCCTCGAGCTGGCAAGCACAGGTGAATTATCGCCGCCATTGGTGATCATACTGTTTGCGTTGGCACTCGTAGTGACGGCCTTTGTTGTGTTTGTCGAGCGTGGCCAGCGCCGTATTACGGTGAACTATGCCAAGCGACAGCAAGGACGCAAAATGTATGCAGCGCAGTCGAGCCACCTACCGCTGAAACTGAATATGGCGGGGGTGATTCCGCCGATCTTTGCGTCCAGTATCATCTTGTTCCCGGCAACCCTGGGGCAATGGTTTGGTCGCGCAGAGGGTATGGGTTGGTTGCGGGATATTTCAACCACCTTGGCGCCGGGACAGCCGATCTATGTTGCTTTTTATGCGGCGGCAATTATATTTTTCTGCTTTTTCTACACTGCGATTGTGTTCGATTCGCGTGAGACAGCAGATAACCTGAAACGCTCGGGTGCGTTTATTCCGGGGATTCGTCCCGGAGAACAGACGGCCCGTTATGTTGATGGTGTGATGACGCGATTGACAGCGGTAGGTGCTATTTACATAAGTCTGGTTTGCCTGCTGCCGGAATTTTTGATCTTGAAGTGGAATGTACCATTCTACTTTGGCGGTACATCGCTACTGATTATTGTGGTAGTGGTCATGGATTTCATGGCGCAGGTGCAAGCGCACCTCATGTCGCATCAGTATGAAGGTTTGATGAAAAAGGCGAACCTGAAGGGCTACGGCAAATCAGGGGTTCTGCGCTAGGCGCGGAGACCGTTAATCAGGATAGGTGAAACGATGAAAGTGCGTGCTTCAGTCAAGAAACTCTGCCGGAACTGCAAGGTGATTCGCCGCAACGGTGTGGTGCGTGTGATATGTAAGGATCCGCGTCACAAGCAGCGCCAGGGTTAAATAACGGCTTTGTAATTGATTTATATAGTATTGTTGGTAATAATAGCGCGTTTTGCGCGATTCGCAGCACAGGAGATAGCCTAAATGGCTCGAATTGCCGGGATTAATATCCCCGTACAAAAGCATACAGTGATTGCCTTAACCTCGATCTACGGGGTTGGCCCCACCCGTGCGCGCAGTATATGCGCTGCAGCGGGAGTCGAGGCGAACCGTAAGGTCAAGGATCTGAGCGAAGACGAGATTGAGAAAATTCGTACAGAGGTTGCTAAGTTTAGTGTCGAAGGTGATCTTCGCCGCGAAGTGACCATGAATATCAAACGATTGATGGACCTTGGTTGTTACCGTGGCTTGCGTCACCGCCGCGGCCTGCCGTTGCGAGGTCAGCGTACCCGGACTAATGCCCGTACCCGTAAAGGGCCGCGTCGTCCGATTCGTAAATAACGAGTAGCGAGTAGACAGAGAATATTATGGCTAAGGCCCCGACACGTACGAAGAAGAAGGTTAAGATCACCGTTACCGACGGTGTTGCGCATATCAACGCGTCATTTAACAACACCATTGTGACGATCACCGACCGCCAGGGTAACGCCTTGTGCTGGGCCACAGCGGGCGGTTCAGGTTTTCGTGGATCGCGTAAAAGCACACCGTTTGCAGCACAGGTTGCTGCCGAGCGCGCAGGGAATGTAGCCAAGGAATATGGTATGAAGAACCTTGAAGTTATGGTTAAAGGCCCGGGCCCGGGTCGTGAATCGGCCGTACGTTCCCTCAATAACCTGGGATTCAAGATCATTAATATTAGCGACGTGACGCCCATTCCGCACAACGGATGCCGGCCTCCCAAACGTCGTCGCGTCTAGGTCGGAGTATTTAGCATGGCAAGATATCTTGGACCAAAATGTAAATTGAGCCGTCGTGAGGGTACTGACCTCATGCATAAGAGCCGCGCACGCGCGCTCGACTCAAAATGCAAGCTGGATAAAATCCCCGGTCAACACGCTGATCGTCGTACACGCCTGTCCGACTATGGTGTGCAGTTGCGCGAGAAGCAGAAACTGCGCCGTATTTATGGGGTGTTGGAGCGTCAGTTCCGCAATTACTACAAGGCAGCCAGCCGTATTAAAGGCTCAACAGGTGAGAACCTGCTGCAACTGCTTGAATGCCGTCTTGATAATGTAGTGTATCGTATGGGTTTTGCATCCACTCGCAGCGAAGCGCGCCAACTTGTCAGCCACAAAGCGATCCTGGTAAATGGTGTCTCGGTCAATATTCCTTCTTACCAGGTGAAGGCAAGTGATGTCGTCGCGGTTCGTGAAAAGGCCAAGAAGCAGCTACGTATTAAGGATGCACTGAATGTTGCCGAACAATACGGCATACCGGAATGGGTAGAGGTCGATGCCGGCAAAATGGAAGGTGTGTTTAAGTCAGTACCTGATCGCAGTGATTTGCCGTCAGAAATTAACGAATCGTTGGTTGTAGAGCTCTACTCCAAGTAACGCTTTAGCGAGGTCTCGATGGTGGCAAAGGTTAACGAATTGCTCAAGCCTAAATTGGTTGAAGTACAGAGTATCAATACGCAGCATGCCAAGGTAGTGCTGGAGCCGCTGGAACGCGGTTTCGGTCATACCCTGGGGAATGCGCTGCGCCGCATTCTGCTGTCTTCTATTCCGGGTTGCGCCGTGGTTGAGGCCGAGATCGAGGGTGTACTGCATGAGTACACTACGATCGAAGGTGTGCAGGAGGATGTCATCGATATCCTGCTGAACCTTAAGGGTCTGGCAATACGCATGCATAACAAGAGTGAAGCGACTCTGAATGTGCGTAAGAAAGGACCGGGTGTGGTTACTGCTGCTGATATCGAGCTTGACCACGATGTTGAGATCATCAACCCAGATCATGTGATTGCGCATTTGACCAAAGGCAGCGAACTCAACATGTCGATGAGGGTTGTCATGGGTCGTGGCTACCAGCCGTCTAACCAGCGCCGTAATGAAGAAGATCGTGCCATTGGCAGTTTGTTGATCGATGCCAGTTTCAGCCCGATACGTCGTGTTGCTTATAATGTTGAGAGTGCGCGTGTTGAACAGCGTACCGACCTGGACAAGCTGATTATCGATCTTGAAACCAACGGCACGGTTGACCCTGAAGATATGATTCGCCAGGCTGCCAACATCCTGCAGCAGCAGCTTTCGATCTTCGTGGACCTGCAAGGTGATGTCCAGAAAGAGCCAGAGGGCGCTGAGTCCGAGATTGATCCTATCCTGGTTCGCCCTGTGGATGATCTGGAGCTGACCGTACGTTCGGCCAATTGTCTGAAAGCGGAAAACATTCATTACATTGGTGATCTGATTCAACGTACCGAGGTTGAGTTGCTGAAAACGCCTAATCTCGGCAAGAAGTCACTCACCGAGATCAAGGATGTGCTGGCGTCTCACGGTCTATCACTCGGTATGAGGCTGGAGAACTGGCCGCCTGCTAACCTGAAAGATGAAGACAAAGCTACGGCTTAATTAAATTGAATATTTAAGGAAATACTGTCATGCGCCACCGTCATACCGGCAGACAACTGAACCGCAACAGCAGTCATCGTAAGGCGATGTTCCGCAATATGATGGTTTCTTTGTTTCGTCACGAAGCCATCAAGACTACCTTGCCCAAAGCCAAGGAGCTGCGCCGCTTTGCTGAACCGCTGATCACGCTTTCCAAGGAAGACAGCGTGTCCCATCGACGTCTGGCATATGATCGTCTGCGTGATAAAGAAGCCGTTGGTAAACTGTTTTCCGAACTGGGTCCGCGCTTCAAGTCGCGCCCGGGCGGGTATCTGCGTATTCTTAAATGCGGCTACCGCACAGGCGATAAAGCACCCATGGCATTTATTGAACTGGTGGATCGTCCGCAAGCAGAAACTGGGGCTGAAGACGAATAAGCCTGTCGTTACTGTTTCCAGAAAAGCCGGGGCATGCCCCGGCTTTTTGTTGCCTGAATGAAGTTCACCGTAAGGGACGTAAAGAAAGCAGATAGCATGGGTAACTAATAGGTATACCCACAGGCCCTGATTATGCGGATGTGTCCACGTGAGATCCACACTTTCAGGATGCTTGGAGCAGGGTATGAAAAATTTTTGCGTCCTTTGCGCCTTTGCTGTGAAATACACAAATGCTAGTCCTGTTTACCGATTTCAGTCTGCGGGATCCCTATGTGGGGCAGATGCAGGCCGTATTGCATCGACTGGCGCCGGGTATTCCACTGGTGAACCTGTTCTCGGATTTGCCGGACTTTAATCCGCGCGCCGCGGCTTATCTGTTACCAGCGTATCTTGAAGAATTTCCGTCAGGAACGGTGTTTGTGTGTGTGGTTGATCCGGGTGTGGGTTCGCAGCGACTGCCGATCATGCTCGAGGCCGACGGACGCTGGTTTGTGGCGCCGGATAATGGTTTGCTATCGATGGTGTGCAAGCGTGCTCGGGAAGTACAGTGTTGGCAGATTACCTGGCAGCCGCCACAGCTTTCCAACAGTTTTCATGGGCGCGATCTGTTCGCGCCGGTCGCGGCCAATCTGGCGATGGGGCGTGATGTGCCGGCTGAGGTATTGCCTCAGGATGCGTTGTTGACGGCCTGGCCAGAGGATTTGCTGGAGATCATTTATATCGACCACTACGGTAATGCCATCACCGGGTTGCGCGCATCACAGTTGGCTAAGACTTGTCGAATCAGGATCGGGAACTCTATCTGCGAGTATGTGCGTGTATTCAGTGAAGCCAAATCCGGCAGGCCTTTCTGGTATGAGAATGCCAACGGCATGGTTGAGATAGCCACTAGGGAGGCCAGTACAGCATCATTGCTGAAACTACGTGTGGGTGATCCAATCTCGATACTAGAGCACTCATCACGCGATTGATTTTGATATGTCTACTCAAAGAATGGTTCAGCGGCTGTTCAGTTAACGTGCGTTACTCTCACAACCAATTGAATTGATTTTGACATTTCTGCTCTGAGGCTGGGTGCTGTACTCAGGCAGGGTTTGACGTCTCTAAGATTGAATTATAGGGGATTTCCTATGAGAAAAGTGATTTCACTGAGAATGCCGCTTAGCATGCTGTTGCTGGCCTTGAGTTCCGTATCTTATGCGGAAACGCGCCTGGCGCTGGATATGGGTCTGCATTTTGGTGGCGATGAGCTTGCCGAAGTGTTTATCAGCGATGGCTATTACTATCAATACGAAGAATCGATTGACGCCGGTGAATTATTAAGTTTATCGATTGGCGCCGAGATTGATCTGACAGAGATTATTACGCTGCAGGCTACCATCGGTTATAAGATAGACAGCGTCAGTGGCGATAACGCGGACGTGCATTTTGAACGCTTTCCCTTGAACGTGATGGTGTTCAGCAATAATGGGCCGTGGCGTTATGGCGGTGGTTTGACCTACCATCTGGACCCAAGCTTCGAGACCTCCGGTGACCTGGCTCAACCCGATATTGCTTTCGATGATGCAGTGGGTTTTGTCGCCGAAGTGGATTACTTCCTCACCGAGAATTTTTTCATCGGTGGGCGCGTGACGATCATTGATTATGATTTTGTGAACAGCACTGTCAGTGCAGATGGTGACAGCATAGGTCTGGTTTTGGGTGGCGTTTTGTAGCATCGCAGGAAACGCACTATGCCCCGCAGCTGGAAATGAGTGAACTATGGGGTAGTTGTCACTGATGTTCCGCGTTGTCACTGATGTTCCGCTAAATAATTAAGTTATCTCGTTTCAAGCTTATATTTTAGGATGTAAGATTGTCCATGACGGCTATAGACATGAAGTCATAAAAATAACATGTTGTCATACCCGCGCAGGCGGGTATCCAGCGAAAATGAATAGTCTATATATCAATCACTTGCTAGATTCCCGCCTACGCGGGTATGACGCATTAGTGGGCAGTTAATGTGTAGTTATGGCTTTAGGCCTTGCGGCGTTTTTTGCTTTTGCTACCAGGCCTCAGTATCGATTGCAGGAACTGTCCGGTAAATGATGCTTCGACTGCTGTCACATCTTCCGGTGTGCCGCAGGCGATGACCTCACCGCCGCGGTTACCGCCTTCAGGGCCCATATCGATCAACCAGTCAGCGGTCTTGATGACATCCAGGTTATGTTCGATGACGATCACGGTGTTGCCGTGATCGCGCAGCCGGTGCAGTACTCTCAGTAACTGCTCGACATCATGAAAGTGCAGTCCGGTGGTGGGTTCGTCGAGGATATAGATCGTCTTGCCGGTATCACGCTTGGAGAGTTCGCGCGATAGTTTGACCCGCTGCGCTTCACCGCCAGAGAGTGTGGTGGCATTCTGGCCAAGCGTGATATAAGACAGGCCGACGTCCATGAGCGTTTCCAGTTTGCGGCGCACCACGGGTACGGCGTTGAAGAACTCCAACGCGTCTTCCACCGTCATTTTCAGTACCTGATGAATATTCTTGCCCTTGTAGCGGATATCCAGGGTTTCACGATTGTAACGCTGGCTTTTGCAGACATCGCAAGGCACATACACATCCGGCAGGAAGTGCATTTCTACACGAATCACGCCATCGCCCTGGCAGGCCTCGCAGCGGCCACCCTTGACATTGAAACTGAAACGGCCCGGCGTGTAACCGCGGGAACGTGCTTCCGGTGTGCCGGCAAACAATTCACGAATGGGCGTAAACAAGCCGGTATAGGTGGCTGGATTGGAGCGTGGCGTGCGGCCGATGGGGCTTTGATCGATATCGACGATCTTGTCGAAGTGATGCATGCCCTCAATGGACTTACAGGCGGCCGGCGTCGTGCTCGCTTTGTTGAGCTCCCGCGCCATATACCGATACAAGGTGTCGTTGATGAGCGTGGATTTGCCGGAACCGGATACACCGGTAACGCAGGTCAGTAGACCAACAGGAAGCGAGACATCCACTGATTTGAGGTTATTGCCGCTGGCGCCGTGCAGCGTCAGCATCATGTCCCTGTCACAGGGGGTGCGTTGCGGCGGGATCTCGATGCGGCGGCTGCCGGCCAGGTATTGCCCGGTGAGTGATCGGGTGTTGTTGATAATATCGTCGGGTGCGCCCTGAGCCACCACCATGCCACCGTGGACGCCGGCGCCCGGACCCATATCCACCACGTGATCGGCGCTGCGAATGGCGTCTTCGTCGTGTTCCACCACGATCACCGTGTTACCCAGATCGCGCAAATAGTTGAGGGTATTGAGCAGTCGCTGGTTGTCGCGCTGGTGCAGGCCGATAGAGGGCTCGTCGAGGATGTACATGACGCCGACCAGTCCCGCGCCGATCTGGCTGGCAAGGCGAATACGCTGCGCCTCACCACCTGAGAGCGTCTCTGCGCTGCGATCCAGGGTCAAGTAATCCAAGCCTACGTTCACCAGGAATTCGAGCCGTTGCCGGATTTCGTTGACAACTTTTTGCGCGATTTCACCACGCCGTCCGGGCAGGTCCAGGGTGGTGAAAAATTCCAGCGTTGTGCCGATGGGCAGGGCGGTAATTTGGGGCAGGTTATATTTATCGATGTACACGTGACGGGCAGCGGTATTGAGCCGCGTGCCTTCACAGCCGGGGCAGGGCTGGCTCGCCAGGTATTTAGCCAGTTCTTCACGTACCGCATTGGAGTCGGTTTCTCGGTAGCGGCGCTGCATATTCGGGATGATGCCTTCGAAAGAGTGTTTGCGGGTGCTGCTGCGCCCGCGGTCGCCCTGGTAAGTGAATTTGATCTCCACATCGCCGCTGCCCTGGAGGATGATATCCTGAATACCTGCTTCGAGTGTTCCGAAGGGGGCCTCAATATCGAATTTGAAGTGTTTTGCCAGCGACTGGATCATCTGGAAATAATAGGCATTGCGCCGGTCCCAGCCACGCACGGCGCCACCGGCGAGGCTCAACTCCGGGTGACCGACGACACGCTCAGGATCGAAGACCTGTTGTATGCCCAACCCATCGCAGTCCGGGCAGGCGCCGACGGGGTTATTGAAGGAGAACAGCCGTGGCTCCAGTTCGCTGAGGCTGTAACCGCAAACCTTGCAAGCGAACTTGGACGAGAACACCAATTCCGCCTCGCCGCTGTCATCCATGGGGGCCACCGTGGCGATACCATCAGCCAGCCGCAATGCGGTTTCGAAGGATTCGGCCAGCCGCAGCCGCAGGTCATCGCGCACCTTGAAGCGGTCGACCACCACCTCGATGGTATGTTTACGCCGCAGGTCCATCTTGGGCGCCTCGTCGAGATCATAGACCTCGCCGTCGATGCGCGCGCGGATGAAGCCCTGGGCGCGCAGGTTCTCCAGCAATTGCAGGTGCTCACCCTTGCGGTTTTGCACCACTGGCGCCAACAGCATCAGTTTATGACCCTCGGGCTGTGCCAGTACCAGATCCACCATCTGGCTGATGGTCTGGGCATCGAGTTCGATGTCGTGATCGGGGCAGCGCGGGGTACCGGCACGTGCCAACAATAGCCGCAGATAGTCGTAGATTTCGGTGATGGTACCAACAGTAGAGCGCGGGTTATGCGAAGTGGTTTTCTGTTCGATCGAGATCGCGGGTGATAAGCCTTCAATATGATCAACGTCCGGTTTTTCCATACGCGCCAGGAACTGGCGGGCATAGGCCGATAGCGATTCCACATAGCGCCGCTGGCCTTCGGCAAAAATGGTATCGAAGGCCAGCGATGATTTACCGGAACCCGACAGGCCGGTGATCACGATCAACTTATCTCGCGGCAGATCGATATCGATGTCTTGCAGGTTGTGGGTGCGCGCACCGCGTATGTGGATTGTCTGCATGGAGTTAACCGAGGCCTTGTCAAACTTGCTAATATACGCCGTTCGCTTACCCAGAGGCAAAACCTGTGTCCACACCGAAGAATAATACCCACAGCATGACCGGGCTTGAACGCCGCGCGACCTGGTCGCTGGCCAGCGTTTATGCCGTACGTATGCTGGGGTTATTCATGATCCTGCCGGTGTTTGCAATCTACGCAGAGGAGCTGCAAGGCGTGACCCCGTTGCTAGTGGGCTGGGCGATCGGGATTTATGGCCTTACCCAGGCGTTGCTGCAAATTCCCCTGGGGATGTTGTCGGACCGCATCGGCCGCAAGCCGGTGATTATCGGTGGGCTGCTGGTGTTTGTGTTGGGCAGCGTGGTTGCCGCCATGGCCGATAGCATCCACGGCGTGATCCTGGGGCGCGCCCTGCAAGGCTCGGGCGCCATCGCCGCCGCCGTAATGGCGTTGGCTGCTGACCTGACGCGTGAAGAGAACCGAACCAAGGTGATGGCGGCCATCGGTATGAGCATCGGCACCTCCTTCGCGCTGGCCCTGGTCGCAGGTCCCATATTGCAAGGCGTGGTGGGCGTGCGCGGTATCTTTTGGCTGACGGCGGTACTGGCACTGTTGGCGATATTTATCGTCATTGCCGTAGTGCCGCAACCGGTGAGGTCGATGCTACGACGCGATACCCAGGTGGTGAAGTCGGCATTAAAAGATGTGTTGGCCGACAGGCAGTTGCTGCGCCTGGATGTGGGTGTGTTCGTGCTGCATGCCGTGCTCACGGCCAACTTTGTGATCATCCCCCTGTTACTGAGGGATGAACTGGCGTTGGACGCAGGACAGCACTGGATGATCTATCTGCCGGTGTTGTTGGTGTCGTTCCTGATCATGTTGCCATTCCTGATTATTGGTGAGCGCAAACGGCATATGAAGGCCGTCATGCTGGTAGCCATAGCCCTGCTGGCGGTGGCCGAGTTGTCGCTTGTTGGCAGTACCCATAGTATTGCCGCGATGTCGTTCTCCCTGTTGGCGTTTTTTGCCGCTTTCAATTTAATGGAGGCGAGCATGCCATCGTTGTTGAGTAAGCAGGCTCCAGCGGACATCAAGGGTACCGCGATGGGTGCGTTTTCGACCAGCCAGTTCCTGGGCGCCTTCGCGGGCGGCGTGTTGGGGGGCTACCTGGCTGAAACACTGGGCACTAATGGTGTATTCGTTGTCGGGGCCGCTGCAATCTGCATTTGGTTGTTGATTGCAGCCAGTATGGATAACCCAAGTTATCTCAGCAGCTATCTGCTCAATGTGGGTCAGCAGACGGCAGACGGGGCTCAGGCCATGGTCGAGCGCCTCAGACAGGTCAAGGGCGTCTCCGAGGCGGTAGTGATCCCAGAGGATGGTGTCGCCTATCTCAAGGTTGATCGTAACGCGCTGGATGAGGAACAGTTACGTGAGTTTTCCGTATCTACCGCGTAGAATGGCTGGATTAAATTTTCGAAGAGCGAGCAGGGGATAATTCTATGGCAAGGGGCATCAACAAGGTCATTCTGGTGGGACATCTGGGGCAGGACCCGGAGATCAAGTACATGCCGAGTGGTGGCGCAGTGTGCAACATCTCACTGGCGACCACCGACAGCTGGAAGGACAAAAACAGCGGTGAAAAACAGGAGCGCACAGAATGGCATCGGGTGGTGTTCTTCAATCGCCTCGCCGAGATCGTCGGTGAATACCTAAAAAAAGGCTCACAAGTTTATGTCGAGGGCCGTTTGCAGACCCGCAAATGGCAGGATAAAAGTGGGCAGGATCGCTACACCACGGAGATTGTCGCCAGCGATATGCAGATGCTGGGCGGCAAGGGCGGCGGTGGCAGCGCCAGCTTTGATGCACCCCCGGCCTCGCAACCCGCCAGCGCGCCAGCCAGCAGT
>CAMYKB010000041.1 GCA_947258875.1 uncultured Gammaproteobacteria bacterium | reverse complement strand
TCCTTTAAGTTCTCTGGCGGCAATGTCGGCGATACCCTGAAGGTCTCGTGGGTCGATAACAAGGGCGGCTCCGATTCCGTCGAAACCGCTATCAAGTAGTACGCGGTTTAGGAGGAGCGCCGCGCAAGGATGCGTACTTGATTAGAAGTACCGATATAATGTCCCGGTTAATCATTTAGCCGGGACATTTTTTTGAACACAACATATTTACCCACACTCGAACACTCAACTGGCGACAATCCCGACGCGGCTGTCATTTGGCTACATGGGCTCGGCGCAGACGGACATGACTTTGAACCCATAGTCCCAGAACTGCATTTACCACAGGAATGCGCCATTCGATTTATTTTCCCGCACGCGCCACAACGACCGGTAACTCTGAATGCCGGTTATATCATGCCCGCGTGGTACGACATTTACAGTCTTGAATTCGACAGCCGTGAAGATGAGACGGGTATCCGCGATTCTGCGGCGGCCATCGAGGATCTCATCACGCGCGAATGTGAACGCGGTGTCGATAGCCAGCGCATCATCCTCGCCGGCTTTTCGCAAGGCGGCGTGATTGCCTTATTTACCGGCTTGCGTCACACGCAAACCCTGGGAGGCATTATGGCGCTCTCTACATACCTGCCTTTGCAGGCGCAGCTCGAACAGGAACGCAGCCTGGCCAATCGTTCAACACCCGTGTTCATGGCGCACGGCACGCAGGACCCGGTGGTCGCTTATGGTCACGGTGATGATTCACGTCAGCGCTTACTGCAATGGCAACAGCCACTCGAATGGCATGACTACCCCATGGCACATAGCCTGTGTCCCGAAGAAATCCGTGATATTCGCGACTGGCTGATCACGCGTCTGGCCTGAAGCTTTTGCCCAGCAGCCAGACTTGTGGTTATGATGGGCACATGCCGCTACTCAAGACCACCAGCAACAGCTCTCTAAAACTGGCAGCGGATATCTCGCCGGCAGAACCACTATGGAAACGCGCGCCGACCCACGATGACGAGGGCGGCCTGTTAAGCGACTTCATGATGATCATCCCCAGGCTCAGCAAGCGCCCGGTCGATTATATTCAAAATACATTGCGAGAAATCGAGACGGTGCTCAAGGCCTATGAACACGTGGTGGTGTTCGCTGACATGAACCTGAAGCTGAATACCCTGTGGGTCAGCGTGCGCCCGGTACCGGGTATTTGCCTGGAATTACCTGCCGCAGTGAAAACGTGTGTCCCGGAAGCGCTACTGGTAGCGCACAAGAATAAGTAACCTACGACACCTCGACTAGTCTGACGATTTTTCGCTATCCAGTTCTTTAGCGATACCTTCGAGTGCCTTACCGAGTTCACGAGCACCTTCGGAGAGCGCCTTACCTACCTCTTCCGTGCCCTCTTTCATAGCATCGCTGATGGCCTCGCCCATCAGTTTCAGAGACGCGGCAATCATTGAATTTACAGTGGCGTTATAATCGACCCTCCACTGCCCACCTTCTCGCTCAAGAACGGTGGCAAAATTCAAATCGTAGTCAATACCTGTAAAATGTGTCGGTACGCTTGCGGTATCGTCAGCGATTTCGGCATCGCCGAATTCTTTTTTTCCCGGGCCATCATCAGTTTCATCAAGCCTGACATTATCCATGGTCCCTGCAACGGCAAGGGACCTGGCTTTTTCCACGTCATTGGCCTGCACGGCATCCCAAAACTGTTCGGCGATACCCGCAGGGCTGTTCGTCTGCTGCCCGCAACTTGTTAGTACTGCCGCGAACACCAGATAAAAAAACAGGTTCGCTATTCGTTGCATTTTTTAAATCTCCCCATCAAAACTTCACTAGCTGATCTGTTTACGGGCTCTTTCGATCTGCATCCTGACCTGCTGCGGCGCAGTACCACCGAGTAGATCGCGTGAGGCAGCAGAGCCTTCCAGTGTCAGCACCTCGAACACATCTTCGGTTATCGCGCTTGAGAACTGCTGTAACTCGGTGAGGCTCATATCGCTCAGGTCCTTACCGTTTTCCACGCCGTAACGCACGGCTTTGCCGACAACCTCATGTGCGTCGCGAAACGCCACACCCTTACCCACCAGATAATCTGCAAGATCCGTTGCCGTAGAAAAACCCTGCTTGGCCGCACGTAAGCTGTTTTCACGTTTCACCTGCACATGCGGCATCATGTCGGCGAATGCACGTAACGAGCCCTTGAGCGTATCTACGGTATCGAACAGGGGTTCCTTGTCTTCCTGGTTGTCTTTGTTATATGCCAGAGGCTGTCCTTTCATGAGCGTTAACAAGGCAATCAGGTTGCCATTGGCACGGCCGCTTTTACCGCGCACCAGTTCTGGAACATCGGGGTTCTTCTTTTGCGGCATAATCGATGAACCGGTGCAGAACCGATCGGGCAATTCAATAAAATCAAATTGCGCCGAGGCCCATAGAACCAGTTCTTCCGAAAACCGCGACAAGTGCGTCATGATCAAGGCGCCCGCCGCACAGAACTCGATGACGAAATCACGATCGCTTACGGCATCCAGTGAGTTGTTACTGACGCTGTCAAACTCGAGCAGCTGCGCGGTGTATTCGCGATCCAGGGGATAACTGGTGCCCGCCAACGCAGCAGAGCCCAGGGGCATGACATTGACGCGCTTGCGACAATCAACAAGCCGGGCAACATCTCTTACAAGCATTTCATACCAGGCCAGCATGTGGTGGCCGAAGGTAATCGGTTGCGCAACCTGCAAATGCGTAAAGCCGGGCATGATGGTGGCGGCCTCACGCTCGGCCACTTCCAACAGGCCGGTTTGCAGACGTTTAAGCTCACTCACAATGAAATCGATCTCGCCCCTGAGATAAAGTCGTATATCCGTAGCGACCTGATCGTTGCGTGAGCGACCGGTATGCAGCTTCTTTCCGGCCTCACCAATCCGTTCGGTAAGCCGCGCCTCGATATTCATGTGCACATCTTCAAGCGACACCGACCAGGCAAAGTCATTGCGTTCGATATCGCCCAGGATATCGTCTAGCCCTTCGATGATGTGCTTGCACTCGTCCGCGGTAATCACACCCACCTTGTCCAGCATGCGGGCATGTGCTTTGGAGCCTTCTATATCAAAGTAGTAGAGGCGCTGATCGAAACCGACCGAGGCCGTGAAGGCTTCGACAAAGGCATCGGTGGGCTCGTCGAAACGGCCTCCCCAGGGTTTATCTTTTGAGTCTTTGCTGCTCATAATGTAGATTATCTTGAGAGATCCGCAGATTTTACTGTGGCGGGTAGTATAGCATTACGCTAGTCTTACTCAGGCTAAAACAACAAGATTTGATATGAGTCCAACGGAGGAAGACCAAAACACAGAACACGAGGGCACGCCATCCTTCCTGCCCGATTTCTGTAATACACGCATCATCTTTTTGATGGTTATGATCGCCGAGCTACTAGCGATCATTTTTTCGCTGGCCTCGGGCTTCAGTGGTGACGCCCTGTGGGTGAGGTTCGCCCTGGTTTCCTTGTTCATACAATGGGTCGCATTAGGCAATGTGTTCGTGCTGTGTCTGGCACGCCGTTGGCTGGAGCGCCTGGAACCGGTAGCGTCTGCGCTGAGTACTTATGGGCTGAGCCTGATAGTGACGCTTGTGGTCTCATTACTGGCGACGTTTTTTGTGCCCGAGAGCTCCGTCTCATTAAGCGGCTCTAATACTCCGTCGTTAAGCTTCGTGCTACGCAATATGATTATCAGCGCTATAGTCTCAGCAGTGGCATTGCGCTATTTTTACGTGCGTGACCAATGGAAGCACAACATCGAGGCAGAGGCGAAATCAAGAATCCAGGCCTTGCAGGCGCGTATCCGGCCCCATTTTCTGTTCAACAGCATGAACACCATCGCCAGCCTCACTCGCACTAACCCCGAACTCGCAGAAAAGGCCGTGGAGGACCTCGCCGACCTGTTTCGTGCCTCGCTCGGCCACCGAAACCAGATCCGGCTGGAAGAAGAGCTTGACTTTACCCGGCGTTACATCAACATCGAGCAATTGCGACTGGGTGAACGGCTTAGCATCCACTGGGACATCCAGGCGGACCTGGACCAGGATGCCAAAGTACCGGCGTTGATGTTGCAGCCGTTGGTCGAAAATGCGATTTATCACGGCATAGAACCACAAACCAGGGGTGGCGAAGTCAGCCTTGCTGTGTCCAAAGACAAGGAAGGTTTATTAATTAATGTCAGTAATCCGACACCGCCGCCCAGTATCTACAGACGTCGCACGGGTAACCGTATGGCGCAAGACAATATACGCCAGCGCCTGAAACTGGCGTATGGTGGTGATGCAAAAATGAATATCCAACAAAACGCCGATGTGTATACCGTCAGTGTAATCATCCCGGAGAACAAGCCGTCATGAAAGTATTGATCGTCGATGATGAACCCCCTGCAAGAGGCCGCCTGATTCGTATGTTGGAAGCCATGGATGACTGCGAGCCCATAGGCGAAGCGGGCAATGGAATCGAGGCGGTGGAGCTGGCCCAGCAACTGCACCCGGATGTGGTGCTTATGGATATCCGCATGCCCGGCATGGATGGGCTCGAGGCCGCCCGCCACTTGTCACAAATGGAAGAACCTCCCGCAATCGTCTTCACCACCGCGTACAGCGAACATGCGCTGGAGGCCTTCGATACCTATGCCGTGGGTTATCTGGTAAAGCCCATACGGCAACAAAAACTCGAAGAATCCATCGCCAAAGCACGCAAACTGACGCAGGCGCAACTGGCCTATTTCCGGCAGGATGATGAGAATCCGCAAGGCCGCTCCCACATCTGCGCACGCGTGCGAGGCAATCTGGAACTAATCCCAGTCGATGACGTGGTCTATTTTCAGGCCGACCAGAAATACATCACGGTGCGGCATTTGGGTGGCGAGGTTCTGATCGAAGACGCCCTGAAAAATCTTGAAGAGGAATTCAAGGATAAATTACTGCGCATCCATCGTAACGCGCTTATCAATAAGAACTATTTAGTGGGAATGGAGAAAAGCCGCGAGGCCCGCTTCCTGGTGACGTTTCGTGAGGTGCCCGACCAACTCGAAATCAGCCGCCGTCATGTCGCGGAAATCCGGAAATTTTTAAAGAGCCGCTGAGTCGGTTGCCGGCTGCATATCTGCAGTAGAAGGCTGCGCATGATTGCGCATGTGGCCCAGTGACGCATCGATTGCAGCGTCCAGATAGCCGCCGTAAAAATCCGGCGTGGTAAGGCCAATGAGTTTTTCGGTCAGCTCTACGCCTTGAGGACCCAGCAACACCACAGTAGGTGTCAGCGACACGTCGTAACGATCAGCGAAGTCCTCGGCACTAATGCGGCCGCCATCGAAATCAACAAGATAGTCTGCTGCATCGATATCCAGCTTGCGGATAATGACCCGGTCGCTGTAATCACCGCTGATGAGCATGGGCTTGAGAAAATCTTCCTCCAGTTGCTCGCAATAACTGCAATACGACGAGGAAAATTCAATGAGAATGGGCAATTGTCCGGTTTCTGCCTGCCGCGCCAGCTGCTGCAGGTTGGTCGCATGGATAACCTCGGGCGGCGCATGGTTGGCACCGGATACCAGCGACCAGGCGACGAAGCCTAAAACACCCACGATGAAGGTCTGCAAAAGTCTCATGTGCCAAACACCCTGTGTCCGATATAATGGCGGGCATAGTAAATGAATCGCAAGGATCTTGCACTTTCCGCAGCAGCGGCAGCCATTCACCCAGATTAATCACTATGCCCTTAAAAAAAATCCGTATCGCAACTCGAAAAAGTCCGCTTGCGTTGTGGCAGGCTGAACATGTCGCCTCCCGGCTGCGTGATCTCAACCCTGGATTACAGGTTGAACTACTGCATATGACAACACAGGGGGATAAAGTTCTCGACAGCCCACTGGCCAAGATTGGCGGCAAGGGCCTGTTTGTCAAAGAACTGGAACATGCGCTGCTGGAAAATGACGCGGATATCGCTGTGCATTCGATGAAGGACGTGCCGATGGATCTTCCCGCAGGCCTGCACCTGCCCGTGATCCTGGAACGCGAAGATCCCCGTGACGCCTTTGTTTCCAACCATTACGCATCACTGCAGGCGTTACCCGAAGCGGCACGTGTCGGCACCTCCAGCCTGCGCCGCCAGTGCCAACTCATGGCGCATTCCGCGGGCATGATAATACTCAGCTTGCGCGGCAATGTAGGCACACGCCTGTCGAAACTCGACGCCGGTGACTATGACGCCATCATCCTCGCCTCTGCCGGCCTCAAACGGCTCGGACTAGGTGAACGGATTACGTCGCTGATAGACACTGCTGCCAGCCTGCCCGCTATCGGCCAGGGCGCAGTCGGCATCGAATGCCGGGCACAAGACGATGCTGTGAATGAATTGATCCGGGCGCTCGACCATCACGACACCCACGTCTGTGTCAGCGCCGAGCGCGCTATGAACAACCGCCTTAACGGCGGCTGTCAGGTGCCGATTGCCGGCTATGCCGAACTCGAGACGGATACCTTGTTCCTGCGTGGTCTTGTGGGACAACCCGACGGCAGCATCGTGATTCGCAGTGAAGCCCGTGGCCCCACTGCTGACGCCGAAGCCCTGGGTCTCGGCGTGGCGGAAGACTTGTTGACGCAAGGTGCCGGCGAGATCTTAGCCGGACTCGGACTCAATATCACGCGCGCATCATGACATGGATACCAGCATCGAGAACAATCTCGCCGCACTGAAAATCCTGGTGACGCGTCCGCAACATCAGGCGGATAATTTTTGCCACTTGCTGGCGACGGCGGGTGCCCGGCCCGAACGTTTTGCCACCCTCGAAATTCACGGCCCCGCAGACAAACACCGGGTGAATGCTCTACTCGACCAACTCGACAGCTATGACCTCGCCATCTTCATCAGCCCCAATGCAGTGATAGCTGCACTGACATTACTACGTGCCCGCGGGGAGAACTTTCCGCAAGCCCTGGCTCGTGCCGCAATCGGTCCGGCGACCGCCGCCGCGTTGCGAGAATCCGGCTTGCCGGCATCGCTTATTGCGGCCAGCGGGGCCGACAGCGAGTCTCTGCTGGCTGAGCCTACCCTGCAAGACATGCACGGGCTACGTGTCATCATATTCAGGGGGCGTGGCGGAAGGGCGCTATTGGGTGATATGCTGCGAGAGCGGGGCGCGACAACCGATTACGCTGAGGTTTATCAGCGTGTCAGTCCACAGAATAAAACACTACAATTAGGGCCGGGATCCGGTCACGAGGACCTGGATCTGATTACTGTTACCAGTGCCGAGGGCCTGCAAAACCTATACGATATGACCGATGCGGCCCTGCGTCCGCTACTGCTCGACATCCCGCTTGCCGTGGGCGGTCAGCGCATTGCCGCCGCCGCCA
Organism: uncultured Gammaproteobacteria bacterium; assembly: GCA_947258875.1. GTDB lineage: Bacteria > Pseudomonadota > Gammaproteobacteria > CAMYKB01 > CAMYKB01 > CAMYKB01. Next base: position 8,791 of record CAMYKB010000041.1, on the reverse strand, counting down.
GACAATTGGGTTTCAACAAGATAGCGGTCGTGGCTGAAAAACCAACCGATGAGGCGATGCTGACAGCAATCCTCGCATGGGCAAAACGAGTGGAGAAAACTCCTCATGAGTGAAGACGAAAACCTGGAAAACGCCGAGGCAACCGCAACGGAAACAGCGGATAGTGAAGCAACCACTGAAAAGCCCCGCCGCAAGGGCGGCCGCTTCGCCGGATTCCTCGCCTTTCTAGCACTGCTGGTTGCGGCTGGTGGTATCGGCGCCGGTTACTATGCATGGCTGGAAATCCAGAAGCGTTTCAATTCCCTGGGTGAAGATGTAGCACTACAGCAGCGCAGCATGTCACAACTCGATAAGAATCCGAGTTTTACTTCCTTGCAGCAACGCCTTACCGGCAGCACAGAGAGCCTGGGAGAAGAGATCGAGACACTGCGCGCGCAAACCGATACCCTCAACAAGTCGCTGCAGGAGCAACAAAACCAGCAAGCCGCCCTTAATGACGCGGTGACCCAGTCACATAACCTGATCACCCGTAGCCAACGTGACTGGACCATTGCCGAAATCGAACACCTCATGAACATGGCCAGTCATCGGCTGCGCATTGCGGGTGACACCAAGGGCGCCATCGCAGCCCTGCAAGCCACCGATGCGCGCTTACACGACCTCTCCGACCCGCGCCTGCTACCTGTGAGAGAGCAGCTTGTCGATGAATTGTATGCGCTCAAGAATTTTAAGCACCCCGACTGGACGGGCGTCTCGCTCACGCTGGATCGCCTGATTACAGGCCTGAAACCGTTGCCGCTAAAATCGCAACAGCAGGCTGCTGCAGAAGAGCCCGCGACGCCACCTGAAAGCAGTGATGCAGAGGTCAGCCGCAGCGCCTGGCAAAAGATCAAATCATCACTCAAGGAAAACCTTAAGAAGAACGTCTCCATCAAGAGCAAGCAGCAGGCCGTGGCCCTGTTTTCCGAACAGGAAGAACAGCTGCGTGGTCATCAGTTCCTGCTACAGAAACTCACATCAGCCAGGCTCGCCCTGATCAGCCAGGACGATGATGCCTTCCACCGCCAGCTGGCGGAAGCGGTCGACTGGATACAGTCCAACAACAATCCGCAAGCGTCCAAGTCGCTCCTGGATGAGCTTCAGAAACTGGACCAGATCAACCTCAAGCCGGAGCTGCCGGACATTAGCGGTTCACTCACCAAGCTGCAATCTATCGAGCGCCTGCGGGCATCTGCAGAGGATAATTAACAATGCTAGCTATCGTACTCCTGTTATTGCTCGCCCTGCTGGGTGTTACCATACTTTATATCCTGCTTACCCGCGAAGCCGGTCAGGCCATGCTGACCTATGGTGATGCTGCAATCGAGCTGCCTCTGGAATATTTTGTATTCGGCCTCATCCTGTTATTCATCAGTTTCTATATCACACTTCGCCTGCTTGGCTGGCTGTGGCGCGCACGCACACGCCTGTCAGAGCGCTCGAGCAGGAAACGTAGCGAGAAGGCCGCCAACGACATCATCAAAGGCATGCTTGAGATGTCGCAGGGCAACTGGGCCAAGGCTGATAAGCTGCTGACGCGCTCGGTCAACAACAGCAGTACAAAAATACTCAATTACCTGGCAGCCGCCCGTGCCGCACAGAAGATGGGCAACAATGAAAAGCGCGACGAGTATCTGCGCCTGGCGCATGAAAGCGCGCCCAACTCCGAATTTGCTGTTGGCCTGACACAGGCGGAGCTGCAATACGCACAAGGTCAGATCGAACAGTCATTGGCGACGCTGGGTCACCTGCGTGAGTCGGCCCCGAAGCACAGCTATCTCTTGGGCCTCACCGCGAAGTGTTATAACAAACTCCAGGACTGGAAGCTGCTGTTCAACCTGGTTCCGGATTTACGCAAGACCAGGGCACTGCCGGATAGTGAAGTTGATCAATTCGAGCGTGCGGCACTGCTTGGCGTCTTGCAGCAGGCCGCTGAACATAACAATCCCGGTGCACTTAAGGATACCTGGTCTCTGGCTAACAAGACGCTGCAGGCTGATGCTGAAATGCTACGCACCTACTCCAACCACTTGCGCGCACTGGACAATGATGCCGCGGCCGAAACGGTGATCCGTAAATTTCTCGACCACAAATGGAGCGATGAACTGGCCCTGGACTATGGCGAATTAACACATAGCAATCCCACCAAGGCATTGGCCACAGCGGAAGGCTGGCTGGGCGGGCATAAGGAAAACCCGCATTTGCTGTTAACCGTGGGGCGTCTCAGCAAACAGGCAGAGCTATGGGGCAAGGCACGCACCTATCTTGAATCCGCCATCACGATCAAACCCGTAGCCGAGGCCTATGGCGAGCTTGCCGAGTTGCTGGAACGCCTGGATGATAATGACGCCGCACAAGAGTGTTACCGCAAGGGGCTGGACCTCGCCATGACCGACAATACTTGACGGCCGCTTGTCAGCAGAATGTCCGTTGCTCTCATTATCGGCTGTGGTGATGTCGGCCTGCGGGTCGCGCAACGCCTGATTAGCCGAGAGCAACAGGTTACCGGGATTGTTCTTTCCGAACATTCGGCCTCACTGTGCGAGGAGTGTGGTATCGAGGCCCTACACACCGATCTCGACGACCTCGACGCATTGGATGTCATCGAAACCACCGATACCGAAATCTACTATTTCGCGCCGCCCCCCAGCCAGGGTGAACACGATACCCGCATCGCCCACTTTTTAGCTGTTGCCAAAGCGCGGCCACCCAAGCGCCTGGTCTACATTAGTACCACCGGCGTTTACGGAGACTGCAATGGCGAGTGGATCGATGAAACCTGGCCGGCCAGTCCACAGACCGAGCGTGCCAACCGACGCTGGAATGCAGAGCAACAGCTTGGCGAATGGAGCAGCGCCAGCGGCACGGATGTCATCATTCTCAGGGTTGGCGGCATCTACGGTCCGGATCGGCTGCCCATCGAGCGCATTCCAAAGATGACGGTGATTTGTCCGGAAGAAGCACCCTACAGCAACCGCATTCACGCCGATGACCTGGCTGAGATCTGCATCGCCGCCATGGATCGCGGCAAACCCGGTGAAATTTATAACGCCACCGATGGCGACCCCACCACCATGACCGATTATCTCTACCGCGTCGCTGACCGGGCCGGCATCGAGCGGCCGCCCTGTGCGTCGCTCGACGAGGCCGAGGAAAAACTCAGCCCGGCGATGCTCTCGTTCGTGAGCGAGGCGCGCAGGATTGATAATTCGAAAATGCTGAAAGAGCTGGGCGTGGAGTTACAGTACCCTACCCTGGAAAAGGGGCTGGATTCCTGTTTCTAAATCGGTTACGCAGCCCGGCCTAAGGCAAAATCTCGATCGGCGTATTGTCGGCCACCATGCGCCAGATCTCACCCATGTGCTGGTTTAACACGGCGATACAGCCAAAGGTCCAGTCGGTGGATTTATAATAATCGAGGGGTTTTTTGGGCTCATTGGGTAACCCATGAATCATGATACTGCCACCCGGCGACACCCCCTGTGTGCGCGCACGCGCGAGGTCGCTTGCACTGGGATAAGACACGTGCATCGACAGGAAGTAATCGCTGAACGGGTTACGCCAGTCAAGGACATAACGCCCTTCGGGCGTGCGGTTGTCACCCTCGCGCTGTTTGTGTCCCTGTGGGTTTTTACCCAACCACACCGGATAGCTCTTGATCAGCTCGTCGCCCTTATAAAGATACAGCTTACGCTCGGCCTTTTTGACGACGACGAAATCGGCCTGCGTGAAATCATTGGCCATCAGTTGCACTGGCAGTAATGTGGCAAGCGCCACAAGAACATGACTAAAACGTAACGGGAACCGCCCGATATTTTCCTTGAAAGACATCTTCCCCTGGCCCATATCACTTTGAGAACACCCAAAAACTAACCCGCTTTACGCCTTACAGGCAAGGCCGTAATGACGCTCGAAGCGAACTAACCGATAATCGTTGATATATTCCCTACGGCTGGCTGCGCTTGCTGTTCACCCACTTGATAATCGGCTCCCACAGCTCGCGGTCATACTCGGTCAGCACCGGCCCCATTTCAAAAATTCCCAGCCCGCGCTCTGCCGCACGGATGTAGTTCTGGCTGTCGCGCAGGATGGTCAGCACCGGCACCCGTTGTTTGGTGAGGAATTCGTCCAGCTCCCAGTAGATGTTGGTGAAATCACGGCCGCGGTTACCAACCAGGGCGATCTTCGCCTTCTTGTTTGCGACACGACCTACGTGCTTGATTTCCTGGATAAATTTACTGGCTGCGCGCATATCGATCGGGGAGGGTAATACCGGAATCAAAATGGTTTCGGCATGCTTGACCATGGCGGTGAGGTCCTTGCCATGCACTGCTGCCGGCGCATCGACAACGACGACATCGGTATTGCGGCCGGGATGAGGCGGGGTCTTGAATGCTGCCACACCCTTGATGGGCGGTTTTGCAGAGGAACGTGCAGACAGCCAATCCAAACTACTGCCCTGCGGATCATAGTCTGCCAAGATGACATTTTTTTTCTTGGAAGCGAAATAACTGGCGAGATTGGTGGCGATCGTGGTTTTGCCTGATCCGCCCTTAGCGTTAAGGACCATGATATGGCGCATTACAAACCTCCCTCATCGAATGATTTTTAGTTTGTTGACTAGTTTGCAGCAAGCGGCATCACGTGCCAACCCTGAAAGGGTTAATTAATACCCAATTCCTCCCAAATCGCATCGATTCTCGCCTTAACCTCGGCTGTCATGCTAATAGGCCGCCCCCATTCACGGTTGGTTTCGCCGGGCCATTTGTTGGTGGCATCAAAACCCATCTTGGAACCCAGGCCCGACACAGGCGAAGCGAAGTCCAGGTAATCAATCGGCGTGTTTTCGATGACCGTGGTATCGCGACCCGGGTCCATGCGGGTTGTCATGGCCCAGATCACGTCTTTCCATTCGCGCGCGTTCACATCATCATCAACGACAATCACGAATTTTGTGTACATGAACTGACGCAAAAACGACCACACACCCATCATCACCCGCTTCGCATGGCCGGGGTATTGCTTCTTCATGCTGACCACCGCCATGCGGTAGGAACAACCCTCGGGCGGTAGATAGAAGTCCGCTATTTCCGGGAATTGTTTTTGTAATAGCGGCACGAACACCTCATTCAGGGCCACACCCAGGATAGCGGGCTCGTCAGGCGGGCGGCCGGTGTAGGTACTGTGGTAGATCGGGTCCTTGCGCTGGGTGATGCGATCGATGGTGAACACCGGGAACTCGTCAACCTCATTGTAATAACCGGTGTGGTCACCGAAGGGTCCTTCCGGCGCCAGCTCGCCGGGTTCAATATGGCCCTCGAGCACAATCTCGGCGGAGGCCGGAACCAGCAACTCATTACTCTGACATTTTGCCAGTTCTGTTTTCGAACCGCGCAATAATCCTGCAAAGGCATGTTCGGACAAACTATCCGGTATTGGCGTCACGGCCCCAAGAATTGTCGCCGGGTCCGCGCCCAGCGCCACTGAAACCGGAAACGCCTCGCCCGGATGCGCCTGCTGCCAGTCGCGCAGATCCAGCGCGCCGCCGCGGTGTGACAACCAACGCATGATCACTTTATTACGACCAATCACCTGCTGGCGGTAAATCCCCATGTTCTGCCGCTCTTTATACGGCCCTTTGGTACACACCAGTCCCCAGGTGATCAGCGGCCCGGCGTCCTCCGGCCAACAGGTCTGGATCGGGTATTGCGCCAGATCGAGGTCATCGGCCTCGATCACCACCTCCTGGCAGGGCGCCTTTTTCACCGTCTTCGGCGCCATGTCCATCACTCTCTTATAAATAGGCAATGTCTTCCAGGCATCCTTGATGCCCTTGGGCGGTTCCGGCTCTTTTAAATAGGCCAGCAACTTGCCCACCTCGCGCAACGCCTCCACCGAATCCTCGCCCATGCCCTGCGCCACGCGCTCCGGCGTGCCGAACAGGTTGCCCAGAACCGGCATGTTTGAGCCCTTCGGGTTTTCAAACAACAACGCCGGACCGCCCGCACGCAGCGTGCGGTCACAAATCTCCGTCATCTCCAGATAAGGATCGATCTCCTGGGTAATGCGCTTGAGCTGACCGTCGGCCTCAAGCTTCGCGATAAAATCGCGCAAGTCGTTATATTTCATTTATACGCATCATGCATCCAGTGGGCTGCGGACACCACGCCCGCCCCGGTTCAGCACATGAGTGTAAATCATTGTTGTCTTGACGTCTTTATGCCCCAGCAACTCCTGGACGGTGCGGATATCATAACCACCCTCAAGCAAATGTGTGGCAAAGCAGTGGCGTAAGGTATGGGTAGTGACAGGTTTATCCAGGCCCGTGTCTCGCGCTGCTTGTTTAATAGCGCGCTGAAAATTCCTTTCGTATGTATGATGTCTCCGTACACACCCACTGCGAGGGTCAACTGAACGCTTTGTCGAAGGAAATACATATTGCCAGGCAAATTCCCGCGGCGCATTCGGATATTTACGTTCTAGTGCATATGGAAGATACACCGTTCCAAATCCTTCATTTAAATCCTGCGAATGAAGCTGTCTCACCATTTCGATTTGCTTCTTCAGTGGGGCGATCAGGCTTTGTGGCAGTATCGTGACACGATCCTTATTACCTTTTCCTGATCTCACAATAATTTGTTTATAATCAAAATCTACATCCTTCACGCGCAGGCGGATGCCCTCCATCAAGCGCATACCCGTTCCATAAAGCAATCGTCCAATGAGTTCATTCGACCCCCGCAAATGAGTGAGTAGCTTACGTACCTGTACGTCAGTTAAAACTACCGGCAGACGCTGAGGCTGTTGGGCCCTGACAATATCATTCAGCCATTCAAGCTCAACCCCCAGAACCTCCTTATACAAAAACAATAGCGCTGATAATGCCTGGTTCTGTGTTGACGCAGACACCTTCCTGTCAACAGCCAAATGGGTTAGAAAAGCCGTGATCTCTTCTTCACCCATTTCGTTTGGGTGCCGTTTATTATGAAATAAAATATAGCGCTTCACCCACTGACAATAAGCCTGCTCGGTGCGAATGCTATAATGCCTAACACGGATCCGGTCTCTAAACTGATCCAACAGACGTGGTTGAGCCATCAAAACCTCCCTGTTTCGTTATAATATAAAAATGACCTGTAACAGGATGCTATAGTATTGATTTTATTGCTGTGAAAAATTTTACAGGGCCTAAAAAGCCCATTTTAACGGGTCTTTTAGGCCCCCTAATAGTAGTTAGGCGCAACATTGAACAAACTCAATAATAGGAGATACCAGCATGAGCATTTGCGATTTCTGCAGTCGTTCGGTAACAAGCGACGATGCAAACGTCGGGCTAATTAAGGGGGCGGAAGCTCTCGCCGACTTTGAGCAAAAAATTAACCGAGAACACGAGCGCCCGTCCTCCCGTCAAGACCCAAATGATGGAGAGCCAGTGTTCTTTGCGTGCCCAATGTGCCTTTTACAGTACGCAGGAAAATGCTCCAAATGTGGCACCGCAACCGAAGATCTTGCACCCGCGATCATCAGGGGGGAGACTTCAGGAAATGAGGTTGAGGCATTGCTATGTGAAAAATGTTTAGCAGCACTCATAATGGGGGGTGGCACTTTCGGTGGATTCAGCCGATAACCGCCTAACAATTCAATTGATCGGACCTTCGGGGCACCTGCGGCGCCCCTCCGAGCCGCTCATTTCCGACGTTAGGCATATTAAAGAAATGAGTGAAGAAGAATTGACTGAAATCGCATATAGAAATCTTCTTGAAACCCTATCTTATCTGGCGTCTGTTAAGGTCCAAGAAAAGTACATTATTGGTGGCACAAAAGATGAATATATAGTGCCTGACGATTTGCTCGAAGATTTTCTGAGTGAAGTAGAATTTTTCAAGTTTGAGAAATTCCCAAATCGAATTAACTGGTTAAAGTCAAAGGCAAGTGAAAAGGCATTAGAGTCAATTGAAGAGCTATATTACGAAATCAAAGCTAATGACTCTTTTTTAGAGAAATATACTCATGAAAGCATTTCGAATTTAATAAAATCTGATCCAGCATGGTTAAAACTAAGAGACAGCTCTGCCCATATATTAAGTTTATGTAAATTTGATTTAGAGTCATGGGAGAAAGAAAATGCCTAACAAGTGGGTCAAAATCGCTCCCTTTGGTCGCTCGGACGCGCAAAAAGCGCGCGCCGTTTACCCTAGTCGTTATGTTGCAAAAGAATAAAACATGGAAGTAAAAGTAGACTTCAGCAAAATTAAAAATTGGGAAACTTTTCATGAAGAATTTTCTGAAATAATGGGATTCCCTGACTTCTATGGCAAAAACAACAATGCATGGATTGATTGCATGTCTTATATAGATGATAAAGAAGCAGGAATGTCTAAAATTATTGTGGAACCTGGTGAAAGTCTAGATATTGTTGTTTTGGGCACAGAAAAAGCCATCGAATCAGCTGCCGAGGTATTTTTAGGATTTATGGAAATTGTGTCTGACGTCAATCAACGGTTCATAGAGTCAGGCACGCAAACAAGGCTGAACGTTGTTGCAACATAACAAGGCGTTCAAGTCCGTGGACGCCCAACAGCTTCGCTGTTCTGGGCGCCACTTAACTTAATCGTTATACGTAAAAGGTGGAATGAGTATTTTAAAAGGGGAGGCTATGAGGTTATATTATTTTTTGGTATTTCTTTTCGTTTCAAGCATCTGTTTTGCAGAAACAGATACTGAAGTAAAAGAAGAGTGCTTATCTGAAATC
>CAMYKB010000040.1:0-20000 GCA_947258875.1 uncultured Gammaproteobacteria bacterium | reverse complement strand
CAATCTCGGTCATGGGACGGAAGCTCAACAGCTCGAAATAGCGCCACATCAAATCATCAGAGATCGACATCAGCTTGCCGAACATGTCATCCGGTGCATCGGCGATGCCAATGTAGTTGTCCAGTGACTTGGACATCTTGTCCACGCCATTCAACCCTTCCAGGATCGGCATGGTGAGGACGACCTGTGGTTTCTGCCCATAGGCCTCCTGTAACTGCCGACCCACCAGCAGGTTGAATTTCTGATCGGTACCACCCAGCTCCACATCGGCCTTCATGGCCACCGAGTCGTAACCCTGTATCAGTGGGTACAGAAACTCATGAATGGCAATGGGCTGGCCGGATTTGTAACGCTTGTCAAAATCATCACGCTCCAGCATCCGGGCCACCGTATGCTTGGCAGCGAGCCCGATGAGCCCGCTAACGTCCATTTCGTTCATCCAGCTGGAGTTGAACATCACCAGGGTTTTCTCTGGATCAAGTATCTTGAAAATCTGTTGCTCGTAAGTACGCGCGTTTTCTATCACTTCGTCTCGCGTTAGCGGCGGGCGGGTTGCGCTCTTGCCCGTCGGGTCACCGATCATGCCGGTGAAATCACCGATCAGGAACATCACCTCGTGTCCCAGGTCTTGAAACTGGCGCAACTTGTTAATCAGCACCGTATGTCCAAGGTGCAGATCAGGCGCCGTCGGATCGAAACCGGCCTTGATCCGCAGCGGACGGCCTTCCTTTAGTTTCGCGAGCAATTCCTCTTCGGGCAGGATTTCATGCGCCCCCCGACTGATCATTTGCATCATTTCATCGGGCGAAGTCATGGATTGATCCCCCTAGTGCTCGAATGATGGATAAAAGTGTGACTAAATAAGCAGATAGACATAAATAAAGCTTCTTTTTTGGCATAAGTAATTATGATTGACCAAAACCTGACGACACTATATTGTACGGCAGGAAAACAGTGATAATTCCGTTAATTACAGGCCCTTTGTAATGCGAGACTATAAAAACGCTCCTGGCTGGGAGGCACCGCGCCGGAGATCACGATCCAAGGCCCCGGTATTACTCTTCAGCGCCAGCGTCGTGCTGCTCAGCGCATTCATCGCCAACACCATCGCGGGTTCCAGCGAAACCAGCGGAAGCGGCCCCCTCCAGACCGCGCATAATACCCAAAAACAACCCGGCAACACACGCGTCAGTCTTGAACTGCCTCTGCCGGTGATCGCCGAACAAGTTTTGGAGGAAGCTCTGCCCGAGCCCGTCACACTGGGCACCTGGCATGAAATCACCATCAAACGCGGTGACACGCTTTCATCCATCTTCAGCAAATTGGAAATACACAGCCGCCTGGGATCCTTGATGTCACTCGGTGGTGACGTCAAAGCACTGAACTCGATACGCCCAGGGCAGACACTCAACATCCGCATCGATGATAACGATGTCGCCGAATTACTCTATCAAACGAACGAAACTGAGCAGTTGCATGTCACTCGCACAGAGCAGGGCCTGCAGGCACAAATCGAAAAATACGATTATGAAGTCCACACTACCGGCACCGCGGGCACTATTGAGTATTCGCTCTTCACTGCCGGACAACGCGCCGGTTTATCCGATAACCTTATTATGCAACTGGCCGGCATCTTCGGCTGGGATGTCGACTTCGCTCTGGATATCCGCCAGGGTGACAGCTTTACAGTGGTCTATGAGGAACTGTATCGCGATGGCGAAAAGGTGCGCGACGGTAACATTATCGCCGCAGAGTTCCGCAACCGCGGCAATGTCTTCAGGGCCTTGCGCTACACAGACAGCAAAGGTGAAACGACTTATTATGCGCCTGATGGCCGCAGCATGCGCAAGCCTTTCCTGCGTACACCAGTGAATTTTTCACGCATCAGTTCACGGTTTAATCTCAAGCGCAAGCATCCGGTATTGAATCGCATTCGCGCCCATAAGGGTGTCGACTATGCAGCACCCACCGGAACCCCCGTGAAGGCATCTGGCGATGGCAAGATCGTTCATCGCGGCCGCAAGGGCGGTTATGGCAATGCCGTCATCATCAAACATGGCACCCGTTACAGCACACTCTACGGGCATCTCACACGTTTCGCCTCAAAGCAACGTGTCGGCAGCCGTGTAAAGCAAGGCCAAACCATAGGTTATGTCGGCAAAACCGGCCTGGCGACCGGCCCGCACCTGCACTACGAATTCCGCGTCGATGGCGTGCACCGCAATCCACTAACCGTGAAGTTCCCGGCAGCCAAGCCATTACCTGAATCACAAATAGCCAATTTCACAATCGCTACACAGTCGCAGATTGCACAGCTTGATTACTACGGTCGTGCACTGCTGGCGATGAATCAACACAACAACTGAGATCTGCTTCAGCACGACATCATGCCCGCGCTCTATATCGGCCTGATGTCGGGCACCAGCATGGACAGCGTCGATGCGGCTGTCGTTGATTTTTCAGACCCACAACCACTCATCGTCGCCAGCCATAGCAAATCCATTCCTGCCCAATTACACGAGAGGTTACTGACCCTCTGCGAAGGTAGGAGCGGTCTGGACGAATTCGGCTTGCTGGATAACCAACTGGGTGAGTTGTTCGCCGCAACCGCACAGGAACTGCTAAACCAGGCCGACATCAAGCCCAACGAGATTCAGGCCATCGGCAGTCATGGTCAGACCGTTTATCATAGCCCGTATAGCAACCCCCGTTTCACCCTGCAGATCGGCGACCCCAATATCATTGCGCAGCGCACAGGTATCACAACGGTGGCAGACTTCAGGCGCCGTGACATGGCTGTCGGCGGCCAGGGCGCGCCCCTGGTGCCGGCCTTTCACGCAGCGGTATTCGCTCGCTCGGAGCTTGATCGTGTGGTTGTGAATATCGGCGGCATTGGCAATATTACAATCCTGCCGGCAGCCGATACCCCCGTTACCGGTTTTGACACCGGCCCGGGCAATGCCCTGATGGATAGCTGGATCATGCAGCACAAACACACACGTTTTGATGAAGCCGGAGCCTGGGCGGCCAGCGGTGACACATATCCCACCCTGTTGGACAGCCTGCTGTCCGACCCTTACTTCAATCAGGCGCCACCCAAGAGCACCGGCCGCGAATATTTTAATCCGGGCTGGCTGCAAAACCATCTGGATACATCCGCGTCATCCATTGCGGCCGAAGATATACAAGCAACCCTGGCCGAGCTGACCGCCACCACCATCAGTCAAGCTATCGACAAGCATGCAGGCGGCTGCCGCGACGTCCTGGTCTGCGGTGGGGGTGCTCATAACACTTATTTAATGGACAGACTGGCAGCGCTCATGCCACAACGCGAGGTCACAACGACAGCAGCATTCGGTGTAGACCCGAACTGGGTCGAGGCCGCGGCCTTCGCCTGGCTGGCAAGGCAAACCCTGGAACACAAAGCCGGCAATCTGCCCGCCGTTACGGGTGCCGATCAATCGGTCGTTCTCGGCGGCATTTATTTCGGGAATTCTTAATTATTAACTTTTAGTTTTTAATTCTGCGCATAAAAAAAGGAGCTAATGCCCCTTTTTTTATGCGCAAGATAAAATACTTATCAGGCCGGCGAGAAGGACGATCCGCAGCCGCACGTGGTGACGGCATTCGAAAGTGAATCCGTACTGAAAACCGGAACAACCACCACCCGAAACGAATACGCGCAGCTTGAGGTTGTCATTTTGTTCCTCATCAATCAGCTGCTTTACCTTGTTAGCTGCCGCATCGGTAAAGATTAGACTGGGGGCCGGGGGTGCAATTTCGATAGCGCTCATGCTAAAACTCCGATCTTTAAAGTGTATTAACTTAACATTAATGATACTATTACCCGAGTAATTTAGTCAAGAATTACCCGGTTGTTTTTGCGTTTGGTGGTACGGTCTGCGGTGTTTTCTTGGCAGCCGTGCCTGTATCGGCCTTGTACTCGACCTGTGGCTTGCCGCCCGCCCTAAACACGAGGTTTCCGTTCACCTGGGCGCCTTCCGCCATTTCCAAACGGTTATAGTAAACATTACCCTTGATCCGCGCATCGGCGTCCAACTGCAACTGTTCAGCGGCATAGACATCACCTTCAACCGCGCCATTAATCACCAGCGAACTGACCTTGACTTCGCCTTTGACCATCGCTGTCTCACTAAGCACCAGCAAAGAGGATTGGTCGACGTCGTTACCGGTTGTAATGCTGCCAATAACCGTTCCCTCAATATGCATACCGCCACTAAAATCGATATCACCCTTAATCGTCGTACCAGGCCCTACAAAGGTACTTATAGTGGGTGCCTTGTGTTTCTTTTTCTGACCAAACATGATTATGTTTCTCCAGAGACAAGTTTCTGCCAGTTGTAAGACTTTCTATATGGTTTAAGCCAGGAACTGGTTGGCTCAACCTCTATTTTGACGCTCGACGGGACAAAGTCCTCGGGGATCTCCAGACCGCCCTCAACACTGTGAAAATACTTGAAGGCAAACTTGATTGCGCCATCCACATCATCAGTCAAACCGGACAGTGGTGTCATTACAGTAAGGTTACCGCGCCTCCCCTCAATATACATCTGTACCTTACCGCGCGCTACCCGGTTATTACCGCGCACCTGGGTCAGCACCAGCTTGAACAGGTATTGGCCCTGCTTTTCCCCCCTCTCCATGACCAACTGTTGCACGTGTATACCCGCTGCCATCTTGGAGGGCGAAACGATACTCTTATAGAACGAGAGCTCTTCATTGAGTTCCATGAGGCGTTGTTCCATTTCATTGAGCATCCTTTTCTCCTCGTTGGAGGCCTCAGAGTCAATCTGCGAAGAACGCTCAACCACGGCTACCTGTTGAAGCAGCTGGGCATTCTCCTTCTCTAGTCGTTTCACCCGAGCACGTAGTTCCTGTACCTCGGTAACCGCAGCGTCTTCGGTTGTTGGTAGCGGCGCTTCCCGTTCTCTGAAACCTGTCCACCAGATTACCGCAACGAGTATCAGAATCCCGGCGACCGTAGCCAACAACCCGCGCCATGCGCCCCCATCCTTGCGTGACTTTTTGTACTGGTACAGCGGCGACTTAAATTTTTGCTGTGATTTCATAATCGAGCCGGTTCTTACTAATATCAGGGCAGCAATGCCACATCTGTCAGGCCTGAGGTTTCATCGATACCGAACATGAGGTTCATATTTTGCACCGCCTGGCCCGCGGCCCCCTTGACCAGATTATCTTCCACAGCCAACACCACAGCCATATCCCCATTTTGGGGGCGGTGCACCGCAATCCGGCACATATTCACGCCTCGTACACTGCGGGTTTCAGGATGTGAACCGGCTGGCATCACATCGACGAAAGGCTCGTTCGCATACCGCTGCTCGAACAGTGTTTGCAGATCTACATCACGATCAGTCAGCCTTGCATATAGTGTGGCATGAATGCCGCGAATGATAGGCGTGAGATGCGGCACAAAAGTAAGTGTTACCTCGCTGCCCGAGGCGGATTGCAAACCCTGACATATCTCCGGCAAGTGGCGGTGTCCGGTGACGCCATAGGCCTTGAAGTTGTCACCCGCCTCGCTGAACAGGGTATCCACTGTTGCCTTGCGGCCAGCACCACTCACGCCTGACTTGGCGTCGGCGATCAGGGTGTTTGCGTCTACAACATTGGCTTCAAGCAACGGCAGGAACCCCAATTGCACGGACGTCGGGTAACAACCCGGGTTTGCTACCAGACGCGCGCCGGCGATGGCTGAGCGGTTGACTTCGGGCAGGCCATAGACGGCCTCCGCCAATCGTTGAGGGCAAGCGTGTGGCATGCCATACCATTTTTCCCATTCATCAGCATCCTTGAGGCGAAAATCAGCGGCCAGATCAATAACCCTGACACCCGCATCAAGCAGGGCCTCGGCCGACTGCATGGCGGTACCATTAGGCGTTGCATAAAAAACTATGTCACAACCCTTCAGCGCTGTGTCATCAGGCATACTGAATGCCAGATCCAGGTGACCACGCAAATTCGGGAATGTATCCGCAACCGCATTGCCAGCTTGCGCGCGCGAGGTCACCGCAGCGATTTCTACTCCGCGATGCTGTACCAGCAGGCGCAACAACTCCACACCTGTATAGCCGGTCGCCCCAACAATACCCGCCTTGATCACTACGTTCCCCTGCGCACTTTGGATTAACGAGCCGGTCATGATACAGACTTCACGCGCCACACGAAATGAGTAGCAACCCACAAAACCGGTCAGCGGCATCCTCTGGCATAATGAGCTGCATGAAACGCCCACACTTTCCCAGGATTGATCCGCAGCAAATGCTCGACAGTCTGCGCGTGAAACTTTCACGCCCCGACGCCATGACGCAACTGGCTATCCTGGGACTGGTAACGGGTATCCTTGCTGGTGGCGTGATCGTGGCCTTCCGCTACATCTTTGAGGGTTTGCAGGGCTTGATGCTGCCCGGTGGTCTGGTGGAAAACTACGAGGCCTTGCCAATCTGGGCGAGGGTCATGCTGCCACTGGCGGGCAGCCTGCTGATCGCAGTCATCTTCCGCCTGTTTGCCAAAGGCGTACATGTGGTGGGTGTTGTTCATGTGATGGAACGCCTCTCTTACCACCAGGGACACCTGGGTTTACGCGGGTTAATCATGCAATTCCTCGGTGGCGGCATCGCGATTCTGAGTGGCCACTCAGTGGGTCGCGAAGGTCCGGGCATTCACCTGGGTGCCGCAGCGAGTAGTTTACTCGGTCGCAAACTGGGGTTGCCTAACAATGCCATCCGTACACTGGTTGGTTGTGGCAGTGCGGCCGCCATCGCGGCCTCTTTCAATACACCGCTAGCGGCAGTAGTGTTCTCTCTTGAAGTAATCATGATGGAATACACACTGGCCAGTTTCACCCCCGTGATCCTCGCTGCTGTGAGTGCTACTGCTATCACCCAGGGCATTTATGGCAGCGAATCTGCGTTCAGCGTGCCTCCGCTGGAGCTCAGCTCACTCAAGGAGCTGCCCTTTATCATGCTACTTGGCATTATTACCGGTTTCTTTTCGGCAGGCTTTATCAGCCTGGTCGAATTCTCGGCCAGGTACAGCAAATCCATGTCGTTATGGTCAAGGCTGGCGCTCGCCGGCATCCTGGTCGGCGTGCTGGGTGTGTTTTTCCCCCAAATCATGAGTATCGGTTACGATACGGTGAACCTCGCATTGCTGGGTGATATCGGTATTGGCCTGTTGTTAGGCATTATGGCGTTTAAATTAATCGCTACCGCTGGCAGTATCGGTCTCGGTGTACCGGGCGGCCTGATTGGCCCGACGCTGGTGATCGGCGCCACTCTGGGGGGCGCCATGGGTACCCTGGCTGCACCTATTTTCCCTGAAATCACATCACACAGCGGCCTGTATGCACTACTGGGAATGGGCGCGATGATGGGTGCGACACTGCAAGCGCCGCTAGCGGCACTGACCGCCGTCTTCGAGCTCACCGGCAACCCGAATATTATCCTGCCTGGCATGCTGGTCATTATCTTTGCGGGACTCACCAGTAGTCAGTTGTTCGGTAAACGCTCGGTATTCCAGACCATAATGCAATTGCGCGGACTGGATTACGAACACGACCCGATCATGCAGGCAATGCGTCGCATGGGTGTTGCCAGCATGATGAACCGGCAGATCAAGCGCGCAAAACGGAACTTGCCACGCAGTGAGGCAGAACAAATTCTCAAGGAACAGCCTATCTGGATTATCGTCGATGAAGATAAGCAACCCACGGCGCTATTGCCGGCGGTCGATCTTGCGCGCTTTTTGCAAGAGAATGAAGATGAGCAACTCGATCTGTTGCAAATACCCGCAAAACGGCTCCAGGCAGGTCCTATCGATCTGTTATCCAGTATGGATCAGGCCCGTAAATTATTGCAGGACGGCGAGAATGAGGCGTTGTACGTCAAGCGCATGAATGCCCCGGGCATTACACGCATTTACGGCGTCTTAACACGCGAAGGCGTCGAAAATGCTTACCGAATATAATTTTTGATTATCAATTTTGAACTTTTAATTTAGTTGAGGATTATATCAATGCTATGGGTCAAGGCTTTTCACGTTATCTTCATGGTGACCTGGTTCGCGGGTTTATTTTACTTACCGCGGCTGTTCGTCTATCACGTCATGTCTGACGACACCATCAGTAGCGAGCGCTTCAAAGTAATGGAACGCAAACTCTTTTATGGAATTATGACACCGGGTGCAGTACTAACTATTATCTTTGGTGCCTGGCTTTTGACATACAACTGGCAGGGATACCTGTCCAGCGGCTGGATGCACGCGAAACTGGCGCTGGTGGCGCTCACGGTTATTTATCATTTCTGGTGCGGCAAGCTAGTAATCGCTTTCAAACAGGATCGCAATCTGCATTCACACATCTGGTACCGTTGGTTCAACGAGGTCCCGGTTTTTTCGCTTATCCCCATCGTGATTTTGGTGATAGTGCGGCCGTTTTAACATGCTGCGCAACATAAGACTTCTGATGAATTCCTGAGCGGGCGCATTTACTGTGGCTTGATTTAATACGCGGTTCTGCTCACACAGGTTAACAGGCGCTAGTATTTACCTGCGCGCACCAGGCCACCCAGACCAGCATCGACTAACGCATTGTTGTACAACTTGCGAATCTCCAGGGGATCTTCCAGGCATAGGGCTTCTTCGAGCAATTCACAGGCCTGGATCTTGCTAAAACTGCCGATCACCCATTTTACACGTGGCAGGCCCGCAAGACTGACACTAAGGTGGTCGACCCCCATACCTAGAAGTAATGCAACAGCCGCCGGGTCACTGGCCATCTCGCCACACACACTCACGGGCTTGCCGTGACAGTGCGCAGCGTCGATGATCTGCACCATCGCACGCAATACTGCAGGATGCATGGAATGATACAGGTCGGCGACTCGCGGATTATTGCGATCCACTGCGAGTAAGTACTGTACTAGGTCATTGCTGCCCACACTGAGAAAGTCGACCAGCCGCGCCAAGGGTTCGGCAAGGTAAATAGCCGACGGCACTTCTATCATCACACCCATCTCCGGCATGATGGCGTAGACACCCTCATCAAGAAGTTCATTCCAGGCGCGTTCCACCAGGTCGATCGCTTCGCGAACCTCGCTGATCGAACTCACCATGGGAAACAGTATTTGCAGGTTATTCAGGCCAACACTGGCACGCAACATTGCACGTAACTGCGTGAGGAACAGTTCGGGGTGATCAAGCATGATACGAATCCCACGCCAGCCGAGAAACGGGTTGTCCTCCTCAACCGGAAAATACGGCAACGGTTTATCCCCACCCACATCGAGTGTGCGTAGGGTTGCGGGTCGCGGCGCTACAGACTCCAGCACTTGACGGTATATCTGGTATTGCTCTTCCTCGCCAGGAAAACGTTCACGCATAATGAATGGCAGTTCAGTACGGTACAAACCAATACCATCCGATGCTGTATAAGCCATCACATTTATATCGGCAAGCAACCCGCTATTCACATAAACCGGTATATGTATACCATCCAGGGTGACAGCAGGTTTAGTGGCGATGTCCTTGAGAGCATCTGTAAGTTCCTGCTCCTCCAGTGCCAAGCGCATGAATTCCTGCTTGACCTGTTCACTGGGCTGGATGTGAACTCGCCCGGAATAACCATCGACCACCACTTCACGACCATCCAGCCGGCTGACCGGCAGGTCCGGCACACCCATAACCGCAGGCACACCTAGTGCGCGCGCCAGGATGGCGACATGTGACGAAGCCGAGCCACGCTCAGAAACAATGCCGGCCAGAAATTCGGGTGGAATATCAGTTAGCTCGGTAACACTGATATCTTCACCAATCAACACCGTCCGCACGGGTATCTTGCCGTACCCCGTGCGCAGCGTTTGCGACTGTTGCAAATGCATGAGAATGCGCCGCCCCAGATCGCGAATATCACTGGCACGATCACTCAGGTAGGTGTCGTCCATTTCCTCAAACACATTGGCGTTTTCACGGATAGTGTCGCGCAATGCCGCTGGCGCCCACTGCCCGGCCTCGATCAATTCAATAGTGCGGTCATAGAGATTCTCGCTGCTGAGCATCATCACATAGGCATCAAAGAGCACACGTTCTTCAGATGGCAAGACGCCACCCATGCGCTCCTTGAGCAACAGCATTTCCTGCTGCACTTGTGTAACAGCATCCTTAAACTGGCGCACTTCAGCCTTAATGTCCTTGGCCTCGCGATCAGGCACAACATCGAGGTTGGCCTTGGAATACACCACATGCGCTGTGCCAATCGCGACACCAGGCGCACCGGATATACCCCGGATCAGAACATCAGGCCGACTGGTCTCCTTGCGTAGCGACTCAATGTCGCCACTAATTTCAGCATGACTGATTGCCGCCGCTAACTGCGCGGCAAGCGTGATGGTAAACGCTGCATGATCATCACCGAAACGCCGCTCTTCACGCTGCTGTACAACCAGCACGCCGAGTAGAATGCGATGATGAATAATGGGGACCCCAAGAAAACCGTGATAGTGCTCTTCGCCAGTCTCAGAGAAATATTTAAAACGCGGATGACTGGGCGCATTGTTAAGATTGATCACTTCAGCGCGTTGCGCAACCAGCCCGACCAAGCCCTCCGAGAAATCAAGCTGCACTTTACCAATAGATTCCGCATTCAGACCCTCGCTTGCCATCAACACAAGTCGCTCTTTACCCGGCTCAACCAGATAGACCGAACACACATCCACCTCAAGTGACTGCTTGACGCGCGCGACAATAATATCCAGCGCCTGCCCCAAATTTGTAGCAGCACTGACTTCCTGTACTATACGGCGCAAGATATCGAGCATGGAAACCTCTTAGCAGGCATCCACTGCCAACGCTAATTAGATGGAAAGATGTATGTCAGTATGTTTCGTTTACGTTAACTGCGCGGGTAAATTACCCACGGGGAACAACAAAGGCGCTAACTCGCGTAACGCAGATTTATAAACGCGACGTTTGAACACCACGACCTCGTTTATCGGCCGCCAGTAATCAACCCAGCGCCATTTGTCGAATTCGGGTTTTGCTGTGCAATCGAGCTGTACGCAGTTATCACTACCCACCATACGCAACATAAACCACATCTGCTTCTGCCCGATACAGCAGGGCTGAGCATTGCGGCGGATCAAATGCCCAGGCAAGCGATAGCGCAACCAATCCCGTGTATTACCGATGATCTCGACATGACGGGGTAACAGACCTGTTTCTTCCTGTAACTCCCGGAACATGGCCTGCTGCGGTGTCTCATCCTGATTGATGCCCCCCTGGGGAAACTGCCAACCGTCCTGACCCGCACGCTTACACCAGAATACTTGGTTTGCCTGATTACTGATAATGATCCCTACGTTCGCTCTATATCCTTCAGAATCAATCACTTGTATTCAAACACTAATAATTTATTAACAATTGGATACATTCTTCCACATGACTGTGGATTCGGCAAATTGCAACCCCTGTTGCATGCATGCCACAGTCGTTACAATGCACGTTTTGTCAATATTCTGTCGGAGAATCACCATGCGGCTCGCCCTGTTTGATCTTGATAACACCCTCTTGGGTGGCGACAGCGATTATGAATGGGGACAGTTTCTGGTTGAGCAGGGCGTGGTTGATGGTGATTTCTACGAGCGCGAAAACCAGCGATTCTATGACGACTATGTCGCAGGTACGCTAGACATCTATGCCTTCGTGCGTTTCGCGTTTCGCCCGTTGGCGGAGAATGACCTCGCCGACCTGTTGCGCTGGCGTGAGGCGTTTTTCGAGTCACGCATCAAACCGCTGATTCAAGCCAAAGCCCAAGCGCTGGTCGAACATCACCGGCAACAGGGACACACCCTGATGATCGTTACCGCCACCAATCGTTTCGTCACAGAACCGATTGCAAACGCCTTCGGTGTTGAGCGCTTGCTGGCGACTGAACCGGAATTCAAGGATGGCCGTTACACGGGGGAACTGGCCGACACACCCTGTTTCAAGGAAGGCAAGGTTGAGCGGCTTGGTAATTGGTTACGCCAGCAGGGCTCAAGCTGCAAGGAAAGCTGGTGTTACAGCGATTCGCACAATGATATCCCGTTACTTGAATTCGCCGATCACCCAACCGCCGTCGATGCCGATGACCAGCTATTGGCGCACGCCAGGCACATGGGCTGGCCGGTTATCTCTTTACGCAATGGCGAAGCCGCTCACAGGCGATAGTCGAAAGCCTGTTCAAACGCCGCCGCAAATTCATCGCTGGTAAATCGATGGTTCTGTGTGCCGTGACTGGCAATCTTGAGCGAGCCCATCAGCGACGCAATGCGCCCGGTGGTTGCCCAGTCCATATCATTCATGAGGCCGTATAGCAGGCCTGCGCGATAGGCATCACCACAACCCGTGGGATCGTTGACCGCCTCCGCCTTGGCGGCAGGAATGTCGATTACCGCTTCCCGTGTGTAAATACTGGAGCCCTCGCCACCACGGGTCACCACCACAGCCCGCACACACTCGGCGAGTTGCTGCGGCGACAAACCGGTGCGCTCCTGCATCAGCCGGGATTCGTAATCATTGAATGCCAGCCAACTGGCCTGTTCTACAAATCTAAGCAAGTCATCACCGTCAAACATGGGCATGCCCTGCCCCGGGTCAAAGATGAACGGGATTCCGGCTGATGCGAATTGCTCGGCGTGCTGGATCATACCGTCACGACCATCAGGCGAAACGATTCCGATCGTGATACCGTCGTTGTCAGGCACTTTATTAACGTGTGAATGATTCATGGCGCCCGGATGAAATGCGGTAATCTGGTTATCATCAAGATCGGTCGTAATGAAGGCCTGCGCCGTGTAGGTTTCATCGATCTGCGTCAGGTGCTGACGGCTTATGTTACAACTATCTATCCAGTCATAGTACGGCCCGGCATCGCGCCCGATCGTGCCCATAGGCCGACCTTCCTCGCCGAGCAAGTTCAGATTATAGGCGATGTTGCCAGCACAACCTCCGAACTCACGGCGCATCTCCGGCACCAGAAATGACACATTAAGAATGTGCACTTGCTCGGGCAAGATATGGTTTTTGAACTTATCGTTGAACACCATAATGGTGTCATAGGCGAAAGAGCCGCAAACTAATGCCGTCATTATTACCCTCAATATGTTTATATAGATACAGGCCGTACTGCATCACGTTTCAGGATGGCCATGTAGCATACCGGCTGGCGCCATAAATTAAAAATGTGTAGAGTTCTACATATAACCATTCGTCGACTCCTTTATACTGACAAAGAATACGACACAAGAACTTTAGCACTATGTCCATCAGGCAAGACTTGGTTCAATACTATCGCTGGCTACGCCAATACGGTAATAACGACTCACACAGCGGTAACGCCTCGGCACGCGATGGCGATGTCATCTGGGTCACCCCCAGCGGCGCCTCGGCCGACATGCTCGAAGGCAAGGACCTAGTACCCTGCAGGCTTGACGGCACGCAAGCCAACGGCGCTTCTCTCGATGCCGCCTTACATATAGAGATCTACAAAAGGAACCCAACTACCCATGCCGTGCTACACAGTCATGGCGCCTACAGCGTCGCCATGACACTTGGCGGAAAAGATTTTGAACCCGCTGATTTTGAAGGGCGCTTATACTTCCCAAGCGTACCGGTGATTACTATCGCAAGTGAAGACTATCTGGAACAATCACCCCGGCTGGTCGCTGAAACCCTGAGTGAACACCGCATCATGATCATCCGTGGACATGGCGTCTATGCCTGCGCGGAAAGCCTCGACCTGGCATACAAGTGGACCTGTTCTCTGGAATTATCCGCAAAAACAGCCTACCTGGCTAAACAGGCGGGTACTCTCTAACTGGAACCAAGCACATGGCCTGCTCTGTAAGGCGGCGCCCTACAGCGCGCCGACACCAAGGGTTTCTGGCAGGTCCTATATCTCCACCATTTCAAAATCATCCTTGCCTGCGCCGCATTCCGGGCATACCCAGTTCATCGGTATATCATCCCAGCGGGTACCGGGCGCAAGATCTTCATCAGGGTCACCTTTCTCCTCATCATAAATGTACCCGCAAATCACACACATGTATTTTTTGTATTCACTCACTTGACCACTTCCTTACTAAAATTAACCACAATAATGCTGACCCAATCACCTGATCGCGATGTTAAACTAAGTAAACGATTGATTAACTCGCAATCTATAGGAACCTTTCAAGTTGTGAGCCCGAAGTCAACCAGGTGTTCCCTTAACGAGACGCAAATCGATTAGCAACAATTCTTATGCCTGCAGACATTTCCTTACCCGTCGTGATGACCATAGCCGGATCAGACCCAACTGGGGGTGCTGGCATACAGGCCGATATCGAAGCCATCAGCAGTATGGGCTGTCATGCGACAGCTGTGGTGACCACCATCACGGTGCAAGATACTACCAATGTGCTGCACTTTACGCCACAAGACGCTGAACTGGTGATACAACAGGCTCGCGCTATACTGGAAGACGTATCGGTAGAAACCATCAAACTGGGTATGTTGGGCAATGGCGAGATTGCTGAGGCCGTACATACATTGCTACTCGATTATCCCGATATTCCTGTGGTCTTCGACCCCATCATCCGCGCAGGCGGAGGCACACAACTGGCCGATGAAGAATTATGCGATGTGATGGTCAATTTACTGCTCCCCCTTGCAACCATAACCACTCCCAATAGCCTGGAGGCACGCCTGCTGGCCCCGGAAGCAGACAACCTGGATGCCTGCGCCATGGCATTGCTTGATCACGGCACACAATATGTACTGCTCACCGGCAGCCATGAGAAAACCGAAAACGTGGCCAATACGCTCTACGGTAATCACCGTAAACTCAAGCGTTTCACCTGGGAGCGCCTAGATGGTAATTATCATGGCTCTGGCTGTACACTCTCGTCCGCCATCGCCGCCCTGCTTGCTCAAGGCCATGAGCCCTTGTCCACCATAGACGAGGCCCAACACTACACATGGCAAACACTTAAACATGCTTACCGCATCGGCATGGGTCAATACATTCCCAACCGCTTTTACTGGGCCAATGACGATCAGGATTAAATCTACCACCCACTTCATCCCGAAGATGCAATCACCCTTGCGTGGGCTATACGCCATTACCGATCCACAACTTATCCCGGACGACCAACTGCATGCACGTATAGAAGATGCACTACGCGCTGGCACGCGATTAATCCAGTACCGCAACAAACAACGTAAGCCTCAAACTCCTGTACTGCGCGCTGTGGTGACACTCTGTGAGCAGCATAATGCCTTACTGATCATCAATGATGATGTCGCGCTGGCCGCACAAATCCATGCCCATGGCGTGCATATCGGGAGCAACGACATGGGCCTGAAACAAGCGCGCGCGTTACTGGGTAACGATGCGATCATCGGCGTATCCTGTTACAACACCCTGGATAGCGCCGTCACCGCGCAGACACAAGGCGCGGACTATGTCGCTTTTGGCAGTTTCTTCAGCTCTCCCACAAAACCGGATGCTATACGTGCCGATATCGAACTGTTGGCAGCCGCCAAACAACGATTATCTATTCCAGTATGCGCCATTGGCGGCATCACCGCCGAAAATGCCGGCCCCTTAGTTGCAGCTGGTGCGGATATGATAGCTGTAATTAGTGATGTATTTGGGCATGATGATGTTTTTGTGGCAGCGCAACGGTTTGGTTCTTTGTTTTGATTATTCTTGTAATAGGTTGTGTGGCTAACGCCACGATTGTTTTAGTCGGGGCTCGTCCCGACAGCCGAGGTACTGTCTTTGTTAACAGCGACAAAGACAGTACCTCGCCCGCAGGTGCGAATACCCGCATCATTATCTCGCTAAGCGAAACAAACCTATACCATAACCCACCCGAAACCCAATTTTTTTGTGTAAACTTCATTTACAATTTTCAAAATCAAGACATCGACAAAGGCCCCTCATGAGCAATTCACACGAACTCTTCATCCAGGCACAGCAACATATTCCCGGTGGCGTTAATTCACCGGTTCGCGCCTTCAAGGGTGTAGGTGGCGACCCCGTATTTATTGAACGGGCCGAAGGACCTTACTTGTTTGACGTCGAGGGCAAGCGTTACATCGATTATGTCGGCTCCTGGGGACCGATGATTACGGGCCATGCGCATCCGGAGATCATCAAGACTGTGCAACAGGCGGCTGAAAATGGTCTTAGTTTCGGGGCACCAACAGCACTGGAATCAATCATGGCAGAAAAGGTCTGTGCACTGGTACCCTCCATGGATATGGTGCGCATGGTGAGTTCGGGTACAGAAGCGACCATGAGCGCCATCCGCCTGGCACGCGGTTATACCAAACGCGACAAGATTGTAAAGTTCGAGGGTTGTTACCACGGACATGGTGATTCTCTGTTGGTGAAAGCCGGGTCCGGCGCACTAACTCTTGGAGTGCCCAGCTCCCCCGGGGTACCAGCCTCGTTGGCGGAACACACCCTGACATTGACGTATAACGATCTTGACGAAGTGGCCACAACCTTCAGGCAAATCGGCAAAGAAATCGCCTGTGTGATTGTCGAACCGGTTGCGGGTAACATGAATTGCATCCCACCAGTTGATGGCTTTCTGCAAGGCTTGCGCGACATCTGCGACGAATACGGCAGCGTGCTGATTTTTGATGAGGTCATGACCGGCTTTCGTGTTGCCCTGGGGGGTGCGCAGTCCACCTATGGTGTAACGCCGCATATGACCACACTCGGCAAAGTGATCGGCGGGGGTATGCCGGTCGGCGCCTTCGGCGGTGAACGCAGCATTATGGAACAGTTGGCGCCACTTGGACCCGTCTATCAGGCGGGCACCTTGTCCGGCAATCCGATTGCCATGACGGCCGGCCTGAAAAATCTGGAACTGCTGTCAGCGCACGGTTTTTTCGAGGATCTTACCGCCAAGACACAGAAACTTGTCAACGGCATTATCGATCAAGCAGGTAAGGCGGGCATTGCCATGACCTCAAATCAGGTGGGCGGCATGTTTGGCCTGTTCTTCAGTGAAGAACAACGCGTCACGAATTTCGCGCAAGTCATGGCCTGTGATCTTGAACGTTTCAAAGCCTTCTTCCATGGCATGCTGGATGAAGGAATTTACCTCGCACCCTCCGCGTATGAGGCGGGCTTTGTATCCAGTACACATTCCGATGGGGACATCGATGCCAGCATTGAAGCCGCTGGCAAGGTTTTAAGCCGCATCTAGAAAACGGACCGGGGCGTAACTCCTGCTATGGCAGCGCAACCCGTAACCCTGGCACTTGATCAGGGAACCCATGCCTCACGTGCCCTGCTGTTTGACAATCAGGGTAAAACGGTATTTTCCAGCAAACAAGAGATCAGCCTCACACGTATCGACAAGCATCGTGTCGAGCAGGATGCCTGTGAAATTCTGGACTCAGTGCACACTGTCCTGCGAAACGCCCTGGTAGAGGCCAGCAAAAAAAACTTTACTGTCACTACCGCAGGTCTTGCTACCCAACGTTCTACGGTCGTGGCCTGGGATAAAGTCAGTGGCAAGCCCTTGGCACCTGCCTTCAGCTGGCAGGATACGCGTGCGCATGATGCGGTTAATAATTTGGGGGAACACGAGACCCACATCAGAAACCTGACCGGCCTCAAACTTTCGCCGCATTATGGCGCCAGTAAAATGCGTTGGTTGCTGGACCATAACTCAGCAGTGTCCGATGCCGCAGCTCAAGGTCACCTGGTTATGGGGCCATTGGCCAGTTTCCTGATCTTCGGCCTGCTTGAAGATAATCCGTTAGTGGTGGACCACGGTAACGCAGCACGCACTCAGTTATGGAATATTACATCGCGTGACTGGGACGACGAATTACTCACGCTGTTCGACCTGGATGCAAACTGGCTACCTCGATGCGTTCCGATACGTCATGACTATGGCACGCTTGCTGATAGTGCTATTCCGCTGACGTGCGTCAACGGCGATCAGGCAGCTGCTGTATTCGGCCTCGGTGGCACCGATCCGGGCACGGCAGTCATCAACATTGGCACCGGCGCCTTTGTGTTGATCAACACCGGCGATGCACGGCTTTCGCAAACACAACTGTTGAGCGGCCTTATCGATAGTGATGAAGACAACGCGTGCTATTGCCTTGAAGGTACGGTCAATGGTGCAGGCGCTGCGCTCGACTGGGCGGAACAACAGTGGTCGGTTGCCTCACACCTTGATATAGACTGGTCTTCTGTGACCTCACCCCCCATATTTATCAATACCATTGGCGGACTGGGCTCACCCTGGTGGCAGCCGGGTGGTCAACCGCGGATTATCAGCGAGACCGACATCAACTGCAGACAGGATCCACGTCCCTGCATGGCGGCTGTTATCGAAAGCATTGTGTTCATGCTTAACGCCAACCTGCAGGAAGCCCCTGCAGCAGGCATTGAAGCGCGTCATATCCGTATCGGTGGCGGGCTATCGCGTTATGATGCACTCTGTGAGCGGCTGGCCTCCCTCAGCGGTTTGAGAGTTATACGCACCCGGCAGGCAGAAGCGACCGGCCGCGGTATCGCCTGGCTGGCTGCCGCCAAACCGCATGGCTGGAGCGTGGCAGCGGACGATGTTTTTGATGCCCATGACGATCAGCAACTAAAACAACGCTACCAGACTTACTTAACCGTACTACATGACACTATTACCTCATGACATCACTCCCCAGGCTAGTCGCGCATCGTGGCGATATGCAGCAGTATCCCGAAAACACCTTGCCTGCGCTAAAGGCAGCCATCGATGCTGGCGCGTGTTTTGTTGAATTCGATATTCAGTTCTCACAAGACGTGGTGCCCATGGTGTTTCATGATCCTGGGCTTGCCCGCACAACGGGTGTAGCGGGGCGTATCATGGAGCTGGATTCAAGTGAGCTGAAGACACTGCGTGCGGACAAACTGCCACACCTGAAACAGGCCTTTAATGAAGCTTGCATTCCCACTCTTGCTGACACCATAGACCTGCTTAACCTGACACCGCAGGTCACCGCATTCGTGGAACTGAAACGTCACAGCATCGAACATTACGAAACCGAACTGTGCGTCGACCTCATACATGAAACCATGCGCATGGCCCGCTTCCCATGGGTGTTCATTTCATTTGAAATGGATGCCATACGCTATGCACGGCAACACTATGGATTACCTATCGCCTGGATATTGCGCAAACACTCTGCAGCATCCGAAAATACCGCCCGCCAACTGGCTCCGGATTACATCTTCTGCAATGTCACACGCCTTTCCGGCAAGCAACCTTATTGGCAAGGGCCCTGGCAATGGGTCGTTTATGACATCAAGGATGCACAACAGGCTGTCGAGCTACATCAGCAAGGCGCTCACATGATTGAAACGGGTTGTATCCTTGAGATGATTGATACCCCACCATTTTCTCCACAGGACTGTTGAATGAATAACCAGGCTGAAACAACCAATACGGTGGATGTGTTGATCATAGGTGGTGGCATCAATGGTGTTGGCGTCGCACAGGCCGCCGCCGCCGCGGGTTATTCCACACTGTTACTGGAACAATACCCGCAGCTTGCCTACGGTACCTCTTCACGCTCCAGTAAACTAATTCACGGTGGCCTACGTTACCTGGAAACAGCAGAGTTCAAGCTGGTCCGCGAGTGTCTACATGAACGACATTACCTGCTGCAGAACGCGCCTGAGCTGGTAAAACTAACGCCCTTCTATTTACCCATTTACAAACACACAACCCGGCGGCCCTGGCAGATTTTCGCGGGATTGACGTTGTACTCGCTGCTCGGCGGTCTTAAGGCAGAAACCCGTTTTCACCGCATCAAGCGCGGCGACTGGCCTGCATTGGATGGCATCTCAACCCGTAACCTGCAAACAGTCTATCAATACTACGATGGGCAGACCGATGATGCCGCACTAACACGTGCGGTAATGC
>CAMYKB010000039.1 GCA_947258875.1 uncultured Gammaproteobacteria bacterium | reverse complement strand
ACCGATGATCAGGAACAGGTTGAGCCAGGCAGCCATGAATGCGAAGTAGACGGCCCCACTGACAAACACGAAAGTGCCGGCAATCAAGAGAATCCGCGCTCGGTCACGAAGATTGACCAACATTGCCAGCAAGAACAGCAACACCCACATGGCGCATGGATTGACAATCTAGATAATTTCGCTAACATGCTGTTATTATTAGAAATCGCACTTTATTCCACTAGAGTAAAAGCTTAGATGGCTACAACCGCAACCACGATCAAACTGGGGGGGCTTGCCCGCAGGCTTATCAGTGAAGGCTTGATCACCGATTCTGCTGCAATGGAGGCACAGGAACGCGCACACGCGGATCGGACGCCTCTCGTTTCTTATCTGGTTAAAAACAAGCTTGCCAAACCCCGCGCCATTGCTCAGGCAGCATCTTCCGAATTTGGCATACCGGTATTTGATATCACCACCATTGACCCCGAAACCATTCCCAAACAACAGGTCGATGAAAAACTTGTTCGGCAGCACAATGCTTTGCCGATCTTCAAGAGAGGTAATCGCTTGTTTGTCGCGATTTCAGACCCGATGAACCTCGTTGCACTCGACGAAATCAAGTTCAACACTGGCGTTGCAACCGAACCTGTCCTGGTCGAAGAAGACAAACTTGGCAAGATCATCGAAAAAGCCCTGGAAGAGAACGACTCCATGGCATCTATGGATGGCCTGTTGGATGATGACCTTGATAATTTACAGGTAACCGGTATTGATGAGGACGCCGGACCCGAGGTTGCCGATTCTGACATCGACGACACACCCGTGGTACGTTTTGTCAATAAAGTCTTGCTGGATGCGATCAATAAAAAGGCATCGGATATCCATTTCGAGCCCTATGAAAAATCATTCCGCGTTCGCATCCGCATTGACGGCATATTACAGGAAATAACCAACCCACCAGTCACATTGGCACCGCGTATCTCGGCTCGCATCAAGGTCATGTCGAGAATGGATGTCTCCGAACGCCGCATCCCCCAGGACGGCCGCATCAAGATGCAGATCTCCAAAAAGCGCGCCATTGACTTTCGTGTTAACACCTGTCCAACCTTATTTGGCGAGAAAATCGTGTTACGTATCCTCGATCCATCCAGTGCCATGCTGGGGATCGAGGTGTTAGGCTACGAACCTGAGCAAAAGAAATTCTATCTGGATGCGCTCGGTAAACCCTATGGCATGATCCTGGTGACCGGGCCAACCGGTAGCGGTAAAACAGTGTCTCTGTATACCGGTCTAAATATTCTCAACACCGCCGACACGAACATTTCTACCGCAGAGGACCCAGCGGAAATCAACCTGCCCGGCATTAACCAGGTCAACGTCAACCCCAAGGTTGGGCTGACCTTTGCTTCCGCATTGCGCGCCTTCCTGCGTCAAGACCCAGACGTAATCATGGTAGGTGAGATACGCGATCTGGAAACGGCGGAGATTGCCATCAAAGCCGCCCAGACAGGCCATATGGTGTTGTCGACACTGCACACCAATGATGCACCACAAACGCTGACGCGTCTGGCCAATATGGGAGTACCCCCATTCAATATTGCCTCCGCCGTCTCCCTGATCATTGCACAACGCCTTGCAAGACGCTTGTGCGAACACTGCAAGACTGTCGATGACATCCCACATGAAGCACTCATTGAGGAAGGCTTCCGTGAAGATGAACTGGGCACTCTCAAAGTCTTCAAGGCCGTGGGTTGCGATCAATGCACGAATGGCTACAAAGGCCGCGTCGGCGTCTATCAGGTGATGCCAATATCCGAGGATATGGGTCGTATCATCATGGCGGGCGGCAATTCCATGCAACTGGCGGACCAGGCCGCGAAAGAAAATGTCCCCGACTTGCGCGCCTCCGGCCTGCAGAAGGTACGCAACGGCGTGACCAGTCTCGAAGAAATTAACCGAGTAACCAAGGACTAATCATGGCTGAGCAAGCAACCCAAACGCTTACATTTACCTGGGAAGGCCTGGACAGGCAAGGCAGCCGCGTCAAGGGTGAGAGCCAAGCATCGAATGAAACTGCATTAAAGGCTGATCTTCGGCGCCAAGGCATCAATCCCTTAAAAGTCAGGAAAAAACCCAAGCCACTTTTCGGCGGTCAAAAAAAGATCACCCCGAAAGATATCGCGATATTTGCCAGGCAACTTGCAACCATGATGGCCGCAGGTGTTCCGCTGGTACAATCCTTTGAGATCATTGGCAAGGGCCACGACAACCCCTCCATGGCGAAGCTGGTGATGGCAGTCAAGGGCGATGTAGAAGGTGGCACCAACCTGGCAGATGCATTATCCAAGCACCCACAGCATTTCGATGACCTGTTTTGCAACCTTGTTAACGCAGGTGAACAATCTGGCGCCCTGGAAACATTGCTCGATAAGATCGCAATCTATAAAGAAAAAACGGAGGAATTAAAGGCCAAGGTCAAAAAAGCGCTTTTCTATCCTGCAGCAGTTGTAGTTGTTGCATTCATTGTTTCTGCCATTTTGCTCATCTTCGTCGTTCCGCAGTTTCAGGAATTATTCCAGGGTTTCGGTGCCGATTTACCGGCATTTACACTATTTGTCATCAATCTATCAGAGTTTATGCAGAAATGGTGGGTACTGGTGTTACTGGGTATCGGTGCGACTGCCTACGCCTTCATACAAGGCAAGAAACGTTCAGCTTCGTTTCGGCGTTTTCTTGACATGGTGTCACTCAAGATCCCTGTTGTTGGCGATATTTTGAGAAAATCAGCAATAGCCCGATTCGCCCGCACCATGGCAACCATGTTCACAGCAGGTGTACCTCTGGTTGAGGCTATGGAGTCAGTCGCCGGCGCCACGGGTAATGCGCTTTATCATGAAGGCACACTTAAAATGAGAGACGATGTCGCGACCGGCATGCAACTGCAACAGAGCATGCGCAGTACTGAGTTGTTCCCCAATATGGTGATCCAAATGGTCGCCATCGGCGAGGAGTCTGGCTCCCTGGATGATATGTTAAGCAAGGTTGCTGACTTCTACGAAGCAGAGGTAGACAACCTGGTCGACGGTCTCAGTAGCCTGCTCGAGCCCCTCATCATGGCGGTACTCGGTGTCGTCGTAGGTGGACTGGTTATTGCCATGTACCTGCCAATCTTTAAACTGGGCTCTGTTGTCTAAGCCTCAGAATTGTTGGATCTAAATTCACACAAGCTGCCCAAACCGGGCAGCTTTTTGTATTCCGGACCATAGCATTGCATAACATACTGACGAGTAATCCCGCGCTTTTTTTTCTATCTGCAACAATCCTGGGGCTGTTGATAGGCAGTTTCCTTAATGTCGTTATTCATCGCGTACCCGTTATGCTGCAACGTCAGTGGCGCTCGGAGTGCCATGACTTCCTGGAACTCGAGGACGCCCGGTGATCAGTTACATCTTCCTGCGTGGTAAATGTTCAGGCTGTGGCACGGGCATTTCAATACAATACCCGCTCATTGAAATTCTGACCGGTGTATTGTCATTTACCGTTGCCTGGCACTTTGGTTATAGCTGGCAAGCCGCAGGGGCCCTGCTGCTGACCTGGGGCCTGATCGCTTTGAGCATGATCGACTATCACACCAAGCTATTGCCGGACAACATCACGCTGCCACTGCTGTGGCTCGGCCTACTCTTCAATTTATTTAATGTTTATACAGACTTACCCACTGCTGTAATCGGCGCAATGGCGGGGTATCTTTCTCTTTGGACTGTTTACCATATCTTCAGATTGATCACCGGCAAGGAAGGCATGGGCTATGGCGATTTCAAGTTACTGGCCGTGTTCGGCGCTTGGCTCGGATGGCAATTGTTACCCCTCATTATTTTACTGTCATCGTTTGTGGGCGCCGCATTCGGTATCGGCCTGATCGTGTTTCGTGGCCGGGATAAAAACAATCCTATCCCCTTTGGGCCCTATATTGCGATTGCCGGCTGGATTGCCCTGTTATGGGGAGAGCAGATCATCAAGGCCTACCTGCGCTTCGCCCTACCAGGCTGATAGCGCGGTTACTCAATGCTGGTTATAGGTCTTACCGGTGGTATCGGTTGTGGCAAGTCCGCTACTGCAGAGCTGTTTGCACAGCTTGGGGCGCCCCTGATTGATGCTGATCACATCACTCGCCGCCTACTCAAACCTGACACGCCTGAGCTACAGGCATTGGCGGCACAACTGGGAGCGGACATATTATTCGAAAACGGCCAGTTAAACAGAGCTGCGCTCAGGGAACAGATCTTCGCAGACCCCGCTAAACGCGAGATCGTCGAACAGATTCTGCACCCCCGTGTGCGTGCTGAGATCAGTACTGAGATCAAGCAGCTGTCTGCGCCCTATTGCATTATCGTTGTGCCCTTACTCATTGAAACCGGCATGCAGGACCTGGTTGACCGAATCCTGGTAGTTGACTGTGATGAGGGTCAACAAATTAAACGCACAACCACTCGCGATGCTTGCCCTGAAGCACAGGTTCGGGCGATCATGAGCCGTCAATTGCCGCGCTCTACCCGCCTTGAGCACGCCCATGATATTATTGAAAATAACAGCAGCCTCGTGGACCTGAAAAACCGCGTACAGGAACTGCACCAACAGTACCTTAAGGAGTCCATGAACGAATCATAATTCGTTCATGGACTCCTTAATATGCCGCAATAAAAACAATAGGCCGCGAGATATCTGTTAACTACAGATCACGACCGCGAACATGGAATGGATTAGTGACAAAATCGGTTACATACGAACAGCCCCTGAATGAACGCATCAGAATGTTCTTGCGCCTCGATTACCTGATCACGCATTACAAGACATCTCTAAATGGAAAAAGTGCATGGCATGCCCACAACGCCATTATCACTTTGCTGGAAATCATCGATCTGATATCGAGAGGCGATATCAAAAGTGAGCTCATGAAGGAACTCAAGCGGCAGGTCGCCAATATCGAGCACCTGACCCGCTCACCCAATGTCGATGGGAAAAAACTCGAGACCATTATCAGCAACCACAAGCAATTGATCGACTCCCTGCACGATATCAGTGGTCAGCCTGCAGCACTATTGAGGAAAAACGATTTTATCAACAGCATAAAACAACGGGCCAGTATACCCGGAGGCACATGCGACTTCGATCTGCCGGCATACCATCACTGGTTAACACGTTCTCATGAACAACGACATAAAACCCTTAGTGACTGGATTGATCCATTTATACAGATTCATAATGTCATCAAGGTCGTAATCACCCTGGTTCGCGAAAGCAGCACTTTGCAGCAGGCCGAGGCCACAAGAGGATTTTATGAACAGGCTCTGGTGAGTGATCAACCCAATCAACTGATACGTGTCAGGTTACCCGCAGACAGCGTCTTCTACCCCGAGATAAGCGCCGGCAAACAACGTTTTACGATCCGCTTCTTCGAGCACGCCGACATGAACCAACGGCCATCC
Organism: uncultured Gammaproteobacteria bacterium; assembly: GCA_947258875.1. Lineage (GTDB taxonomy): Bacteria > Pseudomonadota > Gammaproteobacteria > CAMYKB01 > CAMYKB01 > CAMYKB01. The sequence continues at coordinate 28,940 of CAMYKB010000039.1, read as the reverse complement.
CAGGCCAGTGACGACATAACGTTTGAAATTACCGTCTGTGCGCTTTAAGTCAAACTGACTTTTCCCATAAGCCACTGATTGCCGCGATGCCCTGCCCTCCCGCACGTTTCGCCTCGGTGATATCCTCGGACGACATCCCGCCAAGGGCATATACCGGTATATGCGCAGCGTTACACAGTTCTCTGAACGTCTGCCAACCTAACGCCCTGGATTGCGGGTGGCTAACGGTCTTCTTAACGGGTGATACCACGATGAAGTCAGTTTCGATTTTCTCGGCCTGAGCGATATCAGCAGGCGTATGACAGGAAGCCGCCACCAGACAGTCACGACTCAGCGGCCTTTCCGTACAAGCATGCAGTCTGTTGCTTGTGAGATGTACACCGTCAGCACCGGTATCGGGCAGCCACTCGGGCTCGCCATTGATCAATAGCCTTGCACCATGCCGATGGCAGAGTTCTACCGCATGTTTCGCGAGCTTAAGATACATGTTCGGTGCGAGTGATTTTGCGCGTAATTGCACCAGCGCAATCCCCTGAGCCAGAACAGCATCGAGTTTCGCCAAAAATACAGCGCTATCACTTCCGGGCTCGGGTGTAATCAAATATTCCTGCGGGAGAGTGACTGCTTTTAATATCGGTATATTCGCTTCCGGAAACCTGTATTGCGCCAGCCCGGATGGCGCAACCCAACGGAATTCTTGGCCTTCCTTACCTTCGGGGTGTCCCTCGAACTGCCTGACTTGCCATACATCCAACAGTACAGATTTTTCGGGATAATCGTGGCGCACCTGGATCACCGGTTCATCGATGACCGCAACAATACCCAGCTCTTCCTCAAGTTCTCGCTGTAATGCAGCCTGTGGTGTTTCCCCGGCTTCGAGTTTACCGCCGGGGAATTCCCATTTGCCGCCCTGGTGAAGGTGATCCAGACGTTTCGTGATCAGAATCTCGCCGAGGTGGTTGCTGATAACGGCTGCGGCGACATGCAGGTAAGTTGCGCCCATATTAAGAACAGATCTTAGGAGCGGTAATCAGCATTTATGCGCACATAGTCATAACTCAAGTCAGAGGTCCAGACTTCTGCGCTATGTTCACCGCAACCGAGTTCTATGGTTATGACAATATCCGTTTTATCCATCACCGCCTGCCCAGCAGCCTCGCGGTAACCTGCATCAACACCCCCGTCACGGACAATACACACATCATCCAGGTAAAGCCGAACCTTGTTGATATCCAGTGATGCCACACCTGCTCGGCCTACAGCCGCGAGGATGCGGCCCCAATTGGGGTCGCTGGCAAAAAAAGCCGTCTTTACCAGCGGTGAATGCGCAACGGTATAGCACACACGTCGGGCTTCCTCTGCCTCATGCGCCCCGTTGACCCTGACGCTGATGAATTTTGTGGCGCCCTCACCATCGCGCACAATCGCTTGCGCCAGATAACGCATCACCTCATTCAGGCCCTGCATAAAAGCCTGGTAGTGGGCTTCCTTCTTCGCAAGACTAACACCGGATTTGCCGGTAGCCATCAGCATACAGGCGTCATTGGTTGAGGTGTCGCCGTCAACAGTAATGCAATTAAATGAGGTAGCAACAGCCTCGCGCAAGGCCTTTTCCAGCATTGCCTGCGGCATGTCAGCATCGGTTGCTATGAACGCAAGCATGGTAGCCATATCGGGACAAATCATGCCGGAACCCTTGGCGATACCGGTGATGGTGACAGGCCTGTTATCCAGTATTAGCGTTCTGGAAATCCCTTTATGAAGGGTATCGGTGGTCATGATTGCCCCGGCAGCAGCCATCCAGGCATCTTCACTGAGAGCCATTTTGAGTCCCGGGAGGGCTCTCGCTATCGGTTCAACTGAGAGTGGCTCACCAATCACACCAGTAGAAAATGGCATCACCTGCTGTAACTCGCAATCCATAAGTTGCGCAACTGCCGAACAGCACTCCCGTGCCGCCTGCAGACCTGCCTCACCGGTGCCGGCATTCGCATTACCGGCATTAATCAACAGGTATCGTGGGGATGGTTGCTCTGCAAGATGCTGTTTGGCCACTACCACCGGTGCGGCGCAAAATGCATTACGAGTGAACACTGTCGCCACCTGGCTGCCAGCTGCCAATTCAATCAGGGTCAGGTCTGGACGATCTTTATAGCGCAACGCCGCGGCGGCTACTGCCAAACGAACACCGGCTACAGCCAGTAGTGATTGTGACGAATCCAGGCCTGCAGTCATTGACTACAACGCGTCAGGACAGTTTGCCATGACAGTTCTTGAACTTCTTGCCGGAACCACAGTAACAGGGTTCATTGCGACCAATTTTACGACCGTCCCGCTTGAAGGGTTGTTGCGGCTCTCCCTGGGCGGGTTGTCGCTGTTGCTCTTCTCCGGGGTGCAGGACGTCTTCGGCCGCTGCGTGATTGAACTGCATCGCCTGTTGTTGTCGTTGTTGTTCCTCGAGCTCACGCAACTCATCCTCAGAACGCACATGTACACGTGATAGCATCGAAACGGCTTCGTGCTTGATCTGTTCCAGCATCTGCTGAAACATTTCGAAAGCTTCGCGTTTGTATTCCTGTTTGGGGTTTTTCTGGGCATAACCACGCAGACCGATACCCTGGCGCAGATAATCCATCGCGGCCAGATGTTCCTTCCAGTGATTATCCAGAATCTGCAACATCAGGTCCTTCTCGACGCGTCGCATATTGTCACCGCCGATAGTTGCTTCCTTCACCTGATAACTGTCATTGATTTGTGTATGGATACGCTCGCGCAGGGTTTCTTCGTATAGACCGTCATCTTCATCCAGCCATTGTTGCACCGACATCTGCTCGCCAAACTCACGCTCCAGAGCCGCAGTCAACCCGGCTATATCCCATTGCTCTTCGATACTGCTTGGTGGGATATATTCACTAATAACAGATTCCACAATATCATGACGAATCGCCTCGATACTGTCGGCTATGCTTTCAGCCTCCATAATTTCGTTGCGTTGCTGGTAGACCACTTTACGCTGGTCGTTAGCCACATCATCATATTCAAGTAGGTGTTTACGAATATCGAAGTTATGTGCCTCCACCTTTCGCTGAGCATTCTCAATCGCCTTGGTCACCCACGGGTGTTCGATAGACTCACCTTCCTCCATTCCCAGTCGTTGCATCAAGCCCTTGACCCGGTCCGAGGCGAACACGCGCATCAGATTATCTTCCATCGACAGATAAAAACGGCTCGATCCGGGGTCACCCTGCCTGCCGGAGCGACCGCGCAGCTGGTTATCGATACGACGTGATTCATGTCGCTCGGTACCGATAATGTGCAGGCCACCCGCGGCGATCACCTCCTCATGCCGCTTTTGCCACTGCGCCTTGACCTCTTCGATGCGCGACGTTTCAGCTTCATCTATATTGGCAAGTTCCGCATCAAGACTACCACCCAGCACGATATCGGTGCCACGACCGGCCATGTTGGTGGCAATCGTTACCGTGCCCGGAAGCCCCGCCTGGGCAACAATCTGAGACTCGGCTTCATGCTGCTTGGCATTCAGCACCTGGTGTTTGATTGCAGCCTCGTTCAACAGTTTTGACAGGTATTCTGAGGTTTCGATGGATGCAGTACCCACCAGGACTGGCGTGTCATGATCCATACAGTGCTTGATATCATCGATAATGGCGTTGAATTTCTCACGCGCGCTCATGTACACAAGATCACCCATATCATCACGCACCATTGGCCGGTGCGTGGGGATCACTACAACCTCAAGACCATAGATCGACTGGAATTCGAAGGCCTCGGTATCAGCTGTACCGGTCATACCCGAGAGCTTGTTATAGAGGCGAAAATAATTCTGGAAAGTAATCGATGCCAGCGTCTGGTTTTCACTCTGGATCGATACCTTTTCCTTGGCTTCGATAGCCTGATGCAAACCCTCGGACCAGCGCCTGCCCGGCATGGTACGGCCAGTAAACTCGTCGACGATGATGATTTCATCATTCTTTACGATGTAGTCGACATCCCTGCTGAAGAGTTTATGCGCACGCAGACCGGCATTGAGATGGTGCATCAGGCCGATATTGCTGACGTCATAGAGACTGTTCTCAGTGCTGAGGAGACCCGCCTCTTCCAGCAGTTGCTCGACATGTTCGTGCCCCTCTTCCGTCAGATGCACTTGCTTGGATTTTTCATCCACACTGTAATCACCGGGGCCATCTTCCTCTTCCTGCCGTGTAAGTCGTGGCACCAGTTTATCGACAGCCAGGTAGAGATCTGAATTCTGACTGGTAGGGCCGGAAATAATCAGCGGTGTGCGCGCCTCGTCAATAAGAATGGAATCGACTTCATCCACCACCGCAAAATTAAGCCCGCGCTGCACCCGCCCTTCGGCATCAAATGCCATGTTATCGCGCAGGTAATCGAAACCGAATTCATTATTGGTGCCGTATGTGATATCAGCGGCATATGCCTGGCGCCGTGAAACCGGCCGCAGATTCGCCGTGCTGCTATCCTCACCGGCATACCCCGGCTCTAACAAATACGACGAGGTGTCGGCAGTTCCAGCACCCGATGAATTGATTACCCCAACCGTCAGACCCAATGCGTGATAAAGCCGGCCCATCCAGGCCGCGTCACGTCGCGCCAGATAATCATTGACCGTCACAACGTGCACACCTTCAGCGGAAAGCGCATTCAAGTAAACAGCCAGTGTTGCAACCAACGTCTTACCTTCACCGGTACGCATCTCAGCAATGCGGCCATCGTTAAGCACCATGCCACCGATCATCTGCACATCAAAGTGACGCATGCCCAGCACACGTTTGCCTGCTTCCCTCACGGTAGCAAAGGCCTCAGGGAGGATCGCATCAAGTGTCTCACCATTTGCGAGGCGCTCGCGAAATTCCGCCGTTTTCACGCGTAACGCATCGTCATCCAACGTTTGCAATGCTTCTTCCAACACATTGATCTTCTTGACGTCACGCGCATAACGCTTGACCATGCGATCGTTACGGCTACCAAATACTTTCTTGACTACCTTGCCAAACATGAATTGAGGGTCCTGGTGAAATCAGCCTGCAATCATAACCTATCCCGGACGATTTTCGTGCGGTTACGCGCATTTCCGGCACATTAAATTACTGAAATTGTCGGAGATTATAACTCAGGGGTAGTTAGCTTTCGTTCCTGCCTAACTCCAGGCCAGAGTCAGGTATAAAGCAAACCCGGCCGAAGAAATCGGCCGGGTAATTAATCTATAACACTATCTGTGAGGGTTTAGCTACTCGTCTCGATAAATTTCGCAGGATTGACCCGCTTGCCGTTCTGTAAAACCTCAAAGTGAACATGTGGTCCGGTAGAACGGCCACTGCTGCCAACCTTTGCAATAACCTGCCCGCGTTTGACAGCGTCACCCGGCTTTACTTCGACCCCTTTATTATGGGCATAACGGGTGACATAACCATTACCGTGATCGATTTCGACCATATAACCATAACCATGCCGCTCACTGGCATTGCTCACGACCCCTGCTGCGACGGCGACCACATCGGAGCCAAGTCTGGCAGCAAAATCCATACCCTGGTGATGCTCGGGCTTACCGGTGAAGGGATCGGTGCGTAGACCGTAACTGGAAGAGATCCAACCTTGGTTGACGGGACGGCCCGCCGGATAGACTTGTTTATGCAGGTTGCGCGACATAATGAGATGATCCAGCACTTGTAGCTGCTGTTGACGATCCTCGAGTTTTTTCTCGAGCCGGTAAAACGCCTCATCTATCTGAGTAACATGCGCCTCTGCCACCGGCTTGTCCATACTTGCGGCCGGGCCACCGATGCCAGGAGACTGACTGAAATTGAATTCGCCATCGTCCAGTCCTGCCATGGTAACCAGCTTATTGCCCAGCGCATCCAGCCGATTGACATGGGCCTGCAATTTACCCAGCCGCTGGGTAAGCGCATTGATATGTGCCTGACTTTCTTCTTTGACGGATTGAATTTCCCAGCGTTGTTGTGAAATATCGGCTTTCCAGTTGGAGATAATGGGTTGGTTACCACCTCTTAACCCCATGAAGTAACCCGTTCCCAGGGTCAGACCAACAACAAATATCATAACTGCTGCTGGTATTGCTAGATGAAACCAGCGAGTAAGTTGGAGATTGTAAGATTTACCATTCTTGCGCGAGAACAGAATAATATTCATAAAGAAACCATTACCGATTATTTATAGTTGTGTAGTGCCGTAACATTCAAACATCCGTAGTTCAGATCATGCTATAAACTGATATTCATGAAACCTGTCAAAACCCTGATCAAACCCGAGCTGATACACAAGGCCCGCTTCCACCACCAGCTCACAATCAGTGCGCGGAGTCGCCTTCCTGCCCCGCTCGCCGCACATTTCTGGGTGGGCGGGTATTCAGGTAGAACCTTGATAGTGGTGACTGACAGCAGCCATTGGGCAACTCCCATCCGCTATCAGCAGCACGAGCTCCTCAAACAAATTAATGAGGAATTTGGCGCACAATTGAAGGAAACACTAATCCGACTCAAAATTAAAGTGGTTAGTGGCACATACGGCGACAAAAAACCGATCAACAGGCCAGTTTTATCGCATTCGAATGCACGCCAGCTGGCCTCCCTGGCCTCTACTATTGCGGATCCTGAACTCAAATCCGCCCTCCAGAGCCTGGCAAAACGCGGCCAGACAAAAAAATAACCCCGTTATCAGCCAACCAAAACCGGGTTGCTATAGGAGATCGGTGCCACTGTCTGGTCATCCTCGAAAGTGACCTCTTCCCAGGCATCCTTCTCCGCCAATAACTTGCGAAGCAGCATATTATTCAAATCGTGTCCGGATTTATAGCCCTGAAACGCGCCGATCAGGCTATGTCCTAGCAGATAAAGATCGCCAATAGCATCCAGTATCTTATGCTTGACGAACTCATCGTCATAACGCAGGCCATCTTCATTCAGGACCCGGTAATCATCCAGCACCACCGCACAATCAAGACTGCCACCCAGGGCAAGGTTATGTTCACGCAACATTTCGACATCCCGCATGAAGCCGAAGGTACGGGCGCGACTGACTTCCTTGAGGAATGAAGTGGCGGAAAAATCCAGCTCCGCATGCTGCTTGCTGGATTTAAAAATCGGATGATTGAAATCGATGGTGAAACCTACCTTGAAACCATCGAAAGGCTCCAGTCTGACCCACTCGTCACCATCTTCAACCATGACTGGGCGCTTGATACGTACAAACCGCTTGGGTGCATCCTGCTCGACGATCCCTGCTGACTGGATCAGGAATACAAACGGGCCGGCGCTGCCATCCATGATAGGCACCTCGGGCGCACTAAGATCAACACATAGATTATCAATACCAAGACCGGCTACAGCTGATAGCAAATGCTCCACTGTGGAGATACGCACGCCGTCTTGCACCAATGTGGTGGATAAACGGGTATCACCGACATTATCAGGGCAAGCCTTGATCTCGACAGGCACGTCCAGATCGACACGACGGAATACAACGCCAGTGTTTACCGGGGCAGGCCTCAGGGTGAGATAGATCTTTTCACCCGTGTGCAAACCAACACCCGTGGCGCGAATCGTGTTTTTGAGTGTACGTTGTCTAATCAATGTCAACTTCCGGTTAGTAGGCCCTGGTGGCATCACAGCCTGTTATACGGATTCAGGCAATAATCACGCCAACGCGGCCGATATACCTTCATTTCCCGGCTCAGGACGACACTGGACCTTAAAAACAGGCGCTATTATGTCATAAGAATTTAATCTTGCATCACTTATATACAAGTTTGGCGACTACAGTTGCTTAATTGCCGACAAGCGTCACATAATTGCAAATTGTGTTGCAAATTAGCGACAGCACATATTTAACCCCCCGTCATATCTCTAGTCGGCCTGTTTCCGCAGGAAAGCCGGGATATCCAGGTAATCCAGATCATAGTCGCCCTGTTTCTCCGACTTCGCGGACGGCGTGTTCTTCCGCATCACGGCCGGACGATCCAGCTTGTCATAATTGATATCGGCCTGTTCTCGGGGCTGCCTCTCCTTTTCGATCAATTTCACTACCGGTTTCTCTTGCTGCGGCGCAGCCTGACCCAGGGCCTGACCACCCAGACCCGTGGCGACCAGCGTTACACGCAGATCATCACCCATATCGGTATCAATCACAGTACCGACCACAACGGTAGCGTCATCAGAAGCCAGCGATTTGATCGAGTTACCCACTTCCTCAAACTCACCAATCGACAAATCCATTCCTGCTGTAATATTGACCAGGATACCGCGGGCACCGGCGATATTGATATCTTCAAGCAACGGGCTGGAAATCGCAGACTCAGCTGCTTCTCTGGCACGGTCTGTACCTTTGGCAATACCCGAACCCATCATCGCCATACCCATTTCTGACATCACCGTACGTACATCAGCAAAGTCGACATTAATCAGACCAGGACAGGTAATTAACTCCGCAATACCCTGTACTGCACCGGACAATACATCATTAGCCGCCTTGAAAGCCTGCAGTAAATTGGTGTCCTTCCCCAATACCGTAAGCAATTTCTCATTGGGTATGGTAATCAGCGAATCGACATTCTTGCCCAGTTCCTGAATACCGGTAAGTGCGATTTGCATACGCTTGACGCCTTCGAATGGGAATGGCTTGGTCACTACGGCGACCGTAAGCACACCCATCTCCTTGGCAACCTCGGCCACTATCGGAGCTGCACCTGTACCCGTGCCACCACCCATGCCCGCAGTAATGAATAACATGTCGGCGCCGCCGATCATCTCCTTGATGCGTTCACGATCCTCTAATGCAGCTTCTCTTCCCACCATGGGATTGGCGCCTGCACCCAGACCCTTGGTGATATCACTACCCAGTTGCAGAACCGTTTTCGCATTAGTATTTTTCAAAGCCTGCGCATCGGTGTTGGCACAGATAAAATCAACACCGTCGATATTCGATGCCACCATATGCTGCACCGCGTTACCACCGCCGCCACCAATACCGATGACTTTGATGACAGCGCTTTGACTATAAGCATCCATCAATTCAAACATAACGATTCTCCTCTTGATGTAATTCGTAAATAAATTGTGTAACTCTTCCGAATTCCTGATTAGAAATTACCCTGAAACCAGCTTTTCATTCGTTGCCATACCGAACCGAAACTTTTCTCCCTGAAAGTTTCCATGTTGCCTGCCTGGCGACTCTGATGACCAAACAACAGCAACCCGACCCCGGTTGCATGAATAGGATTGCGCACCACATCCACAAGACCCGTGACAAACTGAGGCATACCCAGCCGCACCGGCATGTGGAACACTTCTTCAGCGAGATCAATGACGCCTTCCATCTTGGAACTGCCACCGGTAAGCACCACACCGGCCGCCACGATGTCCTCGAAACCACTGCGCCGTAGTTCGGCGTGCACCAGACTGAGTAATTCTTCGTAACGCGGCTCAACCACTTCTGCCAGTGTTTGCCGTGACAGTCGCCGCGGAGAACGATCTCCCACACTAGGAACCTCTATCGTGTCGTCCGGATTCGCTAGTTGCCTAAGCGCACAGGCATACTTGATCTTGATGTCTTCCGCGTACTGTGTCGGTGTACGCAACGCCACTGCAATGTCGTTAGTTACCTGATCACCCGCTATTGGAATCACCGCGGTATGGCGGATCGCACCCTCGGTAAATACGGCGACATCCGTGGTACCGCCACCGATATCGACCAGGCATACTCCTAACTCACGCTCATCTTCCGTCAATACCGAATAACTTGAAGCCAACTGTTCTAGAATGATGTCATCAACTTCCAGGCCACAGCGACGCACGCATTTGACGATATTCTGTGCGGCACTCACAGCTCCGGTGACCAGATGAACCTTTGCTTCAAGCCGCACACCTGACATACCAACCGGTTCACGGATACCTTCTTGCTGATCGATAATGTATTCCTGTGGCAACACATGCAGCACACGCTGATCGGCGGGAATCGCCACTGCGCGTGCGGCATCGATGACCCGTTCAACATCGCTCTGATTCACTTCGCGATCCTTGATCGCCACGATACCGTGAGAATTTACGCTACGGATATGGCTGCCAGCTATGCCCGCATACACCGCATGGATCTGACAGCCGGCCATCAATTCCGCTTCCTCAACTGCACGTTGAATTGATTGCACGGTCGATTCAATATTTACCACCACGCCTTTTTTCATACCGCGCGACGGATGCGAACCGATTCCGACAATTTCGATCTCATTGTCATCGTTGATCTCGCCGACTATCGCCACCACCTTGGAGGTGCCAATGTCGAGCCCCACAATCATCCCCTTATCGGATTTTCTGGTCATCAGTCTTCAGTTCCCCGATTCATCTAGTCTTGTTTAGCCTGCGTTGGCTTCCATTGCACTGCAAAACCATTCGTATACCGTAAATCCACAACAGCAATGTCAGCCTGTTTGTGCACCAGCATATTTTCGTAAACACGCGCAAATCGCGTCATACGTTCCTCGCCTTCTTGCCGGCCAAGTTCGACCTGGATGCCATTACTCAACAACACACGCCACGAACGACGCTCGTCCTGCACCAGGGCGCGCACCCCAAGGTCGATCGGTTGCAACATCTCGGCAACACGTCTGAAATACGCGGCTACATCACGTTGCCGACCTTCAGGCCCGAACAACACCGGCACATTCTTTGGAAACCCTTCGCGTGGCGGATAGAACATCTCCCCCCTAACATTCAGCAAGGCATCTTCACCCCAACGCGCAATCGGCACCTGTTCATATACATGTATACGCATTGCATCGGGCCACTGGCGTCTCACAGAAGCAGTATCGATCCACGGCAATGTTTCCAATGCATTTTCAATCGACTCAAGATCACTATTAAAAAAACCGCCCAGGGGCTGAGCCGCAACGATGCGCCTTAACTCAGAGGCCTTCACATTCACCAGCTCACCCTCAAAGTGCACACGACGTATGGGTAAAGTCCCCGGTTCTCGCATTTTCTGCACACCCATTACAATTAATGAAAATACTGTGATCATCAGTATCATGTCCCTGATATCGCGTAATGCGATATGCGGCAATCTTGATTTAAGCGCCGCCTTAGGTTTTGCCTTTGGCCGGGCATGTTGACGTTTCGCCATATCTCTGTGTCCTCAATACTCACCCTGCTGCCTCATCACGAAAGGAAGTCTCGAGGATCCGCACCACCAGTTGTTGAAAATCGATACCGGCTGCTTTTGCTGCCATCGGCACCAGGCTGTGATCAGTCATTCCCGGAACCGTATTGGCTTCAATCAGCCAGGGATTTGCATCCGCGTCCATCATAAGATCGACACGCCCCCATCCTGACGCACCTGTCATGAAAAATGCCTTTTTCGACAATTCCTGCACAGCCGTTTCCTGCTGCTCACTCAACCCGCAGGGGATGTGATACAAGGTGTCATTGGCAATATATTTCGCGCTGTAGTCATAAAAATTATGCGGGGTTTGCAAGCGGATAACGGGTAGCGCCTGCTTGCCCAGCAAGGTAACGGTATATTCATTGCCCTGTATCCAACGCTCCGCCATGACTGGCGCGCCATAACCGGCTGCCAGTTCCCAGGCGTCGGGCAGTTCCCCCGACACCTCAACCTTACTCATACCAATACTGGAACCTTCCAGCGCAGGTTTAACGATCAAGGGTAAACCGAGTTTCTCGACAACCTCGGCACTTTGCGCAGCATCGTCCATAACCACGAATGATGGCGTCGGCAAACCTGCCGACAGCCACAATTGTTTGGTCAGGACTTTATTCATACATACGGCCGAGGCTGCTGAACCACTGCCGGTATAAGGTATTTCCATAAACTCCAGCGCACCCTGGATTGCACCATCTTCACCGCCACGTCCGTGCAGCATAAGAAACGCGCGCTGATAGCGACCTTTTGCCAACTGCTCAAACACATCACGTTGCGCATCTATTCCATGTGCATCGATACCCTGATCCTTGAGCGCGGCCAACACCGCAGCACCGCTTTGCAGCGACACATCACGTTCCGCGGACAAACCACCCATTAACACAGCCACCTTGCCAAAATGTTCGCGCAGTGCATTAGTCACCGGACCGCTCCCCTATGACACGCACTTCCGGCCTCAGATAGACACCGTGTTTGTCATGCACCTGTTGTTGCACATACTTGATCAACGACTCAATGTCAGCGGCGCTGGCAGCTCGATCGTTAATGATAAAGTTGGCATGTTTTTCGGAGACACAGGCACCGCCAATACGATAACCCTTCAAACCGCTCTGCTCGATGATGCGCGCGGCATAGTCACCGGGGGGATTACGGAAAACCGAACCGCAACTGGCGACCCCCATGGGCTGGGTCTCGCTGCGTTTCGCCAACAGGCTTTTGATGCGCTGTAGTGATTCCTCTTTATTACCTTTTGCAAGATGCCAACGGGCTGCGATAAACCATTCTTCTGCAGGCAGGCGCACACTGCGATAACCCACCTCGAACTCATCGGCCTTGCGCAGACGAATGGTGCCACGACGATCAATGGTTTCGACTGCAATCACCCGTTCCCAGGTCTCGCCACCGAAGGCGCCTGCATTCATCGCCAGCGCGCCGCCCACGGTGCCGGGAATACCAGCCATGAATTCTGCACCAGTCAAGTTGCGTTTGGCGCTATAACGCGCGATCTTGGCACAGGGCACTCCGGCCTCGGCACGAATGTCTGTCGGCTCGATCAACTCTATGCGCGCCAACGCAGCGTGTATGAGAATCACCGTGCCGCGAATGCCACCATCACGCACCAGCAGGTTGCTACCCAGCCCTAGCCAGGTCAGCGGTTCTTCGTCATCGAGCGAACTCAGGAAATAGCTGAGGTCTTCAATATCCGCGGGCCGGTAGAGGCGATCGGCTGTACCACCCACACGCCAACTGTTCAATTTTTGTAATGGCGCATTCTCCTGCAATTCGCCACGCAATGCCTGACTCGCACGCACCGTCATCATTGCACCTCTCCCTGACGCTTTTCAGCATCCGCCAGCATGTCCGGTAATTTACTCGCCATCGCACCAATACTGCCTGCACCCAGGGTCAGTAACACATCACCATCATGAAGGATGTTGTCAAGAGTGGCAGGTAGCGCAACCAACTCATCGACAAAGATCGGATCGAGTTTGCCGCGCGCACGTATGGCACGCGACAGTGCGCGGCCATCTGCACCGGGGATAGGCTCTTCATTCGCGGCATAGACTTCGAGCAATACCAACACATCGGCATCACCGAGCACGCTTGCAAAATCATCAAACAAATCGCGGGTACGGGTATAACGATGCGGCTGAAACACCACCACCAGGCGCCGTTGCGGCCAGGCACTACGCGCTGCACCGATAGTCGCGGCGACTTCAGTTGGGTGATGGCCATAATCATCTACTAGCAACACCCCGCCATTAGTTATGCTAATTTCACCGTAATTCTGGAAGCGCCGACCTATACCCTGGAAACGGCTCAGTGCATGTTGAATCGCCTCATCACTCACACCCAGTTCATGCGCAACCGCTATGGCTGCCAACGCATTGAGTACGTTGTGACGCCCCGGCAGATTGAGCGTCACCGTTACCGCTTCGCTACGTTGCGGTAAACTCACTTTAAAATGTGACTGCGCACCCGCGAAATGCAAATCAAAACCACGCACATCCGCTTGCTGCTCGATGCCATAGGTGATTACCGGTCGCGAAATATCATCCAGCAAGCCACGCACATGTTCATCGTCCGCACATAACACCGCCAACCCATAAAATGGCAAGTGGTGTAAAAACTCAACGAAGGTACCCAACAACTTATTGAAATCACCCTCATAAGTAGACAAGTGGTCGGCATCGATATTAGTGACAACCGAGATCATCGGTTGTAGATACAAAAATGAGGCATCGCTTTCATCGGCTTCGGCAACCAGGTAGCGACTTGCACCCAGCCTTGAATGACTCGCCGTGCTATTGACAAGGCCACCCACAACAAACGTCGGATCCAGCCCGCCTTCAGCCAACAGACTGGCGGTTAAACTAGTGGTCGTGGTCTTGCCATGCGTACCTGCTACGGCTATGCCGTAACGGAAGCGCATCAGTTCCGCCAGCATTTCTGCGCGCTGCACCACCGGAATACGTGACCCCCGCGCCGCCATCACTTCGGGGTTATCATCCCTGACCGCACTCGAGACCACGACAACATCTATATCCTGCACATTCTCGGCACGATGACCGAAGGTAATCGATGCACCCAATCCGGCAAGTCGTTGCGTCATGGCATTCTCGGCGAGATCGGAACCGCTCACCTCATAGCCAAGATTAATCATCACCTCGGCGATACCACCCATGCCTGAACCGCCAATACCAACAAAGTGCGCACGCCGGATACGCCGCATCACCATGTCGTTGAGCATGGTTTTATCAGTAGGTGCGCTCATGCTGCACCTTGCTGCGCGACGTCGACACAGGCGCGCGCCACTTGTTCGGTTGCATCGGTCCTGGCTTGTTGGTGTGCCAGCACAGCCATCTTGAGCAAACGTCCGCGGTCAGCGCACAACTGTCGCAGCAATGCCGCCAGGCTAGCGGCTGATAATTCGTTTTGCTGCATTAATACCGCAGCACCACTAGCGCTCAGATAGCGGGCATTGGCTGTCTGGTGGTCATCAACGGCATAGGGATAAGGCACCAGGATTGAAGCAATCCCAACTGCTGCCAGCTCAGCAATAGTCGATGCACCGGCGCGACACAACACCACATCCGCCCACTCATACGCAGCGGGCATATCTTCTATAAATGGGACAACGCGCGCCTCCATACCCGCGTTCCGGTAACTGGCTGCCCCTTGTGAGTGCGCCCAGGCAATCTGCTCTCGGGAGACGGCACTTCAGCGATATCACTGCGTACCGGATTACCCGTAAAGCTTGCCTTTGAATCAAAAGTACCAGGAAACCCTTCCAGCACGCGCCGACTAAGTCGCGCAAGCAGGCGGTTAGTCAATCCTGCGATGGCGTTTTGCTCATGAATAACCAGTGGCTTACGCATAAGTCCTGCAACCAACCCGCCAGGTCCTGCCACAAAACCACCCATGCCTAACACTGACCTTGGGTTATAACGCAACAGGATCAGGAATGCCTGGGCAATCGCAAACAACAAACGAAATGGCGCCATTAACCAGGTGAAAACACCCTTACCGCGCAAGCCGCTGACCGATAACCAGGCGATGGGTATACCCGCTGCAGGTACGGCACGTGCTTCCAGGCCCTTGCGCGTTCCCATCCACACCACCGGCACATCCATATTTATGAGGCGGCGCGCCACAGCCAAACCGGGGTAGACATGCCCGCCGGTGCCACCTGCCAGGATCATCACGGGACGACGCGCCATTGCAATGTCTTGAGTGACGTCCTGGCTCATGCCCTGGCCTTCCTGCGGGTACTGCCACGTCGCGTGGATGTCATTTCGGTTTCGTTAACCTCACGGTAAACGCGCATCAATAGACCCACCGCAACACAGGCAACGAGCATGCTACTGCCGCCAGAACTCATGAAAGGCAACGTCAACCCCTTGGTCGGCAGCAAGCCCATGTTGACACCCATATTGATAAACGCCTGCAATCCCAGCCAGATCCCGATGCCATAGGCGAGGTAGGCGGGGAAACGCAGTCCCTTGAGCTCCGCGTCGCGGCCAATCATGAAACAACGCCAGAAAAAAATGCTGTACAGGCCTATGACCACCACGATACCGATGAGGCCCAGTTCTTCCGCCATCACGGCGAACAGGAAATCGGTATGTGCTTCGGGCAGGTAAAACAATTTTTGTACACTGCCGCCAAGCCCGACTCCGGACCATGAACCACTACCAATGGCGATCAGCGACTGGGTCAACTGAAAGCCGCTATCGAATGGATCAGCCCATGGGTTTAAAAATGCCGTGAGGCGCTCCATGCGATATGGCGAAGAAATCGCGAGTATCGCCATGGCACCAAGGCTCAGCATCAATAACCCGGCAAACTGAAACAGGCGTACACCACCCAGGAATAGCATACCTAGTGCCGTCGCCATCAACACCACAGAGGCGCCGAAGTCAGGTTCCAGCAGCAGCAAGGTACATACGATACCCAACACGACAATAGGTCGTAGAAAACCACCAAAGGTCTCGCGCACCGCTTTACCGTGACGCACCATGTATCCGGCCAGATAGATGATCATGAACAACTTGGCGAATTCCGATGCCTGCAGGCTGAAAGGTCCGATCGCCAACCAACGGCTACTGCCATTGACGGTCTTGCCAATTCCCGGGATCAGCACCAATGTCAGCAAGAACAATACAAACAACAGCAGGCCCAGGCTGGAATTCTCCCAGTGTGTGAGTCGGATGCGATACACCATCAACGCACACACTACTCCAGCTACTGTAAACACCACCTGCCGATTGAAATAATAAAATGGATCACCCGTGAGCTTATCCGCAATACCGATCGAGGAAGAAGCGACCATAACCAGCCCCAGGCCAACCAGGACACACACCGCCAGCAGCAGATTAATATCGACGTACTGGCGCAGCATGATGCCGAAGCTTTGGCCCTGAGCCCGGGATGCCTGCATTGCCGCGCTCATGACAACAGCTCTTCAACACAGCGCATGAAATCTTCACCGCGCTCAATATAACCACTGTACATATCGAAGCTGGCACAGGCCGGCGACAACAATACGTTATCGCCACTTTGCGCAAGATGCGCAGCTTCGATGACTGCTGCACGCATGTCATCCACGAAACTGACAGCGACCACATCACCAACGGTATCGGCAATCTTATGTGCATCACGTCCCAATAAAACCAGGGCGCGCGCATGATCAGCGGCGGCATTACGCAACGGCGAGAAATCTGCATCCTTACCCTCACCGCCGGCGATCAGAACCGTCTTGCCGGGTAGCCCCTGCAAGGCCGCCACGGCGGCACCGACATTGGTGCCCTTGGAATCGTTATACCAATTGACACCTCCGTGTTCACACAGCCATTGACTACGATGCGGCAGGCCGGCAAATGTTTTCAAGGCAGACAGCATGGCATCTTGCGGTAGCGCAATTGCCTCACCCAGTGCCAGGGCTGCGAGTGCGTTGGCCAGGTTATGCCTGCCCCGTATACGTAAGGCGGCTTCCGACATTAATAATGTATCGCCCTTGCATAACCAGACTTCGCCCTGTAATTCCCTGATACCGTATTGATCTGCCTCTGGTACACCGAGGCCGAAACTGATCACAACGTTGCCATGCATCATGGCCATCACATGCGCATCGTCACGGTTAATGACAGCCGTATGCGCATGCTCATATATATGCGCCTTGGCGTGGGCGTAATCCCTTATATCGGTATAACGATCCATATGGTCTTCGCTGACATTCAACACCACTGCCGCGGCAGGTTGCAGACTGGAAGTGGTTTCGAGCTGAAAACTGGAAAGTTCCAGTACATACAGATCCGGTTCGCTGTCTTGCAGCAAATCTAGCGCAGGTGTACCTATGTTACCGCCTACGCGCACATCCTTACCGGCTTGCTCTGCCATTTCGCCCAACAGGCTGGTGACCGTACTCTTGCCATTGGAACCGGTGATCGCCACTACCGGCGCATGTGCTGCACGCGCGAATAACTCGATATCACCGATGACTTCAATACCCTGTTGCATCGCCGCCTGTATCGCTGCATGCCTGACGGGCACACCTGGACTCACAATCAGGCGCGTGGCTTGCGTAAACACTGCTACATCAAACTCGCCGCTGGATACCTGCGTGTCTGCTGCAAATGACTTGAGGACCTGCAAACCAGGCGGAATATCGCGACTGTCGGCGACGACGAAAGATTCACCACAGGCAGAAAGATAGCGCGCAACCGACAGACCGGTCTTGCCCAAACCAACGATTACGCTGCGCTCCGCCTTATTCTGCGTCATGATAATGTCTGTCTCTGCCTGCACAATTAACCCATCACCGTAACTTCAATGTAGCCAAACCGGTCAACACCAGGATGACTGTAATGATCCAGAAACGCACAATGACACGCGGCTCGGGCCAACCCCGCAACTCAAAATGATGGTGTAACGGCGCCATGCGGAAAATACGTCGCCCGGTCAACTTATATGACGCAACCTGTAAAATGACCGATGCGGTTTCCACCACGAACACACCGCCCATAATCACCAGCACCAGCTCCTGCCGTACCAGCACCGCCAGTAAACCTATCGCCGCGCCCAACGCCAGTGCACCGACATCCCCCATAAATACCTGTGCGGGATACGCGTTAAACCAGAGAAAGCCAAGGCCTGCACCCACCAAGGCACCGCAATACACCACCAATTCCGCCGCCAGCGGGATATGCGGGATAGCGAGGTAATTTGCGAATGTTGCGTGACTACCGGCGTAGGCAAATACACCCAGCGCACCGGCCACCAGTACCGTAGGCATAATGGCCAGGCCATCGAGACCATCAGTAAGATTCACGGCATTGCTCGAACCGACAATGACGAAATACACCATTGGGATGTACAACCAGCCAAGATCAATCACGATGTTTTTGAAGAACGGCACAATCAATTCGGTTTCAGCCGGCAACTTGGCGCTGTAAAACAAAATAAACGCCATAGCCAGTGCAACCACGGATTGCCAGAAGAATTTGTTACGCGCAGACAGGCCCTTGCTATTGCCATAACGCAGTTTCTTGTAATCATCGATACCGCCGATGAGACCGAACATTAAAGTCACACTGATAACCGCCCACACATAACGGTTACCAAGATCACTCCACAGCAACGTGCTGATACTCACTGCCACGAGTATCAATGCACCACCCATGGTGGGTGTACCCGCCTTGATATGATGAGATTTCGGTCCTTCGTGGCGCACCATCTGGCCAACTTTGTAATCACTGAGTTTGCGGATCATGACCGGACCGACAATGAAACTGATGATCAATGCCGTCAGTACACCAAGAATACCGCGGAAGGTAATGTACTGAACCACACCGAACACACTAAGATACTCTCTCTGCTGTGAGAGCCAGGCAAACAGATCAAGCAGCATAGTCATCCTCCTGGCCTGCGGCCCCACCTGCCGACTCAAGCAAGGCCTCGACAATAGTTTCCATATGCATACTGCGCGAACCTTTCACCAGGATATGCACCCCCGGCTCGATGTCGCGTAGCAGTTGCTCGACCAAGGCCTGCGCATCATTAAAATGCCTGCCCTGCTCACCAAATGAATTTGCCGCGTGTTGGCTGAGTTCACCCAAGGCATACAAACGTGCCACACCATGATGGCGCGCATCTGCACCCGCTTGTCTGTGCAGTTCCTCGCCCATATCCCCTAACTCCCCCATGTCTCCCAATACCAGCCAACAATCATTGCCTTCCCCCATCAACACCTCTAACGCGGCCGCTAGTGATGCCGGGTTAGCGTTGTAGGTATCATCAAGGATTTGTGTATCCTGGCGCCCGGGTCTTGCAACCAGGCGCCCACCCACCGGAAGCATATTTTCCAGGCCAGACGAAATATCATTAGGTTCAGCGCCCACTGCTATTGTTGCTGCAGCTGCAGCCAGTACATTCAATATGTTATGCGTGCCTTTGAGTTGCAGCAGGATCTGCACTTCACCCAGAGGGGTGTTGACTAGCAAAAGGTCTTTATCCTGCGCCTCGACAAAAACATCCGCACCAGGCGCAATACCAAAACTCATTTGTTTGTAATTTGCCGTCAGCTCACGCCAGTAACTTGCATAATGGTCATCAGCATTAATAATGGCCACACCATTTGTGTTTAATCCACGAAAGATTTCGCCCTTGCCCCTGGCGACACCCTCAATGTCGCCGAAACCTTCCAGGTGCGCGGGTCCCGCATTCGTGATCAGTGCCACATCAGGTTGCGCTATTACCGTCAGCGCCGCAATTTCGCCCGCATGATTGGCACCCATCTCAACAACGGCATAATCATGTTCATTACGAATCGACAGCACCGTCAGCGGCACGCCGATGTGATTATTGAGATTACCTTTGGTTGCCAGCACCCTGCCCTTGCGTGCGAGGACTGCTGCGATCATTTCCTTGACGGTGGTTTTGCCATTACTACCGGTCAAAGCGATCACCGGCAGACTCAATCGTTGACGCCAGGCAGCCGCCAGCTCCTGCAAAGCCTTGAGTGTGTCTTTAACCAGGATCTGCGGTAACGATGTTGCAAGCTCTCGTGACACCATGACGCCAACCGCCGCATCCGCGCTACCGTTGGCGATTAAATCATGTGCATCAAAATGCGGGCCCTGTAGCGCTATGAATAACTGACCGGGCTGCAAAGCGCGTGTGTCGGTAGACACAGCATCGACACCGGCATCATTACCAATCACACGGCCCCGCACTATGGCGGCAATATCGGTCAGTGTTAACCAGGCCATTACTGCAACTCCCCGACAAGTTCCCTGACCAACCCACGATCACTAAACGGCCGCGGTTCGGCACCCACTATCTGCACCGCTTCATGACCCTTGCCCGCAACCAGCACCACGTCGCCGCGGCGTGTGCGCGATATCGCCTGTGTAATGGCTTCACCTCGATCGTGCAGCACTTGCTCAACACCCGGTGTTGAAAAACCAGCCAGTATGTCGTTGACTATTCCTTGCGGGTCTTCGCTGCGCGGATTGTCATCGGTGACAATGATGTGGTCGGCGCAGCGTTCCACTGCACGCGCCATCAGCGGCCGCTTGCCTTTATCACGATCGCCGCCACAACCAAACACACACCAGAGCTCGCCCTCACAATGTTCCCGCAAGGCTGTCAACACATGCGTCAATGCAGCTGGCGTGTGCGCATAATCCACTACCACTAGTGGCTTATCTCCGCCACCAAAGGCCTCCATGCGCCCGGCTACCGTCTTGATCCGGGAAAGGCGAGCCAACGCGTCTTCGAAAGGCATATCGAGCGCCAGCATTACGCCCAACGCCGCAAGCAGATTGTTGACATTAAAACGCGCCAGCAAACGACTTTGCACTTCGCCGCGACCACGCGGACTCGTTACCGTAAAGCACACACCCTGCGACGATAATTCCAATTGCGATGCAGTTACGGGATTATGGTGCGCTGCACAACGTTTGCCCTGGCCGTAGCCGATAACATCGATATTACCCGGCAGTGATTGCGCGAGTTCATACCCAAAATCATCATCCAGGTTGATCACCGCATGACGGATACCCGGTATCAAGAACAAGCGCCGCTTGGCATCAGCATAGGCCTGTTCGCTGCCGTGATAATCAAAATGATCGCGGCTCAGATTGGTAAACACCGCTATGTCGAGTGCCACACCGTTGAGGCGTCCCTGATCGAGACCGTGAGATGATGCTTCTATCGATACATAAGCGGCGTTGTGTGCTCGCAAGACATCGAGCTCGGCCTGTAAACGAATCGCATCGGGAGTCGTATGTATTCCTGACGTCAGATCGCCATACACGCCATACCCCAAGGTACCGATGACACCACATTGATGCGCATCATCATGTAACGCCTGGGCAACAAACTGACTGACCGAGGTCTTGCCATCGGTACCTGTAACAGCAATAGCGCTCATGGCATGCGACGGATGCCGATAAAAGCGGTCGGCGATGTAACCCAGCTGTTGCGTCAATTCATCAACGGCAACCAGAGGCACAGCGCTACTCTCTGCTGATTGCTGCTGTAGTTCGTCTGTCTCCCATGCAACTGCAACCGCACCACGCGCCAGTGCCTGATCAAGATAGCGCAAGCCGTGCACCTGAGTACCTTTGACCGCCAGAAACAGGTCGCCCTCGCACACCTCCCTGCTGTCAGCGCAGATACCACTGATCGTTACATCATGCTGCGGCGGCACCTCAGCAATACCTGCCAGCAATTCGGACAACGACCAACCTTGTTTCATTTGTTTTGCCGGCATCATGCGGCCCCCGCCTCCGGCTCGGGCGTATTTGCCTGCAGCGTTGGCAAATTATCCGGCGGCACATTCAGCAGGCGCAATGCGCCACTCATGACACGCGAAAATACCGGTGCGGCGACCTTGCCTCCGCTATGATCGCCATTGCTCGGTTCATTGATCATCACTACAGTTACCAGTCGCGGTTGTTCTACAGGTGCCATACCCGCAAATACTGACACGTAGCGATCCTCATCGTAGCCACCAACTGTGGATTTATGCGCTGTGCCTGTCTTTCCTGCAACACTATAGCCTTCGATACGCGCACGCCGCCCGGTCCCTTCATCACCAGTCACACCATGCAACATTCTGCGCAAGGTTTTTGCTGTAGTGGCATTCATTGCGCGCGAGCTTGTTACATGTGGATTGTTATGCGTATACGACAAGCTGGTCAGTACGCCGTCATTTGCAATCACAGTGTAGGCCTGCGCCAGTTGCAGCGGTGTCACCGACAGACCATAACCAAATGACAAGGTGGCACGCTCGATCTTGCGCCAGCGACGATAGTCACTCAACAAACCGGCAGATTCGCCGGGGAACCCCGAACCCGTTATTTCACCAAAACCGACATCACGATATGCCTGCCACAATTGTTTTGGTGTTACCCCTAACGCGATCTTGCTGGCGCCAACATTACTGGACTTCAAAATCACACGAGAAAGATTGATTTTTCCGTAATCATGCTCATCCTGTACCGTATGTCCGCTAACCATGTAATAACCAGGCGAGGTATTAATGACAGTCTCCGGTTTGAATTTTCCCGCCCCAATTCCGGCCGCGACAGTAAAAGGCTTAATCGTTGAACCCGGCTCAAACACATCCGTCACAGCACGGTTTCGGTAGTGACTGCTGCGCAAGGTCTTCCGATTATTGGGATTGAAAGCCGGTTGATTGGCCATGGCGAGAATCTCGCCCGTTTTTGGATCGACAACCACAATCGATCCGGAGCGCGCGCCATGTTGCAACACTGCTGCCTTCAATTCACGGTACGCAAGGTATTGAATACGCCGATCGATGCTCAGCGTCAGGTCTTTGCCAGGCCGAGCCGCCCGCAAACGCTCAATATCTTCAACCACGCGGTCAAGCTGATCCCTGAGAACACGCTTGGAACCGGGTTCACCACTGAGCCAGTCATTGTAGGCCAGCTCGAGCCCTTCCAGACCGCTGTCATCGATGTTAGTAAAACCCAACACATGTGCTGCAACCTCGCCCAACGGATAATAACGGCGGTATTCACGTTGCAGATTCACGCCCGGCACATTCAGTGCCATCACTTGCCGGGCGATATCCGGGTTGACACGCCGCTGCAGATAAACGAACTGTTTATCTGCGCGCTGGGCCAGACGTTCATATAAATCTTCCCTGTTGATCTTCAATAATTTAGCCACAGCAGACAACTGCTCGCGCGCCAACAGGGTTTCCTGTGGGTTTGCCCACACGGAATCCACCGGCGTGCTGATGGCCAGGGGCTCGCCGTTACGATCCATTATCATGCCGCGATGCGCCGGGATACTCATGACGCGCTGTTGACGGGAATCACCCTGCCCCTGCAGAAAATCACGCTCATAAATCTGCAGAAAACCCGCACGTGCCAGCAAGGCACCCATCGCCATCACGAACAACGCGAGCACCAGGCCACGCCGTGTCGTATAGATGTGCAGTTCACTCGCAGCACTCATGGTTTCACGATCACCGCAGAGCCCGGCTCTGGTAGATGCATATTGAGCTTCTCGCGCGCAATTTTTTCGATACGCCCATGCGTCGCCCAACTGCTTTGCTCAAGCTGCAAGCGTCCCCAATCCACAGCAAGGTCATCACGTAACGCCTGCAGCGCCTGCAATTCAATAAATAACTTACGACTCTGGTGTTTGCTGTAGACCACACCGACCGCAGACGCCAACACACCCAGGAACAACAGCCCTGTCGCCACAACGCGCCAGCTCATTGCATGCGCTCCGCGATACGCAATACCGCACTGCGCGCCCGTGGATTGCGCTGGCACTCGGCCTCGGTGCTGCGGCTGGCCTTGCCTATGGCACGCAATGCACCTTGCTTGCCGCCGCCGGTGACAGGCAACTTGCGTGGCAACACCTCACCTTGTGAGTGTTTACGAATAAACCGTTTGACGATGCGATCTTCCAGCGAATGAAAACTGATCACCGCCAGGCGCCCGCCGGGTGCCAGCACCTCGATACTCTGCTGAAGTCCGGCCTCCAGATCCTGCAACTCGCGGTTGATAAAGATACGCAACGCCTGAAAACTGCGCGTCGCCGGGTGTTTGTGCTTTTCATGGCGGGGAATTGCTTTACTGATTAACGCAGCCAACTGTGCCGTAGTTGTGATGGGCGTTTCATCACGCGCAATAATGATGGCTTGAGCAATGCGTTTGGCGAAGCGCTCCTCACCGTAGGTTTTGATAACCTCGGCGATCTCTGCTTCCTTAGCCCCGGCAAGCCAGTCGGCAACAGTAATCCCGGAGTTCGGGTCCATACGCATATCCAGTGGGCCATCATGCTGAAAACTGAAACCGCGTTGCGGGTCATCAAGTTGTGGCGAAGAAACGCCCAGGTCGAGGAGAATGCCATCGACCTTACCGGTTATTTGTGCGTTGTCGGTCACTTGTTTCAAGTGCGCGAATGAGTTGTTTTCTATTGATAAACGGGGTTCATCTGCAAACCTCTGCCGCGCATAGCGCACCGCCTCGGGATCCTTATCCAACGCAAGCAAGCGTCCTGTTGCTGCCAGCTGTTCGAGTATTGCCGCACTGTGTCCACCCCTACCGAACGTTCCGTCGACATAAATCCCCTGGGCCTTGATCGCCAATCCCTTTATCACCTCGTCCAGCAAAACCGGCAGGTGTTGAAACGCGTGTTGTTCGCCCATAACTAGAGCGACAGTGTAGTCAATGCTGCGCTGACTTCATCAGAGACACTTTCCTCTTGCAGCCATTGTTCCCTGCGGTCACCCCAGGCCTGTTCATTCCACAACTCGAATTTATTGCCCTGACCTATCAACACCACTTCCTTATTGAGGTCGCATACCTTGCGCAACGGAGCAGGCAACAGAATTCGGCCCTGGCCGTCGAATTCACATTCTGTGGCGTGCCCCAGCAACAACCGCTGCAGGCCACGCGCCTGTTTGTTGAGACTGGGCAATTTCATTAATTCGATTTCAATCCGCTCCCATTCGGGCTGCGGGTACAGCAGCAGACAACCGTCGCGATCCAGGGTGATCACCAGGCGGCCGCCACAGGACTCGATCAAGCGCTCGCGATACTTCGTGGGCATCGCCATACGACCCTTAGCATCCAGATTTAGGTTACTGACACCACGAAACACTCGAGTCTCCCCGGCAGCCAAAAATTCCACATTTATCCACTTCCTCCCACATTCCGACACTATAGGTAGGGAATGCGTGGACTGTCAAGGGAATTTGCCACTTATGAGACGCAATAGTGCTTTTTGAAACAACAACTTAGCGCAACCGGTGAAGGTGGGAGAAGAGCAGTTAAAGCGCCCGAATATCGGGCTGATTTTCAGATTTTTAGGCGTAACTCTTCACAAGTTACATTAAGTTGTGCGTCCCCCATGGGCTGTGCATGCACTTCAAACCCACCAGGTTTAACTCATTGATTTACATCTAAATACTACAGATTTGATTAAAATTTGATCGGCATTAAAAAAATGGAGTCGGCCTGTAAGCCGGGTTCTGTCGTGGACAGTCATTCATCTGGGATGCGCGTCACCGCGCACCTCAAGCAACCTACCCGGGAGTCGTGTGGGCCACACGCGGCAGTCGAACTGCCAACTCCCCTATTTGGTCTTGCTCCAGGTGGGGTTTACCCTGCCACCGCTGTTACCAGCAGCGCGGTGCGCTCTTACCGCACCATTTCACCCTTACCGTCAGCCGAAGCTGCTTAGGCGGTATATTTTCTGCGGCACTTTCCGTGGGCTCGCACCCCCCAGGCGTTACCTGGCACCTTGCCCTGTGGAGCCCGGACTTTCCTCTATACCCAAACAGGTACAGCGACTGCCCGGCCGACTCCGTACGCGAAGATACCATGTTGGAACATAGTGGTGTTGGGAAGTTTCAGCGACAGCGGGCGATTATTATCCATGTAGAAAGGCATCTTCAGTCTTTAAGAGCACCCTTCTCTGAGGTTCTAACTTGGGAGTTTAGTTGGCGCGCATCCTACTCGCCGATCACATATTTGCAACCGTCACCCTCAGCTCAGCTGTCCCGGTGTAGCTTGAAGTGGATATCGTCAGTTGACTGAATATTCTGCTTGAGCAGTTTGCATAGGTATTATCTGACTGGGCAAATAAAAAGGCTGCCCGAATTGCCCGGGCAGCCTCCGTTAAAACACGGCCAGCACTAAATCTCAGAAATCAGCTGCTTTAGTACCATCCGGGGTAAAGAAACCCGAACCGCTAGTGCCACCTGTCCAGTTGATTGTGCCGACGCGGCAACTATCAGTGACGTTACCCGCGTCCATATCTCCACAATTCACCCGCCCAACCTGGGCGTTGCCAATGAAGATTGTTGCGGTAACATCAGTTTCTGTGCCACTAAAGGCATCGACGTAAACCGTATAATTACCATCCTCACTAATCTGGGTCATCCAGATATTCTCAATACCATTACCACAGGCAATACAATCGACATCAAGTTTCGGATCATCCGCTTCACCCACACTACCCCAATCAATAGTATTTGCACTCGACGCCGTAAGGCCAACATTACAGTTAGCATAGTTACAATCATCATTGCTCCCTGAAGAGGCTCCGTTATCGTATAACCCGGTTGGGCGCACAAGATGAAGATCCATATCCGTATCACCATCCCAAGTCAGTTGCACCCGGAACAAACTTTCACCGATAGTAGACGAGGAGGAAAGGATAAGTGTCCTCGCACATGCAGAACCATCGGCATAGATGAATGACACGGTGATCTCGTTGCGACCGTCAAACAGCGGTATAAGCGGAGAAAAATTACCATCAGTTACAGTAATATCAATGCGATTAGATTGACTGCCTGCCGTAACGGTGACAAAACCTGATACCGGCGTTCCAGCCACAGATCCAGCAATCGTCACAGCGGTTGCATTAGTCAGTGAACCGGAAAGAGGACTTGTAATAGTGATATTGCTGCTACATGCACTATCCGCAACTCGGCAACCACAACTTGCCTGCCCCGTATTGTCAACATTATCAACATAATCAATACCGGCATCAAAGACACCATTACGGTTTACATCGATAACCACATCATAACAACCGGCTGCCATATTCTGGCGCGGCCAGACTAACCATGGTGTCTCATTGCTACTTGACCTCCGCACAGGATCAACCTCAACAACTGCAGAAACATCATTTAGTACATCACCGTTAGTCCAGACATTTTGATGCTGAACCACATACTTATCGACCCCCAGGGCCGCTTGATTTGAAGACTGTTCTCCGGGTGTTATAGACGCGAACATATCGCGTATACCTACGGCATTTGAATTCGTATCAAATACATCGCGGTTGTTACCATTTCTATCTGAACAAATCTGGCCAATCATAGGAGAGGCAGAATTTGCAGCCTGAACAGTGAAACAGGAATGCAGCCGTTGGGGCCTCGAGATCAAGTCTGCACCTTCATCATAACGACCGTTGCCAGTCGTATCGATAACGACGTCATAGCTGCCAGGTGGATACTGGCCCAGGTCGAGAACACCCTCACCACTGGCAACCGTAACTACACCAACACTGCCAATCAGTAGATCACCTGTCTGTAATGCCGGATTGAAGTCTGGGATGACATAAGCATCATAGCTGCCATCCGCCAACGCGCCCCCACCTCTTTCGACTTTCGCGAAGGCATTCTCCGTTGGCAAAAATGAAGCTCGGGCAACCTGAGTGTTATCAGTACAGTATACGTGGCTATTGTTTTCAACAGCGAACGTCAGTGTATCAACCTCTGTCCCACCTGAATCTGAAACCGTTACCGTATAAGTACCCAGCTGGGCGGCAGAACCAGTATTAAAGTCATGTACAATCGTGGCATTAGGGATCGAACCGGCCTCATCAGTGGTAGCGATATATCCATCGGCAGGATTTAATTCCGTCCCACCAGGGTTAGCCACTGTGATGGAGTATTGAGTATTTGGATCAAGGTTTTTTGCATCGAAAACAACGGAATCCCATACATCAACACTCGTTGTTGCATTGCCATTGGCATCTACAATTGCTGTAGTCATTACAGGCGGAACAGGTTCTGGAAAGCCAGTAGAACCATTGTCATCGTCACCGCTACAAGCACTCAATGCAAGCGCAGCAATAATGGAGAAAACACCTAACTTTCTACGAGACAAAAACCGACGACTTTCCAAGTCCATAACCCCTAATCCTCTAAAAAAATTCATTCCCCAAATAATGCTTACGCATGACACGCCTGTGGAACCTCAATCATAAAGCCCTGACCAAAGTACGCAACAAGATGCCTGAGAAGCAAGTGCCGGCCCAATTATTACGCACGCGCATGCCCAGAGCAACATCGGTCCATACACTACAGTCTCTCTCCTAACCACTTATTTATAGAAGCATAAAAAGACAAAAGGAGTGATAAAGGGGATAAAGGGGATAAAGGGGATAAAGGGGATAAAGGGGATAAAGGCACTGCTGTCCCACAAGATAATGATGTTATCTCGTTTCAGGCTATTATTTTAGGAGATAAGCATTCAATGGTGGTTATCGACATGAAATCTGAAAAACAAACTGTCGTCATACCCGCGCACACCTACATGGAGGTAGGCGGTAGAGCGACGCAGGATGCCAAAGCCGAGGCGGGTATCCAGTAAACGATTGATTTATAGCCTATTCATATTCACTGGATTTCCGCCTGCGCGGAAATGACGCGTTAGTGGGACAGCAGTGGG
>CAMYKB010000038.1:31396-50083 GCA_947258875.1 uncultured Gammaproteobacteria bacterium | reverse complement strand
ATTTTGCTCCCTGCCCCAGGCCCCAATGACAAAGGCATCATTCACAGACACACACCAGATTTCATCCACACCCCCGGCTCTCAAGGCGCCATAATCAGCGACATAACCCGGCACATGTTTACCCGAGCAAGTCGGAGTAAAGGCGCCAGGCAGGCCAAAGATAACTATCGTCCTGCCCTTGACGAGGTCCTCCACGTTAAAGATATTTGGTCCAATACTACAACCATTGGTTTCCGCATCGATATACTCACTCAAGGTACCGCGTGGCATGCGATCACCGACTTTAATACGCATTCAAGACTCCCTGTTTTATAGACATAAGATTATTAACATAGCGCGACTTTGGATGCAGTCGGAGCTTCAGAGACGCAATAGTAACTCCTAGCGCGGAAAATCCTTTGCATATTTCGAAATCCACTCGGCTGCGGCCTCCTCCCCAGAGAGTCGCCTTCCTTCTTTCTCCAGGACCTGCTTCTTGTAATGTTCAATATGGCATACTTGCTCCACCATACGAACAGAAAATTCAGTCGTCGCATCCTCGAACTCAACGCCCACATCATAGTGATCGCCTTGCGGGCGACACCATACTACAACACCGGTCGCCTGAAATGCGGGCTCACAAACAGGAATATTAATACGAATGGCGCTACCTATTTCAAGACGGACGCTCGCAAAAAAACGGAGCCCGCCCTCACTCACATTTTTGAGATGCTCCTTTTCATGTGCACGGGCATTCGCAAAACTGTACTCTATAGGAATGTCCGAGGGATGCCGGATAAATTGACGCATAGGCAGTCTTGATCCTTAATTTAACTAAAACACCTCACAAGGGGATTAATAGCGTAGACACAAACTGGATTGACGGCTAACACAACCATCCTCCGGACACCGACCCTGTCGAAAATATTTTCAGCATAACCTGATGAATAGTGAATTCAAGCTAGATCACCGCCCTGCTATGTCACATATAAAAGCACCGCAAAATAATGACTGATGCTACCCACCAGCACAAACAGGTGCCAAATGCCGTGGAAATGGCGCACCCGCTTGTCAAAAGCATAAAAGATTATGCCCACAGTGTAAGCTACACCACCCAGCAACAACAACCTGAAACCCGCTACAGGCAAAGCTGCTAGTAAGGGCTTAAGTGCCAGCAATACCAGCCAACCCATGGTGAGGTAAATAATGATCGCTATAGCCCTGCGCCCTTTGCGATGCGTCGCATCGACTACCATTCCCACAAACGCCAGCATCCAGATCACGCCGAACAAGGCCCAACCCCAGGTACCGCGCAGAGTCACCAACATAAAGGGCGTGTAAGTCCCGGCGATCAACAAATAAATCGCCTGGTGATCCAGCTTCTTGAATATGGCCTTCGCCTCACCACGCAGGCTGTGATACAGCGTGGAAAAAGTATATAGCAGCAACAACGTCGCACCATAAATACTGAAACTCACAATTCTCCAGGGATCCCCCTGCAAAGACGCATCTATGACCAGAACCACCAAACCCACCAGCGCAATCGCTGCGCCGAACAGATGGCTAAGCCCATTAAAGCGCTCCCCTTTATACACCCGGATTCCTCTTCGAGGTTATTGCAGAAATCATCTCCAGAGAGCCCACATCCCAATCAAAAAACCACGCGCAGTGATAACACAATACGCCGACAGTTACGCATTCGAATTAATCATTATAAAACCTGCGTCTCTGTTTTTTCATGACGCACATCGCTTCCGGTAAGCGGCTAAAAATTTACCAGAAACGTCAGATTCTCCGCCTCACAGATCCCGCGCTTCTTTTATTTTTTCATATGCTTTACGGATTTCCTGCGTCTTTTGCTTGGCGATCTCCATCATCTCTTCAGGCAGTCCCTTGGAGACCAGTTTGTCAGGGTGGTGCTGGCTCATGAGGCGCCGGTAGGCACGCTTGACCTCGGCATCACTTGCCTTAGAGGTGATATTCAGGATGGCATAGGCATCGTGTAGGCTGGGGCCTTTTTGTGGGGGCGGTTGTGCCGCACCCCCGGTGTAATGGCGCGAGGCACGGATCATAGCTTCGATTCGGCTGAAGGCTTGCAGCGGAAAACCCAGCAGGTTGCAGATGCTAATGAGCAATTGTCGTTCTGCCTTGTCGAGTTTGCCGTCGGCGTAAGCGGCTTGCAACTGGATCTCGATAAACATCTGCATCAGGGTGTGACGCCCGTGACACTCACGGCGGAATTGTTCTATCACCTCCTCCAGGCGAAAGTCAGCCTGCTTGCCTTTGCTGAACAACTTGATGGCAACCTTACGCATCTCGGGTGCAAGCCGCATCTGCGCCATTATGGCCTTGGCAAAGCTGATCTCGTCTTTTGACACACGCCCATCAGCCTTGGCGACGTGGCCCATCACTGAGAACGTTGCGGTAAAGAATGCGGTTTGCACGCGCTCCTGTGCGCCCGGTTCGAAACGGCCCGCATAACCCGCAAACCCCTTAACCGCCTGATCAACCTTGTGACCCAACGCCCCGCCAATTAATGCGCCTAACGGCCCACCCAGCATATAGCCGAAGGCACCACCAACCACTTTACCCCACCAACTCAAAGCAAGCGTCCTCTCATAAAAATTTCAATTACGCACAATATACCATTCAGGGATTACATTCCGGCGTAGTCTTGAGTCTTAAGCGCGCCCGAATAAATCGCGACAATGCATCGACACCGATATTGAGCATTGCCGTAATAATAATCAGGAACATGGCACGATCCAGGCGAATATCCTGGATTGCGCTATCGATGTAAAACCCTAGTGTTGTTATCCCCAATATACCGAGGATAGCGGTTTCGCGCATGATAATTTCCCAACGATAAAACAGGAATGCAAGAAACTGAGGGTATACCCTGGGCAGCATTTCATAAGCATACAGATTAACGCCACGCGGGCAGTCCTGCCGTAGCACAACATCATCTGTATAACGGCCAATCAGATGGCCGATGATGGCGCCATTATGCAATGCAAGCGCCACAACCGCGGGTAACATGGATGGCCCCCACAACTGCAATAAAATGTAGGCCAGAATGTATTCAGGAGTGGAACGCATGACGACTAATAACATATGTCCGGATGTGCGCCCGAAAACACCAAAAAACTTAGTTGATATAAGCGGAAATACCGTCAACGCCACAATGCCGGTTGCTACCAACGCGATTTGGGTAAGTACAACAGTGTTGATAATCCCTGGCAGTGCCTGATTGGCAAGCAGGTCCCAGGTCCATTCGCCCAGCACACTTATCGTGGCATCACCACGCAACGGTGACGGCACGATATCATGCGTGAAGAAGCGCACAATATTACGCATCGAAATAGAGGCGTCATTGATCAGCAAAAAAGGCGCTACCAACAAATAGATCGGCAACAGCTTTGGCCTGACCCAGATACGGATGGTAGCGATCAGGATGTAGAACAGGATCAGCAATGCAGCAACCTCGGAGTACACACCTTCCATAAACGCACTTTCTAAATAAAAACCCAACGTTGGCAAACCGACAAAACCGAGTATTGCACTGGAACGTAAGCCACACTCAAGACGGTAGAGTGTATAAGTCCGCACATGTACCCATAGATCGGGCAGACGCGCAAACACGAATGCCGCCACATGGCCGCTACCATAGGGCAAGGCCAGTAACGGAGATTTATCACCTTCTTCCAGAATCTCTGAATAGACTTTAGCGAAGGCACCTGCATAGGGTATCGCAATGGCTAATACGCCCGTTAGCGGATGCAGGCCGAAGATTTGCAAAAAAATCAGCGCCCAGAACAATTCATGCACGGCCCGCACAAAGGCGCAAGCGACCCGCACAATGCGGTAATGAAATAACAGCGACAAGCCAAAGCCGCTCGCGCTACCCAGCGCGACACCCAGAAAGGCAAACGCCAGGGTTTTAAGTAAGGCGCCAGAAAGATCATCGACACGAGCAATGGAAGGCGTCAGCACGCCTTTGAACATACGACCGAATTCCTGCCAGGGATCGAGTGTCGTAATGGAAAGATCGGCAAATAGTAGGCAGATGGCGGCGACACCCGCAAGATACAGGCTAACCTTGACTGTTGCGGAGCGTTGCACGATTAGTCTGAATACAGAGGGGCGATATCCAGGGTCGTCAGGCCCGCGGTCGGGCAATCCACCGCCAATTGCCCGTCCTTAAGACCAATAATGCGGTCGGTGTATTGCAAGGCCAATTCGATATCATGCATAGCCAGCACCACTGTATCATAGGTCTCGTTGATCGCTTCCAGCACAAGCTGTGACTGATGATTGTCCACTGCCGACACCGGCTCATCACCAAGCAAGACATCACCCTGTTGATTGAGAGCGCGCGCAACAGCTGTGCGCTGCCGCTGACCGCCCGACAACTCGCCTACGGCGGCAAACAACTTATCTTCAAGCTGCAAGGTCCGTAGCACATCACGGACACGCTCAACCTCTTTATTGAATGGCTTTAACAGATTAAGCAGGTTATAGGCTGTGGAGTGTCGATGCAGGCGACCCATGTGGACATTATGAAACACCGACAGCGTCCTGACCAACCCATGATCCTGTGGCACTAGCGCTGTGTCTTTCGCTTTGTGCTCGTAGAGTAGGCGCAGCAGGGTGGATTTACCGGCACCACTCTTACCGACCAGGGCGACACGTTCACCTGCCCGGATACTAAGGGAAACGCCCTTGAGCACTTCGCTGCCGTTATAGGCAGCGCGCACTCCATCAAGCCTGAACAACGGCATGCCCAATGTTATTTGTCGATCAGACCAATTTCCTGGGCTGTCTCCAGAATCGGTTGATAGTCTGCATTACTGGCAGGAATGAAACCGGCACGCGGAAAGGATGCCAACAGATCAGGGTTTGTCATATTGAGTAACGCCTGTTTCACGCGCTCTTTAAAGCCTTCTCCATAGACCTTGTCAACATCACCACGGATGGTCCATTGGTAATCGGGGTAAGCCGGTGTCTCCCAGATGACACTGGCCTTTACAGGGTCTATTTTGCCGGCCTTGCTTTCGCTTTCCCATACTTTGTAATTAACAGCACCGACCTGGTATGCACCCGACTGCACCAAGGCAATAGTACGTGAATGATTACCGCTGAAACCAACGCGGCTGAAATAATCATCCGGCGACTTGCCCCCATGTTTGCGTATGTAGTACTCCGGCATCAAGCGCCCGGAAGTGGATCCCTTGGAACCGAAGGTAAAGGTTTTTCCAGACATATCCGGGAATGCTCCGTTCGCCTTGAGCCCGCTGCTGCTGTGTGCGATGAAATAGGTTTTAAAATGGGTATCTTCAACACCCTGCGCTATCGCTTCCGATCCCCGCACCAGCGCGCGCGCACGTACACCAGACAAACCGCCAAACCAGGCGAGCTGCACCTGGTTATTACGAAACGCCGTCACAGTTGCGGCGTAGGATTTAACCGGTACAAATTTGACCTTAACACCTAATTCTTTGGAAAGATAAACAGCCACCTTATCAAAGCGCTGCTTAAGACGCGTTTCATCCTCATCAGGTATCGCGGAAAAGACAAAGGTTTCGGCATGCGCAACAGATATTAAAAATAGCGGACCGAGTAAACAGCGCAAGAGTATTTTAACAAGCATGAGCAAGCTCTCCGGTAACAGTAGTTATTAATTATCAAACGTATAGCGAAAAACAGACTAATACTATAGTCAGTATAGGCGCCTATCACAAAGCACAAGTCCGAAAACCTGCAAAGACATCATTACGATAGGGTTGAAAATAATTCCGCCAGGTGTTACGCAGCATGCGTCCACGCGTAGCCCAGCAGCCACCGCGCAACACTTTACGGGTAAAAAATGAGGTCTGTGAGTATTCCTTGTAAGGGTCGGGCACAAAGCCCGGATACGGGCCGAACTCGGTTGCCGTCCACTCCCAAACATTACCGGTCATTTGGCGACAACCAAAGGCGCTATCACCCGCGGGTAAGGCAGCAACATCAATACAACCTAACGCACGACCATCGAGATTCGCATGTTGCGGTGTCGGGGGTGCATCGCCCCATGGGAAACGACGTTTTGTGGCGCCAAACGATTGGCCATTTTCATCCGGCTCAGCGGATGCCGCCAGTTCCCACTCGGCCTCGTTCGGCAAACGCCGATTCGCCCATCGGCAATAAGCTTGAGCTTCATACCAACTGACATGGATAATCGGCGCGTGCGGTCGTAACGGTAAAATCTCATCAAACTGCCGCGAGTGCCAATCGTTATTGTTATCATGGCGCCGCAACCAATACACCGGATGCTCTAACTGTTGCTGGCTACGCCACTGCCAGCCTGCCTCACTCCAGAGTTCCTTACGCTGATAACCTTTATCGTCAACAAATTCCGCGTATTCCGTATTGGTCACTGGTGCTCGCGCAATGCAAAAGGGTTTGATCTCTACGGGATGCGCCCATTTTTCATTATCGAACACAAAACCGTCATCCGGCATGGCACCGAGCATGAAACTGCCGCCAGAAATCTCGACATCGCCCGGCAGCGAACCGGCATCCCAGCCACTACTATCCGCGGCTTGCGCCAAGGCAAACTCCGGCGTCGGATAAGCCAGTGTCTGCCGGGTATAGGTAAAGGCCTCGGTGTGCATATCCTCATGATAAGTAGCGAGCTGATAAAAATAACGGTCATCGTTATTGGCCTCACGTGAAGCCAGACGCCGGGTGATCGCATCGATCGTATTCTGCAGGTACTCAAGCGTGACCTCCAGTGACGGCACCGACAGATCCCAGCGCGTTTCATGTGCAATGGCAATTGAATCGTACAGCTCATCCGCATTGGCAATCAGCGGCTCGCATTTATCAAGATGCCGCAGAATCCAGAATTCATTGAAATAATTGAGATGCCCAATCTCCCAGATCATGGGATTAACCGTTTCCAGTTTAGGGCCGACCAACTGTTCATCACTCAAGCCCTTCAATAATTCGAGCGTACGGGCGCGGGCATCTTGAAGGTTAGCAATGAGTTGTTGGGTTGAGGGGACTGATATCATGGTATTTTCACATTGGAGATTAATTATTTTTTATAAATTTTCAGACCCGAAAGGCAAGCCACAGTGTTTGCATTTATTAGAAGGATAATTACCCGACCATGTTCTGGTTGAGTATGGTTTACCACACCTCGGGCATGGCCAGAATGATGTGTATATTACCCCAACACAGAAAATAACTATGCAAATTATGGCGAGCGCTACGAATAAATTGTACAAAATACCTTCATGATCATAATTGGAGGCCATAACGAAAAATATTAGAGCAAGTAAAAATGCCAACAAAGCAGTTATAAAAACATTACGAAACAACTTCCACTTGTATTTCAGATTTTTATCCACCACAAATAACCCTAATTAGCTTAGTTCAAACAACGAAACTTAATACGTGGGTTTTAAATCCTCCTTCGGGCGTGCCCGAGCATTGCAAGGCTTTGGCTGGGAGCCCGAAGGGGCGCAGCATGGATGCTGCGCGCCGCACGCCAGCACAAGGATGTGCTGTCGAGCGGCCTCGGAGCCAAAGCTGCGAAGCGCAGGAATAGCACGCCTGCTGGGGCGCATTTCTTTTGGTTCGTTTTCTTTGGGCGTCCAAAGAAAATGAACTCGCCTGCGGGTGCGAATACCCGCATAAAACAATCGTGGCGTTAGCCATTCATCCTAATAACTGCAAAATAACGCCCAAACGAATACACTCTATCCAGCGTATAAAAATTCACCCGAAGCAAAATCATACATGAAAATAATATTAATAACCCCCGCCCCACCCCAATCCCGCGCCGGCAACCGCGCCACCGCAACACGCTGGGCGCGTATTCTCCGCGAACTCGGACATAAGGTGACGACCGCCGTCGACTATAACGGCAAACCCTATGACATGATGATCGCTTTGCATGCCTGGCGCAGCGCCGGTGCCGTCAAACAGTTTCATGAACACCACCCTGGAAAACCTTTGATAGTGGCGCTGACGGGCACCGACTTGTATCGCTTTATTCACTCGCATCCCGAACCCACACTGCGCTCGATTGAACTGGCCGACCGATTGGTCGCGTTGCACGCCCTGGCACATCGCGCCATTCCCGAATCGACACATCACAAGCTGCATATTATTTATCAGTCCGCCAAGCCCATTTCACAGCGCCTGCGACCGACACCGCGTTTCTTTGATATCTGCGTCGCTGGCCATTTGCGTGACGAAAAAGATTCATTGCGCACGGCATTCGCGGTGCGTGACTTGCCAGCAAGTAGCCGTATTCGCGTGTTGCATTACGGTAAGGCACACAATAATGCATGGGCCGAACGCGCTGAAAATGAAATGCAACACAATCCCCGCTATCGCTGGTTCGGCGAACGCCCGCATGGCGAAGTCCGCAAGGCTTATGCGCGTTGCAGGGCGATGGTACTTAGCTCCGTAATGGAGGGGGGTGCTAACGTGATCTCTGAGGCCTGTGTGGCTGGTCTGCCCGTTATCGCCTCCGAGATCGATGGCTCTGTCGGCTTATTAGGCGAGGACTATCCCGGTTATTATCCCGCACAGGATACCGCCGCCTTGAGCGAGTTATTACTGAAGGCCGAAAATGAACCACAGTTTCTTACTGAGCTGAAAAAACGCTGCGTTGCACGCGCGGCGCTGTTCACACCCGAACAGGAGGCCGAGGGCTGGCGTCAATTGCTGGCGGATTTGTAAGCGTAGTCACGGCCACTGGCAAGCGGCGGCACATCACCCGGCATGATATGCACCGACTCTGCGGCATCGCCCGGTGCAATAGCTACACCGACAATTGCAGTATGCACATAACCCAATTCACGCAGTTCATCTACACAGGCTCGCGCCTCGGTTTGTGGCACGCTCGCCAGCAGACCACCCGCGGTTTGCGGATCGAATAACAACGGATAATGCGCGTGTTGCGCGGCGCATTCAACGTCATGAATGGCGCGGCGCAAACGCACATTTTCGGGTTGCAGGGAACTGAAGATACCTGCGCGGATAGTATCCATCGCGCCATCAAGAACCGGCAGGGTTTCGGGGTAGAGTTCAATATCAGCATCGACGACGCGTAGCATCTCCACCAGATGCCCAAGCAAACCAAAACCGGTAACATCCGTACAAGCCGTGGCACCGTATTTATGCAAACACCTCGCGCCCGCCTGGTTCGATACCATCATCGAATCCAGCGCCGCATGCACCCAGCGACCCTTGGCCTTTTGTCGCATATCGGCCGCAAACAGGGTGCCGGTACCCAGCGGCTTGGTCAAAATCAACGCATCACCGACCTGCATGCCGCCCTTGGTCATCAGTCGGGCCTTATCTGACAGGCCGGTGACCGATAGACCGAAGCACAACTCGGCACCTTCGCTGGAATGCCCGCCCACCAACGCGGTACCACTCTCATTTAATACCTCCAGCGCACCACTCATCATCTGATAGAGTTGCTCTTCAACCACGCTTTCCTTGCCATAGGGCACGGTTGCTACCGCCATCGCCGATTGCGACTCGGCACCCATTGCAAAAATGTCGCCCAGGCTATGATTGGCAGCAATGCGGCCAAAAATATACGGGTCATCAATAAAGGATCGGAAATAATCCACTGACTGCACCAGCACCTGGCCCGGCGGTACTTCAATGACTGCGGCATCATCCGGCGCATTAAGACCGATCAGTACATCATCACGCTCAATCGGCGTGAGTTGATTCACCACCCGCGATAACACGGTGCTACCGACCTT
Organism: uncultured Gammaproteobacteria bacterium; assembly: GCA_947258875.1. Taxonomy (GTDB): domain Bacteria; phylum Pseudomonadota; class Gammaproteobacteria; order CAMYKB01; family CAMYKB01; genus CAMYKB01. Next base: position 40,328 of record CAMYKB010000038.1, on the reverse strand, counting down.
GGCACCGCAGCCACCGCAGCGCATCGCGATGGCCGAAATTTCCTTGAGCGCATCATTACCTATCAGACCGGGCTCAATGGCTGGCACAACAGCATCCTGCATCTTCGGTAACTCACTGAATTTCTGCATGAAACGCCGATCGATCCAGTCCTTCCAGCGCCACACCCAGGCACCCTCCAATGACCAGTTGTTGCGCGAAGCAATGGCATATTTATCGCCACTGCTAATCAGGCCCAGAAAATTCGTTTGCGGTTTGAAGGTTTTGAGTGTTTTACCCGCAACTGCACGGCGCAAATTTTCAGTAAGCGGTTTACCCTGGCGCACCGCAAATACACCCGACTTGGGCCGAGGATGGTCCACCATTGCCGCAATATCACCAGCAGCAAACACATCGGAATGTGATACCGATTGCAGGCAATCATTCACTTCGATAAAACCGTTATCATCAACGGCCAGCCCCGCGGAGCGCGGCCAATCCGGCGCCGATGCACTGGTTACCCACAGCACAGCATCAGACTCTACGATCGAAGCATCACTACAATGTACTGCATGCTGTTCAAGCCTAGTAACCCGCTGCCCAACATGCGTCTTAATGCCACGGCCTTGCAACGCCTGCTTGAATTTATCGCGCACACGTTGATTGTGTGTGGGCATGATCTCATCGCTACCAGAAATCAAGTGGTATTCAGGTGTTACATCGGACTTGCCATATTCCTTTAGCAGATTGCGCAAACGGTATTGCACTGATAATGCGAGTTCGACGCCACCTGCCCCGCCACCCACAACAACAATGCGAAACCGGCCACTGCTTGCCAACAGCCGTTGCTGAATACTTTCCCAACCAAGCAGAAATTCATCGATGGGTTTGACCGGCAAGGCAAATTCAGCCGCACCAGGGACATCCATCGTGCCCGGGCGTGAACCCGTGTTGATGGATAATGTATCGAAGTTGACGGGCTGGCGACCTGCACACAATACACGTTTGTTGTCTAGATCAAGCCCTTCGACTTCAGCATGATAAAGCCGAGCACCGGCAAACTGCGCCAGGGGGCGCAGGTCGATATGACTTTCATCATAACTGTAATGACCGGCGATATAGCCCGGCAGCATGCCCGAATACGGCGTATGCACATCGCGTGCGATCAGTGTCAGCCGCAGACCCGGCACCGGCTTCATACCGAAGCTTTTGAGGATAGCGATATGCGTATGCCCGCCACCAATAAGCACGAGGTCCTTTACAATGGGCGTGTTGGTGACATTTTTCATTGGCTATTTGCGGGGCTATGCATTGGCGACCGCCGTAGAACCCCTATCTTGCCACGTCTTGCCCCCTGTTTCACCTCAAGTCACGGCATGCAATTAGTCGGCGCTTTCAGACCGAGCAATAAAAAAGCAGCCTGAAAGGCTGCTTTTTTATTGCTCGTCCGGATACCCTCAGGCTGCAACACCTGACTTCGACACCGCCACCCCCGCAAGAACGGCTATTACGCGTCTCGGTGTCAAAGGGCGCCGTAGCACATGTCTATCTGCAAAATCGCTGCGGCTCGAGGTCACAATCACCGGCGTGGTGTTTTTGGATACATTCTCCAATACACCCCATATCTTCATGGCTTCTTCATCATCGCCATTCAACAACAGTATATCCGCCAAACGGCCCGGAGTACGCCGCTTCTCGGTACCTACCAAAGTGTAGTTCTGCTGTAGTTCCTTGGAAATACTGAATACGCTACGCAATAACGCAATATCTTTATCTGCCAAGCCCAAGTGTGTCAGTATCATTTTCAATCCCTTTTACTCAATGCAGCGGCGCTGCCTTTTTATTGTTAATTATTTAAGCTAGGCCACAAGTATCTAGCAGCAATATGAATACCGCAAATGTTAGGCGCAGCTAATATGCTAAACGGCATATCTCCGGTTACCAACGGTCTCAGGTTTCTCTCCAGGTAGCCGGGCTTGAATTTTTTCTAAAAGCCCTCTATATTTATTTTGTTGAGAACTTTTAGAGAACTTTTATGCCCACCCGTAGCCAGCAGAAGGTATTCAACGCCATCCAGGTCTATATCGCCGCACACGGCCACGGCCCCACCCTGACAGAGATTGGCGAACGCATTGGCATTCGCTCCAAGGGTACCGTACACCGGCATGTCAAAGCCCTGATTGACCAGGGTTACCTGCAACAACAAGGCGGCTGGCGGGGCATCAACCTCAGCGACAAACACGACGCCCGCCTGGACACACGCCTGCCACTGCTTGGCCGTATTGCCGCGGGCAAACCGATAGACGCCATTCCGGGACACGATGAAATCGATCTCAACGAACTGTTTGCCGGAGTGGGCCGTTATGCACTGAAAATACAGGGCGACTCGATGATCGATGCCGGCATCATGGATGGCGATACCGTTATTATCGAACGCCGCGATACAGCCAATGACGGTGATATTGTGGTCGCCCTCATCGATGACGAGGAGGCCACCCTCAAGCGATTGAAGCGCCATCACGACGGCCGCATTGAGCTCATCCCTGAGAACATTAGCCTTTCGCCGCTTATTTACGACGCCTCACGCGTACGTATCCAGGGAATCCTCGTCGGACAGCTACGCTTTTATTAACTTACATGCAGGACATGCTGTAATGAAAGAATCCCACCCCATCCTCTGGCCGCGCGCCATCATCCTGGTCGATATGAATGCCTTCTTTGCCTCAGTCGAACAACTCGACTATCCCGAATTGCGCGGCAAACCCGTGGCGGTCACCAACGGTGAGCAAGGAACCTGCATGATCACCTGTTCATACGAAGCACGCGCTATGGGACTCAAAACAGGCATGCGCTTAAAACAAGGGCGCAAACTGTGCCCGAACCTGATTCAACGCCCCGCGCGTCCGCAGCGTTATGCCCAGGTCTCCACTCAAATCATGAATGCCTTGCAAGACATCACGCCCGATGTCGAGGTATTTTCCGTCGATGAGGCCTTTCTGGATGTTACGCATTGCCAGCATTTGCTGGGCAACCCGGCTGACATTGCGCGCATGGTGCAACACAAAGTATGGGAAGTCTCACGCTTGCCTTGCTCGGTAGGCGTCAGCGGCGACAAAACCACGGCCAAATACGCAGCCAAACTGATCAAACCTGAAGGCCTCACCATCATCCCGCCCCAGGAAACAAGAGCACGGCTCAGGAGTGTACCGGTGACTGAATTATCCGGCATCGCACAAGGTATCGGAAATTTTCTGGCGCAATACGACGTACACACCTGCGGTGACATGGAGAAATTACCCCTCAGCGTATTAACACGCCGTTTCGGTAATCTTGGTCATCGCATCTGGCACATGTGCCAAGGCGAGGATCCTGAACCTGTACATACCCAGGTCGCACCCCCCAAGTCCATGGGACACGGCAAGATCATGCCGCCCAACACCAAAGACCGCCAAATTATTTATACCTACCTTATGCATATGAGCGAGAAACTCGCTAAACGTTTACGCCAGCACCACATGGAGGCCAGCGAATTCTTTATCGGTCTGCGAACCGACCTCGACTGGCTAGGCGATACCATGCGTTGCGAACTACCCACCAATGATGGCAAACACCTGGTCAAACTTTGCTACCAGTTCCTCAAGCAACACTGGCACGGTGAAGGCGTTTATCAAGTACAGATCACTGCGCTGGATCCGAAAGACGCAGGCCATCAACTGGATCTTTTCGGCAAAGAGTCCCGCAAGCAGGATATGCTCAACGCCGTCATGGATGACATCAATACCCGCTACGGTGAATTTGCAGTCGCCCCCTCACGCATGCTAAACCGTTCTACCATGCCTAATGTTATCGCACCGGCATGGAAACCCGCTGGCCATAGACAGACAATATGAAATCACTTTTTTTACGGCGACTGAGCAAGGCACGAACGAAGTGACCCAATGTCAGTTCACAGCGCGACATACACCCGATTTTACGAGGGCCGGAATATTCCTACCCGCCCAAGTTATGTACTTAACCAGAATTCGAGCATTTAGAGTCAGCTAATTTCCAACGTTAAGGTGTCGGCTCGCAACCCGTTGCGATCGGTGAAATAAGGGATATCAACTATCGCCAGCCACAAGAGTCACCTGGTGGATATTCGAGAGGCCTTGCCTGAAGATGCCACTGTGCTTGTAAAGATGTCCAACATTCTGATTCAAAGAACAACAGCTTCTGTGCGAACCAGCGGAAGATAAACGGTCATTAGCCTAGGTTGATTTAAAAACGGTTGACACTATCACATATTTATATAACCATAATGTTATGGAACAATCTGGTTATATAAATACGCCATCTAATCTCGACGCCATCTTTGCGGCCCTCGCTGACCCGACGCGACGAGCAATACTATCGCGACTTATAGAGGGCCAGGCCTCAGTAAGCGAGATTGCAGCCCCGTTTAAAATGAGCCAACCAGCGGTATCAAAACATTTGAAGGTACTGGAACGGGCAGGACTGATCGAGCGGGATATTGACGAACAACGTCGCCCCGCCAGATTGAAAGCCGAAAAGATGGCAGCTGCGGTTGACTGGTTGACTGGATTTAAAGCCTTCTGGGGGACGAGCTTCGAGCAACTCGATAACGTTCTCTTCAATATGAAACAAGCCAAAGGGAAGGAAACAGACCATGAGTGAACTACCGGAATATAGTTTAGACCGCGTTTTCGACGCGCCGCGCGAATTGGTTTGGCGTGCCTGGACTGATCCTGAACTTTTGCACCGCTGGTATGGGCCCAACGTAGAAACGATCATCCACCAATTTGACCTAAAACCCGGCGGATCGTGGCTCAACGAGATGAAGATGGGTGACAACGCCTATTTCAGTAAAATGGTTTTTCAAGAAGTTTCGCAACCGGAGAAGCTGGTTTGGCATCATTATTCTTCTACAGATGCTGATTGGAACATCACCGCCAATCCCATGATGGCGGATTGGCCGCGGATACTTCTGACGACGGTGATATTTGAGGACATGGGCGATAAAACCAATGTGCGCCTGACTCAAGTCCCTATTGACGCCACCGACGCCGAGATTGCCTGTTTTGCTGCGGCGATGGCCGGCATGGATAGCGGTTGGGGTGCTGGATATGCCATTATGGATGAGCTGTTTATGGCGTTACAGGCAAAAAACACCTAGTTGAAAGGTGAGCGGAAGATATTATTACACCTGCTACCCGAGCAAAAAATAACAAATAATAGGGGGATGTAATGAACGATGAAAACGTCAGTGGTGTTCACTGGAGTTTCTGGGTAATTGGTGCTGTCGCACTGATCTATAATGTTGCAGGCATCATCAATTTCTCCACTCAGATGAATGCAGACACCGTCGCTGCCATGCCTGAGTTGTATCGCTCGATCATCGAAGACCGGCCCGCATGGGCTACCGGAGCTTTTGCGGTAGCTGTTTTCGGCGGCGCGCTTGGCGGCCTTCTGCTCCTGCTCAGGAAGTCGACTGCGTACTACGTATTTATCACGTCGCTACTTGGCGCGATTGTGACAATGATGCATACCCTTGGTATGGCCGGTTCGGGCGTCGGCCCCGCCCAGTTCTTAATCGGTAATCTGGTACAGTTGCTGGTGACGGTGCTTTTGATCTGGTATTCGAAGTGGGCCGAGGGCAAGGGTTGGATCAGCTAGGGACGTGGCAAATAATTAATAATGGCGCCCAGAGAGTATTTAATGGCCAACAAAAAACGAGGAACCTCTAAAACTGAGTGGCACTAAAATAGGGAGCTTTACACCTGGTAATTCCCATTCGGGATCATTATCCTTTTTAGTTTGAGTCATATTTGTTTCTTTTATGATTAGGCTAACGAGGCTGTAGAAAAACTCATTCCCGAGGGCAATATTCTACAGGCCTTCTTTTTAAAATTAAGATTCGGCCACTCTGCCTTGGTAGATCGCCTTTTTCAAGCGCATGCGCCTGATCATCAGTCTGGTCATGCCGCCAGTTCGCCGTAATTCTTGAGTTTTTCGATATTGTGGATAAGGCAGTACAATTGCCATTGCCCCTGGACTTTCTTTTTGCCTCGCAGACTGAATCGATTCAGTCGCTTGTTGGTGCCGATATTGCCAAATACCGGTTCCACGACGGACATTCGATGACTGTAGATGTGTTTGCCCTTATCGCTGTCAACACGGCGTTTCATCCAGTCGGTGTAGTTCGGTGCGCGGTTGGTCTTTTTCAGAATGAATGAGACTTGTCGCCCATTGCCTTTGCGGTGATTGGCAGAATCAGGATGAGTCATGCAACGTGTTTTAAGATCACAATGTCGGCATTGCAGTAAACGGCCTTCAAAAAAGACTTTGAGGTGACCCTGTTGATCGGGGCGCTGGCCCCGAAAACTGAGCGACTCGCCTGCCGGGCAGCGACAGGTTAAGTTAACCGGGTCAAAGTCAAATTCCGTGGCCGGGATCACGCGCGAGGTTGCTTTCTTCTGGCCCGTGATCGGCGGTCGCCGACTGTGGCGGGTGTTTTGTGCGGTGAATGTTGGATCACGTTTCCTGAATTGGTTATCCGGGATGTAGCCGTTGATACGGTTGTCATATAGGTACTGCATATTCGCTTCGTTGGCGTAACCGGTGTCGGCGGTGATGATCGGATCCTGCATGTCGATGCCCAGGCGCTTGAAGCGCTCGTGCACAGTGTTTAATACGGGCTGTAAAACGTGATGTTCCTGGCCTTCACCAAAGGCTTGTGCATCCACAATAATTTGATGCTTTTTATCGACCGTGGCGATGCCGTTGTAACCCTGTATGGTGCCCTTACTGGTCGTCATCTTCGCACTTTCATTATCGGTGAGGTTACTTTTTACTTCCTTTTTTATTCGGCCCTGGCCCATCCTTGGGCGGGTTGATTTTAAAAAGCGATCGATCTTCTTATGGGCTTTATCGAGCGTGGCCACCGCCTGTTCCGCCCGCTGACGCCGCACATCGTCACGCGAGTCGGTCTTATCCAGCTTTTTATGCGCTTTAATATGATGGTGAATCTGGCGTTTAATCTTGCCGCGTTTTTGTTCGAGCTCTTTAAACGTCCCCGACCATTCCTTGGCGGCATTGCTGGGCATTTTGCAGCCGTCCAGCGCGAACAGTTCCTTGCCTAATAGACCCTGCGCATCACAGATTAGCAGGACTTGTTCGAATAATGCTTCAATTTCCTCAGAGCGTCCGCTCACAAAACTGGCCAGGGTCGTGAAGTGCGGTACCGTATCACAGGATAACGCCTTGAAAATAACGTTGGTCTCGCAGCACCACTGGATCTCGCGGCTCGAGGTAATGCCTTTGGAATAGGCAAACAAGATGATTTTCAACAGAATGGCCGGATCGTACGCCGGGCGACCACCGTCGTCATTCTGATAACGGGGATGGAAAATCGTTAAATCCAGTTGATGATCGATGATGTGATTGATCGCAAACTCAAACGTCCCGGCTTGCAACTGATCCGCGTAGTTGATCACCACCATCGTGCTTTGGTTGGGATCGTAGGGGATAAATTTAGGCATCGTCGTCGACTCGCTGTAATGTGACGTTATTTTATCAACGTTTCAGCCCTTTTATTGGGTTTTTCTACAGCCTCAACGCCTCACATAAGGGGCGCGCAGCAAAGCGAAGCGTCCCAGCCCGAAGGGCGACTTGATGTGGTTGTTATGCGTTCTACTCGCCATATTCCGAAATTATCTGCCTAGTAGATTCCTTAACATCGTCCGCAAAGGCCTCCATTTCCTCTCTTATTGTGCTATTCGGCGCGTATTCGACGGTTGGCACAACTGGCGGGTACTCCTGTCGATAGGACGCAACCCTTTTAAGGTATCTTTCGTGATCCCGTTCATACTCGTAGTTGGGCCAAAAAATCCAGGGACGGCCCGCCCGGAGTAGCTCGGTTGCTCGGACAACTTCGCCATCCAATTCAATCTCTTTTGCCTCAATTATTGTTTTGACATTACCTTCTCTGAGCGCCTGCAATTCGAACGTGAGCAGGCTTGCTTTTGCTGTGCTATCAAGTAGAAAGAATTGCGATACCCCGTCTCGCACCCCGACAACAAAACCGCCTACCAATCCAATAACACCTGCAACTACAGCGATCAGTATGGTTCTAGCTAACATACTCATAGTGACGCCTAACGTATTAAGCTCATTGGCGCGCGGTAATTCGCGCGTACAATGTAGCGACTTGTTGCGATGCGCGTAGATGCTAATTTAATACAAGACAAAGAAGACAGGAAGGATATGTTGAACTCTTTGAAGCGAAGGTAGGCTGTGCTACCAGCAAAAACTCGTTTTGCTGAAGCAGAACTACGCTTCGCTTGATAACATTTCTTCAACGTATCGTCCAATCACTTATTTTCCTTTGTAATAATTATTTGGTTTTATGCGTCTATCGCAACAGTTGATTATACGGACCCCGCCGGGTCCGTATAAGTAACATAATAAATCCCTAATATTCTATTGTAATTCCTTGTTTTCATATAAAATTATATACCGAGTGTCTCATTAACTACAGACGCAAAGCGTGACACGGAATTGCAATTTGCAATCTCATTGCATACCCTCTGTTTTTTTGATGAAGGTAACCTCATGGGGTCCACAAAACAGCACCCCACCACAGAAACCCAAGCTACTTACACAGATCAGACTCACCTGTCAGCGCCGACAATACAGCCCTCGCACCGCATCCAGTTACGTCTATTGGTGTCGCCAGTACATCCTGTTTCATCAAAAGCAACATCCCAAAACCCTCGGAAAACAGGACATCGAGGCGTTCCTCAATTATCTGATGACGAAACGCCGCTTATCGGCCAGCTCACAATCACAAGCCCTCAATGCGATCATATTCATGTACAAACAGGTCCTCGAAATTGAGGTCGGCTGGTTAGATAATCTGGTTCGCGCTAAACGTAAAACGTTTTTACCGACTGTACT
>CAMYKB010000038.1:9281-31382 GCA_947258875.1 uncultured Gammaproteobacteria bacterium | reverse complement strand
CGGAACTCATCTATGGAACCGGGATGCGCGTCAATGAATGCGTGCAGTTGCGTATCAAGGACATCGATTTTGATATGAAAACCATTGTTGTACGACAAGGCAAGGGCGGGAAAGACCGCACCACCTTGTTACCTGAAAAACTGATCACACCACTACGTCAACACTTGCTTAAGATCATGGCATTACACAAGGACGATTGCTTAAAAGGCGCCGGGTTTGCACCCCTGCCTGGTGCACTCTATAAGAAATACCCCAAGATCGGTCAGTATGCGGGATGGCAATATGTCTTTCCCTCGGCAACCACTCGTATTTGGCCACCGACAGGACAAATGGTCCGTTGGCATTGCTCGGCCTCCACTAGGTTCTAGAATCTACTATTCTACATCTAATAAATCTAGGCCAATGTGGAGGCGACAATGAAGAAACTCAGCTTATTAGAATGGGCCGCGATCGCAGAGATTCTGGGGTCTGTCGGTATAATAATTTCTCTGCTCTTTGTGGCGTACAACGTTAATCGAAATACAATTGAGTTGCGCTCCACCAACGAGAACGCCCTACTTGAATTGAATGACGCGATCATCAGCGGGCTCCTCAGCCATACCGATATTCTGTCAATTGTCGATAAACGTCAACTAGGCGAGGACTTGTCTCGCGTCGATAAGTGGGGGCTGTATGTATTCACGGTCAGACAATTTAATGCATGGGAGATGGCGTTCTACAGACACCAAGATGGCGCGTTTTCACGCGAACAGTGGGAAGCGGTTGACGAAGGACTGGGAAGCGGATTGATCGACGGGTTCAGTGCCTGCGACAGGCAGTGCTGGGAAAACTACAAAGTGGGATTTGGCGACGAGTTCATCCGGCATGTAGACGCCGTGTACGCAGATCGTAAGAAGTACCCAAGCGCTTTGGAGTAGCTGCCGCCGTCCACAGGTTCAAAACCCGATCGGATCCTTCGGGTCGGTTTCTGCCTACCACCGTCACGGCACTCGAACGCGCGTTTTACAGGTAACGTCACAAACAGACTAAATCTGATGCTGTCTTTACGGCCGTGTCTGGGATATTACACCTCACACCACCCACGATTAGGACATCTCACGGTATCGGACTCACGAATGAGCACGGCGAATGAAGTGGTGGGCCCGGTAGGGTGAGTCACGACCGAAGTGACCTAATGTCACTTCGCAGCGTGACGAACGCCCGCGAGGGCTGGAATAGTCCTACCCGACCAACACGAATGAGCACGGCGAATGAAGTGGTGGGCCCGGTAGGACTTGAACCTACGACCAAGGGATTATGAGTCCCCTGCTCTAACCAACTGAGCTACAGGCCCTGAAAAATCAACTCTGAACTATGTTATTTATTAACATAGTTCAGAGTTGATTTTGAAACACTTTAACCTGAACTATGTTATTTATTAACATAGTTCAGAGTTGATTTTGAAACACTTTAACCTGAACTATGTTAATAAATAACATATTTACAGACAGCTCTTGAAACACATTAAACCTAAAATAGGTTAGATATTTTTAATCTATTCCAAGATAGGTTTTAAAACTCTTTCATCTTGAAAAATGTTAGGCAATAACATTTTTCAAGATGAATTATGGGATACACTCCTTAGCGAAGTTAGCCAAGAACAGGCCAGGATATACTGCAATTACTCCAGATCCAGAAAACTACGCAATTGCTCCGAACGACTTGGGTGACGCAGTTTGCGCAACGCTTTGGCTTCGATCTGACGAATACGTTCACGGGTAACATCGAATTGCTTACCAACCTCTTCAAGCGTGTGATCCGTGTTCATGTCGATACCGAAGCGCATACGCAAGACCTTCGCCTCGCGCGGCGTTAGCGAAGCCAGGATCTCACGGGTGGTTTCACCCAGACCAACCCCGGTAGCGGAATCAATCGGTGACTCAATGGAACCGTCCTCAATAAAGTCACCCAGGTGTGAATCCTCATCATCGCCGATGGGTGTTTCCATGGAAATCGGCTCCTTGGCGATCTTGAGCACCTTGCGAACCTTGTCTTCAGGCATTTCCATACGCTCGGCTAGTTCTTCAGGTGTCGCTTCTCGGCCCATCTCCTGCAACATTTGTCGTGAAATACGATTGAGCTTGTTAATAGTCTCGATCATATGCACCGGGATACGGATGGTACGGGCCTGGTCCGCAATAGAACGCGTGATTGCCTGGCGAATCCACCAGGTCGCATAGGTTGAGAACTTATAACCGCGACGGTATTCGAACTTGTCCACGGCCTTCATCAATCCGATGTTGCCCTCCTGGATCAGGTCCAAAAATTGTAAGCCCCTGTTGGTGTATTTCTTAGCGATGGAAATAACCAAGCGCAGGTTGGCTTCGACCATCTCCTTCTTGGCACGCCGCGCCTTGGCCTCGCCAATCGACATGCGCCGGTTGATGTCCTTGATTTCAGAAATGGATAGACCTGTTTCCTCTTCTATCACCCGGAGCTTACGCTGTGCCTGCTCGACATCATATCTGTAGTCAGCCAGTACCGAGGCATACTTTTCTTCGGACTGAAGCTGCTGCTGTAGCCAGTTATCGTCGGATTCATGCCCTGGAAAGCCGCTAATGAATACCTTTCGTGGCATTTTTGCATAGCTGACACAAATCTGCATGATCTGGCGCTCCAGCAGGCGAATACGCTGGATCATGTGATTTAGATCACGGGTTAGCTGATCAATGACGCGCGGCACCAATTTAAGACGCATAAAGTAACTTGCCACCTCTTCGCGAGCCTTGGCGTACTTCTCTTTGTTCTTGCGCATTGCGGGTGTTACGGATTTCTTAGAAAGCGTACGCAACTCATCAAAGTGCTCACGCGCCTCTTCCGGATCAGGTCCAGTATCAACGACTTCTTCTTCCTCATCATCGTCATCACCCTTATCTGAGTCGGCTTTTGAAGCGGCCTGGGTGACGACCTGAGGTGTGGCGATTTCATCTTCGGCATCCGGATCAATGAAGCCGGAAATAACATCCGTAAGACGTGCCTCACCCGCCTCAACCTTGTCATAGATAGCGAGCAATGTAACGATGGTCTCTGGGTAATGCGCCAGCGCATATAACACCTGGCTTAGCCCATCCTCAATGCGCTTGGCGATCTTGATTTCGCCTTCTCGCGTGAGCAGATTGACCGTCCCCATCTCACGCATGTACATGCGTACCGGGTCAGTCGTACGACCGAACTCACTGTCTACGCTGGCAAGCGCTGCTGCCGCTTCTTCAGCAGCTTCGTCATCAGTTGCCGCATTGTCAGTTAACAGCAGGCTGTCTGCATCCGGGGCATGTTCATGCACGACTATGCCCATGTCATTGATCATACTAACGATATCTTCAATCTGTTCAGGATCGACGATACCTTCCGGCAAGTGGTCATTTACCTCGGCATAGGTCAGAAACCCCTGCTCCTTACCCTTGGCAATGAGTACTTTAATCTTGGATTGTTGCTCTTGATCCATTTTCGTCATGTGATCTCGTAATCTATCCGGCCATGGCCCAAATCGCCATTTAGCCGAACATTATAGCATAAAATCAGTCTATCGGACCCATAAGGGTATATTTTATCGACCCGAGCGATCCCGTAAGAGTCTTTGCAACTCGACCTTTTCCTCCTCGCTGAGACCCTCATCGCGCGCCTTTTGCAGCAGGTTATCGGTGTGTTGCTCCCTCTCCTTGTTGGCCAAACTGGTCATCGCATCCTTGAATATCCTGGAACCACCGTCGTCATCCAGACCGGGTGGCGTCCATCCCATTAATTTTAGTAGGTATCGGTGATTTTCGCTGTCCCGATAGCGTTCCACCAACGATGCAGGTGTTAGATGGGGATTGCTGCGCAAGGTTTCAAGCAGTTCAACCAATAACGGCATACCTGGTTGATCGAGCGTCTTAAGATAGTTGTAGTCACCTGCATTGGCCGCCAATGCAGGCCGCTGCAGCAGCAGGGCAATAGCCAGCCTGACTGGAGAGGGCTGGCTATGGCGCCCCGGCTTACTTTTGTGCGGTATTACGGCGGGTGGCTGCGCTTTATCCAGATTGCCACCCCTGATACCAATAANNNTTGTTGGAACATGAGCTGACGGAATACGCCCTCGGGAAGCTTATTCAATAACGGCTTGGCCTGTTCCGCCAGGCGCGCGCGTCCCGCCGCATCACCAATATCGATCTCAGCTTGCAGCCTCTGGAACAGAAACTCAGAGAGGGGGACAGACGTAGCAATAGCTTCCAAAAAGGCTGTCTGCCCCTGGGAGCGCACTAACGAATCCGGATCCTCGCCATCTGGCAGGAATAAAAAACGTGCCTCCAATCCGTCCCTGAAGATTGGCAGCAGGTTTTCCAGCGCCCGCCATGCAGCTTCCCGGCCGGCACGGTCACCATCAAAACAGAACACGACTTCATGGGTAAGGCGATACAGCTGTTGCAAGTGCTCCTGAGTAGTGGCGGTACCCAGCGTGGCCACGCTATTGGTAATACCATGCTGCGCCAGTGCGACGACATCCATATAGCCCTCGACCACCAGCACTCGATCCAGATTACCACTGGCCTTGCGAGCTTCATATAATCCATACAACGATTGGCCCTTGTGAAACAGTGGGGTCTCGGGCGAATTCATATACTTCGGAGTGCCATCATCCAACACACGTCCACCGAAACCAATCACACGCCCGCGCCGGTCGCGGATCGGGAACATAACGCGATTACGAAACCGATCATAACTACCGCCCTCGTCCTTGCGAATGACCAAGCCTGCCGCCAACAATTGTTCCGGAGTTGCGTCACCCTCGAAATGCTTGAGTAGCATATCCCAACCCGCCGGCGCAAAACCAAGCCCGAAATCTGCCGCCGTCTTGCCGCTTAAACCACGGCCTTTCAGGTAATCGACGGCCACCGAACTATCTCGCAATGCGGTCTTGTAATAATCCGCCGCCCTGGCCATCACCTCATAGAGGTCAGTGTAACGGTCCGGGGAACTGCTACCCGCCTCACGCGGGATTTCCATACCGAGATCACGCGCCAGGGTTTCTATCGCCTCGACAAAGTCCAGATGTTCATATTCCATAAGGAAACCCAACGCGGTACCGTGGGCACCACAACCAAAACAGTGATAGAACTGCTTGTCGGGACTCACTGTAAAGGATGGGGTTTTTTCGTTATGAAACGGGCAACAGGCGGTATATTCCCTGCCCTTCTTCTTCAGGGGCACGTAGCCATCAATGACCTCGGCGATATCAACCCGTGCCAGCAGGTCATCGATAAATTGTTGCGGGATACGTCCTGACATAATTAACTCGTGCCAAATTGGCCAGCACATGGCAAGCCGATGCGCATCTGGCACCGACTCGCGAACACCAATCAGGCGGCCTGCCGCAGATTTTCGATCAGCGACTCGAGTTCACTGGCCTTTGGTTTAATCAACCAAAAGCGTCGCAGATAGCCGGAAAAGTCGTTCAGGATGGCCTTACCCCATTCACTGCCGGTTTCTGCCACGTATTCGGCCAGCAGGTTCCGCAAATAACTGCGGTGCGCTTCCATTTGCTCGGTATCGATGCGGTGAATCTCAATCAATTCATGGTTATAAGAATCGACAAAACTGTTATCCAGGTCGAGTATTACCCCGAACCCGCCTGTCATGCCTGCGCCGAAATTAACTCCAGTCTTGCCTAACACAACAACCACACCACCGGTCATATACTCACATCCGTGATCACCGATACCCTCAACGACCGCGACCGCGCCCGAATTGCGCACCGCGAAACGCTCGCCGGCCAATCCTGCAGCAAACAATTTGCCACCGGTCGCACCATACAGGCAGGTATTGCCAATGATGGTCGTTTCATTGCTCATAAAGGTACTGGCTTTTGGCGGGTAGATCACCAACTTACCTGCGGCCATACCCTTGCCGACATAATCATTCGCATCGCCTTCAAGATACAGGTGCAAACCACCCGCATTCCACACACCGAAACTCTGCCCGGCCGTACCTTTAAGGTGGACCGTAAGCGGTGTATCCGTCATGCCATAGTTACCATGACGCAGGGCGATCTCACCCGATACCCGCGCACCCAGCGAGCGATTAATGTTTCTGGTTTTATAGCTGAATTCACCACCTAGTTTAGCTTCGATGGCGGGCAGCATATCCGCCACCATTTGTTCAGCGAGATCACCCTTATCAAAAGGCACGTTATGCGGCTCGATACAGAACCGCGGCTTGTCTTGCGGCACACCGCCGTCAGAGAGTATAGGTGTGAGATCAAGCCTATTCTGCCTGCCGGTATCGCCTTCGAGTATTTCCAACAAATCGGTGCGGCCGATCAGTTCCGTCAGCTTGCGAACACCAAGCATCGCCATCAACTCGCGTGTTTCACGAGCGACGAAGCGGAAATAGTTGACTACCATATCGACCTTGCCAACAAAATGCTGTAATCGCAGCACGTTATCTTGAGTGGCAACACCGGTTGCACAATTATTCAGGTGGCAAATACGCAAATATTTGCAACCCAGCGCGACCATCGGGCCGGTACCAAAACCAAAACTCTCGGCCCCCAGTATCGCGGCCTTGACCACATCAAGCCCGGTTTTCAAACCACCATCGGTTTGCAGGCGCACCTTATCGCGCAAGTTGTTAGCTCGCAACGAAAGATGGGTTTCTGTTAATCCCAGTTCCCAGGGCCCGCCGGCATACTTGACGCTGGTTAATGGGCTTGCACCAGTACCGCCGTCATAACCGGAGATGGTAATCAAATCCGCATAGGCCTTGGCAACGCCAACGGCTATAGTGCCTACACCCGCCTCGGCCACCAGCTTGACCGATACCAGCGCCTTTGGATTGACCTGTTTGAGATCGTAAATGAGCTGAGCGAGATCTTCTATCGAATAGATATCGTGATGCGGTGGTGGCGAGATCAGCGCTACACCCGGATTTGAATAACGCAGTTCCGCGATCATCTTATTGACCTTGTGTCCGGGTAACTGACCGCCTTCGCCAGGTTTGGCGCCCTGCGCGACCTTTATCTGTAGCACCTCGGCATTCACCAGATAGTGCGGCGTAACCCCGAAGCGACCCGATGCCACCTGTTTAATCTTGGACATCTTATCGGTGTTATAACGATCAGGATGCTCACCGCCCTCCCCCGAATTGGATCTTGCGCCCAATCGATTCATGGCCTGCGCCAGCGTCTCATGCGCCTCGGGTGACAAAGCACCCAGGGACATACCCGCCGAATCAAAACGCATGGTGATATCTTCAATCGCTTCGACCTCGTCAATCGCTACCGCTTCGAGGTCTTCACGCAGTTTCAGCAGGTCGCGAAATACAGTCGGTGGCCGCTTGTGAACATGATCGGCATACACCTGATAATCACGATAATCACCACTTTTTACTGCAGTATGCAATGACTGCACAACATCCGGGTTATACGCGTGATATTCACCTCCATGGATATACTTGAGCAAACCGCCTTGTTGCGTGTGTTTACGCGGGTTCCAGGCCGTTTTCGCCAGCTGCAACTGGTCGTCATATAAATCTTCAAAACTCGCACCCTGTATACGGTTGGTTGTCCCAGTAAAACACATATCAACAACATCACTATGCAACCCGACGCACTCAAATAACTGGGCGCCCCGATAGCTGGCTATCGTAGAGATGCCCATCTTGGAAATAATCTTATACAAGCCCTTGTTGATACCCTTACGGTAGCTTTTTGCCAGTTTCGGAGAACCATAATCCTGTGCAATTTCGCCACTCTCCAGCATGCCATGCAGGGTCTCATAGGCAAGGTAGGGGTAGATAGCCGTGGCGCCATAGCCAAGCAGTACAGCAAAATGATGCGGGTCGCGCGCAGTTCCGGTCTCGACAATAATATTGGTCTTACAACGCAAACCCTCGCTTATCAGGCGATGATGCACAGCGCCCGTCGCCAGCAACGCATGTACGGCCAATTTGTCTTTTGCGATTGCGCGGTCGGACAATACCAGTACTACCGCACCATCGTGCACGGCCTGCACGACCTTGGAGGTGATATCCTGTAGGGCCTCTTTTAGTCCTATGGCTAGAGGATAATTGAGATCGATCTGTGCCTGTGAATAAGCGGAATCCTGCAGATTCTGCAATTCGCGGAATTTCCCCTCTGACAACACCGGCGATTTCACCAGCAACCTCGAGGCATGTTCGGCTGTCTCTTCAAACAGATTACGCTCACGGCCAATACAGGTCTCGAGCGACATCACGATACTTTCCCTAAGGGGGTCGATCGGTGGATTAGTCACTTGGGCAAACTGCTGCCTGAAATAGTCAAACAGTGGTCGCACCTGTGATGACAACACTGGCAACGGCGTATCATCGCCCATAGAACCGATCGCTTCCTGAGCGGCTTCCGCAAGCACGCGAATCACCTGGTCGCGCTCTTCGAAGCTGACGCCGAACATTTTTTCATAAATCGCCAGAGTCTTCTCATCGAAGGGCTCGAGGCACAGTGGTTTCTGCTCCAACGATGACAAAATGCGTCGCGAATTTTGATCAAGCCACTGACGATAGGGATGGCGCGATTTAAGCTGTTCGTCGATGTCACCCGGCAACAGAATCTTGCCGGTATCAGTATCGGCAGCGATCATTTGTCCAGGCTTGAGGCGTCCCTTGGCAACCACATCTTCGGGCTTGTAATCGTAAACACCAATCTCTGAAGCCAGCGTAATATGCCTGTCTTTTGTGATCACATAACGTGCTGGACGCAGGCCGTTACGGTCCATAACACAAGCGGCATAACGGCCGTCTGTCAGGACGATACCAGCGGGACCATCCCAGGGCTCCATGTGCATGGAACTATACTCATAAAACGCACGCAGATCGGGATCCATGTTTTCAATGTTCTGCCAGGCCGGCGGCACCAGTAAACGCATGCCGCGAAAGATATCAATGCCACCGGCAAGCATCACTTCCAGCATATTATCCAGGCTGGAGGAATCCGAACCTTCCATAGAGACCAGCGGCAATAGCTCTGACAGTTTCGGCAGGTCCGGACTGGCGAAGGTGTAAGCCCGCGCCTGAGACCAGTTGCGGTTACCACGAATGGTGTTGATCTCACCATTATGCGCAAGGAAACGGAAGGGTTGGGCGAGACGCCACTGCGGCCAGGTGTTGGTCGAGAAACGCTGATGGAATACACAGATCGATGACGCCAGTTGTTCATCTCTCAAGTCCTGATAAAACACCGGTAGATTCTCCGGCATAACCAGGCCTTTATAGGAAATAACACGCGATGACAGGCTGGGGATATAGAAAACATCGTCGCTACTGGTGACCGCAATTTCTGCATGGCGGCGCGCTACAAACAGGCGCTGCTCAAAACGCTGTGTTGTCATACCGGCAGGTGCATTGACAAACACCTGTTCTACCAGAGGCATAGTTTTCAAGGCTTCGTCACCACAGCCCACGGGGTCGGTAGGCACCTGGCGCCAGCCTGCAACAATCAGATCTTCGTCCCGCAGGCATTTTTCCACACACTCACGCGCGGCCGTCGCCTTGGCTTCGTCTGTATTCAGGAACACCATGCCCACCGCAAAACACTGATCCAGAACCAGCCCCAGTGCATCCGCCTTTGCCCGCAGAAACGTTTCCGGCAGACGCATCAACAAGCCGCAGCCATCACCAGTCTTGCCATCGGCCGCAATGGCGCCCCGGTGCGTCAAACGTCCCAGCGCTTTGATTGCCGTCTGTACCAGCCAGTGGCTGGGCTCATTATCCATCTGCGCAATCAGCCCGAAACCACAGCTGTCTTTCTCAAAGGATGGATGATAAAGGCCTGTGAGTGTCTTATTTGTCATACGTACCGCTCTCATAGCCCGCGCAAACCAGTGTCTGGCGGGCAATTTTTCTAAAGCCAAAAGGAGAAACAGTATAAAACTGCTGGAGGGGACGATCAATCAGCCCATTTGGGGGTTATCCTGTCAAACAGCAGGATCCCTGCTAATTTGTGCGGTATTTTGAATCGCGCGCTGTAGCGATTCAAGTTGACGCACCCAGGGTAAGTTCGCCTTGATCTCCACCGGCATATCCTCGATTGCTGCCTCAGCAGCAGCCCTATCAGGAAACACCCCGGCGACCAGCACGTACCAATCCTTGCCGTCACGCTCTGTTCGATAATATGCCAAATTGGTCCTCAAGGGATGTTGCTTTACGAACTCCAGAAGTGGCTGCAACTTGCTCACGGCCATGATTTGTATAGCGTACCAGGCAGCGTCCTGTCTCAACAACCATTCAACATTCCTGGGCTCGCCCTCCGTCAGGGAAGGGGTAGTCACAACACTGACTGGGTTTATGATTTCTTCCGTCTGCGAATCAGGGGCCGCTCCAGGGAGCTGCTTTTGTTGCACCTCATTGACCGCCTGGTTCAGACCTTCATAAATAGCCGACACGGCATCGTGCTGCCGGGCAGATACAGATTGCTGCTCATCCGTTTTAAAAACCGCACCACCAAGCATGTAGGCCAGCACAAAACCCACCAGCACCGCGGCAAACATACCCGTATACGCGCCAGTCTTTTTCCCCAGAGAAAACCAACTACGCCGTGCGGGTTTGAAGCCATCCTGGCACAGGCCTTCAAGCACATGCGTTACACTACGATTGATTTCGCGAGGCAAACCACCGGAAGAAAGTTGTATTTTACGGATATCTTCATCACTGAATGGATCCTGCCCCCGGCAACCCGTTACACGCAAGCAATTCAACAGATAGGCGCGCGTTTGCTGCACATTGAACGGGCGTAAATTGATCATATAGATCTGACTCGCGGCTGGATTGTCAGCTTCAAGCCCGGCCAACACACACTCTATCCCCGGTGTGGCGGCGAACACCAGACCTAGAGGACTGGGTGATTTATAACCGATCTCATACTTGAGGCACAACAACTCATCAAGTACTTCTGGCGCCAGTAACTGGGCGTTATCGATCACTAGAACCGGCTTTTTGTCGCCAGCACATTTACACTCAAGACATTCCAGCAAACCACCCTTTGAGGCATCAACCTGCCAGCGCCGGCAAATAATTTCTTCGATATCCTGCCAACCCATAAACCTGGTTGCACTGATCATACAAAATTCGAAACTATCGCCACCGGCTTGAAGCAAGCGACGCAGGTAGGTGGTTTTACCAATGCCAGATTCGCCACGCACCACCAGCGCCATTTGCTGGTTGCGCAAATAATTGAGCAATATATTGACTGGGATACTTAAATTGGAATCGGTAAACAGGTCCTGCACTTCTGGGTGCTCGACAAAGGGCTGGCCAAAGAGCCCTAATGACGCCAGGCAGCGCGCCGATAAGTCATTCTCCCTGGTCAATAAACGTGATTTTGTCATTACTAGTGAGTATTTATATCGTTGTGCTTTTATATTATGTATTGCAGTTTGGATCAAATACGCGCTCATACTCAGCAATCGCATAACGATCCGTCATCCCGGCGATGTAATCTGCTACGACTCGCGCTATGGCCGGCTCCCCCTGTTCGCGGGCCTGTTGCCGCGCCTCGTCACGGTGCTCAGTCGGTAACAGGCCTGGATCCTGCATAAAGGCCTCAAACAGGCTGCTAACAACATTTTTCGCCTTGGCACTCATGCGGTGCACCCGGTAGTGACGATAAAGCGTTTTACGTAAAAACCGCTTTAGTTCCAGATGCGCCTCACGCGTGGCATCACTGAAACTGATCAAGGGCTCAGTGTGCGCGCGAATCTCGTCGATACCGCACGGCCCTAGCGCATCGATATTGCCCTGACTGGTCTCGATGAGATCAACCACCAGCTGATTTATCATACGGCGTACAACTTCATGGATAGCACGGCGCTCCTGCAACCCGGGATAGTGGCTGACTACATTTTCATAATGCCGGTTGAAAAGCGTCATCTCCCTCAGCTGATCGACGCTCAACATGCCAGCCCGCAACCCGTCGTCAACATCGTGATTATTATAGGCGACTTCATCTGCCAGATTTGTGAGTTGGGCCTCAAGGCTTGGCTGCTGCTTGCTCAGGAATCGCTCACCTATCATGCCTAACTTGCGCGCATTGTTCATAGAGCAATGTTTGAGAATGCCCTCACGAGTCTCGAAGGTGAGATTCAATCCGGGAAATTCTGCATACTTGAGCTCAAGCTCATCGACAACACGCAATGACTGCAGATTGTGCTCGAAGCCAGCGTAGTCTTTCATGCAAGCATTCAAGGCGTCCTGCCCGGCATGGCCAAATGGGGTATGTCCAAGATCATGCGACAGCGCAATCGCTTCCGACAAATCCTCATTGAGATGGAGTGCACGCGCGATGGAGCGTGCGATCTGCGCCACCTCTAGTGAATGCGTGAGGCGGGTACGAAACAGATCACCTTCATGATTTACGAATACCTGGGTCTTATATTCCAGGCGACGAAACGCAACACAATGTATTACGCGATCGCGATCGCGTTGAAATTCGCTTCTGTGCTGCGGACTGGGCTCAGGATAGATCCGGCCTTTTGAGTTATCGTCCCTCGCCGCATAGGCCGCCAGCTGATCCTGCATATGCGCAACACGAGCCACCTGCGGACGTTGTTGCGAAACACTACTCATCAGGCTGCCGTTCTGGTATCGAGTATGGCGTGTAATGCCGCGGGATCGTATTCTGCCGTCATCACTGCTTTGCCGATAGCCTTTAACAAAATCAATCGCAGTTGACCATCCATGACCTTTTTGTCGATCGACATCAATTCATGGAAACGTTCGCCACTGATTGACGCGGGTGGCACAACAGGCAGCCTGGCACGTTTGATCAGCTCACTAAGACGCGCAACATCGGCATGTTGCAACCAGTCCATGCGTTCCGAAAGTTGCGCGGCCATCACCATTCCGCAAGCGACGGCTTCACCGTGCAGCCATTCACCATAACCGAGGCCAGTCTCAATTGCGTGCCCAAAGGTATGGCCCAGATTCAGCAAGGCGCGTTGGCCGCTACGCTCATACTCATCGGCAGCGACCACTGCAGCCTTGTTTTCGCAGGAACGGCGTATAGCGAAGACCAGTGCCTGCGGATCGCGCGCCAGCAGCTTGTCCATATTCGCTTCCAGCCACTCAAAAAACTCCGCATCGCGTATCAGGCCATATTTAATGATTTCTGCAATACCCGCGCTCAGCTGGCGATCATCAAGGGTGTCCAGTGTGTCAGTATCGATTAACACGCACTCTGGCTGATAAAAAGCACCGATCATGTTCTTGCCCAGCGGGTGATTGATACCGGTCTTGCCGCCCACCGATGAATCGACCTGCGCCAGCAGGGTTGTCGGAATCTGAATAAAGTTGACACCCCGCAGATAACTCGCAGCAGCATAGCCGGTCATGTCCCCTACAACCCCACCACCGAGTGCAACCAAGGTTGTACCGCGATCAAACCGCGCCCCGAGCAAACCGGTGTAGATGGTGTTCAGGGTTTCGATATTCTTGAATTGCTCGCCATCGGGCAGAATGATGGCGTCATGACGCAGGCCATGCAACGCCGGTTCCACTGCGGAGAGGTAAAGGGGCGCAACCACCTCGTTGCTGACAACCATAGCCGATGTACCGCCGATGTGTTTTTTCAGCAAGCTACCATCAGTCAACAGTCCCTGACCGATATAGATCGGATAGGAACGTTCGTCGAGGCCTACAGTGATGATATCCATAAGCGCATGTTAATAGATCACAGCCAAACCGCAACTCAGGCTATGTCCGCTGTTCCTGATTATCCAGCAACGTCACAATTTGTTTGACGATGGCGGCGACGCTACCACCAGCCGTGTTCACTGTGATATCGGCCACTTCCAAGTAGAGTGGATCGCGATCAGCAATGAGTTTTTCGAGGGTTAAGCGTGTATCGCAGCCATTAAGTAGCGGCCTATTATTGTCATGCCCGGCGCGCTTCACCAGAGTATCCAGCGGTGCGGTAAGATAAATCACTGTCCCACGGCTACGTAAGCAGCGTCGATTCTCTTCCCGCAACACCGCGCCACCGCCGGTCGCTAGCACAATGCCTGTCATGGAGGTCAGCTCATCGATTATTGCGGCCTCACGTTTGCGGAAACCTTCCTCGCCCTCGTATTCAAAGATAGTGGGAATATCGACGCCGGTACGTTCCTCCAGCTCCTTATCACTATCGTGGAATGTTTTTTTAAGACTCTTGGCCAGTTGCCGCCCAATGGATGATTTACCGGCACCCATGGGGCCAACCAGAAAAAGGCTCCCAAGCTTAACCACTAGGGGTACACATTAGTATAGGGATCTGCACTAAACGAAAACTCTTAATTCTTTACAGCATAAAGATCGATGCCAAATCCCCCGCCAAACGCAACGTTAGCGCCCGCTCCGATTAGGGTTTATCAAGGACGGCCGAAATCATCTCACCATCCTTAAGCGCAAAGATAACGGTAGCGGTATCATCACCCATATAAACATCCACGGGCACAGCCCCGTTTTCATCTGTGACCTGTCCGGCTGGGTAAGCCGCTCCAGCCTTCTCATTGAGCGCCTTATGGAAGACAGGTACGTCTGCAACCGGGTACCCGGCCTCATCAGTCACGTACACGGTCACACGCAAGGGATCGGAAACACCGTCAACCGAGTAATTAACATTCAAGCCAGCTGCAGATTTCGAGCCCACCAGGGATTTATCAGTGGCAGCGGACGTAGCTGCCACAGCAACCCCACTCCCAACTTGCATAAGAATCGAGGCCTCAGATAGCTCACCCGTGGCCGGGTCCTGCACTCCAGCATGTAGTACTGCAAGCCCATCGGTTAAACCTATGACATTAACATTAGCGATACCTGCTGCCACATCGATTGGTAATGACCAAAACAAATCCACAAGACCATCCTCATCTTCATCTACCATCTCCAGCGTAGCGATCGCCGCCACCGACGTGGCATTTCCTTCTATTGCATACTGTACAACCGCATTACCGGTTGGGAGGTCACCATTACTACGTTCTACTGTTGCGGTTACCGTCTCAAAGTCACCAGGGGTGACTATGGTAGACGTCGCTCTGAGACTGATGTCGAGAGGCTCCCCACTTTCCAGACTTCCCTCACCACCACAGGCCGTCAGGAAAAAAACCATTCCCAAAAAAACGCATAACTTGCCAGTAACATTAACCATTAATTTATCTCCGATATTCATTCGGTTTTCCTCTGCACCACGATCTCTCAAACACGCATTATTATTTGCTGTAGATCGACAAGTTCTGTTGATCCAGGATCTTGGGTGTCACGAAGATCAACAATTCGCGCTTATTATCCGTCTTTAATGACTGCTTGAAGAGATTGCCAACCACTGGCAGATCGCCTAAAAACGGCACTTTATCGACTTCATCCACACGCTGCTCTTCCTGGATACCGCCGAGCACCACGGTCTGGCCATTCTCGACCAACACCTGGGTATCCACTTCGCGCGTATTGATGGAGGGTATGCCTTCAGTCTCAATACCGCGACTGTCCTGCTTCACGATCAGGTCCATGATGATGTTGTCATCCGGTGTGATCTGTGGGGTCACTTCCAGACTCAACACCGCTTTTTTGAAGGATACACTCGTCGCGCCACTGGACGAGGCCTCAAGATAAGGAATTTCCTCACCTTGCTCGATGAGCGCCTTTTTCTGGTTACCGGTCACCACACGCGGACTGGAGATGATCTCGCCACGGCTTTCGGCCTGTAACGCCGAGAGTTCCAGGTCTAACAAATAATCTGATCCCAGCATAGCCAGACCTATGCTGCCCGCCGCCCCAATAACCGGCATATCAACATTCAGGCGATCACCAAAGATCGGGATTGTGGATCCACCCGGGGCATTCACCATGGCATCTGTACCAAAGCCTGATCCGGTCGTAACGCCGGTTGTATCACCGTCTCTTGCAACACCCGTCGCACCAAAGCGTACTCCCAACTCCTTGCCAAAATCGTTATTGGCTATCACGATGCGTGATTCGATCAATACCTGCCTAATCGGTACATCAAGTCTCGTCACCAGTGCACGGATTTCGGCCAGCTTTTCAACCGTATCCTGCACCAACAAGGTGTTGGTGCGTTCATCGATACTAATGTTTCCTCGCTCAGACAACAGCGAATTTTCACCCGAACCGATCAGCTCAGCCAACTCGGACGACTTGGCATAGTTGATCTGCACGAATTCGGAACGCAATGGGGCCAGTTCCTGAACCTGTTGCAACGCCTCAAGCTCCTGTTTCTCACGTGCCGCAATCTCATCAGCCGGGGCCACCAGAATCACATTGCCATTCTGGCGCTGCGCCAGGCCCTTGGTTCTAAGGATGATATCCAGCGCCTGATCCCAGGGTACATTTTTGAGTCGAATTGTCAGATTACCTGAGACTGAATCACTGACCACGACATTAAGACCGGTAAAATCCGCAATCAGCTGCAACAGCGAACGCACCTCGATGTCCTGGAAGTTGAACGACAGACGCTCACCCGTGAATTGCTGTTTCTTACGTTCCTCGACAACCTCCTTGGGTATTTCCTTGACCTCCACCGTGAACACGTCGTTCGACTGATAGGCCAAGTGCTCATAATCACCCGAAGCCGTAATCAACATCTTGACGTTACCGCCGCGCGAGAAGGTCTCAATGGTTTTGACCGGGGTTGCGAAATCGAGCACGTCGAGCCGCTGTTCAAGTTGCGGCGGAAGCGCCGCATTCATGAAGTCCACTACAATCTTGCCGCCCTGCTCACGTATATCCACGGGGATACTCGGGTCTGACAAATTGATGATGACGCGGCCCTCACCGGACTCGCCACGGCGAAAATCAATGTTGGTAATACCTTTCGCGTATGAGCCTGTAGAGTTATTCGCCGTGGAATAATTTGCCGGCGCAGCACTGACGGCAGCACCCGTGCCTCCACCGAGAGTGACCACCATTTCATTCCCTATGATTTGCGTCTCATAGGAGACAAGCTCAGCCAGATTGACTACCACGCGCGTGCGTCCGCTGGCTTCTGCTGCGCTCACGCTGCGCGCCACGCCGATACCGATATCCGTGGACCGCTGTCTCAATGCGTTACTCGTGTCAGCAAAATCGAAGGCGATGCGCGCAGGATTATCAATAGTAAATGCCAATGGCGAAGCGGGCGGGTTGGCAAATTTAAGTGATACCTGAACCTGGTCCCCAGCAAGACTTGAATATGAAATCGATTGCAGGGAATTTGTGGCGGCATAGGCGCTCTGCAAAACCGCGCTCACAACGAAAAGGCCCACCAGCCTGGCCCATAGTTGCCCAATCATTCTCCAGGATAGAGGCGAGTTTCCGCCTCTGCCTTCCAGACAGCGTGCCCGGTGTTGAGCATCTAATGCCTCGCTGGCAATTAACTTATTCATAATTCTGCGCCTCATGATTTTCCATATGTGATTACTTGGCGATTCTCCAGCAAATAACATCAATTTGTGGACTCACTCATAGCGATCTTGTTTTCACGTTCACGCCATCCCCCAAAACCATCGGGTATAATTTCAACCATGGCGAGTCCTGCATCACTGATTTCACTAACTTTACCGTTGTTTTGCCCAAGGTAGTTGCCCTGAGCGACACGTTGAATCGTGGCATCCGGGGTTTTGACCAAGGCCCACAATGCGCCACCGCGCTCCAATGTCCCAACCATACGCAAGGTATCAAGCGGGAAATTCTCGAGGAACTCCGGAACACGATTGGGATCGGGCCTGATTGATGGATCGGACGTCTGCCCGGCCGCCGCCAAAGTGCCCCCTAGTGCAGACGCATCGAACGGGTCACGTTCGTTTTCTGCTACGTACTCAAAGGTTTCGTAGGGTTTTACTTCCGGGATAGGTTCGATTGCACTGGGAGGTTGAGCCTTTATTTGTTCAATTTCATTACGCAACTCCTGCATACCACGCCCACACGCCCCTAACGCAAACACGGCGATAATCAGCGCAGAGGCGCGCGCAAACCCGCGCCACGTGAAGACCGGCGCCGCAGATGCTGTAGAGTCAACACCATTCAAGAAATGCTGCTGCATCATCCTTACTCCTCGTCCTCATCCAGGTACCGATAGGTTTTAGCTACCGCACTCATTGTCATTAAGCCGCCATCATTCCCGGGTGTAAGCGTGATGTCATGCAGGGTTACAATCCTCGGCAGCGCGGCCACACCGCTGGCAAATTTGCCAAACTCGTGATAGTTGCCCTTTACGCGAATATCGATGGGCTTCTCGACATAAAACTCCTGCTTCACCTCAGCCTGCGGCTTGAAAAGATCGATTTCCAGCCCACTCGCAAGACCGGTTTGCGAAATATCAACAATTAAACCGGGAATTTCAGTTTTACTGGGCAACTGGCGCAACATACTGCCGAAAGTGCGCTGCATTTCTTCCAGCTGTTGCTTATAGAGGTCCAGATTGACAGCGCGTTTCTGCTTAACCTTAAAGGTCTGCTTGAGTTGCAGTTCATTCGCCTCTTCCTTTTCGAGCGTAACGAGACGTTTTTTTATGTCGTAGTGATAAACCAGAAATATGATGGCTATACACAGTATCGCAATCAGCATTACCTTGATCCACGTTGAGGCACTGCCGATATTCTTGAAATCCAGCGTTCTGAGTTCGTTAAAATCCACCGACCTAGCCCCCTTGCTCTTGCTTTGCGGCTTCTTCTTCAGCAGGACTGGTCTGCTCCGCCACCAACTTGAAATCGTTCATCCTGGTCTGTTGGTTGTCCTTGGCCTCGATGACACCAAGGTTAGGATTTTTCAACCACTCCGATGCCTCGATATTGCGCATGTAAGCGGAGACGCGCGCATTCGACTCAGCCTTACCCTCGATATTGATCTTGTTTCCGCTTTGTTTGACAGCAGTCAGGTACATACCATCCGGTATCGTTTTAACAAACTCATCAAACATATGGACGATCGTCGGGCGTGTCGTCTGCAGCGCCTCAATAACCTCCATCCTGGCCACCAGAGCTTTTTTGGTGGCTTCGAGTTCTTTAATTTCCTTAATCTTTTCATCAACAATCTTGATTTCGTTCTCAAGATAGCGATTACGTTCCTGCTGATAATTGATAAGACCTACGACATGGAAATGGGCGAGCAGGCCAAGCACGGCCGTGATCACCGCAGCAAAACTGAGCAACGAAAGGAACTCACCCTGTTTGCGCTTGCGCTCCAGTGAGCGCCAGTCTAAAAGATTGATTTGAGCCATAAGATCTAGTACTCCCTCATCGCCAGCCCGCAGGCGATCAGAAAAGCAGGTGCATTGGTAGCCAGCGCCTGACGATTGATCCTGCCAGCCACGGACATCTGGCTGAACGGATTGGCGATTGAGGTCGATATACCCAACGATGACTCGATAGGCTCTTCAATACCCGGAATTGCCGCACAGCCGCCGGCCAGAAGAATGTGGTCCACACTGGATTGCTGGCTCGCCGAATAGAAAAATTGCAGAAAGCGATCGATTTGCTGGGCCATCGTTTCTTTAAAAGGCCCCAACACATCGGTGACATAATCATCGGGCAAACCGCCTTCCTTCTTGGCCAGCCCTGCTTCTTCGTACGAAAGGCCATAGCGGCGCATGATTTCTTCCGTCAGCTGCTTACCGCCAAACGGTTGCTCGCGCGTATAAATCAATCCATCGTCACCCATGATTTCGAGATTGGTCATAGTGGCGCCGACATCGAAGATCGCCACCGTTTTACCTGCTACGCCACCGGGCACCAGGTTGGTCATCTGTGAAAAACAGTTTTCGACGCAATACGGTTCGACGTCAACAATCTTGGGCTCCAGGCCAGCGGCCTCTGCTGCTGCCTTGCGCATTTCGACGTTTTCACTACGTGAGGCCGCAAGCAGTACATCCACCATGTCCGGATTGCCCGCAGCAGGTCCAAGCACGTTATAATCCAGGTTGACTTCTTCTAGCGCATAAGGAATGTATTGATCGGCCTCAAGACCCACCTGCCCTTCCATCTCATCATCCTTGAGACTGCCCTGCATAACGATCTTTTTGGTGATAACTGCTGATCCGGCAACGGCAAGGGCGCAACTCTTGTTCTTGATACCCGCCTTTTTGATAGCTTTGCGAATGGTATCGCCGACAGCGTCGACATCAGAAATAACTTTTTCGGTTACCGCATTATCTGGCATCGGCTCAACCCCGAAATGCTCTACGCGATATCCCGATCCAGTTTTCCCCAGTTCCAACACCTTTACCGATGTCGAACTGATATCGATACCGACAACCGGCGCCTTTTTGCGACTGAATAGAAACACGGTTTTTCCTTATTTAGCCCGATGCTTATAAAGCATACATGTTTTTGTTTGTTAGATACTAGACCCAACTACATAAAATTACTAGCTTAAATCGAAAACCTTGTAGTGACAGGCGATTTACGGTTTCATATGAACCCAGTTAATTCGCGGTCACCCTCCTCGGTGGTAGAACCTCATACTATACAACTATGTCATTGATCCTAAAGTCTGTTCGTGTCGCTCTTATCGGTTTTTTTGGGCTTTCCGTCATGGGAAGCGTCGTTGCGCTGGGTACTTACATCTACCTGGCGCCAGGGCTACCCTCTGTGTCACGCCTCAAGGAAGTCCAGCTACAAACCCCGTTGCGGGTTTTTTCGAGCGAGGGCAAACTGCTCGCCGAGTACGGTGAAAAACGCCGCAAGCCATTGAGCTTGAAAGAGATTCCGCAAACACTCAAGAGCGCGTTCCTGGCCGCAGAAGATGACCGCTTTTTTGAACATCCAGGCGTCGATTACCAGGGCATCCTGCGCGCTGTTTACCACCTGGTTCGTACTGGCCAGCGGGAACAGGGTGGCAGCACCATCACCATGCAGCTGACGCGCAACTTTTTCCTCAGCAGCGAACGCACCTATACACGCAAGCTCAGGGAAATTTTCCTGGCCCTCAAGGTCGAACGCGAACTCAGCAAGGAGGAAATACTCGAGCTCTACCTCAACAAGATCTACCTGGGAAATCGCGCCTATGGCTTGGGCGCGGCTGCGGAGGTCTATTACGGGACAAACGTAGATGACCTGGAGCTAGACCAGGTCGCCATGATCGCCGGGCTACCCAAAGCACCTTCGCGTTACAACCCTATCATTAACCCCGAACGCGCCACCGTGCGCCGCAATTATGTGCTTGGACGCATGCAGCAGTTGGGCTATATCGATGAACAGAGTTATCTCGAAGCCGTCAAGGCGCCACTGAGCTCACGCCTTCACTCGCCAGTAGTGGCGCTGGCCGCGCCCTATGTCGGGGAAATGGTGCGTGCTGAACTAGTGGCCCGGTTTGGCAAAGAGGCTTATACCCAGGGCTACAGCGTTCACACTACCATACGCGCAGACCTGCAACAGGCAGCCAGCGCGGCACTGCGCTCGGGTCTGCTGGCCTACGATAAACGCCACGGCTACCGGGGCGCGGAAGCCAACATCGGCGCTGAACTCCTCGCGAGCGACGAACCCGTCTGGGATAACAGCCTCAAGGAATACACTAACGTCGGCGGCCTGTTGCCGGGGTTGGTACTGAAAACCGAGAAACAAAGCGCAGAAATCTACCTGGGTGCGGGCCGCAAAATCATGCTCGACTGGGATGGTTTGTCCTGGGCACGCAAGCATATCGATGAAAACACCATTGGCCCTGAACTCAAGCGCAGCTCACAGATCCTCAAGTCCGGTGACATCGTGCGTGTCGCTCCAGTGGGCGAAGATAAATGGACATTGAGTCAAATACCTGAGGCTTCGGGGGCGTTGGTCTCGCTATCATCGGATGACGGCGCCATCCTGGCGCTGGAAGGCGGCTTCGATTTCTATCACAGTAAATTCAACCGCGCGGTACAGGCACAACGGCAACCCGGCTCCAGTTTCAAGCCGTTCATTTATTCTGCTGCACTGGAAAAAGGCTTCACACCTGCCAGCATCATCAATGACGCGCCAGTAGTGTTTGACGACGCCACCCTGGAAGACACATGGCGGCCGGAAAACTACAGCGGTAAATTCTATGGCCCGACCCGCTTGCGAGTCGCCCTGATGAAGTCACGCAACATGGTATCGATTCGCCTCCTTAATGAGATCG
>CAMYKB010000038.1:0-9245 GCA_947258875.1 uncultured Gammaproteobacteria bacterium | reverse complement strand
GGCCGCGCTTACGCCATGAAACATATCAAAAATTTCGGCTTCGACACCGAACGTCTGCCTTACGATCTGTCGTTAGCACTAGGCAGTGGTTCCGTGACACCCATGGAACTCGCACGCGGCTATGCCGTATTTGCAAATGGCGGTTACTTGACCACGCCACAGCTGATCACACGCATCGAATCCAGCGAGAGTGAAATCATTTTTGAAGCTGATCGTCTGGTCGTGTGCGAGCCCGCTTGCGAAACAACAGCTGCCGACAGCGAAACAACAGCCACTATCAAACCGGCACCGCGGGTGCTGTCGGCAGAAAATGCCTACCAGACAGCCAGCATGATGAGAGATGTCATCACCGGCGGTACCGGACGCAAAGCGATGGAACTGGGGCGTTCCGATCTCTCCGGCAAAACCGGCACCACCAACGATCAACGCGATGCCTGGTTCAGCGGCTATAATCGCGATATTGTGACCACCGTGTGGGTTGGATTCGATAAATACAAACCCTTGGGTAACAGTGAGGCCGGCGGTGTTGCGGCTCTACCTATCTGGATGGATTATATGAAGGTTGCCTTGCAAGACAGACCGGAGCACACACTCGAGCGGCCCGCGGGGATGCTGACCCTGTCTATTGATCCTGAGACGGGCCTCGCGACCAGCGATCAAAACCCGGCAGCAATCAAGGAAACTTTCCGCGCCCAGTACGCACCCGAGCCACCGGCGTTCGATTTCTCGCAATCGGTGGACGAGAATGGTCAGTCTGTCGATATTCCTGAACAACTATTCTAATTTAGAAATGCGCACACCATGGCATCTAACCAAGCACAACGCATGCGTACGCGTCTCGCCCAGGAAGCCGCACGCATCATTATGGAGGAAGGCGTTAAGGACTATCAGCTCGCCAAGCGCAAGGCCGTTGACCGCCTGGGTGTAAACCAACACAGCGCGCTGCCGCGTAATACTGAAATCGAACTGGCACTGCGCGAATACCAGAACATTTATTTCACGGACGATGATCGCCA
The DNA here is from genome assembly GCA_947258875.1 of uncultured Gammaproteobacteria bacterium. Classification (GTDB taxonomy): domain Bacteria; phylum Pseudomonadota; class Gammaproteobacteria; order CAMYKB01; family CAMYKB01; genus CAMYKB01. The sequence continues at coordinate 8,229 of CAMYKB010000038.1, read as the reverse complement.
ACATCTGCAAGCGTTACGCAAAACCGCACTCCAGGCCATGCAACAACTGGCAAACTTTGATCCCCAGCTCAGCGGAGCCGTACTGGAAGGTATTGCGAATAAACACAGCGATATCGAGCTGCATGTGTATGCCGACTCCACCAAGGACGTAATCTTTAGCCTGATGGAAGCCGACATTCCCTTTGAAAGCGCCGAACGGCGCCTGCGTTACGGCGGCGACGCCGAGTATTTTCCCGCGTTACGCTTTCTGGCGAACAATACCCGGATAGAGGTTGTGATATTACCCACCCTGGCTTTGCGGCGCGCGCCTCTGAGTCCGCTCAATGGCAAGCCTATGAAACGCGCCGGCATTGCTGAGCTGGAAGATTTGCTGCGCACAACGGCTACCAACGTAATCTGACCCAGAGTCTATCTCCCCCAGCGTTCTAGCTACCCCGGCCCTCAGGAATGGTAGGCTGCACTCAGTTCGTGCACAGCGTCCACCAGCGCCCCGACGTGCTGCGGATCCACAAACTGGTGTACACCGTGACCGAGGTTAAATACATGCCCGCTACCTGAACCATAGCGCTCAAGAACATCAGCTACGTGCTGACGAATACGTTCCGGTGAGGCGTACAAAACGGACGGATCGAGATTACCCTGCAGGGCAACACGCGCACCGACGCGTTGCCGCGCCTCTCCGATGTCGGTGGTCCAGTCGAGCCCCAAGGCATCGCAACCGGTATCGGCCATCGCCTCCAACCAGGCTCCGCCACCCTTGGTGAACAAGGTCACGGGCACCCTGCGACCTTCATGTTCACGCGTCAGCTGATCAACTATCCGCTGCATGGGGTCCAGTGAAAACGAACGGTAGGCCTCGGGTGTTAACACTCCTCCCCAGGTATCGAAGATCATGACGGCCTGGGCACCGGCAGCAATCTGCGCGTTCAGATAGGCCGCTACACTGTCGCTCAAGACCTCGAGTAATTGCTGTAGCACTTCCGGCTGCACATACATCATCGCCTTGATACGCCTGAAATCCTTGCTGCTGCCGCCCTCGACCATATAGGTTGCCAGAGTCCAGGGACTGCCGGAAAATCCAATCAGGGGTACGCGCCCATCCAGTTCGCGACGAATCACCCGTATGGCATCCATGACATAACCTAAGTCCTGTTCAGGGTCCGGTACCGCCAGATTGCGGATTGCCGCCGCATTACGTACGGGACGCTCGAAATACGGCCCTTCGCCCTCGGCAAAACCCAGCCCCAGCCCCATGGCATCAGGGACTGTCAGGATATCGGAGAACAGGATTGCCGCATCCAGAGGGAAACGCGCCAACGGCTGCAAGGTGACCTCGCAGGCCAGCTCGGGTGTTTTACACAGGGTGAGGAAATCACCGGCACGCTCGCGTGTTGCGCGGTATTCAGGCAGGTAACGCCCTGCCTGGCGCATAATCCACACCGGCGTGGTGTCAACGGGCTCACGCAATAATGCGCGCAGCAAACGATCATTTTTCAGTTCAGTCATAAAGAGCTAACCGTAAAGGCACGAAGCGCGCAAAGGAAAACAGGCTTGAAAAAATCAAACTTTGGATTATTTGCATACTTGTAACGAAATCCATTAAACGCCCAGATAATCCAGAATGCCTGCAGCGGCTTCACGGCCTTCAAATACCGCGGTCACCACCAGGTCTGAGCCACGCACCATGTCACCACCTGAAAACACCTTGGGGTTACTGGTCTGGAATTTGTATTTACTGTCCGCTGGTGCCAGCACACGCCCACCATCATCAAGCGTGATGCCAAAGTCGGCAAACCAGGGGGCGGGACTGGGGCGAAAACCAAAAGCGATAATGACACGGTCCGTCGGGATGACTTCTTCCGAGTCCGGTATCGGCTCAGGGCGACGGCGGCCACGCTCGTCGGGCTCACCCAACCGGGTGGTGATGCACTTGATACCCTCGACCTTGCCGTCACCCACGATCTCGACCGGTTGACGGTTGAAGAGGAACCTCACGCCCTCTTCCTTGGCATTGGTCACCTCACGGCGTGAACCCGGCATGTTCTCCTCATCGCGGCGGTACACACAGCTGACTGAGGCGGCCTGTTGGCGTATCGAGGTACGATTACAATCCATAGCGGTATCACCACCGCCCAACACCACCACACGCTGCCCCCGCATATCAATGAAGTCAGCCGGCTCCTTTTCAAAACCCATCTCACGATTGATGTTAGCAACCAGGAAGGGCAAGGCCTCATGAACACCGGGCAAGTCCTCGCCGGGAAAACCACCCCTCATATAAGTGTAGGTACCCATACCCAGGAACACTGCATCATAATCATCGAGCAGTTGCTGGAACGGGATGTCCTTGCCAATCTCGGTATTGAGCACAAACTCGACACCCATTTCCTCCAGCAAATCACGCCGTGTTTTAACGACCTCTTTTTCAAGCTTGAAGGGTGGGATACCAAAGGTCAGCAGGCCGCCGATCTCGGGATACTTATCGAATACCACGGCCTTAACACCATTACGCACCAGGATATCCGCACAACCCAGGCCGGCGGGGCCGGCACCGATAATCGCCACCTTTTTATCCGTAGGCACCACTTGCGACATATCCGGCCGCCAGCCCGCCTTGAGGGCTTCGTCGGTGATGTATTTTTCTATGGAACCAATGGTGACCGCGCCGAAGCCGTCATTGAGTGTGCAGGCCCCCTCGCACAGCCGGTCCTGGGGACATACCCGACCACACACCTCGGGTAGGGAATTGGTCTTGTGCGACATCTCGGCGGCGGCAAACAGGTTGCCCTCCGCGACCAGCTTCAGCCAGTTGGGGATGTAATTATGTACCGGACACTTCCACTCACAATAGGGATTACCACAGGCCAGACAGCGGTCCGCCTGGGATTTGGCCGACTCGGTACTGAATTGGCCATAGATTTCGCGAAAATCATGGATGCGCAGCTCGACCGTGGTCTTGTCCGGATCGCGCCGCGGTACATCGAGAAATTGCATGGGATTGGCCATTTACTTAACTCTTATTCAGAGGTCCCTGGGACACAACAAACGCCCCACTTTATTGCCGGGGAAATCCTGTAAGAATGATGCTACTGAAATCTGATCGCAACCCCTGTGTTGTCAGGGGTATAGGCTGCTAGTTACCCAGGCGGGCCTTTATTTTTGCACCCACTGCACCCATGTCGGCACGGCCCTGTAACTGGGGCTTGAGCTTACCCATCACCTTACCCATATCCTTGATACTGCTGGCACCGGTATCGGCCATTGCCGTTTCGATGAGGGCGTCTATCTCGGCATCACCAAGCGGCTCGGGCAGATAGGTCTTTATTATATCCAGCTCAAACTGTTCTTGTTGCGCCAGATCGTCACGCCCGGCATCAGTATATTGCTGCAATGATTCGCGGCGCTGCTTGGTCATTTTATCGAGGATCACCAGAACCTTGGCATCATCCTGATCTTCACGGGTATCGACTTCCTGCTGCTTGATGGCAGCCAGCATCAGGCGTATGACGCCGAGCCGGGGCTTATCCCCAGCGCGCATCGCGGTTTTCATATCTTCGGTGATGCGCGCCTTCAGAGCTGAGGACGCTGCGGACATAACGACTTAGTACATGCGTACGCGGCGAGTAACGTCTTTGGAGACACGCTTCATATGCCGTTTCACCGCCGCCGCTGCCTTGCGCTTGCGCACTGACGTGGGTTTTTCGTAGAACTCACGACGACGCACTTCGGTTAATACACCGGCTTTCTCACAAGACCGGCGGAAGCGACGGATCGCTACATCAAACGGCTCGTTTTCTTTAACGCGAACATTGGGCATAAAAGCTTACCAACTCCAAAAATATTCAATAATTATAGACATCCCCAAAGACCGGATCAGACCGCTTTGGGTGTGAAAGACCGCGAATTATACCGGCACACCCGATAAATGCAAAAACTACTGCAGAAATGCGAGAATGGCGGCTTTTGCGGAGAGAATTCATGCTGGTTTTAGGGGTGGAGAGTTCCTGTGACGAAACCGGTGTGGCGCTGGTCGATGCCCATCAAGGGCTGATCGCCCACGAACTCTACAGCCAGGTCGAACTACACGCCGAATACGGTGGCGTGGTGCCGGAACTGGCCTCCCGCGATCACATCCGCAAGACCCTGCCCCTCATTCGCCAGACATTGGCCGACGCAGGAAAACAAGCCACTGATATTTCGGGCATTTCCTACACCGCCGGCCCCGGCCTCATGGGCGCCCTGCTGGTTGGTGCCTCCATTGCCCGCAGCCTCGCCTGGGCCTGGCAAGTCCCCGCCATCGGTATCCACCACATGGAAGGCCACCTGCTCGCCCCCATGCTGGAAGACAGCCCACCCGAATTCCCCTTCATCGCCCTGCTGGTCTCCGGCGGCCACAGCATGCTGGTCCAGGTCAGCGGTGTCGGCCAGTACCAGATACTCGGTGAAAGCCTCGACGACGCCGCTGGCGAGGCCTTCGACAAAACCGCCAAACTCCTCGACCTCGGCTACCCCGGCGGCCCCGCCCTGGCCAAACTCGCCACCCAGGGCAATGCGGACGCCTACCATTTCCCGCGCCCCATGACCGATCGCCCCGGGCTCGACTTCAGCTTCAGCGGCCTCAAGACCTTCGCCCTCAACACCTGGCAAAACAGCCCACAAAATGAGCAAGCCCGCGCTGACATCGCCCGCGCCTTCCAAGACGCCGTGGTCGACACCCTCGCCATTAAGTGTCGGCGCGCACTTCAACAGACAAACCTCAGGCGCCTCATCGTCGCCGGAGGTGTGGGCGCCAACCTGCACTTGCGCCAAAAACTAAAAGACGACTGCAAGAAATTAAATGCAGAGGTCTATTATCCGCGCCCCGAATTCTGCACCGACAACGGCGCGATGATTGCCTATGCGGGGATGTTGAGATTACAGGCAGGACAGGTGGATGATTTGGCTATTCGGACGAGGGCCAGGTGGTCGTTAGAGGAGTTGGAAGTTGTGTAGCTTGGATTAGCGAAGTGTGACCCGAAGTAAATAATCGTCATTCCCGCGCAGGCGGGAATCTAGTTAAAAAATTATTGCTTCGCTTCGCGAGATAATTTCATGTGGATATTCGCACCCACGGGCGAGGTACTTTCTTTGTCAGCAGCGACAAAGACAAATTCGTAGGGAACGAATTTGAATAGTTTCAGGCTAACCCGAAGGGCGAAACCCATGAATGGGTTTCGTAAAGCACCCAAAGAAAACGCCGCCCCGAAGCCGCTCAAGACCGCTGCGGTTCACTTTTATCTCCTGATTATTTGCGGCGTTGGGCGTCTGAATGAAACGAGCAATCTCTGGTGCCGCCATGATCTCAGCAGGAGCGCCGCTTCTGCTATTGATCACCTGCACCTACATCGAGAATCCAAAGATTCGCTACGCCTCAATGCAGGAAGCACATCAACGCGGCGCTGTGGAGGCAGGCTGGGTTCCATCAATCATTCCAACTCAGGCGGTTGAGCTCGTTGAACAGCACAACATTGATACTAACATCACCTTCGTTGCGTTCACACTCGCCGACCGCTCAGCGCTCATCAATGGCGAGCCATGCGCGCCAATCGAATACACATCCGTAAAATGGTTCAGCTCCTATCCACTATGGTGGCCTCGGAATCTCCGTGGCTCCAACGAGGTCTCGACCCGCCTCGCCTACTACTATTGCGGCTCTGGCATTATAGGGACTGAATATGAAGGGCGACATTACATGTGGTTTGCAGCAACAGCCGAAGAAACGATTGCTCTCTGACCACGTCCTCCCCTAGATCAGCTGCAAATATCACATTTCTATAACAAGCCCATAACGTTTCTATAACATCGCTCATACCACCCGTTTTTACTCGAACTATACGTAATACACTCCGTTACTCATCGGTAATCATTTATCTTTAACGGAGACAAGCAATGAGTTTAATTACGAAATCCACAGGCGCTGCTCTCGCTATTGCTGCGGCAAGCCTGGTCGGTTGTGCGAGTGACACCGCGACAGGCAAATCGGTAAGCGCTACTAACGATGTGCATTGTTACGGCGTCAATAGGTGCAAAGGCCACAACGACTGTAAAACAGCCAGTAATGCCTGCAAGGGTCATGCTTCGTGCAAAGGTCAGGGCTTTATTAGCATGCCTGCGAGCTCCTGCGACCATGTGGGCGGTAAAGTCGGCGCATAACACAACACATCATTCATATTAGGAGAGTTACAAATGATCAATTCAAAGAAAGCAATGGGTGTAGCCATGGCAGTTGCTGCCGCGGGTATGCTGAGCACAACAGCACCGGTTTTTGCAGCTGAAGGCGCATCAAAGGCCAATGTACACTGTTATGGTGTGAATAAGTGCAAAGGTCACAATGATTGCAAAACAGCCCAGAATGCCTGTAAAGGCCATGCGTCCTGCAAGGGGCAAGGGTTTGTAAGCATGTCAGCAAAGGCCTGTGATCATATTGGTGGTACAGTCGGCAAATAAGGACTTAGATCTGAATAAATGCGGCGAACCTGAATGGACAAACCATTCAGGTTCGTTTGCATTTTCATGCAACATTGCGGGAGAACAGTATAGTGACACGTCCTTTTCTGGGTTTTGGTCTCGGTCTTCGCACTGAACACTACCCGTATATACTGGAGCAGAAGCCGGATATAGACTGGTTTGAGATACTCTCCGAAAATTATATGGTACCGGGCGGCAAGCCGCTCGATCATCTCGACAAAATTCGTAACGATTACCCCATGGTGATGCACGGTGTCTCGCTCTCCATTGGAAGTACAGACCCACTGGACCCGGACTATCTAAAAAGCCTGAAACAACTCATGCAACGCGTGCAGCCTCAGTGGATTTCGGATCACCTGTGCTGGACCGGCGTCAATGACACCAATAGTCACGACCTCTTACCCTTACCGTACAATGAAGACACCATTACTCATGTCGTCGATCGCGTAATGCAGGTGCAGGATTACCTGGGTCAACGCATTCTGCTCGAGAATCTTTCCAGTTATGTCACTTATAAAAGTTCTGAGATGACTGAATGGGAATTTTTTAATGAAATCGCCCGCCGCGCGGATTGCCATATCCTGTTAGACATTAACAATATTTTTGTCAGCGCGCACAATCACCAGTTTGATCCGGTTGATTATCTCAACGGCATTGATATCGACCGGGTGATGCAGTTTCACCTCGCCGGCCATAGTTACAATGGCGAGATGATTATCGACACCCATGACCACGATGTTTGCGACCCAGTGTGGACGCTCTATGCCACAGCGCTTAAGCGTTTTGGTGCAGTGAGCACGATGATCGAACGCGATGACGATATTGCGGAGTTCCCGCAACTACGGCAGGAGCTGGCCATTGCTGAAGACATTGCAGCCAGAACACTGCCGGCTGATGCACTGGTATTGAACGCCGCCTCGCAAGATCAACCCTACACAGAATTAAAATATGGACGCACTGCGTAAACTACAGCACGAGTTTCTGGGCTATCTGCTGGATGATGCGGATCTCGGCATTGTCGGGCGCATTGAATCCAGCCCCCAGCGCTCCGCCGGGCAACGCATGGCGTTTTATGGAAACGCTTACAGGCTGCGCTTAAAAGAAGCGCTCACCACCGACTATGAACGCCTCCATAGTTATCTGGGTGATGACCTGTTCGAAACCCTGATGCAGCATTACATCGAAAGCTACCCATCGCACCACCCCAGCCTGCGCTATTTCGGTCAGCACATGGTCGAGCTGGTCGAGCGGCTGGAACCATTTAACCAGTTACCAGAAGTCGCCGAAATTGCCCGTGTCGAACAGGCCTTTGCAAACAGCTTTGATGCCGCCGATTGCCAGTGCGTTTCACTGGATCAACTGGCTCAACTGGACCCTGCGGCATGGGCGACATTGACACTGCGTTTTCATGGCGCAGTACAGTTACTGCCGCAACAACATAATAGCTTCCAGATCTGGCGAGCACTCGCCAACGAAGAGGCACCGCCGCAAAAAACAACCAGCGACACCACCTGGTTAATCTGGCGCCAGGACCTGGTTAGCCGCTATCGCGCGCTGAAGAGTGCCGAACTCACGGCGCTGACTATTGCGATGTCAGCAGGCAGCTTCGCGGATCTGTGTGCAGCGCTGCTGGAGTATTTTAGCGAACAGGACACACCGCATAAGGCCGTGGGTTACTTGCAACAATGGATCAATGATCAGATGGTGTGTGAACTCAACTAG
>CAMYKB010000037.1 GCA_947258875.1 uncultured Gammaproteobacteria bacterium | reverse complement strand
GAGCCTGGGACTGGAAGGTATTACCCGAGGTCTCGCGGAAAGAACCAAAACTATTGAAAGGCGTTCTGCGCAAGACATCTGCGACTGACTCCAAACCACTCAGCTCGATATCCTCACGACTGATTACCGCGATTGGGCTCGCACCTTCGATATCGATTTGCTTGATATGTGAGCCGGTGACCTCAACCTTTTCCAGCTCCGCGGGATCTTCCGCGGCAAAAGCGCCAGTGGTGGCGAGGCTGGCAGACAACCCTGCAGCCAGCGCCATGTGCACTGCGCGCCTAATTTTATAATTAGGGTTTTTCATAATGAGCATAGCTCCCTTAACGTAATTCAAAAATAATGGAGATCCATCGACTTGATTGTGCGTGCATCCGTGCACTGATACCGAAATAGCCCGGTTTGGGGTGTAATCATAGCGTAATATTGATCCAATTCTAAACACTTGTTTGAATTTTTTTTATGGGCATAATAAGCGGCTGATTTTCATGGCCACACCCTGAGTAATGATAGCAATTTTTGAGCCAGAAACAGACGGTTGGCACAAGGCATCACGCGATATCTTATTGGTATTCAATAAGTTATCGACTGTTTGCCCGAACAGGACCAATACATTTTGTGAAATCTGCAGTTGGGCGCTGCGCCATGAATGATATATGCATGAGCACGTCACCTATGCTGTGCACTGCCATCGGGCACAGGCCCTGAAGCCTGAGAATGATTTACTATAAGATATTCACAAACGATCCAGAGATCCACGAATGCCCGGCGTGCAGGGCTTCATTGAGCGACAGACAAGGCGGTTCTGATGCGTATAGACTTAAAACATATCACCCTGATACCCCTATTTATACTGATAGGTCTGTTGTACGGCTGTTCAGGTGAAAACGAGTCATCGCAGAAAAGCGGTATCGACACCGGCAGCGGCCAAGCTAACACGCAACAAAACACGGCTTCGACCAGCACGGAGCCCGGCAAGCTTGTACTCGCAAAACAACAGATATTCCATCGTGGCAATGGCTCAGAGCCACAGAGTCTGGACCCACATAAGTCAGAAGGTGTCCCTTCCTCCCATATCCAGCGCGACATCTTTGAAGGACTAATTGGTGAAACGCCGGAGGGCAAACTCATCCCTGGAGCCGCAGAACGCTGGGAGATCAGCGAAGACGGTACGGTGTATACATTTTATATCAGAGAAAATGCACGCTGGTCGAATGGCGACCCCGTGCTCGCCAGTGATTTTGTCTTTGCCTGGCGTCGTTTACTGGCTCCGGAAACCGGTTCCTATTATTCACAGACTTTTGCCCCGGTACTGAATGCCGAGGCAATTATTCAGGGCAAAATGAAACCTGAGACACTGGCTGCGGAGGCTCTCGATGAGCGCACCTTGAAAGTAACACTCAAAGGACCCACGCCCTACTTTCTTGGATTGCTAACCCATTCATCGACCTTTCCTATACACCCGGCTTCGGTTGAAAAATACGGCGATAAATTTTCACGGCCTGACAACCTGGTTTCCAACGGCGCTTACACGCTCAGCGAGTGGGTGGTGCAATCACATATTCGGGTAGATCGTAATCCTCGGTACTGGGATAACGCTAACACCACCATTGATACAGTCTTCTTTTACCCCATTGAGGATCAGTCATCTGCACTGAAACGCTATCGTGCCGGTGAACTTGATTTCGTATATGAATTTCCCATTAATCAATACAAATGGCTCAAAGAAAATCTACCTGGAGAAATGCGCACCCCCCTTTATCTAGGTAATTATTATTATGGGTTCAATGTCACCAAGCCGCCGTTCAAGGATAACAAGAAACTCCGTCAGGCCTTGTCCATGACGTTGGACCGGGAAATTATTGCTGAAAAAGTGGTCACCGCCGGCGTGGTACCCGCTTATGGCTGGGTCCCCAGAGGCGTCTACAATTACGAAAACGAAGAATATGACTGGATGTCCCTGAGCAAGGAAGAACGTTTGGCAATGGCTAAAAAGCTTTACGAAGAAGCAGGATATTCCAAAGACAACCCGTTTACGGTGGAAATTCGCTATAACACCAGCGAAAACCATAAGAAGGTGGCTCTGGCAATTGCAGCCATGTGGAAACAGGCGCTCGGTGTTAATGCCAAAATTCTAAATGAAGAGTGGAAGGTATTCCTCGAAAACCGCAAGCAAAAACAGGTGACTGAGGTATTCCGTGCAGGCTGGATTGCGGATTACAACGACGCCTTCAGTTTTGCGGAATTGCTGCATTCCCAACATGGCATCAATGATTCCGGATATGTTAATCCTGAATACGACGCCCTGCTTGCACAATCAGCCGTTGAACCAGACCCGGAGAAACGCAAGACATTACTCAAACAGGCCGAGCGCATCATGTTGGAAGATTATCCGATCATTCCTATTTATTACTATACTAGCAAACGTGTGGTGAAGCCCTATGTGGGCGGCTATGTCGACAACATCATGGACCATCAATATAGCAAGCACCTCTACATTTTAGAACACTAAACCAAGTCATTTGTGCGTTTATCTATACCCTGAGAGAGTAGCTGCTTCATGCTTGCATTTGCGTTTAAACGCTTTTTGGGCGCATGGCCCACCTTGTTATTGATTATCACTGTCGCCTTTTTCATGGTCAGGCTGGCACCCGGCGGTCCTTTCGATACCGAGAAGACCTTACCCCCGGAAATCCAGGCCAACCTGGATAAAAAATACCACCTTGATGAACCATTGGTGATGCAATACGGACGCTATCTCTGGGATATTGCACGCGGTGACTTCGGCCCCTCATTTCAGTATAAGGATTATTCCGTCAATGAATTGATTGGCGCCGGTTTTCCAGTATCGCTCCGCCTGGGTGGCTCCGCCATCTTGCTTGCGCTGATCATAGGCGTGACTTTGGGAGCCATAGCTGCATTGCGACAAAACTCACGCGTGGATTACTCTGTAATGACCACCGCTATGGTCGGTATCTCGATTCCGAACTTTGTTATGGCGCCACTGTTGTTATTAGTATTTGCGGTGTACCTGGGTTGGCTCCCTGCCGGCGGCTGGGAAGGCGGCAGCTTTCGTAATACCGTACTGCCTATTATCGCGCTCTCCTTACCCCAGGTTGCCTATATTGCCCGCCTGACTCGCGGCAGCATGATCGAAGTACTACGCAGTAATTTTATCCGTACTGCGCGTGCCAAAGGCCTGCCTGAGCATACGGTGATCATCCGACACGCACTAAAACCCGCACTACTACCTGTCGTCTCATACCTGGGACCGGCGACAGCAGCCGTTATTACCGGTTCTGTCGTCATCGAGCAAATATTTGGTTTGCCTGGTCTTGGCCGCTACTTCGTGCAGGGCGCTCTAAACCGCGATTACACACTCGTGATGGGTGTCGTTATTTTTTATGGCGTACTTATCATTGTCTTTAATCTGATCGTGGATTTGCTCTATGCGGTCCTTGACCCTCGGGTGAGGTACTAAGCCTTGTCTAACACAGCAGAATCCATGACCGACATCGATGCGGTAAGCGAAGTCAGAGGCCGCAGTTTATGGGCTGATGCCCGGCGCCGGCTATTTACCAACAAGGCCGCTGTGACAAGCATGATCATTCTCTCGATAGTGGCTGTGATGGTGTTGCTGGCACCGTTTCTGAGCCCGCATGATTTCGATGCCACCGACTGGGAGCTGATGTCATCGCCACCCACGATCGCTAATGCACATTTCTTTGGCACGGATTCACTCGGACGCGATCTTTTTGTGCGCACACTGTACGGCGGCCGAGTGTCCTTGATGGTGGGTATCGTGGCGACACTCGTGAGTCTGCTCATTGGTATAACATACGGCGCTACTGCAGGTTATTTTGGTGGCAAGATCGATCACCTGATGATGCGTTTTGTTGACATCCTCTATGCCATGCCGTTTATGTTTTTTGTAATCCTGCTGATGGTGTTCTTTGGCCGTAATATCTTTTTGATTTTTGTCGCCATTGGTGCGATCAATTGGCTGGATATGGCGCGTATCGTGCGCGGACAAACCCTGAGCCTCAAGCGCAAGGAATTCATTGAAGCCGCCGAAGCAGCAGGTGTCCCCGGTTTTACCATCATTCGGCGGCATATCGTCCCTAACCTGCTGGGTGTGGTAATTGTTTACGTCACACTGACCATACCGCAGGTCATCCTGGTGGAATCATTCCTGAGTTTTCTTGGCCTGGGGGTGCAGGAGCCGTTCACGAGTTGGGGCGCACTCGTCAATGAAGGTGCCAAGGATATGGAGACTGCTTCCTGGAGCCTGATCTTCCCTGCGATCTTTCTTGCGCTGACACTGTTTTGCTTTAACTTCATCGGTGACGGTCTACGCGATGCACTTGACCCTAAAGACCGTTAAGAAACCTCTGGATCACTTGTGACACTACTCGATGTAAAAGACCTGAAAGTCAGTTTCGAAACACATGATGGTATCGTGCGCGCCGTCAATGGCCTGGACATCCAACTGGAGGCGGGCGAGACCCTTGGCATTGTCGGTGAATCCGGTTCCGGCAAGAGTCAGGCGGTGCTGGGCATGATCGGGCTGTTAGCGGCCAATGGTCGGGCCGAGGGCACAGTGATGTTCAAGGATCGTGACCTGCTGTCACTTTCCAAGGCAGATATGAATCATGTGCGTGGCAACGAAATCTCAATGATCTTCCAGGACCCAATGACATCGCTGAATCCACACATGCGCATCTCAAGGCAGATGGCCGAGGTCTTGCAACTGCACAAAGGCATTGGGTTCGCAGAGGCCCGTAACAAAGCCATCGAGATGCTCGACGCCGTCAAGATCCCGGATGCCCGTCGCCGGGTTGACATGTATCCGCATGAATTCTCCGGCGGTATGCGGCAGCGTGTCATGATCGCCATGTCACTACTGTGCGAGCCTGACCTGCTCATCGCCGATGAGCCAACGACAGCTCTCGACGTCACTGTGCAAGCGCAAATCGTCTCCCTACTCGCCGAACTGAAACGGGATTTCAATACTGCCATTATCCTGATTACCCATGATTTGGGGGTGGTCGCGGGTGTTTGCGACAAAGTACTTGTAATGTACGGTGGTGAAATCATGGAATCTGCAGCTATCAATGACATTTTTTATCATGCGGCGCACCCATACACGCAGGGGTTATTACATTCCGTACCTCGGCTGGACAACATTGACGCTAAACAACTACATGCGATTCCCGGTAATCCTCCGAATCTCCTGCACCTTCCCGAAGGTTGCCCCTTCAACGATCGTTGCGAACAGGTTTTTGACCGCTGCAAACACGAAAAACCTCATCTGCATGATATTGGCAGCGCACATTCCAAAGCCTGTCACCTTGAGTCACTGCCATGACTGATCAGCTACTCACTGTCAACGATTTGCACGTGCACTTTTCCGTACCGGGTAAAGGGATCCTGGGTCGCTCACGCATACTCAAAGCCGTAAACGGCGTGAACTTTGACTTAAGGCCGGGCGAGACACTCGGCGTGGTGGGAGAATCGGGTTGCGGTAAATCGACTCTGGCGCGCGCTATTCTGGGACTGGTCAAGGCCGCCGGCGGCAGCGTTGTGCTATCAGGTGAAGAACTGGTCGGCCAGTCGCTAAAACAATTGCGTGACAAGCGTGAGCATATGCAGGTGATCTTCCAGGATCCTCTGGCTTCACTCGATCCGCGTATGACTGTCGGCCAGATCATTGCAGAACCTCTCACCACCTTTTACCCGAAACTTTCCAGGGATGACGTCAGGGCGCGGGTCAAGAACATTATGTCCAAAGTGGGCTTGCTGCCTAACCTGATCAACCGCTACCCGCACGAATTTTCCGGCGGACAATGCCAACGTATCGGTATCGCGCGTGCATTGATCCTCAAGCCCAAACTGATTATCTGCGATGAACCCGTCAGCGCACTGGATGTCTCAATCCAGGCACAGATCATAAACCTGTTGATGGAGATTCAGAACGAGATGGGACTGTCGTTGATTTTCATTGCGCATGACCTGAGTGTGGTCAGACATATCAGTCAACGGGTGCTGGTGATGTATCTGGGACGGGTAGTGGAAATTTCCGACCGCGATACCTTATACGAAAATCCGCGCCACCCTTACACACGCGCTCTTATCGATGCAGTACCAATTCCGGATCCCGTTAAGGAGCGCAGCAAGCAGTCGCGATTACTGGGGGGCGACCTACCTTCGCCACTGAATCTGCCTAGTGGCTGCCCGTTCCGCACACGTTGTCCATCGGCGACTGACATCTGCGCAATTGAGGAACCCCAGTTAAGAGAAATCGAGACAGGCGTACAGGTTGCTTGTCATGCCGTTGATTGAGATGAATACCCTAATTCTGTGAATTTTTTTGGAGACCGGTTATGCGAAAATTTGTTATCACTATTTGCACTTTAGGCCTACTCGCCTCTTCCCAGGCATTTGCGGAAAAAGAAAAAGATCGCTGGGACTTAACGCATCTTTATGCCGATAACCAACAGTGGCGCGCCGCGATTGATTTGATTGAATCGCGTCTTAGTGAAATCCAGGCCTGTCAGGGGCATCTGGGCGATGACGCAATGACCTTCAAGCGTTGCCTGGACACCATCTTTGAAATAGACAAACAACTCAGCCAGGCGCAATCCTACGCCTCCATGATGAGTGATCAAGATACCAAGGTTGCCAAGGCCCAGGAAATGGACCAAAAGGCCAGCCTGGTGGCAACCGGTTTTTCACAGAAGACCAGTTTCCTTTCTCCCGAAATTCTTAAACTGGGTGAAGACAAGATATTGAGCTTTATGGAGCAAGACCCGGATCTGCTGATTTACGGACATTTCCTGGATGATGTCTTGCGACAAGCACCTCACACCCTGTCAGAGAGCGAGGAAAAGATTATCGCAACGGCGGGACTGGTAACGGATACCCCGTATAATGTTTACAGTATTCTTGCTAATGCCGATGTACCCTGGCCGACGGTGACACTTTCAGACGGTAGCACGGTGCGTCTGGATCAGGCCGGTTACAGTAAACACCGCGCGGCGCCCAATCGGGCCGACCGCAAACTGGTCTTCAACACCTTCTGGCCAATGTGGCAGAACTACTCACGTACCTTCGGTACCTCGCTGTACTCTCAAGTGAAACGTGACAGCTTTTATGCCAAGGTCAGAAATTATCCAAATTCACTGGCCTCGGCATTGGGTGCCAACAAGATCCCTGAAGCGGTTTACCACACACTCATCGAACAGGTGAATGCCAATCTCGACACCCTGCATCGTTACTTCAAGCTACGCCGCAAAATGCTGGGTATCGGTGAAATGCATTATTACGATATTTACCCACCGCTGGTTAAATCAGACCTCAGTTTCCCCATTGAAAAAGGCAAGCAACTGTTCCTCGATGCCGTCAAGCCCCTGGGTAAGAGCTATGTAGATGTCGCCCGCAAGGGCTTTGACAACCGCTGGATGGATGTCTATCCGCGAGCCGGTAAACGCTCAGGAGCCTATTCGAATGGTTCAGCGTATGACGTTCATCCCTATATCTTGATGAACTACAATGAGGACTACGACGACGTCTCCACTCTGGCGCATGAATGGGGACACACCATGCACTCATGGCTGGCCAATACCTCGCAACCCTATGTCACAGCTGACTATTCAATCTTCACAGCTGAAATTGCTTCCACTTTCAACGAAGCTCTGTTGCTCGACAAAATGTTGAGTGAGGCAAAGAATGATGAAGAACGCTTGTTTTATCTTGGATCGGCACTGGAACAGTTACGCGGCACCTTTTACCGCCAGGCCATGTTTGCCGAGTTCGAGCTCAAGATTCATGAGGAAGTGGAAAAAGGTGAAGCACTTTCTGGTGAAAGTATGACCAGGATCTATGCCGATATTCTCAAACGCTATCACGGGCATGACAAGGGGGTTGTCGTCATTGATGAGCCCTACACTATTGAATGGGCATATATTCCACATTTTTATTACAACTTCTATGTCTACCAGTACGCCACATCGCTGGCTGCCTCGTCACTGCTGGCCGATCGCGTCATGGCAGGCGAAGCTGGCGCTCTGGAAAACTACCTGGGCTTGCTCAAGGCAGGTGGATCGGACTATCCGTATGAGTTGCTGCTCGCTGCCGGCGTTGATCTGGCCACACCGGCACCTTACCAATCACTGGTCAAACGCATGAATGCCATCATGGATGAAATCGAAACCATTCTGAAACGCCAGCGCAGCTAGGGCCTGTTAAACTATGGGCGCCCCAGTGCCACACTGGGGCGCCTTTTTATTGCCGCCAGGCCAGCCTGACCAGATTATGGAAAAATCGTGGGAACCAGCACCATACGGAATTGTCATATTAATTCTAATAAAATAGAATAGTCCTTTGAATTTTATAAAAAATATATGCCAGCCTGTGCTTGAGGATGACGCAGTTGCTTGAAAGCCTGAGCCGTAATAGCCGTTTCAATGCGCTAATGCAGAGATTGCCCATGTTGGTCAGTCTGCTGTTGCTGGCTCTTATCGCCCTGCAACTGGCAAAATTGACCTGGCAAATCGTCGCACCCGAACCCGAAGCCCGCGTACCACCGACCACTAACACCAGTCAGCAGACGGCGCCGCGTTCGGCTGGCAGGGTGAACTACGGCAACCGTATTGCGTCTCTGCACCTGTTTGGTGAGGCCCAGATCACAGCGGAGCAACTCCCGCAAGATGCACCCGAGACACGCCTCAACCTCAAATTACATGGTGTTTACGCAACAGACAGCGAAGATGCCATGGCGGTGATATCGGGTGGCCGTAATGATGAAAAGTACTACCACATTGGCGATGATGTCGCAGGTGGAGCCAAACTCAAGGCTGTCTACGCAGACCGGGTGATCCTCGAACGTAATGCCCAACTCGAGACCTTGCGTATGCCAAAAGCCAAGGACACGGGCAACAGCTCAATAACAACCACTGTGCCAACCAAGACCCGGCCTGGTCGGCCGCGCATCAGGCCGGGAGTTACTAGCGACGCCGTATCCAATTTCGGGGCAGGCAAAAGCTTTAGCGAAGTGCGCAGTGATGTACTGAAAAATCCAGCACGGCTGAATGACCTCGTCAAGGCGACACCGCACAGTGAAGGTGGACAATTCATAGGTTACCGCATCACTCCCAAGCGTAAATCCGAGTTATTCACGCGTATTGGACTTGAAAACGGCGATATCATTACCGGTGTAAATGGCATGACCCTGGATAATCCTGGTAAGGGACTCAAGGCGTTGCATCAGCTCAGATCCGCGCAAGAAGTTAACGTGACCTTGCTACGTAACGGTAGCGAGGTGTATCTGAACCACACTTTTGATGAATGAAACACTATGACCCTGTACAATCATCATAGCTATTTCAGATAAGTGGTATAACAATTTGATATATAGTTGATTATTAACTCATAAGCGCCGGTACAATCTATCCACGGAAGCAGGGCTAGAGACCAATAACCTTATCCAAGAAGGACCGTATCCAGAATGAAAGCCAGTGTTCGCACGCTCATCAATTACGCCGTCGGCCTCGTCCTGCTGGTTGCAGGTGCTGCCACTGTCAGCCATGCAGATGATGACGTCACGCTCAACCTCAAGGATGTCAATATCCGCTCACTGGTAGAGATTGTCGCTGAAGCAACCGGCAAAAACTTCATCATCGATGCCAGGGTAAAGGGCAACAAAGTCACGGTGATCTCCTCAAAGCCCATGAACAAGAACGAGGTTTACCAGGTATTTTTGTCTGTCTTGCAGGTGAACGGCTACGCTGCGGTAGAGGTTGGTAATATCATCAAAATTGTGCCAGATGTCAGCGCCAAACAAGGCCCGGTTTCGATCAGCAGCCCTGGCAGCCCCGGTATTGGCGATGAAATGGTGACCCGTGTTATCGCGGTGCAAAACGTCCCGGCCGCACAGATGGTGCCTATCCTGCGCCCGTTGATACCACAGCAGGGACACCTGGCCGCTTATACCTCAAGCAACATGCTCATTATTTCCGATCGAGCCGCCAATATCGACCGCCTGGTGCGCATCGTGCAACGCATCGATAAGCCAGACAGTCAGGAAATCGAGGTTATCCCGCTGCAACATGCTTCGGCCAATGAAATCGTACGTATCATCAGCACCCTGGCTCAGAAAGACGCCAAGGGCGCCCAGCTCCCTGGTGCGCCTCTGCTGGTTGCGGATGACCGCACCAACAGTCTGTTGCTCAGCGGTGACAAGGCTTCGAGACTACGTATACGTGGCATCATCGCGCACCTGGATACACCACTGGAATATTCAGGCAAGACCCAGGTTATTTTTCTCAAGTACGCCAAGGCCGAAGAGCTGGCCCCATTGTTACTTGGTATCAGCAAAACCCAACAGACCGCCGCCCAGGGTGGCAAACCTGCGGTTGTAGCGAATGTCAGTAAGGGTGAACTTGATATTCAGGCCGACCCCGGCAATAACGCCTTGCTGGTGACTGCGGCTCCCGACGAATTTGAACGCATTAAAAGTGTTGTACGGCAACTGGATATCCGCCGTGCACAGGTACTGGTAGAAACCATTATCGCCGACGTCACTACCGACCTGGCTGCAGAATTGGGGGTACAGTTTGCCCTGCTCGACAAGGACCGCGCAGTCGGCGGTACTAACTTTCCGTTTTCAAGTGTCCCCCTCGCAAATCTCATCGCCAGCCCCGAATCGGTCGCAGGTAATATCGCAGGGCTAGTACTGGGTGCTGGCGACAATCGTGACGGTCGCACGAATTTCGCGGTGCTCCTCAATGCACTGCAAAGCGATGCCGCTACCAATATCCTATCGACCCCGACACTGGTTACCATGGATAATGAAGAAGCCGAAATTAACGTTGGCAGGGAAGTCCCCATCTTAACGGGCTCTTTCACTCAAACGGGTGACAGTTCAACCAACCCCTTTCAAACCTTTGATCGTAAGGATGTCGGCATCCTGCTGCGAGTGACGCCCCAGATCAATGAAGGTAATACTCTCAAACTACAGATCGAGCAGGAAGCTTCCAGTCTTGGCGCCAATGTTGAGGGTGCCGGGTTCATCACCAACGAGCGCAGTATCAAGACCAGCGTACTCGTGGAAGACGACCAGATACTGGTGCTGGGCGGCTTGATCGAGGATGAATTCACCGATTCGGTCGACAAAGTGCCCTTACTGGGCGACATTCCACTACTCGGCCGCCTGTTCCGTTCCGACGCAAGCACTAAGAGGAAGAGCAACCTGATGGTGTTCATCCATCCAGTCATCCTGCGTGACCGCAACTCGGCGGATTATGTCACTAACCGCAAGTACGATTACCTGCGTGCACGCCAGATCGAATCGAAAATGGACCGCCGCGGCCTGCTCAAAACACGCGGCACCAACCTGCCTGACCTGGACGAACTGATCACGCAGATGCCACAACCCCAGCCGCCAGAGCTCGAAACAGGAGCTGTAACGCCACCATGACCGATACTCTCAGTGTTTCTGCATCAAGCCCTTTGCGCAAACCACCTTACGGGTTCGCCAAGCGTCATGGCGTTGTGGTGGGTGAGGAAATCGATGGCCGCGTGGTGATCTATCAACGGCCGAATGTTCGCAGCCTCACGATTAACGAACTGCGGCGATTTCTAGGCAAGCCCCTGACCTTCACCACCTTGCCGGAAAACGAATTCAATAGCCTGCTGACCAAGAGTTACGACAGTAGTACCAATGGCGCCATGGCGATGATGGAGGACCTGGGTGATGACCTGGATTTAGCCAGCCTCGCCGAGTCGCTTCCCGAGCCAGAAGATCTTATGGAAACGGAAGATGACGCGCCGATCATCCGCCTGATCAATGCACTGTTGACCGAGGCTATCAAGGAAAACGCGTCGGATATTCATATCGAACCCTATGAGACCCATCTGTCGGTACGCTTTCGCGTCGACGGGGTGTTGCGTGAGCTGCTGCAACCGCCACGCAATATGGCCAGCCTGATCGTGTCCCGCATCAAGGTGATGGCTAAACTGGATATTGCTGAAAAACGCCTGCCGCAGGATGGGCGTATCTCACTCAAAATTGCCGGGCGCGCGGTTGACGTGCGCGTCTCGACCCTGCCCTCCGGTCACGGTGAACGCGTTGTCATGCGACTGCTGGATAAACAGGCGGGGCGCCTTGATCTTCGCCACCTGGGGATGAGCGATACCACCCATGATCTGCTCAGGGAAATCGTGCACAAGCCGCATGGGATTGTGCTCGTCACCGGCCCAACAGGATCAGGCAAAACAACAACGCTGTATGCTGCGTTAACCGAACTCAACGACAAACAACGCAACATCCTTACAGTCGAAGATCCGATCGAATATTTGCTTGAGGGTATCGGCCAGACACAGGTCAACTCCAAGGTTGATATGACCTTTGCAAGAGGCCTGCGTGCCATCCTGCGCCAGGATCCCGATGTGGTGATGGTTGGTGAAATACGTGACCTGGAAACAGCGCAAATCGCGGTGCAGGCCAGTCTCACCGGCCACACCGTATTCTCGACACTGCACACCAATACCGCAGTCGGTGCAATCACACGCTTACGGGATATGGGTATTGAGCCATTCCTACTGGCCTCAAGCCTGCTTGCGGTGCTGGCACAACGCCTGGTACGCGTCCTTTGCGATGACTGCAAACAAGTGCATACAGCCTCACCCACAGAACAGCAACAACTGTCTATAGCCTCATCAGATCAACCAGGCGATTCTGCCATAACCATCTTCTCTGCCAATGGCTGCAAGAACTGCAATAACACCGGCTACACCGGCCGCACCGGTATCTATGAGTTAATCCCACTCGATGACAACCTGCGCAATATGATCCATGACAACGCGGCTGAACACCAACTCGAGAAATATGCACGCAGCAAAACATCCAGCATCCGCCAGGACGGTATGCGCCTGGTGCTGTCCGGCGTCACCACTCTGGAAGAAGTACTGCGCGTCACCCGGGAAGACTAGGGCCTGTGTTGTTGCCCACTACGCCAACATTTGCCTGACCCCTATAATCGCTTATGCCCGCCTTTGAATATAAAGCACTGAATCCCGGTGGTCGCGAGCAGCGCGGCGTCGTAGAGGGTGATACGCCACGCCAAGCACGCCAGGCGTTACGCGAGCGCGGACTGCAGCCACTGGACATCACCACCATCACAGAAGGCAAACAGCAAGGCGGCATGAAACACCGCTTCAACCAGGGCCTCAGTTCGACTGAACTCGCGCTGATGACGCGGCAGCTGTCTACCCTGGTTCGCTCGGGCATCCCACTGGAAGAAGCTCTCGGCACTGCGGCACGGCAAAACGACAAACCGCGCGTGAAGCGCATCATCATGGGGGTGCGTACACGTGTCACCGAAGGCCATGCACTGGAAGCGGGATTGCGTGACTTTCCAGGTGCGTTTCCCGAACTTTATAGCGCTACTGTCGCCGCAGGCGAAAAATCAGGGCATCTCGATACAGTCCTCGATAGGCTTGCTGACTACGCAGAGAAACGCCAGGACATGCAACAGCGCCTCAGCATGGCACTGATCTACCCGATTATCCTGACGACTATTGCGTTCCTGGTCGTGATCGGGCTGCTGACCTACGTGGTGCCTCAGGTCGTCGAGGTATTTGAGAACCTTGGCCAGGAACTTCCGCTGCTCACGCGTAGCCTGATTGCTATCAGTGATTTCACCAAATCCTATGGTCTGCTTATCCTGATAGCCCTGGTCATCGCTGTGGTCCTGTTTGCACGCATGCTGCGCAGTGATACATTCCGCTACCGCGTGCACAACGGCCTGCTAACACTACCCTTGCTGTCCAGATTGATCAAAGGCGTGAATACGGCCCGCTTTGCACGTACTTTAAGTATCCTGGTCGCAAGCAGCGTCCCGGTACTCGATGCACTAAGGATATCCGCCCAGGTAGTGCGCAACCTGCCCATGCGTGAAGCCATCATGAATGCCAGCGCCAGCGTGCGGGAAGGCGCCAGCATCAACGCCGCACTGGAAAGCTCTAAACTGTTCCCGCCCATGACCCTGCACCTTATCGCCAGCGGCGAATCCAGTGGCAAACTCGAAATCATGCTGGAACGGGCGGCGGACCAACAAGAGCGCGAACTACAAACTTTGTTGGGCACACTGCTGGCGTTGTTTGAGCCCATCATGATACTGACCATGGGCATTTTGGTGTTGCTGATCGTACTCGCCATCCTGCTACCGATTTTCGAACTCAATCAGCTGGTAAAATGATGCACTTGACACTAGGTAATCATTTACATAATAAATATATTGTATATCATTGTTTTTATATGGGTTTACACTTATAAACCCATAACCCACGGCAATTTTAGCCTTTTCCCAATCACCGTCAATATCACCACCAAGAGACCGCCGAGCATCCCATATAAATGTGCATCTACCACCACCTGGCCACCGGCTACCGACGCACTCCCTGGTACCGAACCCTGCAACTGCTCCCACAGCAATTTTGCACCTGTGAAGCCAAGTATTACCAGACTCTCCCAGCGATGTGTTTTCAGGTCACTGATGGCTGCTGCCACCAGGATGCCATGCAGTACGCCAGAGAGGCCCACATACCAATGCACATTCGGATTGAACAACAACAAACCGCCACTCACAACGACTGCGCAGACCAGCAACCAAGTAATGGTAATACCCGCGGTGAGCCGATGGCGATAGATCCCGCAGATCAGCAGCAAGCCCAGCATATTCATCAGGTAATGTCCCCAGCCGAGGTGTATGAGATGCCCCGTAATCACCCGCCACAGTTGGCCAGATTGGATGCTGCCACGTTCGAAACGCAAGGCCTGCCCACTGTCTGGCATCAGTGCCTGCAGCAGGCCGGCCACAATAATAACGAACAATACTGGCCACCAGCGCTCTAACAACGGAGCCATGCGTGAAGTTATTTTCATTTGATACTATTGAACCTTATTTTTAACGAGATAAACAGACCATGAACCCATACTCTGATAACAAACACAACGCAGCACTATCCAGCAAAGCTGCAGCCGGCTTCACCCTGATCGAGGTGATTGTGGTGGTGGTAATCCTCTCCATTCTGGCGGCCATCGTGGTGCCACGCGTGATGAGTCGTCCGGATGATGCGCGTATCGTCAAGGCCAAGCAGGATATACGCGCGCTGGAAAGCGCTCTCAATCTCTACAAGCTGGACAATTATAATTACCCTACCACCGAGCAAGGCTTAGAAGCCCTCGCCATTAAACCCGGTATTCCTCCTGAGCCACGCAACTGGAAGGAAGACGGATACATTGCACGCATGCCCAAGGACCCCTGGGGCAATGATTACCAGTACCTGAGCCCGGGCGAACATGGCAAGTACGATCTTTACTCGCTGGGTGCAGACAACCAGGTGGGTGGCGAAGCGGCAAATTCCGATATCACAAGCTGGGGGCTTGAGTAATCACAATGCCACGCCGGAATCGTGCAAGGGGTTTTACCCTGCTCGAGTTATTGGCGGTGTTGGTGATCATCGCCATCATGACCGGCTTTGCGGTGCTCGCCATCGGCAATACACAGTCACATAAACTTGAACAGGCCGCAAAACAAATACTCGCCCTGACGACCCTTGCCAAAGAAGAAGCGGTCTTCAATGGCCAGGATTATGCACTCGCCTTCTGGCAAACCGGATTTGGTTATTACCAGCTGGTTGATAATGAATGGCAGGTTATCACGGCAGATCAGGCGTTTCGCACGCGTGAGTTATCTGACCAGTTCACACCGCAACTCCACCTCGAAGGCCTAAAGGTGGATTTACCTGTCAATCAACCCGAGGACCCGCAGATTTACATTCTCTCGGGAGGCGAATTCACTCCCTTCGAAATGAGTTTGCATGATGATGACGATACGGAAATTATTATCACGGCTGATGCGATCGGCAATCTGACAATGCAAACTGCGCCATGAAGACCCTGCGTCCAGCACTGCAAAATTATAACGGCTTCACCTTACTTGAAGTGCTAGTGGCACTGGCGATCGTCGCGGTCGCGCTCTCTGCGATCATCAAGACCACCGCAGACCTCTCTGCAAATGCCAGCTATCTACGTGACAAAACCTTTGCGCACTGGGTAGCATTGAATCAGATGACCGAGCTGCAACTACAGAAATCAACACCCGCAGTCGGTTTCAGTTCGGGCTCGGAGGAGATGGCTCGGACTGAATGGTACTGGCAAACCAAGGTCGAAGAAACCGCAAACAAAAGTATACATCGCGTCGAAATCACTGTGCGTTTGCACAAGGACGATGACTTACCGGGCCTTGTAACCTTGACCGGCTTTATCGGCAACTAACTCGCAATGATGCTGAACATGCACCTCAAACCACAATCACGAACTCGTAGTGACGGTTTCACATTACTGGAAATACTCATCGCAATGGCAGTGTTTGCCATCCTTGGAGTAATGGCCTATGGCGGTCTTAATAGTGTATTAATCAGCCATGAACACAACAAACAGCAGGCTGAACGCTTGCGCGAACTGCAACTTTCCCTGCGTTATCTTGAGCGTGACATTACGCAACTGGTCGACAGGCCAGTGAGAAATGAATACGGCGATATAGAGAACGCGCTGCAAACCGCGGCTCAACCCTTGTTGAGTCTCACGCGGGGTGGCTGGCGCAATCCCGCGGGACTGACACGCAGCACATTGCAACGTGTGGCCTACGATATCAATGAAGAAAACACACTGATACGCCTGGTATGGCCGACACTAGATGGCTATACGGTTGAAAACAGCCTGGTTTCACCGCTGCTCACCGATGTCGATCACTTTCAATTGCGTTTTCTGGATCAAAACGACGAATGGCTGACCGACTGGCCGCCCCAGAATAGCAACCAGGCAAACCTGTCCCCTCTGCCCAAGGCTGTGGAATTCACCCTTGAGGCCGAGCCCTGGGGAGAGGTCCGCCGCGTCATACCCACGTTGCAATGAACCGCTGTCATCACAACCAAGGGGTTGCCCTGATTACTGTGCTGTTGATTGTTGCATTAGCCACCATTATCGCGGTATCGATGGCGCGACAGCAATTCTACGATACGCGCCGTACTGCCAGTCTGCTGGATGGCGACCAGGCCTGGCAGTATGCAGAGGGTGGCGAGATTTGGGCGAAGTCGATCCTGAAGGAAGACCTCAAGGAGAGCAAGATCGACAGCCTGGACGAGGCCTGGGCCTACACCCTGCCCCCGATCCCGTTACCCGGTGGCGGCATACAGGGCCAACTCTCAGATCTACAGGGGCGTTTTAATATTAATAACCTGATCATCGATGGTAAGCTCGATGCGGCTAGTATGACACGCTTTCAGGGCCTGCTTAAGCACCTCGACCTGGATCCCGGGCTGGCACAAGCCGTGATCGACTGGATCGATCAGGATATCGATGCACAGCCACCTGATGGCGCTGAAGATGATCACTATATGGGACTGGAACTCCCCTACCTCACCGCCAACCGCCTGATGTCAGATATCAGTGAACTACGCCTCATCAAGGGCTTTGATCAGGAAACCTATCTGAAACTGACTCCCTATCTCTGTACCCTGCCTGTGCGCACATCGATCAATGTCAACACAGCGGCTGCCGAACTTATCACCAGCCTTTCACCTGAAATCGACCAACAAAAGGCGGATGCGCTCATCGAGGCACGCGAAGTCGAACCTTTTGAAAACCTCGACGAATTTCTGCAACACCCGGAGCTCAAGGGAATAACCATCGATTCCCAGGAGTTGGATGTGAGGAGTGACTATTTTTTGCTCTATAGCGAAATACAGATAGGCAGTACTTCAGTTTCCCTCAACAGTGTACTGCACCGCCAACAAAACGGTATGATAATAACCTTGCAACGACACCAAGCCCAATAACACCAAACCACCGACTATATGGAAACACTCGTCATAAGAATGCCCGCAACGGGAGGTGGCCAGGCTGAATGGCGGATCATCAGTGCGGCTAACGATTCCGTTACACAAACGGAGCGTGGCGAGCTGACTGCTGCTGTGCCCCTGGCCCGTCAACGGCGTGTGGTGGCTATGGTCCCCGATGAATTCTTGCTGATCACCGAAGTCAGCATCAAGGCACGCAACCGTCAGCAACTTGCCAAAGCGGTTCCCTACGCACTCGAAGACGAACTCGCCGATGATATCGATAACTTGCATTTCTCAATTGGCGAATCCCTCGGTGACAACCGCCACACAGTGGCAGTCATCGAACATGCGCGTATGCAGGAGTTATTGCAGGAGCTGTCAGTGGCGGGTATCAATGCACAGAGCATTGTTCCCGAGAGTCTCATGCTACCTTGGCAGCCGGACACCTGGACATTGCTGATCGAATCACAACGCGCCGTGTTACGCACAGATGACTTTCACGGCCTAGCCATCGAAACAGATAATCTGCAGCTGGCACTAGAGCAACAATTGAGTGAGTGCGAACAACCACCTGTGTCGATCAAGGTCTATGACTGCAGCGCAACCTCTGGTCCGCAGCTGCAATTACCGGTCACGCTGACATTGGCGACAGATGACTGTAGCGCAATGGATGTATTGACGTTGGGGCATACAGGCAAAGCAGCAATGAACCTGCTGCAAGGCACCTATCTCAGTCGCAGCCCGGTCAGCAAATTACTAAAACCCTGGCGCGTGGCGGCAGTATTGCTGGGAATCTGGCTGAGCGTGATGATCGCTGTCAAGGTCATGGATGTTCGACAACTCTCACAGCAACATGAAAACCTGCGGGCTGGTGATGGCAACAACTTCATCACACTACTCGATACAGGTGCACAGGCGATTGCCAAGGCTGAGAACACACAGATCAACAACCTTGGTTTCCGTGATGGCCGCCTGGAGATCAAACTGCAAGCCAGCGATCTGGAATCTCTCGAAACCATCAAACGGCAAATCGAGAAGGCGGGTTTTACAGCCAGTATCCAATCCGCCGAGACGCGTGGCGACAACGTCAGTGCTCGTTTACTGATCCATGGAGGCAAGGGATGAAGGCCTGGTGGGATTCGCTGGCAGCGCGTGAACGCATGATAACAATTGCTGGCGCCAGCGCCTTGCTGTTGATATTGATCTATCTGCTTGTTTTGGAACCCTTCGCGGGCAAACACAAGCTTTTGACCAATAACATTAAAGCAGATAAAGAGTTGCTGGTATGGATGCAACAATCCAGCCATAAGGTAAAGCGATTGAGGCGCTCACCGGCCGCTACAACGACCAGGAACAGTAATCGTTCCATGCTGGCTACCATCGAAAGCAGTGCTAAGCAGGCTAAGCTGCGAGCTGCGATTCAACGCATGGAGCCTGACGGTAACAATGGCGCAAAACTCTGGATTGAAAATGCAAACTTCGATAGCCTGATGCGCTGGCTGGATCAACTGCAGCGGCAACACGGTATCAGCGTCAGCCGCAGCAGCATTGACAAAACTGGTGAATCCGGGCTTGTCAGTTCACGCCTGAGCCTGCAACGCTGATGAAAACCGCGTTACGCTATGTCCTGATCGGACTACCACTTTATGCAATCCTGTTAATCGGCACGGCGCCTGCGCACCTTGCAAGTCGTTACCTGCCGGCCACAGTCTACTACCAGCAACTCGAAGGAAGTGTCTGGAGAGGCATGGCGGCAAATGTCATGGTCGACAAACTCGCGCTTGGTGATGTCAGGTGGCGTACGAACCCACTACCCCTATTGTGGGGACGCGTGTCGCTGAAACTTGCTACCCAACGCCCTGAGCTACAAGGCAAAGCCCGGGTATCCTTACGCAAGAACCAGGGCGTAACGATAAAGGGATTGCAGCTGAGGGGCGACATAACCGCCCTGTCGCCCTACCTGGAAGCCTATACAGTAAACCTGTCGGGCACCCTCAGTGCCGACATCGATACCCTGGATGTTGGCGAAGACGGCATCCAGGATATTGCGGGCACTATCCTGTTAAATCAGGCGCGACTGACAGCGCCGCTCACTCTGGCACTGGGTGATGTCAAAGCGGAACTTGATCACCCGCAGGAAAAGGCCGAGCTGCAGCTCAGCAATAGTGGCGGTGATTTACTCCTCAAGGGCAAAATTGACCTGGATAAGGGCTGGCAGTATCAAACCAACCTACGCCTTGAACCAACCGCACGAACACCGGCTGATGTGCGCAATGGGCTACAGTTGCTTGGCCGGGTTGACCGCCGTGGCGGCGTCACACTCAAACAGCGTGGGCGCCTGAAACGCTAACCGAATAACGCTGCCTGGATAGAGGAAGGAATTTGGTGGAGCTAGGCGGGATCGAACCGCCGACCTCTTGCATGCCATGCAAGCGCTCTCCCAGCTGAGCTATAGCCCCACACGTGGTGAGCGCGCAATGTACGCCAGTGTGGCGGATACTGTCAAGAGCGAGCCGTCACTCGAGCAAGCAGCGATTTATTTAAAAATCCCGGCAGATCAGGGGTTATCTTGTGTGATTTTTGCGATCGCCCTGTCAATACGCGCTAACGTGCGTTCTCTGCCAAGCAGTTGCAAGGTTATGTCTATCGGCGGTGAAACAGCAGTACCGGATACTGCGACGCGCAGCGGTTGTGCCACTTTTCCGAGTTTCAGATCATTTTCTTCAGCCGCTCGTGTCACTACATCGTGGGCCGCTGCTCCAGACCAGTCAGGGCCAGCCACCGCTGCAAAGCCATCGCGTAAGGCGATCAGGACATCGAGACTTGCCGGTTTCAGATTCTTGCGGGCCGCTTTCTCGTCATAATCTTCAAACTCCTCATAGAAAAAGCGACTGCTGCTGGCCATCTCCTTGAGTGTCTTGGCACGTTCCCTATACGCCTCTACCAGATCAATCAATGGCGGACCATTATCCAGCGCAATACCACATTGCTGCATATGCCAGTGTAAATGCTCAGCGATATGGTTTGCATCCAAGGTCTTGATGTAATGCTGGTTCAGCCACGACAATTTTTCGGTATTAAATGTTGAGGCCGAGAAATTGACATCTTTGATGTCAAATAGCTCGATCATCTCATCCAGCGTGAAAACCTCCTGGTCGCCATATGACCAGCCCAGACGCACCAGATAATTCAGCAACGCCTCAGGCAAAAACCCGTCATCACGGTATTGCATGACACCCACAGCGCCATGGCGTTTGGAGAGACGTTTACCGTCGCTACCCAGAATCATCGGTACGTGTGCATATTGGGGTGACTCTGCGCCCAGCGCACGAAGGATATTGATCTGCCGAGGAGTGTTATTGATATGATCATCGCCCCGAATCACATGGGTAATCCCCATATCCATATCATCGACCACTACCGTAAGATTGTAGGTCGGTGTACCGTCAGAACGTGCAATGATGAGATCATCGAGTTCACTGTTCTGGATAACGATATTGCCCCGAATCAGGTCATGAACTACTACCTCACCTTCTAGCGGATTCCTGAAACGTATTACCGGGTCTACACCCGCGCGCGGAGGGCCGTCATGATCACGATAACGCCCGTCATAACGCGGTTTCTGCTTATTCGCGAGCTGTTGTTGCCGCAATTCATCAAGTTCTTCCCTGGTGCAATAGCAATAGTAGGCATTGCCATCATCGAGTAACTTCTGGATGACTTCACGGTAGCGTTCCATGCGCTGAGTTTGATAGAACGGGCCTTCATCATATTGCAGTCCCAACCAGGCCATGCCATCAAGGATGGCATCGATGGATTCCTGGGTGGAACGTTCCCGGTCAGTATCCTCGATACGCAGGATAAACTTACCTTGCGATTTGCGGGCATATAACCAGGAAAATAATGCGGTACGCGCACCGCCAACATGTAAATAGCCGGTCGGGCTAGGTGCGAATCGTGTACGAACAGACATGAGCTCTCTACCAGTCTTGAGATGGCGCGATCATACCAGAAAGTACAGATTTCAGGGGACTTGCCAGGTACTCAGACACAACACTGCGGATCCTGGCGAGCCATTCGGACATTAACTGTAAACAGAACCAGCTTCATTCGCACTCGTAATTAAGGATATGCGGGCTGTTATCGGAGATGGCGCTACCCAGGCTTATTATTCCCTTGTCCCATAAGGGTAATTCCTCACGCTTGATGAACACTTCTTTACCGTCGGCCGTACGAATAAAAGTGCCGTTTATGCTCTGATCCATAAGCATGAATTTGCCACGCCGGTATTCAATACGCGCATGAATACGCGAAGCTCCTGGAGAATTGATGACCAGATCACACTGGCTTGCCCGGCCGAGTATGAAAATGGGCGCATCAGGCGCCAACTCGATTTTCTGATCGCCAATTGTTAGCGTTAATTTGAGTGTCGCCAACATATCAGAGATGATCGTACTCGACATGATGCGCGTAATATCGTCCTTCTCCCATAGCACCTCAAATACATCAATCGGATCCTGCTTGCCTTTGATACTGGTTTTATCAATTTTCCTGATGTGTTGTCCCAAGTCTCCTGAAAGTCGCTCGGCAACACCTTGAGTAATCAGAATCTGCTCGGCTTTTGCCAATGAGCGCATCCGCGCCGCCACATTTACAGCATCGCCATAAAGATCGCCCTGTTCTTCAATAACCGGCCCATAATGGAGACCTGATTTGATTTTCAGCCGAATATCATCATTGAAGAGTTCACTGGCGAGCACTTTATTAAGGTCTACCAAGCTGTTGACAGCCGCATCCAGCTCAGCAAACTGGCACATTATCTCATCCCCAACAGTCCTCACTACGTGGCCACCATGGCTACGCACATTATCAGACATCAGTTTGAGGCACGCCGTTATGGCACGTTGCGCCGCGGCATCACCGTAGCACTCATATAGATCCGTGCTATCTGTAATATCGGCAAATGCAACAGCAGAATTTTGGTTGCTTTGAGACATTAATGCATCATGGTAATAAGCCCTGCGTCATGATGGACTTATAGAATTGAACTGGCAACCACCCTACGGCATACAACTTTAGCCATGGAAATCAGTTCCAGTCTAATATTTCTTCTCCAGGACCATCATCTGTCCCGTATTCTTGATATCCAGCCCTCCCAGGAACGACATGCCAAGCAATACCTGCTGCGGCGCATCCCCATCAATCACCAGCGCCGTCACATTTCGTTTACTCAGCGCACCCAGTTTCACCTGCTTGAGAGTCACCTGATACGCCCGAGACATGCCAGATGCAGTATTAACAACGGTCAATGCTTCTTTTTTTTCATAATCAATGGCCAGGCGCCTGGCCGTATTTTTGTTCATGGCAATAGCAGAAGCACCGGTATCGACCAGAAAAGTAACTACCTGGCCATTAATAGAGCCTGACGTCACGTACATACCCTGAGTGTTCCGGTATATCGTGGTCTTGGCATATTGCGGATTAGCATATGTGGTTTTGACACGGCTACCCAACATATACTTGCGTCTTTGACCTTGTATTTCCAGTGTTGCACTACGGCTATCAGCCCTTATTAACTGAACGCCCTCAGGAGAAACTTCTCCGATCGATAATAGCCGCCGCTTGTTATCAATGAGCACAACGGCCTTGTTCTTGAAAAGGCCGACAACTAGAATGTCATCTATTGCGAATGCAAGCCCGGTCTGACACAACAATAAACCAGTCAACAGGTAAAGCGCACATCGCATCGATCGCAGGTCAGTGATCACCTGGTTTTATACTTTTCAAAGTCGGACTTGTTGTTCGATTGTTCATACGCATCATCACCGCTAATTAACCTTTGATCGAGCAATTTGCGCAAGGAGTTATCCATTGTTTGCATACCGGACAATGAACCACCCTGCATAATCGATTCAATCTGATCGGTCTTGCCTTCACGAATGGTGTTAGCAACAGCCGAATTATTCACAAGGATTTCGACCGCAGGTACGCGCCCCTTGTTATCTATCCTCTTAAGGAGGGTTTGGGAAACAACGCCACGCAATGAGGTGGAGAGCATGGTGCGGATATGGGGTTGTTTCTGTACCGGAAAGGTATTGATAATGCGGTCGACGGTTGCTGCAGCACTATTGGTATGCAGGGTACCCAACACCAGTATACCCGTCTCGGCAGCAGTGACCGCCAGACTCATGGTTTCCAGATCGCGCAACTCACCCACCAGAATCACATCCGGGTCTTCGCGCAATGCTGAATGTAATGCGCTTGCAAATGACCTCGTGTGATCACCGACTTCACGCTGGCTAATCAAACAATTATTACGTTCATGCACAAATTCAATGGGATCTTCGATCGTCAGTATATGGCCCTTACGAGTCTGGTTAATCGTATCCACCATTGCCGCAAGTGTTGTCGACTTACCAGAACCGGTTTTACCGGTGACCAGGATCATACCTTTCTTTTGTGCACACAGGTTACCCAGAATGCTCGGCAAACTAAGTGTTTCGAGACCAGATGCCTGGGTCGGGATTGCTCTGAATACCGCACCAACACCATTCAAATGCCTGAAAACATTAACACGAAACCTCGCCAGCCCTTCCTTGAGGTAGGCAAAATCGGCACTGTCTTCACGCTTAAAATCATTCTGCGTGCGCGGCTGCATAATCTGGAGCAGCTCATCTTCCACCAGTTTGGTAGTCAGTCGATTTTCATCCAGAACGATCAGGTCGCCATTCTGCCTGATCCTGGGCGGATCGCCCGACAGGTAATGGAGGTCAGAGCCTTCCTGGGCGATCATCATTTCCAGGCAAAGGCCCAGAGCAATGGGTTCAGACATCTGTCAAATACTCATGTATCAACCACCCGCAAGACTAACCTTAGGCAGCAAATCTGGGTTGGTTACATAACGTTGAAATAATTTCTTTTCCGTTGCATGCACATAGGCGTCATCCGGATCAACCACTTTGTTCTGCACCGCTTCGAGCAATGCCTGGTCCATCAACTGCATACCTTTAGCACGATTGGTTTGCATCTGACTGGACACCTGAAATGTCTTGTCGTTCATAATCAGGTTTGAAATTGCATTGGTCATAAGTAACACTTCTACTATGGCTCGGCGCCCTCTACCATCAGCTGTTTTTACCAGTTGCTGCGTAACCACGGCATGCAGGTTCTGCGCCAGGAAAATCTTACCCTGATCTCGCTGATCCGCAGGCAGCGCATCGAGAATACGATCAATCGATTTTACGGCTGAGGTCGTATGCAAGGTGCCGAATACTAAATGGCCAGTTTCAGCTGCCAGCATAGCCATACTAATGGTGTCTGCATCACGCATCTCTCCCACCAGCACAATATCCGGATCCTCGCGTAACGCGGAGCGCAGGCCATCAGAAAAAGTAGCCAGATGCGTCCCGACTTCACGTTGTATAACCTGTGAACGCTTACTGGGATGGATGAATTCAATCGGATCCTCAAGGGTGATGATATTTTCCTGCTTGGTTGAATTGATGTAGTCAATCAATGAAGCCAGCGTTGTTGATTTACCTGTACCGGTTGAGCCCGTCACCAGCACCATCCCCTGTTTATAATCTGCCATGGTCTTGATGACGGGGGGCAGATTCAGCGCTTCGAAGGTCGGGATGCGAGTTGGAATATGTCGCAGTACAGCACCCATGCCGGTGGATTTACGGAATAAATTTACCCTGAAGCGGCCAACACCTTCTGACATATAGGAAAAATCAAGATCATGGCCCGCCTTGAAGCGTTCGATCTGTGATTCCGTGAGTATCTCGAAAATGTATCCTTCCAGTTCAGCATCACCGAGCGCACGGAATTTGATCGGCATGAGCTCGCCATGCATACGTAGCATCGGGGGTACATTAACCGCCAAATGCACATCTGAGCAGTCCTGCTCGAGCCCCAGCTTCAAAAACGCGTCTATTCTTGGCATTAAAGTTACATCCAGCGACTCAGGCTAAAAATGCAGCGAGCCGGTCACCCAGTTCTTTCATCGTTTGGAAACGTTTTTCCGGATCGACCGCCATCGCTTTCATAATCATTGCACTCAGTGTGGCGGGTATTTCAGAATTTATTTCAATCGCCGGTGTAGCCTTGCCTTGAACATGCTGATACATAATGGCCATACTGTCACCCCCACTGTATGGCGGCTTGCCCGTAAGCATTTCATACATAATAACACCAAGACTATAAATATCGGTTCTGTGATCGATTTTTTTACCTAGCACCTGCTCAGGTGCCATATAGGTCGGTGTACCCACCAGCAAACCTGTCTTTGTCAGCTTAGTATCCATTTGTTGGGTAGCTGAGGCAACGCCGAAATCCACCACCTTAACCAGGCCCGCATCGTTAATCAGGATATTACTGGGTTTGAGATCGCGGTGCACTACGCTGGCACTGTGTGCCGCATCCATGCCAGCACAGATATCCTTAAGGATTGCAAGAGCCTTCTCAACCTGCATCGCCTTGCCGCCACGTATTTCGCCACCTAATGTATGGCTGGGGAAATACTCCATGGATATCGCGCTTGATTCCCCGAATCTCAACATGTCATAGATACGAATGACATTTTTATGAGTGACCTTGCGCGCAAATCTCAACTCATAAATAAAGCGCTTGATTATACTTTCATCGGATGCCACTGACGGATTAAGGAATTTGATGATCAACTCCTCGTTGACCATATTGTCTTCCATTAGATAGACAGCACCAAATGCACCACGACCAACCATCTTTATAAATCGGTAACGTCCGGCAAGTACGTCACCCGGCTTCATGCGTGCCGGATCGAAATCATCAAATTCACCTTTGACCGGTGCTGCACCCGCATTGGCCGCGGCACTTCCCGGTGCCACGCCAGCGATACGTTCACGCACACCTGATGCGGTCGATTCCAGTGCTTCCACTTTGCGGATAACACTGTTGGCTACCTCTTGGATTTCTGATTCTGTATCTTTTGTATACTTATCAATTGCACCCTTAACCAGATTGGCGTGCGTCTGGTCTGCAAGGCTGCCCAATGCCTGGATGGCCTCTTTCTTGACGCTCTCATTGGCCTTATCCAGGTAGGCAATGATCGGCTTTATCGCACTCTTGGCATCCAGTTCTATAAATGCACGCATTAGCACGCCAGCGATGGTATTGCTGGCATCGTCTTGCTGCAGCATCTTAACCAGTACAGGTGATGCCCTTTTATCGCCCAGCGCCGCCAAACCATCAATTGCTCGCTCGCGCACCCACCAGTCGGAATCATTGAGCGCATCAGTTAAAGCGTCGTAGGTACGTTGATCCTTGGTGGCATTGATGATTTCGATAGCAGTGCGGCGCACGAACTCATCATCATCCTTGATCAACTCGATCACGGAATCGACAACCCGTTTACCACCGATCTTACCCAATGCGTCAGCCGCTCTGCTACGGACCCACCAGTCGCTGTCCTTGATGGCAAACAACAGATCTTTTACAGCATTAGGATTGGCAATACCATTCAACACTTCTACAGCAGCGCGTCTGGGATGTTCTTCTTCCGCGCGTAACGGTTCAATCAGGTACTTCACCGTATCTGGATGGTTGAGCTTAACAATGGCATCGATCGCCTTATTCTGAATCTTCATATCAGGATCGGTGATCAACTTGCACAATTGCTCAATGTCAACGCTGGCATCCATTTTTGACAACCCTTCCAGGGCAGCAAGGCGCACTGACTTACTGGTATCATTAAGCATTTTCTGCAAAGCAGCTTGCGCTTGCGGTACCTGGAATTTTGAGAGCACCTCAGCCAATCGAGCGCGCATAATAGGGTCCTTTGCGTCGGCGCGGCTGATGAGTGAAGGAATCAATTTCTCATCGGCAACCTCGTTGAGGATCCTGAACAACACAGATTGATCATTGTGCTCGAGCTTAAATGCATAACGTAGCAGCATCTCACCATTGAGGAACTCCTGGTGGTCGGAAAGCACCTGCAAGATTGCCGGTTTCGATACCTCCGGATCATCGAACAACTCAAGTAATTTGTTTGGATCGATGTGATGCGCCTTCCCCAGCACCTTGACGATACCGCTGACAACCTTCGAGTCCTGATGAGCAAGGCCCTTGTAGAAAATCTGCAATGTTGGTCGATCAACCAGTTTACTGAGGAGATCAATAACAAGCTCACTTTCTTCAAGGCTGGTGGTATTGAGGCGCTCCATAATTTTGGGTATGGAGGATTTGGCAATGCCTTTCAGCTTCTGAATCTTTTGTTGACTGGAAGGGCTGGAAGTATCGCCAGACGCAATAATCTGACTGATTATTTTATCTGCCTTAAAGCTGTCAAATACGCCCAACATTATCTTATAGAATCATTAATCAAATTGGATCATTGAAATCGTCTAAACCGAAACAGGCGTAACACGCACAATATAGGCTTTGTTAATCAAACATATTTCATTATTTTGCAGGTGTATCTTGATGAACCTGTGCTCGGTGATATTGAGATAATCATACAACCGCGCACTTTCAGGTTTCAGCACTTCGATAATAGTACCTGTAATGGTTGAGCCATCCATCATGGTTAGCGAACAGCCGAACTCGGCCACACCCTCAGTCACAGGTCGCTCATCTGCATCCTCATATTCAATCCGTACAATGCCCCGCTTGCTATAAAAGCGCGTATTATCCGGACCCATGCAGCTTAAGACAATAAAGGGGCTGGTCTGATTGAAGGCCTCGCTGGCACGCTCTTTAGCGTATTCCGCAGATTCCCCGCGAAGATAAATTGCACCACTTACACGCCCCTCAGGATGCACCCATAGCGAGACCTCTTTTTGTGTTTTAGAGACGCGCAGTGGATTACTGTTCATTCATTCCCCCAGAATAATTACCAGCTTGCAGCTAGCCTTGCATCACCTGGCGACGGTGACGCTGAAAGATACAGCAACCAGAGTCATATCGTATACTTTTATAACTAGAAATACACATGCGGAATATTATTTATCTTATTGAATAACATATTGTTTACGAATACTCACTTAGCCAGATGACAGTTTTTTAAAAATAATTCAACACAGTATAGTGCACCAGCCAGATTGAAATCATGCCAAACAGTCCGGCAACCACGTCATCCAGCATGATGCCCAGCCCGCCCTGCAGGTGATCATCGAGCCAGCCTATCGGCCAAGGCTTGAGAACATCGAAAAACCTGAAGAACAAAAACCCAATGGCCACCCACAGCCAACCGGGTGGCGCAGCCGCCATAGTGATCAGAAAACCCGCGATTTCATCCCACACGATGCCACCGTGATCGTGCACACCGAGCTGCCGCGATGCGGCACCGCAAATCCAGATACCGGCAAGAGAGACAACTACTGTAAACGACAGATAAAGCGGCCAAGGCAGCTGCTGTATTAGCAAATAGACCGGCACAGCAGCCAATGTCCCGAAGGTCCCCGGCGCCACAGGAGCCAGGCCGGAACCAAAACCGAAGGCCAGAAATTGCACCGGGTTCGTTAATAAGTCCTTCATTCGAGGACTCTTTTCCCTAATATCCTTATCAGTCATCTGCGAAATGCTCATATCCCAGGCTTTGCGGCAGTGCAACAGATTGCCCATCGTGGGTGCACCGCAATCCGGGCGATGCTGTCACCGTACCAATACGCGTGACAGGGCATCCTGGATCTAAATTTCCGAGTTCAGCGCATTTGTCACAGGATATCGTGAACAGCAACTCATAATCATCACCAGCCGTCAGCGGTATTAGCCAATCGATCCGGCCCTCCATTGCTCCGATGAGGCAATCGGAAAGTGGCAAGGATTCAAGCTTAATCTCCGCCCCCACCCTGCTGACCTGCAATAGATGCCCCAAATCGGATAGCAACCCATCTGAGATATCGATTGCGGCGCTAGCCAGACCCCGCAATGCCTTACCTGCAGCGATACGGGGAATCGGCTGCTCGAGGCGCTGCCGGCAGCGCTCAAACAAGTCTCCAGTCACGGGATAGCGGCCCTGCATGGCGGCCAGCGCGAATCCAGCGTCCCCCGGATGCCCAGTCATATAGATGGCATCTCCATCATTGGCGCCATCACGGGTTATAGCCGTCCCAGTAGGCAACACGCCTATCGCCTGCACCGTAATACTCAATGGCCCGGTGGTCGTATCGCCGCCAACTAACGCAACTTCATGCTCAGCAGCGAGCCGTAAAAAACCCTCACTGAAAGCCGCCAACCAGGATTCATCGGCGCTGGGCAGGGTCAAAGCCAAGGTAACCCATTTGGGTTGTGCCCCCATTGAAGCCAGATCACTGAGGTTAACGGCCAACGCCTTGTGGCCTATCGTATGCGGCGGACTTTGCTGCGGAAAATGCACACCCTCGACCAGGGTATCGGTGGTAATAACCAGATCCATACCTGGCGGAGGACTAATAACCGCGGCGTCATCACCAATACCTGTGCGCACAGCCGGATCTTCAATATGCGCGGCAAAAAAGCGTTCGATCAGTTCAAATTCAGTGGCCATGGGTATGTTGGCGCAGCCAGCGCACATCACTGGCGGCTGGTTTCCGTCCTGAGCTCCATGACGGCACTATCCAGCACACTGTTGACAAACTTATGGCCCTGTTCAGCACCAAATTTTTTACTGAGTTCTATAGCCTCGTTAATGACAACCTTGAACGGAACATCAATACACTTCTGTAGCTCATAACAAGCGATACGCAGAATTGCCCGTTCCACGGGATCGATCTCGTCCATAGTACGCCCCGCGTGACGACTTATGCAGGCATTGATGTCATCGGTATTTGCAGGCACTTCACGAAGTAGAGTTGCAAAATAATCGCGGTCCGCCTTGGAAAAATTTTCGTCTTCCTGGAATTGCAACTCGATCTCACTCGGTGGCTGCCCCGTCATCTGCCACTGATAGAGAGCCTGCATAGCAAGTCGCCGCGACCAGCGACGTGCAGAAGGTTTTACAGAGGCAACGCGGGCATCCCCCACTCACGCGCCCAATTTGGCAAGTAAACTGACCATTTCCAACGCGGTCATCGCCGCATCAACACCTTTGTTGCCCGCCTTGGTGCCGGCACGCTCGATCGCCTGCTCGATGGTATCGGTGGTTAATACGCCGAAGGCCACAGGGATACCGCTGTCATGAGCAACCTGCGCCAACCCTTTGGAACACTCGCCCGCGACAAAATCAAAATGCGGCGTAGCCCCCCGGATAACGCAACCCAGCGCGATGATGGCATCATAATGTTCACTGACTGCCATTTTTTGAGCGACCAGGGGCAGTTCATAAGCTCCGGGCACATGCACCAGGGTCATGGACTTGTCTGCCACCCCATGTTGACGCAGACAGTCGAGTGCACCTGTCACCAAGTGGTCTACGATAAAGCTGTTAAAACGTCCCGCGATAATACCAAAACGCGCCTTTCCGGGACGCAGCTCGCCTGCAATTGTATTAATGTTTGCCATGGAAATTTCTCATAGATGTTTTTTATTAGTTTACAGCATGTTATCGAGAATTGTTACTGTGAAATATACTCTACGACCTCTAGCCCGAAGCCGCCAAGCCCGTGCAGTATCTGTGGCGCGCTGAGTAGACGCATCTGATGCACCGATAAGTCCTTCAGGATCTGCGCCCCTATGCCGTAGGTGCGGCGATCTGTTGGGGCTTTATGCGCTGTTTCATCATATTCCCTCGAGCGGTACTCAAACTGACGCACCTGTTTGAGCAAGTCATCGTGAGTGGGTGGTTTGCGCAACAAAACCAGCACACCGCTGTCATGCTCGGCGATACGGCGCAATGCGTCGCGCAATGGCCAGCCACAATGTCTGCTACTGGAAAATAAGGTATCACATAAGGTGTTTTCGATATGCACCCGTACCAGGGTCGGCTCGCTTGCTGATACCTCACCATTGACGAGTGCGAAATGAATACCATGGTCGAAGATATCCTCATAGGCAATAAGGCGAAAATCCCCGTACTCGGTCGGGAATGGCGTCTCTGCGACACGATTCACCGTATGTTCATTTTCATTACGGTATCGAATCAGGTCCTCGATGGTACCCATCTTGAGATCGTGCTCTCTGGCAAAGATCTCCAAATCCGGGCGTCGCGCCATACTGCCATCTTCATTGAGGATTTCGACAATCACAGACGCCGGTTCCAGTTCCGCAAGACGCGCCAGATCACAACCCGCCTCCGTGTGACCGGCACGCGTCAGCACGCCGCCGGGTTGCGCCATTAAAGGGAAGATATGCCCAGGTTGTTCGATATCATCGGCTGCGGCATTGGGCGCCACCGCGGTGCGCACCGTCAGCGCCCGATCATAGGCCGAGATACCTGTTGTAACACCTTCACGCGCCTCGATGGAAACCGTAAAATTCGTAGTCTGCTTATCGTCGGTATCACTCACCATCAATGGCAAATTAAGCTGCTTGCAACGCTCGCGTGTCAGCGTGAGGCAAATCAGACCACGGCCATAGCGCGCCATGAAATTGATGTCTTCAGGCCGCACCATCGATGCCGCCATCAGCAGATCGCCTTCATTTTCGCGATCCTCATCATCGACAATGATCACCATTTTGCCTTGGCGAATATCGTCGATGATTTCCTCTATGTTGTTAAATGGGGAGGAACCCTGTTTTGCTGGAGCGTTCATGCTTTATTGATATAACCCTGTTGGGCGAGAAACTCTGACGTAATGCCTGAATACCCCGCATCGGCCGCCTTGTCGCCAAGTAAAAGGCGCTCAAGATAACGGGCAATCAGGTCCACTTCAAGATTAACCTGGCGACCCGGTTGATAGCTGTGAATAATCGTCTGTTCAAGGGTATGCGGAATAATGTTCACAGTAAACTCGGCCCCTGTAACCTGATTGATAGTAAGACTGGTGCCGTCGATGCAAATTGAGCCTTTTTTGGCAATATATCTGGCCAGGGCATCCGGTGCACGCACTCTAAAACGCCAGGACCGCGCCTCCTGGGTTCGCTCCAGCACTTCACCTACGCCATCAACATGACCACTGACCAGATGCCCGCCTAGGCGGGTCGTGGGCAACAAGGCCTTTTCCAGGTTAAGCAAGTCACCTACCTGCAGATCTCCTAGGGTTGTAAGTGACAGGCTCTCATGTGAAACATCCGTATAAAAATTCTTTCCCTGCAGGGCTTGTACAGTCAGGCACACGCCATTGACCGCGATGCTATCGCCCAGGTCGCCGTCCGCCATATCCAGATTACCGGTATCGATGAGCATGCGCGCATCACCACCCTTGTTCTCTATCGCTGCCAGCCTACCCAGTCCTTCTATGAGTCCGGTAAACATAATTACCCGTTATGATAATTCATTAAGCGTGACCGAATAGGAGGTCAGCGGCAAGGACGATGACGTATCGAATTCCGTTCCCGCTTCAACCCCAATACGTGCAATATCTTCTGCCGAATCGAGTTGCTCATAAACCGCAAACATGGCGCCCAGGGCATATTCAGAACCGGAGCCAATCGCCCAAAAACGTGAATACTCAAACACCTCGCGCATAGCATACACGCCATAAATACCATGAGGGTTGATCAGCAGTGCATCAATCCTGCTGGATTCATAAGGGTCATCCTCATGTTCCTTGGGATTGAGGAAATAGTTATCCTTTAGCAAGGGATGTATATTGCGGAATGACTCAAAAATAGCCATACGGTTATTGAAACTGTAATCGTTGTTATCGGCCGTCAGCAAATGTTGCATCACAATATGATGCGCCGCGCTACCCACAAGACCCAGGCGGTTGTCGGCAAAACTATGAATCTTGTCATAGGATTTCTCGTAATGGCTCGACTGCCGGGTATCTTCAAAGGTAGTCAAACTATCTCCAGCGATACACGCCACACTGCCTTTCCTGACTGCTACGATTGTGGACACGCTAACCTCACTATTGTTCCGGGATGGCAACAATCTTCAGATCGTCACCAATTTTCCGTACATCTCTCCACCGCAAAGGCACGCGCTTTGACATACTGTCGATAGCGGGAATATGAACCAATCCTTGCGCAGCATCACCCATCAGATGGGGCGCAAGATAAATGACCAATTCATCAACCAACCCTGCGCTGAACAATGAGCCCACGAGCCGTGAACCGGCCTCGACCTGCAGTTCATTAACACCACGCTCTGCCAGCAGCCTTAATGCCAGCGGCAAATCGATACAGGCTTGCTCATCCCCGGCAGTAATCACTGCGGCGCCTGCCTGCTGCAGCGATTCCATTTTATCAGTATGTTGTGCATCATCATGCGCGACAGTAAATATAATACTCTCACCGGGTAGCTGTAATAATTTTGCCTCAGGACTTAACTTAAGATCGGCATCAATCACAACGCGCAGCGGTTGCCGCACCTCACCTTCGATACCCAGTTGTTCTGCCGACAAA
The DNA here is from genome assembly GCA_947258875.1 of uncultured Gammaproteobacteria bacterium. Lineage (GTDB taxonomy): Bacteria > Pseudomonadota > Gammaproteobacteria > CAMYKB01 > CAMYKB01 > CAMYKB01. The sequence goes on along the minus strand of CAMYKB010000037.1, from coordinate 16,253 downwards.
CGCACATTAAGGCCGGGATCGTCTGCCAATGCAGTTCCAATACCCGTAAACACTGCACCACTGCGAGCGCGCAACAACTGCACATCATGCCGCGCAGTCTCACCACTAATCCACTGGCTTTCTCCACTGGCCATGGCAGTGCGACCATCCAGGCTGATTGCCGACTTGATACGCACCCAGGGACGATTGTGTTGCATGCGCGAGATGAAACCTGGATTCAAAGCGGCCGCCTGCTCCGCCATCACGCCTTCGACAACATCAATACCGTGAGTCTGTAGTACTGCCACGCCCTGGCCGCTGACCTGTGGATTTGGATCACGCATGGCGATAACTGCACGCACGATACCGGCAGCAATCAACGCCTCTGTACAGGGAGGTGTATGCCCGTGATGACAACAAGGCTCCAGTGTTATGTAAGCTGTTGCACCTTTAGCCTGCGCAGCAGCGGCCTGAAGAGCGATGACTTCTGCGTGACCCTCACCTGTACGTGCATGAAAACCCTCACCGACAACCGCACCGCGATTGACCAGCACGCAACCCACTCGAGGATTAGGGTCCGCAGTATACAGGCCGCGCTGCGCCAATCGCAGCGCACGCGCCATATGCTGATAATCTTCCTCTGCTGACATGCGTCAGGAGACAGCTGTTACGCTAGCGCGTGGGTTCATCATCACTGATAAGCGGCATCTGGCTCTTGAGCATTTCAGGTGTGAGGTCTTGCTCCAGGCGTTCAATCACTTCACGGAAGGCATGCACATCCTGAAAGCTGCGGTATACTGAAGCAAAACGCACATATGCCACCTGATCAAGATTTCGCAACTCCCCCATAACCCATTCGCCGAGACGTCTTGAATCGACGTCACGCTCGCCGGCAGCCAGCAGTTTGTGTTTAACATGATTGATTGCTTCTTCAATCTGTTCCGATTCGACCGGGCGTTTTTCGCAGGCCAACTCGATTCCAGCACGCAATTTTTCTTCCGAGAATGCTTCACGGCGCCCATCCTGCTTGGCAATCTTGGGCAGGTTTAATTCAGCCGTCTCATAGGTTGTGAAGCGTTCAGTACAAGACAAGCATTCGCGCCGCCTACGCACCTGGTCACCTTCGCTGGCGAGGCGCGAATCAATGACTTTTGTATCCTGAGCATTACAAAAAGGACAGCGCATAATCCTGTCTCAGCTAAGAAGTTTGCCGTAAATATTCAGGCAACGTTCTGAGTATTCTGATCAACCGCTGAGGCATACACCGGGAAACGCGCGCATAGCTTGATCACCTGATCTTTCACGCGCCCGATCGTGGTCTCATTGGCAATGTCATCCAGGATGTCACAAATCCAGCCGGTTAGTTCACGCGCCTCTGTCACTTTGAAACCACGCGTCGTCATTGCAGGTGAGCCAATGCGCAGGCCACTGGTCACAAACGGTGACTGGGGGTCGTTAGGCACACTGTTTTTATTCACAGTAATGTTGGCACGACCCAATGCGGCATCGGCATCTTTACCAGTAATACCCTTATCTATAAGGTCGACCAGGAACAAATGATCATCGGTGCCACCGGATACTATCTTGTATCCACGTGCGATAAAGACCTCCGCCATGGCCCGCGCATTGTCCAACACTTGCTGCTGATAAAGTTTAAACTCAGGCTGCAGGGCTTCCTTAAAAGCAACGGCCTTGGCCGCGATGACGTGCATCAGGGGTCCACCCTGAGTACCGGGAAAGACCAGCGAATTAAGCTTCTTTTCAAGCTCGGGGTTGGATCTGGCAAGGATAATTCCACCACGTGGGCCACGCAGCGTTTTGTGTGTAGTTGAGGTCGTAACATCGGCGATCTGCACCGGGCTAGGATACAGTCCGGCAGCCACCAAGCCTGCAATATGCGCCATATCGACTACCAGATAGGCGCCCACCTCATCGGCAATATCTCGGAAACGCTGCCAGTCAACGACGCGTGAGTAAGCAGAAAATCCGGCAATGATCATTTTGGGTTTATGCTCACGCGCCAGCTGCTCGACCTGTTGGTAGTCAATCTCATTGGTTTTGCTACTCAAGCCGTATTGATAGGCCGTGAACAGCTTGCCCGAGAAATTCACCTTGGAACCGTGGGTCAGATGTCCGCCATCGGCCAGGCTCATGCCCAGAATGGTATCGCCCGCCTGCAGCAGGGCCAGATAAACCGCTGCATTGGCCTGCGAACCGGAATGCGGTTGCACGTTTGCGTAATCGGCGCCGAACAATTCCTTGACCCTGTCAATCGCCAGCTGCTCGGCCACATCCACATATTCACAACCACCATAGTAGCGTTTACCGGGATAGCCCTCGGCATACTTATTGGTCAGCACAGAACCTTGTGCCTGCATCACTCTGGGGCTGGCATAATTCTCAGAAGCAATCAGCTCAATATGCTCTTCCTGGCGACGTTGCTCGGCGGCTATGGCCTGCGCCAGTTCATCGTCAAAGCCTGCAATGGTCATATCAGTGGAAAACATGTGTGGCTCCGTAAAACTTAGGTGGAAGTAGCAGATATTGCGTGAAAGTATACCCTATATCACAGGATATCGTAGAATCCAGCAACCGGGACTTCCCCTAAAGACACAGAGAAAACACACAGGAGACGCGCGTGGCCCGATTACCCGATTCATCCATTTCCACAAGCCTGATAGTGAAATACCTGTCACCTATCCTGGTATTTATGCTGATGGCAGCCCCGATGGTGCATGCCGATGGCTCTGTGTATCTATCTTCCGCCGGTCTGGGTGTCGACGCCTACGGCGAACATTCCGAAACTACCTTCGATTACAATGGCGTTCCGGTGGAAACCCGCAGCAACCGCATTGGCCTGAGCGTTCAGGAATACTACTCTCCCTGGCTGCAACCCGGACTGACTATCGGCTACCTCGATGTCAGCCAGAATAATAACCCCGTGACCAACGGCATGGACCTCAGCGGCGAGTTCGTCGGCATTAGCTTGAATGCCGATGCACTACAAAGCGAGTCGTTCGATCTTAATCTGGGCGTTAGTTACACCTACAACCAGGCCGAAGACAATCTCAGCAGCCAATCAAGCAAACTCCAATGGCATGAAGTCGTCACCTCCATCGGTACGCGTTACAAACTCGATGCGCTGCATCTTGTTGCAGGTGGTTTTGTACAGACTATCGACGGCGATGAAACGGCAAATGGCGTGTTAACCAGTACCCGAAACTTCGGACATGACGATAGTGTCGGCGCCTATGCAGGAATAGATTTGTTAGTACCGAGTGGCGGGCGCATTGTGATCCGCGTTGATAGCGGTGCACGCGATAATGTACGCATCAGTTTTCAGCAGAGTTTTTAGCGGAATCGTCAGACAGCACATCCGCCACAGCCGTCCAGGCCGTGGCAATATTCTCCAGGTTATACCCCCCACCCCCCATTGCCAGTATGCGGCCTTCACAATACTGCTCCGCCAGCTCACGCAGACGGCCTGTGGCAAAGGTATGGGCCTTGGCAGAAAAAGCTAAACCGGTAATCGGATCACCTGCGATACTGTCTGCGCCACATTGCAATAAAATGAATTCGGGCTGATGTTCCGCCAACAAGGCCTCAACTTGCGGCCAGACGTGCATGAACTGCTCGTCACCCGCACCACTGGGCAACGGGATATTGAGTTTGCTGCCGGCAGCTTTACCCATCCCACTCTCTGTGGCTTGCCCCGTGCCTGGATAAAAACCATTACCATATTGATGTGTGTCTGCAAAAATTAGCGCGGGGTTATCTTCAAAAGCATAAAACACACCATCACCGTGGTGCGCATCGATGTCAATATAGGCCACAGACTGTAATGCATGTTCGCCTAACAATGTCTCGATCGCCACCCCGCAATCGTTGAACACACAAAACCCCGCGGCGGAATCGCGTCTTGCATGATGTAATCCGGCTATCGGGACAAATACGCGCCGGTATTCACCTTGCATGATACGGTTGACGCCATCCACCACACTGCCGACCACATTGGCTGCAGCTTCGAACGCACCTTTGAATGCAGGCGTATCGCCGTAATCCAAAAAGCCGATACCTTGTTTGGATTGCATCTGTACGCGTGCGATATAGTCCTTGGTATGAAATCGGCTGATCACGTCAACGCTGGCCATAACGGGGGGAACGATGTCACAACGCTGCAACAGGCCGTTATGCTCCAACGCTGCCTTGAACACATCATGTCGCTGGCGACTGAATGGGTGCCCATCGCCAAAGCCATAGGCTGCAAGCGCCTCCCCAAGATAGATACAAAATTCTGATTGCTGATTTGACGCCATATCACCACGTCTGGTTGCGGGCTGGTCAGCCAAAAGCGAATACTGGATAATAAGCCGCTTCGTACACCGACATAAAGTGTTTCTGATGGCCCAATACGTTTACACCATGAATGCGGTCGGCAAGACCGTGCCACCCAAGAAAGAAATACTGCGGGATATTTCCCTGAATTTTTTCCCGGGCGCCAAGATTGGCGTCCTCGGCTACAACGGCGCCGGCAAGTCTACCCTGCTGCGCATCATGGCGGGAGTAGACAAGGACTTCCACGGTGAGGCGCGACCACAACCGGGCATCAACATCGGCTTCCTGTCCCAGGAACCGCAACTCGATAATAACAAGGATGTGCGCGGCAACGTCGAAGAAGGCCTGGGTGAAATAAAACAGGCGCAGCAAAAACTAGAAGAAGTCTATGCTGCCTATGCTGAAGCGGATGCCGATTTCGACGCCTTGGCCACCGAACAAGCGCGCTTGGAGAACATTATCCAGGCAGCAGATGCGCATAATCTCGAGCACAAGTTGGATATCGCCGCCGATGCCTTGCGTTTGCCGCCCTGGGATGCCGATGTCAGCACACTCTCCGGGGGCGAACGCCGCCGCGTGGCTCTGTGCCGCCTGCTGTTATCCAGTCCCGATATGCTGATCCTCGATGAGCCCACCAACCACCTGGACGCTGAATCGGTGGCCTGGCTGGAACGCTATCTCAAGGAATTCAGTGGCACCGTTATCGCCGTCACCCATGACCGTTATTTCCTCGATAATGTCGCAGGCTGGATACTCGAACTGGACCGCGGCCACGGCATCCCCTGGCAAGGTAATTACTCTTCCTGGCTGGAACAGAAAGAAACACGTCTAGAGCTTGAAGAGAAACAGGAAGGTGCGCGCCGCAAGGCCATGCACGCTGAGTTGGAATGGGTGCGCAGCAATCCCAAGGGCCGTCAAGCCAAGAGTAAGGCGCGCATGCAACGCTTTGAAGAACTTGCATCCTCAGACTATCAAAAACGCTCCGAGACCAATGAGATCTACATCCCGCCCGGACCACGTCTCGGTGACCTCGTAATCGAAGCCAACGGTATCAGCAAAGCCTTTGGTGACCGATTGTTATATGAAAACCTGAGTTTCAATCTACCGCGTGGCGGTATCGTCGGCATCATCGGACCCAACGGCGCCGGTAAGACCACCCTGTTTCGTATGTTGATAGGACAGGAAACACCCGATGCCGGCGAGATCAAGATTGGAGAGAGTGTCGAGATCGCCTACGTAGACCAATCACGCGAGGCACTCGATAGCAGCAAAACAGTATGGGAAGAACTGTCGGACGGCCTCGACATGATCACTGTAGGCCGCTACGAAATGCCTTCCCGTGCCTATGCCGGGCGATTCAATTTCAAGGGTTCTGATCAGCAGAAACGTGTTGGCGATTTATCCGGTGGTGAGCGTAACCGCCTGCACCTCGCCAATTTACTTAAGAAAGGCGGCAATTTACTGTTACTTGATGAACCCACAAATGATCTTGATGTGGAAACCCTACGCGCACTCGAAGAAGCGTTGCTGAACTTCCCAGGCAGCGCGGTAGTGATCTCGCATGACCGTTGGTTCCTGGATCGTATCGCCACTCATATCCTCGCGTTTGAAGGCGACAGCGAAGTGGTCTGGTTTGAAGGCAATTACAGTGATTACGAAGCGGACTATCAACGCCGCACTGGCGAAGAGGCCAACCAACCGCACCGTATCAAGTACAAGCGGCTTGCCTAAGGCATGTTTATCTATGGATGACATAACGCACTTCATCAACCGGCTCGATGCTCTGGTCGACAGATTGGAACCGTTACTGCCGTTCAATCGGGACGATATCGACTGGAGTGCGCATGCCTTTCGCTGGCGCAAGCCGGGGCAGCTCGAAGCGATCCACCATCCGCACCAGATCAAGCTGGATGATCTGCTGAACATAGAAAAACAAAAGACTGCGTTGGTGCAGAATACGCGTCAGTTCATCGCCGGGCTGCCCGCCAATAACGCTCTACTATGGGGTTCACGCGGCACAGGCAAGTCGTCATTGATCAAGGCATTATTGACAGAGCATGCAAATAAGGGACTACGCGTCATCGAGGTCGAGCGACAGGACCTGAATGACCTACCGTACATCGTTGAACCTCTCTATACCCGTGAAGAACGGTTTGTGATTTACACCGATGATTTATCCTTTGAAGCCGATGACCCCAGCTACAAGGCACTCAAGGCGATACTCGATGGTTCCATCGCGGCCACACCGGATAACGTGCTCGTTTATGCTACCTCCAATCGCCGTCATTTAATGCCCGAACAAATGCGCGATAATCTCGATACTCGCCATATTAACGGTGAAATTCATTACAGCGAGGCCGTAGAAGAAAAAATCTCGCTATCGGAACGCTTCGGATTGTGGCTTTCATTCCACCCGTTCAATCAGGACGAATACCTTGCAACCGTATTTCACTGGCTGGCACAGCTGGGCGCCAATATCACTGATCAGGAGTCAATACGAGAACACGCCCTACGCTACGCCCTGCAGCGCGGTTCACGCAGTGGGCGTGTCGCACATCAATTTGCGCGCGACTGGACCGGGCGCCAGGCATTGACTAAATAAGTGGTTTTACCACACAACAAAAAACTCTTCAGCGCAAAGAGTACATTGAATACCGTATTTCTGATTCCCACGATCTTCCTGGAACTGGTCTAATTCGCATCTAAGCCTGCTCATCAGTAAATTAACAACCAATGTATTGATTCGAGTCACAAGATGATTGACTAAAACAGCACAAGCTCGAAAGAAACGTTTGAACTATGTCTATAATGCAAACATGAAGACATAGTTATGAAGATAAACTACATTCCCAGCGCTACTATTTTGTCTCTGGCGCTCATATCAGTCACCAGTTTAATACCCTGTTATAGCGCTGAGGATTTGACTTGTGGTCAGGAATATATCCATGTGATGTACGAAGATGCGGCGGATGCGGCAATAACCTGCAATGCTGCCGACGTGGCGATCAGTTTCATGAAGGCCCATGGTTTTGAGACTGCCTTGCCGATCAGTATTCGTGTCGTTCGAGAGATTAATGGCAAGCGAAAGATACTTGAGTATGGCCACTTCGATCCTGTTATCTCGGAAATCAAAATTCTCTCGATCGAGAGTTGCAAACAAGCCATGACTCTAAACCCTCCTTTTGGAATCCCGATAAGCAGTGACTTGCATAGAAGTTTTATTATTCACGAAGTGGCACATGCCATCGCGCAGCATAATTTCACTATGGAGAATCCATCCGTAGAGGCACAAGAGTACATCGCGTATACTGTTCAATTAGCGACCATGGATCGCCTGACACGCAAACAGATAATGGATCGCTATAAGATCCAAGGTTTTGAAGACGAATCCGAAATCACAGCCCTGTACCTGGCTATGGATCCGGCATCCTTTGGTGTGAAATCCTATCGCCACTTCTTGTTACAAGAGAACGGGAATGATTTTTTTCAGCGCCTCCTAAAGGGGAACTTCCAACCACCAACTTTTGAGTAACCTTGGTAATGCGGAGGCAACACAGTGGAATCCGCGGGGCGCTTCCTGCAAAACGCATGGTCTTTTGTTTATATTTTTTGCACCATTATCTCTTTGCGGTGAGCAGCTGTATTGCATGCGCTAATCTGCGAAACGCGTCTCGACCTTGATCTCGCCATGCAGGGTTCGATGCACCGGGCAGCGATCAGCAATCTCCAGCATTCGTGCGCGTTGCGTCTCATCCAGATCGCCTTCCAGTTCGATCTCGCGTTCGATGACATCGATTCGGCCTTCACGAGTTTCGCAATCGTGACAATCTTTTGCATGAATTTTTTCATGCCGCAGGCGCACGATGACACGTTCCAACGGTAATTGTTTATGATCGGCATACATACGCAGGGTCATGGCGGTACAGCTCCCCAGGCTGGCCAGCAATAACTCATAGGGACCCGGACCAGCATCATTGCCCCCTACGGATTCGGGTTCATCGGCCAGCAACCGGTGCCGCCCGGACTGGATACGTTCGATATACTTACCTTCGCCGGTTTCTGTGACAATAACGACGCCCTGCTCGGTGTCTTCTGCCTCAGCCCGCTCAGGCCGTGGGATATAACGGGTTGCCCAAGATGCCAATACTTCGGCTACATACTCGGCGTCTTCGCGACGTGTCAGCAGGTGGTCGGCATCATCCAGCGATACAAAGCTGCGGGGATGTTTCGCTGTTTGAAAGATGCGCTGCGCATGTTCGATACTTACCGTGTCATCGCCCGGCGAATGAAACACCAACAACGCACGACCAAGGTCCGCAATTACGCCTTCCATCCTGTGACTGGCAATGTCTTCCAGAAACTGTCTTTGTATCCTGAAGCTACGGCCTGACAGATTGACTTCAACCTCACCTTGTTGCTCTATTTGCGGTACTTTCTCCGCAAAATGTTTACTCACATGCGTCGGCTCACTGGGTGCCCCGATAGTTGCAACCGCCACCGATTCCGGTATCTGGGCTGCAGCTGCCAACACCGCCGCACCGCCCAGACTGTGGCCAATTAAAATTTGCGGCGCTTCGAACTTTTCGCGCAGGTAATCGGCCGCCATCACCAGATCGGTGACATTGGATGAGAAGTTGGTATTGGCAAAATCACCTTCACTACTGCCCAGACCAGTGAAGTCGAAACGCAAGACTGCAATGCCGCGTTTTGCCAATGCCCGACTGATACGGCTGGCGGCGATGAAATTCTTGGAGCATGTAAAGCAGTGCGCGAACAGCGCATAGGCCCTGGGCGTGGCCTCCGGTGAGTCCAGTCTGGCATCGAGCATGTCACCCTGTGAGCCGACAAAACTGACACGTTGGGTACGGATCGTGGTCATAACATCCCTCTGGAATTCGTGGACCCCGGGTTATGAGGCCCACACGTACAATTACTGGCTGTTTTGCATGGAATGCTGCGCCGGCATGCCCGCATCCCGGGGGCGTTTTTTAAAGTGCTTTAACAACCGGTATCCAAGCAACAGTGTAACTATAGCCGCATATACCGCGGGTTCGCGGATATCGGCCTTTACCAGCCACCAGAAATGTAACACGCCCAGAATCACGATGAGATAAACAAGGCGATGTAATTGTACCCAACGGCGCTTAAGCCGACGCATCATAGCGTTCGTCGATGTTGCTGCCAGGGGAATTAGAAGTACAAACGCAGCAAAACCAACGGTGATATACGGCCGTTTTACGATGTCCTTGAGGATCTCCTGCATATCAAAATACTGATCGAGCCAGATATAGGTTATGAAATGCAGCGTGGCATAAAAAAACACGAACAGGCCCAGCATGCGCCGTAAACGGATCAACCAGGATTGTTTTGTGATACGTCGTAAGGGAGTAACAGCAAGCGTTATTAACAGCAACCGCAAAGTCCATGCACCGGTGCGATGCGTGATCTCCTCGATGGGATTGGCACCCAACCCATTATTCAATCCCTGCCACAGCAGTATAACAATAGGCAGCAATGCAAGCATGAACACCGCAGGCTTGATCAGCCAGCGGATCGTGGATTCAGTCGGCATGACTAGAAGTGCTTCTTCAGATCCATACCCGTATACAGCGAGGCGACTTCTTCGGCATAACCATTGAACATGAGTGTTTTGCGTTTGCGGAATTCACCGATACGTCGCTCACGTCTCTGGCTCCAGCGTGGATGATCCACTACCGGATTCACGTTGGAATAGAAACCATATTCATTCGGTCCCGCCTTATTCCAAGCTGTTTTCGGCATACTCTCGGTGAAGCGGATCCTGACGATGGACTTGCTGCTTTTAAATCCGTATTTCCATGGCACCACCAGGCGCATCGGTGCACCATTTTGATTTGGTAACACTTCGCCATACAAACCTACCGCGAGAATGCTAAGTGGGTGCATGGCTTCATCGATACGCAGGCCCTCGACATAGGGCCAGTCGAGTGTCTTAACACGTTGCCCCGGCAAATTTTTGGGATCATGAATACTGGTGAATTCGACAAACTTCGCTTTCGAGGTGGGCTCAAACCGTTTGAGCACATCTGCAAGCGAAATGCCCACCCAGGGAATCACCATTGACCACGCTTCGACGCAGCGCAGGCGATATACCCGCTCCTCCAGTTTATGAGGTTTGATGAAATCTTCTATGTCATAAACACCGGGCTTTGCACATTCGCCTTCGATGGCAACTGACCAGGGCGAGGTCTTAAGGCGCTTGGCGTTCGCTGCCGGATCACGCTTGCCGGTACCCAATTCATAGAAATTGTTATACTCGGTGACCGCGTCATACGGGGTCAGCTCATCATCAAGTGTGTATGCGCTCTTGACTACATTCGCCAGCCTGTCGCCGGCTATGACTGATTCAGGTAACAGCAATCCGGGAGCCAACGCCGCGCTCGCACCGAATAATGCAGTATTACGCAAGAACTTACGGCGCTGCTGATAAATGGATTGATCTGTGATTTCAGATGAAGCGACGTCGGACGCGCGTTTTGACTTGATTAGCATTAACAACCACCTTGCACTTTGATAAAAATTAAGACCTCGCCAGGAATACGAGGTTCAGCGCAATACAGATGCAGCTTACGGCAAGTGATTTAGCGGAGCCAGTTGTGATAGTAACTAGATAGGATACTGCCGATTAATCAGAAGTTAAATTTCAGGCCAGCCGAAAACAGGTCGACATCTTCTTCACTATTATTGTAGTTATAGCGTTCCCACTCGGCATGAATACCAAAGCTCTTATTGAACTCGTAATCGGCACCCAGGCCATAGAAAAGGTTGGGTCTTGTAATGGCCCCGAATTCACTTGATGTGAAAGAATTTGCTGCTGTATCCATATCTAGATTAAAAAGCCCAGCACGCAGGTAGATCGAGCTGGTATCGCCCAGCGGCAAACTACCGGTACCCGACACAAACAAGCCTTCAGTCTCGATATCAGCAATAAAGGAACCCGGCTTCCACAACAGCGCGCCCGAAGGCCTGCTGTCGAGTGTCTCGCGGCCGAGATCGGAGTACCCTAGTTCCAACGAGAAATTGTTATTGGGTCTGAAGCCACCATAAAATGAGTAGGCATTGGCAGATTCAGCGTCGTCATAGGGATTAGCGATCAGAATATTCTGTAACTGAGGGTCCTGCTGAAAAAAAGTCTGCTCGGTATTGCCTACATGAGCACCGTAGTACCATTCCGCCTGCCCAGAAGCACTCCATGCCAGCCCCAGACACAGGACAGGCATCATGCATTTTGTTTTAAGGCATTGAATATCCACTATTTTTCCAAGACAGCTCCACAGCCACGTATAATCTAATTCCTATTTGGGATTATAGGGCAAATACACAACAAAGTGTATCAATTAAGCAGTTTTCGGGAATCTGTCACAAAAATTTACCCCAGCCACACCCGCGCATTTCGGAACATCCGCATCCAGGGGCCGTCCATCGGCCATTCATCAGGGTGCCATGAGTATTGTACAGTACGGAAAAGCCGTTCCGGATGCGGCATCATGATGGTAAATCGCCCATCGCTGGTGGTAAGACCGGTGATCCCTTGCGGTGAACCGTTCGGATTATAGGGATAACGCTCGGTAGCATTGCCGTAGTGATCAACATAACGTAATGACACGAGTCCGGACTTTAGTGTGGCCTCTGCTGTATTGGCACTGAACTGCGCCCTGCCCTCACCATGCGCCACAGCGATCGGGAGCACCGAACCCTGCATACCTTCCAATATAATTGAGGGCGAAGGCAATATCTCAACCTTCGCCAGACGTGCTTCGAATTGCTCCGAAGTGTTGCGCATGAAACGCGGCCAGTGACCCGCACCGGGAATCAGCTCGCGTAATTGCGACATCATCTGACAACCGTTACATACCCCAAGACCAAACACGTCATCGCGATGGAAGAAAGCCTCGAATTCATCGCAGGCACGCGCATTGAAAAGGATCGATTTCGCCCAACCGCCACCAGCACCCAGGACATCACCGTATGAAAACCCGCCACAGGCTGCAATACCCTTGAAATCCTTGAGACTGACGCGGCCTTCAATAAGATCACTCATATGCACATCGATCGCTGCAAACCCTGCACGATCAAAAGCGGCCGCCATTTCGATATGACCATTGACGCCTTGCTCCCGCAACACCGCAACACGGGGACGGCTGCCTATATTGATCAACGGTGCAGCAATATCCTCGGCTGCATCAAAACACAGGCGCGGCGACAGCCCGGGATCCTGTTCATCCGCCAGGTTTTCAAATTCCTGCTCTGCGCATGTTTCGTTATCGCGCAAGGCCTGCATGCGGTAGCTGGTCTCAGCCCAGATTTGATGTAGTTGCGCACGCTTCGCTGCGTAAAGCACCTGCTGTGAATGCTCTATAACAATACGATCTTCATCATTGAGATTGCCAATGACCGAGCTATGATGACCCAATCCGGCCTCTGTGAGTATCTGCAAGACCGTATCGGTATCGCTGTGGCGTGTCTGGATGACAGCGCCCAGCTCTTCATTGAACAGTGCTGCAACAGCGTCGTCCCCAAGCCCGCTAAGACTGACGCTCACGCCGGTGTGACCGGCGAAGGCCATTTCACACAAGGCCGCAAACAGGCCGCCGTCGGAACGGTCGTGGTACGCCAGCAACAAGCGGTCATTTCGCAGGTCCTGGATAACTTCGAAGAAGGCCTTCAATGCCTGCGCATCGTCCACATCCGGCGCATGATGTCCAACCTTTTTATAGACCTGCGCCAACGCAGACCCCGCCAGGCGATTCTGGCCTTTTCCCAGATCGATCAGGATCAAATCGCTATCGCCACACTCGTTACATAACTGCGGTGTCAAGGTATGGCGCACATCGGTAACCGGCGCAAACGCGGAGATAATAAGTGACAGCGGCCCGGTCACGGCATGTGACTTACCACCCTCGTCCCACACGCTCTTCATCGACAACGAATCCTTGCCTACTGGAATCGCAATACCCAGCGCCGGGCAAAGCTCCTCACCGACGGCCTTGACGGTATCAAACAACGCAGCGTCCTCGCCCGGGTGTCCAGCGGCAGCCATCCAGTTGGCTGATAGACATACATCAGTTAGTTTTTCGACAGATGCCGCAGCCAGATTGGTGAGTGCCTCGCCAATCGCCATGCGCCCGGAAGCTGCAGGGTTTACCAACGCGATCGGCGTACGCTCGCCCATCGCCATCGCCTCACCGCCATAACTCCGATAGTCACTGCAAGTGACCGCAACATCAGCAACCGGCACCTGCCAGGGACCGACCATCTGGTCACGCGTGACCATGCCGGTCACGGTACGGTCCCCTATGGTAATCAGGAAGGTCTTGGCGGCTACACTCGGCAGGCGCAACACACGCTCCACCGCATCATTAATATCAATATTGGCGGTTTCGAACTCGGGTTTATGGAAACTATGGTGCTGCACATTACGCAACATCTTGGGCGGCTTGCCGAGCAACACTTCCAGCGGCATATCGACCGGGGCATTATCAAAATATCCGTCGCCGACGATCAACTGATGTTCTTCTGTGCTCTCACCAATAACGGCATAAGGACAACGCTCGCGTTCACAAAGTTGTTCGAACACGGGCAGCCGATCCACATCGATTGCCAGCACATATCGTTCCTGGGCCTCGTTGCACCAGATCTCCATCGGTGACATGCCCGGTTCATCATTAGGAATAGTGCGCAATTCAAAGCGCCCACCACGCCCTGCGCCTTCAATGATCTCGGGTACCGCATTGGATAAGCCGCCGGCACCCACATCGTGTATTGAGAGTATGGGGTTGTTATGTCCAAAGGCGGTACAGCGATCAATGACCTCCTGACAGCGGCGTTCCATCTCTGGGTTCCCGCGTTGTACCGAAGCAAAGTCGAGATTTTCAAGACTTGTGCCACTGGCCATCGAGGAGGCCGCCCCGCCACCGAGACCGATGAGCATGGCAGGCCCTCCCAGTACCACTATGGGTGTACCCGGCGGGATTGCTTGTTTCTCAATGTGCTCCTTGCGGATATTGCCGAGACCACCGGCAACCATGATGGGTTTGTGATACCCCCGCAGCTCTTCGCCGTTCGTGCCCGGAACCTTTTCCTCGAAGCTGCGGAAATAACCGGTAATGTTGGGCCGTCCGAACTCATTATTAAAGGCCGCAGCGCCAATGGGGCCCTCGAGCATAATATCGAGCGCCGAAACGATGCGATCCGGCTTACCGTGATCCGTTTCCCAGGGCTGTTCATACCCGGGGATACGCAGATTGGAGACTGAAAATCCACATAACCCTGCCTTGGGCTTGCTGCCGGTACCAGTGGCGCCCTCGTCCCTGATCTCACCGCCCGAACCGGTAGCGGCACCCGGGAAAGGCGAGATCGCGGTGGGGTGATTGTGGGTTTCCACCTTCATGAGGATATGCACATCCTCTTCTATCGTACGGTATTCATGCCTCAGGCTATCCGCAATGAAACGACTGGCGCGCGTGCCCACTATGGCCGAAGCGTTATCCTTATAGGCCGTCAAGATGCCTTCCGGTGCGTGCTCATAGGTGTTACGGATCATGCCGAACAGCGTCTTGTCTTGTGGATGCTGATCAATTACCCAGTCCGCATTGAAGATCTTGTGACGGCAATGCTCGGAGTTGGCCTGCGCGAACATCATCAACTCAACATCGGTAGGGTTGCGGCCGATATCCAGGTAGTTCTCGACCAGGTACTGGATCTCGTCCGCGGAAAGCGCCAGGCCCATTTCACGGTTGGCATTCTCTAACGCCGCATTGGCATCACCCGTCAGATCGATAACACGCACCGGTGCCGGTTCACCTGCATTAAACAGCACCACGGCATCATCCAATGCGCCCATCACTTCCTGTGTCATACGGTCATGTATCAACGCCTTAATTTGCTGGTGTGCCACATCGCTGAAGGGTGTATCGGCAGCAATAAAATAAGCCTGCCCGCGCTCGATACGCTTGACCATTTCCAGTCCGCAATTGTGGGCAATATCAGTCGCTTTACTCGCCCAGGGCGAAATCGTACCGGTACGCGGCACCACCAGAAACAGCTCGCCGCCCTGGTTTTCGAGGTTGTTCTGGTGTGAGAAATCGAGTATCTGCTCAAGCTTGACCGCTTCGGCATCAGATAAACTGCGCTCCACATCCACGAAATGGACATGAACCGCAGCGATGGAAGTAATTGCAGGGACCTGTTCGCGGAGTCTGGCTAGCAAGCGTGAACGGCGGAAGTCGGAGAGCGCAGAGCTACCAGGCAAAACCAGCATTTTTCTTATATCTGACGTGTGTTGGGAAGGCGCAATAATAGCGGAAACCACCACCCGGCGCACCCTGATTCAGGGGCCATTTTTGAGCTGGACAAGGCATTGTGACAGGGAACTCCCGTAAGTGTAGAATGTCTTATTTAGTGACTTTGGGGGCGACCCGGCTTCGACGTGGGTGGCAAAACCTGAGGTGCATGCCGAGGTGCTCAGCGTAGCCTCGTAAATCCATCAGCTGTATTTTTATAGTTGCCAACGACGACAACTACGCTCTAGCCGCTTAAACCCGGTTAGCTTCTGACAGAATCGTGCTTGTGCGTTCTACTCAGAAGTCATTTACACAAGATCGTGGGGAGGCCTGTCTGGGTCCAAACCACTAAAACTTTACCAGACTCGCCGTTTGCTACCCTGTCCGTCGGGGAGTACGCGGTTAACTTAAAGACGGACTAAGCATGTAGTACCAATGGCAGAGTGCTTGCGGACGCGGGTTCGATTCCCGCCGCCTCCACCAACACAACTTAATCAATAGGTTGGGTTTTTCTTTGTCAATCACATTTTGTCTGGATTGGGGTAAATAGGGCTGGAGCATGTCCCAGGATAGTCCCAGAACAGCCCTATTAAGTTCAGTCCCAAGTAGATTTAAGAA
>CAMYKB010000036.1 GCA_947258875.1 uncultured Gammaproteobacteria bacterium | reverse complement strand
TATCAAAAGTCGATTCAAAGCCGGGCGCAAAAGCTCATAATTTCCCCGCTCAGATTGCGTATCAAACCCAGGAATTTATGCAGGGCGCTATTTTCTATTACATCCTATCTGATACAGCAGCAAGCCAACGAATTCGTCAACCAAGCGCATTAGATGAAATAGAACAATCACTACGGGATAATGGAATGAGCAAGCTATTATGGCAGGAAGGATGGAGTCATCTTGAAAAGTATCAGGATGTATTCGCAAAGAATGTCCGGCAATCAGTTTTAATCACATTACGGAGCCACTGGGACTGGTACATATCTCATATAGGGGCCTTCATTAACAAGAGCTACCCATATACATATGGCCAAAAACTTAACAAAACCAAACAAAAAGAACTCTTTAAAATAGGTTTCAAAGAGATTACGCAACAAATAGATATTCTTAAAAATTCAATTGATTTAGAGATTCATCTTGACAAAGAAACTCTTGGGCATGTTCGGGAAATGTCATTGATCCGCAACCTAGGATTACATAATCGCTGGGAGGTTGATCAGTTCTATTTAGATAAGACGAAAACCAATGGCTGGAATATCAGAGATGTGCGAATCTTTGATATAAGCGAACTAGAACAGTGGCACTCAGCCTTAGTACAGCTAATAAACAGAAGCTGGAAGCCTGTCGCCATTCAATTCAATGGCGCTCCAGAATACACCATATGAGACCCAACAATCACATCACATGCGCTCGCCTCGATCGCCGGGCCTCGTTTACGCTCGGCCATTTATGCGGGCATTTCGCATTTCATCTTTATTTCAGGCGATACATTACAAAATCAAATATATCCTGAACTTACCCCGACCCACGGCCTTGCGCCGCTAGAACCCTTCCCCGTTCGATATAGTAATCCGCCCACGGGTTAGGTTCTGGTGATGTGTATTCTTCGAGGCAGTCAGCGTAGTACTCAGCGCGGTCCCATTCCTTGTGTTTTAGGGAGCATTCGATCGCGGCACGGTAAAAGCGGTAATAGTTATGGCCCACGCAGCCTTCGCGTAATAGCTCTTCTGCTTCTTCCAGGGCGGCGTTGCGTTGGGTGTCATCGTCACTTGCCAGGGCGATGGTGCCCAGTATCCAGGGGCCGATAAAGGCGACACCGGTTTCGCGCGAGATGGCCATGGCCTCTTCAGCCAGGCTTAATGCGGCTTCGCGCTGACCTTCGGCAATCAGGATACGCGCTTTACTTTCATTCAGAAACGGCTCGAAACGTTTGGCACCCAGATCTTCGGTGAGCGCTAGTCCCAGCTCCACCTGCTCGCGCGCCGGGTCCAGTTTTCCCTGGTCCAGCAGAATCCAGCTTGCCGTGAGGCGCGACACAATTTCCGCGCGCACGTGGCCCACGCGCGCCGCGGCCTCGGCCGAATCGAGCGAATCCTGCAACGCGCCATCGAGCTCATTGAGGTAGATACGCACTGTACCAAGCATAAAACGGTTTGCCGCCTCGACCCGGCCCAGGGCATGTTGCTCGCAGAGTTGCAGACAGCGCTGAAAATACTCATAGGCACTTAACATGCGCCCTGCCGCATATTCCGCATCACCCAGGCCGCTGAGTGCACGGGCTTCATGCAACGGCGAATCGATTTGTTTGGCATATTGCAGCGCGAGACCATGCTCATGCTTGCAGGCCTCGATTTCACCCCGAGGAAACAATAAATTGCCACGTTGATAATACACCTGCGCCAGTTGTTCAAGCTGGTTATATTGCGTGGCGGCCCGCTCCGCCTGTTGGAGCATCGCCATGGCATCATCATGACGATCGGCCACATCATAGCAATGCGCCAGACCGATCCACGCGCTGCATCGCTCCGCATCGTCACTGGCCGCCTCCAGTGCTCCATCATAGGCCTCGGCCGCTTCCGTCATCGCGCCCATATCGCTTTGCACATCACCCAGCAATCGTTTCAGGACATAGCGGTCCTGCTCACTGGATGCGATCTCCTGCCCTCGCTGTATGAGCTGTATCGCCTTGTCAAAATGATAATACGACGCCTGTTCTGAAGCGGCGCGGTAATAGGCCTTTGGCGCAAGGGCATCATCTGCCCTGTCCAGGTGTTCGGCATGCAGTACGCTGTCGCGATGGATAAACCAGTCGGAGGCGCGGTGATGCAGCTCGCGCTTCATTGCTTTAAGCAGAGAGAGATAGACGCCCTCCTGTATCAACGCATGTACGAATAAATAGTCCGGCCCACGCGAACGAATCATGTGATGCTCGACGAGGTCGTCGCAACGATAATTGGGGTCATCGATCACATAACGCAGTGCCTCAAGCGAAAAGCGTTGCCCAAGAATTGCTGCGGCACGTATCGCCTTGCGGTCCCTGGGCGATAATTTATCCATGCGCTCCAGCACCAGACTCTGCAATGACGCCGGCAAACTATTTTCATTTTCCTTACTGGCATTGTGCAACAATTGTTCAAGGAATAATGGATTACCCTGGGCACGTTCGACACACTGACGGCCATAATCGGTATCGAGCTCGGCGAACTGTTTCGCCAGCGTCATTGCATCCCGTTTTGGCAAGGGCATGAGATCAATGATTATCCTGGGAATATCTTTGATGATTTGTTTCCATTCTGTCATTAACGGATCATTTTCGTGCCGGGACGTCAGTACGATAACCAGCGGAGCTTCCATTGTGATACGCATGATCTCGGCAAGGTGTTCCAGCACAGAACGATCGGACCAGTGCAAATCCTCTATCAGGATAAACACCGGATGCCGGTTCACAACCGACTGTGTCAAGCGAACCAGTGTCTGGCGAATTCCCAGATCACGTTTGACATGATCCATGGCATCGTAAATGACCTTTAAATTGGCCGGTTGCGGCAAATCGAGGAGATCATTCATAAACACACGCTGATCCGGGGCCACCAGCTGTTCGCCGATCGCACTTTCAAGCGCCGCTTGGCGGACAGGCTCATCCGCACCCGCGTTAATATCAAGCAGGCTTCGTACCAGCGCAGGGATGGCGTCCTCGCCGCGGGAAACGCCAAAATCGAGTATCAGCCCACTATGGCAGGCATAGCCAAAACGGCTTGCGAGACGCTTGAACGCTCCGGCAAGGCGTGTCTTGCCTAAACCGGCTTCACCTCTCACATAAACCACGTTTCCAGTATTCGTTTGGCGTGACTGTTCCAGCACCTCCTTGAACTGACGTACCTCAAGACGCCGCCCGACCAGTGGTTGCACACCCGCCGCGGTGCCGCCGCTAAAACCACGAACCCGCCAGACTGCCGAGGCCTGCTTTTTGCCACGCGGCTGAAAACTGCCACTTTGTTCGCAATCAAATATTTTCCGTACCTCGTCGAATACGGCATCAGTGATCAAGGTCTCGCCCGGAATTGCAAGGTCGTCCAGGCGCACCGCCGTATTCAGGGACTCGCCCATCACCGAGTAACCCTGAGCAAAGCTGTCACCGCTACCCGACGTAACCACCTCGCCACTCGCCACACCGATATGCACCTGTAAATCCAGTGCCAGCTCATCGGCAAGCCGAGCCATCTCCTCATGACATGCCGTGGCAGCACGCACCGCACGTTCAGGATCATTGCCATGTGCCAACGGGATACCAAACGCCGCAACCACCGTATCGCCAATACGTTGGTTAACCGAACCGCCATAAATCCTGACAATATTTTCTATGGTGGAAAAATAACGCATCAGCAAACGGTGACTTGATTCCGAATCGAGCTCACTTCTTAATCCTGAATACCCGCAAAGGTCTGTCGCCATCACCGTGATCTGCCTAAGTTCACCCTCCTGGCCCGGACCTGATTTAGTAGCACCTGTGTCACCTGGTACTGAAATATCACGGCGTACCGCAGAACCCATTCGTGCCATTTCCTGGGTATCCGCCTGCACAGCAAGGAGTGACTCCAACACGTCTTGCGCAGAGGCATAACGTTTGTCCAGGTCACGTGACAACATTTGATCGACGACAGCCGCCAATGAATGCGGGATTCCCGAAGCCTGTTCGACCAGCGGTCTGATTTCCTGATGCAGAATTGAATACATCAATTCATGTGTTTTCTGTGTATTGAACGGCCTGCCCCCAGACAACATTTCGTATAACACGACCCCCAGCGACCACACGTCCATCTGCGGACTTGCGTCCTGGCCCATGAGCTGCTCCGGCGACATGTAGGCGATGGTCCCCACTTTTTCACCCGTCACGGTAAGGTCGGTGTTATCCATCTTGGCGATACCGAAGTCCACCAGTCTGACCTGCTTGTCCGTAGTGACAACAATATTGGCGGGTTTTATATCGCGATGATAAATGCTCTGCGCGTGGGCTGCGGATAAGCCCCTGCTAATCTGCATCGCAATATCGAACACCTCTGCGACATTCAATGCGCCACGCCTAAGCGAACAGGAAAGATCTTCGCCATCGTAATACGCCATCGCGATATAAAATCCGCCATCCTCAGACGTACCAATGTCATAAATTGTGCAGATATTCGGATGATCCAGACGGGAGGCGGCCCTCGCCTCGACAATCAACCGCTCTTTAGCAATAGCATTCTTATTCAGGTAGGCAGGCAGGAATTTAAGGGCAACGTATCGGTCCAGCCGTGTATCCCTGGCCTTATACACAACACCCATGCCACCGGAACCGAGATACTCGACAATATCGTAGGGGCCTACCCGCTTGATATCAGAATCGATATATTTATTCAGGGCGTCTGCAGGGGCATCGATTTTATCCAGGAAATTATTGGTGAGATTATCCGCCTCCAGCAGCGAACGAACTTCCCTTAGTAACTCGTCATCCCCATTGCAAGCCGAGTCGAGAAACGCGACACGTTGTTGCGCATCAAGTTGCACTGCCGCATCAAATAGCGACTGGATCTTCTCCCACTGCGTCTTATTCATGCATGATCAACAACCGTAGTATCGTTATTCGGCCGATACCTATCCCGTATCCGCCGATGATAGCATTGTAATTAGCTGCTGTATCTTGCGCCACTCCCAGCTTTATCTGCCACTGGCGCGTATTTAATCCGGACAACCACGAAAAAAAAACGGCGCCACCAGAATCTGGTGCCGCCGTCTTAAAATAACCGGGCGAATGCTTTTTTAGCCTACCGTCTGATAATACAAGTTCTGAGGATGGTTCGCCTGAGCAAAGAAGAACCAGCGCTCTGCGATGAGGCCAATGTATTGAACGACAAACGCTGCTGCCAGTAAATCAAATGAGGCTGCATTAATACCTGCCACCAGCAATGCAATCGGCACTGGGAACACCAACACCAGGAAAACCCATTTAATCGATTTAAACCAGACAACCGATGCGCCATGGAAAAATTCACGCGTATTGAATGAGCCACCCATGAAACCTTGCGAGCGTTGTTGAATACGGTTATGGCGTACACCCAGAGCGCTCTGCAATGTGGATTTGTGTTTGATGCGGGCATTACGAAACAGTGACGCCACGCGTGTAATGAATGCAACTACCGTGGTCACAATGGCTATTACACCGTAAAAACTGACCAATTCACTACCCGAGTAAGCCGCGTAGGCCGTTGCCAGCGCGAAACCCGAGGCCAAACCGAACAAGGTGTAATTGATAACAGTCAATGAACTTGCCCACTCTTGCAGAAATTTGATACAGGCGTAGATCATGCCTGTACATAGAAACAATGCGAACGCGGCAACCGTACCGGCCGCACCAACGAGTATCGTCGGGCTAAGTAGGCCTTTCACGGCATAAACATCAGCAGTCATCCCCCAGCCGAAGTAATGCAGACCGCCGTATATCACTGTCGCAGATATCACTGCGGGCAACACAATGACTTCACGCGACAACCAGGAGGTACGCCAGCGCGCAGCCGAACGCCAGGCGCGCTCAGGATGACCCAGATGAAAGAAAGAGGCGAGCAGGCCAGCAGCCATAAACACGACGGCGATGACACTGCCAATCACATAGAACTGGCCGCCCTGAGCAGGCAACAAGTCCAGCGTCGAGTAAATCTCACCCGTATAAAGCGCCAGGAAAAGACCCTGACCGACACCGATCAAGGTGGTTAAGAAAATAACTGAAAATGCAGGATGCATTTATAACTCCAATTTTAAATTGCGAATTACCAAGTAGTGGAATCGTCAAGGGTCGGTGTACTCTCATCCGGCGTCGGCAGATGACCTTCCTTCTTAAGCGGATTATCAGCACGGATAAGCTCGTCTTCGTGAATCTTGAGCTTGGTCTTGCGCCGCGGCAGGTAGTGATTGGCCGGCTTGGTACCCCATTCCGGCATCAACGGATAACCGCCCTCTTCACGGATCGCCACAGAAACCTGCGAATCCGGATCGTGCACATCGCCGAACAGGCGCGCACTGGTCGGGCAGGCCATCACACAAGCGGGCTTGCGTTCGGCCTCCGGCAGACTTTCGTCGTAGATGCGGTCGACGCATAAGGTGCACTTCTTCATCACCTTCTGGTGCTCGTCAATTTCACGCACGCCGTAGGGGCAGGCCCATGAACAATATTTACAGCCAATGCACTTGTCATAATCGACCAGCACAATACCGTCTTCTTCGCGTTTGTAACTGGCGCCCGTCGGGCATACCGGTACACAGGGCGGATCTTCACAGTGCAGGCAGGACTTTGGGAAATGCACGGTTTCGGTATTGGGATACTGGCCCACCTCGAAACTCTGCACGCGATTGAAGAAGTTACCGGTCGGGCTTTCACCATAGGGCCGATCATCCGACATGGAACCAGCAATACCGGAGGTATTCCATTCCTTGCAGCTGGTGACACAGGCGTGACAACCAACGCAGACATTCAAGTCAATAACTAATGCTAACTGGGTCATTAAGAGGCCCTCTTGCCTTTGCCCGCGAAATAAGCCATCCACGGTTTACGTTTCTTCTCTTGCCCGGGTACGGGTTTGAGCGGTTTGAACTGGGGATAACTGATTTTTTCATCAGTCTCCTCGGCCTTGTAGACACGCACACGCACGTCATACCAACCCGCCTGACCGGTGACCGGATCAGAGTTGGAAAGATGCTCACCTTCAGGTGTCGGTGGCAGTTCTTCCGAAATCACATGATTGAGCAGGAAGCCTTTGGATGCCTCGTCGGCCTTTGGCTCCAGATTCCAGGCACCAGCCTGTTTACCGATTGCGTTCCAGGTCCATACCGTGCCCGGCTCAACCGCTTCGGAGAAACGGCACAGGCAACGCACCTTACCCCACTGCGATTCAACCCATACCCAATCACCGTCTTCAAAGCCACCTTTAGTGCCGAGCTCAGGACTCATGTAAAGATAGTTATAAGTATGGATCTGACGCAACCAGGCATTCTGGGAATCCCAGGAATGGTACATCGCCATGGGGCGCTGCGTGATCGCATTCAACGGGTACTTGTGCTTGTCGGTCAACTGCGATTCCAAGGTCTCGTAATAGAACGGCAACGGATCGAAGAAAGTTTCAATACGTTTGCGTAAATGATCCGGCGGCTGCTTGCCATCGGTCTTACCCTGCGCAGCCAGACGGAATTGCTGTAACACATCCGAATAAATATGGCACAGGATCGGTTCAGCATAACGCGTCAAGCGGTGATGCCGCGCCCATTCCAGATAACCCTTATTCCAGTTACGCATGTACTGGTAGGACTTTGGCAACTCATGCTGATAGACGCAGTTGTTTTGCTCGTACATCTGCCACTGGTTCGGGTTAGGCTCGCCCTTCATGAACTTTTCACCACCCTTGCCACGCCAGCCGGCGAGGAAGCCGATACCGGAACCCGGCTCGGTTTCGTAGTTGACAACGAAATCCGGGTAATCGCGGTATTTGCGTTCGCCCTTTTCATTGATGAATGCCGGCAACTTGAGGCGCGTACCCAATTCAATGAGTACTTCCTGAAAAGGCTTACAATCACCCTTGGGCGGCACCACCGGGATACGCACGGAATCCACCGGGCCTTCGAATTCTGAAATCGGGCGGTCCAGCATAGACATCACGTCGTGCCGCTCCAGATAAGTGGTATCCGGCAACACCAGATCAGCATACGATGTCATTTCTGACTGGAAGGCATCGCAGACAATCAGGAACGGGATCTTGTATTCACCGTCCTCATTCTTGTCATTAAGCATCTTACGGACGCCTTCCGTGTTCATCGTAGAGTTCCACGCCATGTTGGCCATGAAAATCATCATGGTGTCGATGGGATACGGGTCGCCACGCCAGGCATTGGTGATCACATTGTGCATCATGCCGTGCACCGATAATGGATATTCCCAGGAGAAGGCCTTGTCGAGACGCACCGGCTCACCTTTGTCATCGACAAACAGGTCGTCCGGTTCAGCTGGCCAGCCCAGCGGCATGCCACCCAGTGGCGTATTCGGCTTGACACCCTCGGGGCCGCGGGGCGTTTTCGCGCACGGCGGAATTGGCCGCGGGAACGGCGCCTTATGACGGAAGCCTCCCGGGGTATCGATAGTTCCGAGCATGGTCATCAGAATCGACAGGGCACGGATGGTCTGGAAACCGTTGGAGTGTGCGGCCAAACCGCGCATCGCGTGGAAGGATACCGGGCTGCCGGTAACGGTTTCATGGTCCTTGCCCCAGACATCGGTCCAGGCAATCGGTAATTCGATCTTCTGATCGCGCGCGGTAACGCCCATCTCATGGCCAAGCCGCCGGATGGTCTCGGCCGGAATACCGGTAATGTCTTCTGCCCACTCCGGTGTGTATTCCTTGACCCGGTCCACCAGCATCTGGAAGGCCGGCTTGACGGGCGTACCGTCTTCCAGCTTGAATTCGCCCATCAGGCGCGGGTCGGCACCTGCTGTGTGTGTCACCACGGCCTTATTGACGTTACGGTCCCACCAGAGTTTATTTTGCGGATCGAAACAGCCTTCTTCGACCGGCACTTCGGCACGCACGAACATGCCGTATTCAGAACTCTTTTCATCCAGGTTTACCAGTTGCGCCGAGTTGGTGTACTGAACCAGGAAGTCACGGTCATAGAGGCCCTGGGTGATCATTTCGTTGATCAATGCCAACAACAATGCGCCGTCCGTGCCGGGCTTGATCGGCACCCACTCGTCGGCGATTGCTGAATAGCCGGTACGCACCGGATTGATGGAGATAAAACGGCCACCATCGCGCTTGAACTTGGAGAGCGCCATTTTGAGTGGATTGGAGTGATGGTCTTCAGCGGTACCTATCATGATGAATAACTTGGAGCGCTCCAGGTCGGGGCCACCGAACTCCCAGAAGGAACCACCAATGGTGTAGATCATGCCCGCCGCCATGTTCACGGAACAGAAACCACCGTGGGCCGCATAGTTGGGGGTGCCATACTGTTTGGCAAACATCCCGGTCATGGCCTGCATCTGGTCACGACCTGTAAACAGCGCGAATTTCTTGGGGTCAGTCTTGCGGATGTGCTCCAAACGCTCCGACATGGTGGAAAACGCCTCTTCCCAGGAGATTTCCTCGAACTCGCCATCGCCACGATCACTACCCGGCTTACGGCGCAGCGGCTTGGTCAGGCGTGCCGGTGAATATTGCTTCATGATGCCGGAGGCGCCCTTGGCGCAGATCACACCCTTGTTAAGGGGGTGTTCCGGGTTACCCTGGATATAGCGGACCTCGCCATCACGCAGGGTGACGCGAATACCGCAACGGCAGGCACACATATAACAGGTGGTGTTTTTGACTTCGACCTGCCCCTTGATGGGTTCGGCTTTTTCCAGATCTTTTCTCATAATTGCCTTTGCTTGCTGGGAACGGCGAGTGCGTAGTGTATAGATTTCCTCTATAGCGGGGACTAAAAAAAATGAATGGTATATTAGAATCTATTAATAGTCTAATTCATAACCCTTTGGTTTTTATGAAAATTGCGATATTTTACAAACCCTTACCTACGAGAATAGACCATTATGCGGGTGGGTATTCCGCAGATTTAAGCTTATACTGCGCGCCTTGAATCCACTCCCTATTCAGACAATCACACTGATATACGAGGAATACTCATGAGCGAATCCCTGGGCTTCGAAGTCAAACTGAACCAACCTTATGAACTAGCCATAGACAAGGCCACCGCCGCACTCAAAAACGAGGGCTTCGGCATACTCACCAAGATTGACGTCAAGGCCACCCTAAAGGAAAAGATTGATGCGGACTTCAGGCCCTATGCCATTCTCGGTGCCTGCAACCCCGTACTCGCACACAAGGCGCTGTTACATAAAGCCGAAGTCGGCATGATGCTGCCTTGCAATGTCACGGTAGAATCCACCGAGGATGGCGGTAGCATAATACGTATCGGCGACCCGGACATACTGTTACAGGTTGGCGACATGGGCAAGGACGACGTGTTGAAAGGTATCGCCAAAGAAGCGCGTGAACGCCTGCAACGGGCAGTTGATACCCTCAGCAAGAATTAATCACTACCTCCCCAGCGCCTGGTCGGGCGCTGGGGGGATACAACTGATGATCTTGTTAACGGTACTTGAACTTATACCAGACCAAACCCAGCCACTCGTGCAGGGCAAGACTGCTCGTCTCCAATGCCATATGTTGTGGCATATAACTCATGCCCTGATGCTCCGCGTGACCTGCTGTGCGGAATGCGGTGGGCGCCGGCGTCACCCGTATATCCATCTGCTCAAAGGACCACCGTGAACGCGGCATATGAAACGCATGTGTCACCAACAAGATCTTGTTGACCTCCTGCTGTTTTAATATTTCTGCGGAATAGCTGGCGTTTTCATAAGTGTTACGGCTTTTTTCCTCCAGCCATTGCACCGGTACATTAAAATCCTGCGACAGCACTTGTTTCATCAAGTCTGCCTCGCTGCGTTCTTCATTGTAGACACGGCCACCCGCAACCAGGATGGGCAACCCGGTTTCGCGATGCAGGCGCGCCGCATAGCGCAGACGTTCGAGGGTGAAGTGTTTAACGGTGTCACCATCGTATTCAGGAGCATCCGTCAAACGACCACCACCAAGCACCACGATAGCCTGCAAATCAGTTGGCAATAACACCACTGGCGGGTGTTGTGACTGCAAGGCATCAATCAACCGATACGAGACCGCAGGAATGCTGGCGGCATAGAGACTTGCCAAACCAAGAAAGGTGAGCAAGCCACCCAGTTTGCGGCTGCGCAGAATAATCAGCAACAAGCCCACAGACAATAGAATTATCGGCCCACCCGGTGGCAGCAAGAGATATTCGAAAATACGGTTAGTAAGCATGCACAAACTCCCTACACGGTATTGTTATTTTTTAGTTATGCGTGTTATCGACAACACCAACGGCCTGTTGATCGGCGTGATATGAGGAACGCACCATCGGCCCGCTGGCCACATGTGAAAAACCCATTTCGTAACCGACTGCTGCCAACCGGTCAAATTCATCAGGTGTGACAAAACGAGATACCGGAAGATGGTGCAGACTGGGTTGTAGGTATTGCCCCAGCGTTAGCATCTCGCAATCATGCGCGCGCAGATCCAGCATCACCTGTTCCACTTCCTGAAGCTCTTCTCCCAGACCTAACATCAGGCCTGATTTTGTGGCCACCTGCGGATGCTGTGCCTTAAATTGTTTTAGCAGGTTTAGCGACCAATGGTAATCCGAACCCGGGCGCGCCTGTTTGTAGAGACGCGGGATGGTTTCCAGATTGTGATTAAACACATCTGGCGGCGCCTGTGTCATCAGTTGCAGCGCAACCTCCATGCGACCACGGAAATCGGGCACCAGGATTTCGATCTGTGTCTGTGGATTATATTCACGCACTTTGCTTACGCACTCCACAAAGTGGCCGGCACCTCCATCACGTAAATCATCACGATCCACCGAGGTGATGACGACATAGCGCAAAGCCATGGCTTCTATGGTACGTGCAAGACTTTCCGGTTCGTCTGTATCCAGTGGATTGGGACGCCCGTGCGCAACATCGCAAAATGGGCAACGCCGCGTACAAATATCACCCATGATCATAAATGTTGCTGTGCCATGTCCGAAGCATTCACCAAGATTGGGGCAGGAGGCCTCCTCACATACGGTGTGCAACTTCATGTCACGCAGGATTTTCTTAAGCCGCTGCACTTCCGGTGTGGCCGGTGACTTGGCGCGTATCCACGCAGGCTTGCGCCGTGGCTTGGTGGTCGGCTCGATCTTCACGGGAATCCGCGCCACCTTGGCTTCGCCGCGCAGTTTCTCGCCCTGCACGACCTTGTTATGCGTTGTTGATGACATGCTGGTCCGCTGTTGCTTGAATGTATCTAGTGTACCCCAACTGCGCGACAAGTTGCCTGCAGAGGCCATCGGCGGTGATCTGCCAGTCGCTAGAGCCCCCAAGATCCCGCAACTGGGTCACCTCGAGATCTTCGTATCCACAAGGGTTGATACGCGTAAACGCTGACAAATCCATATCCACATTAAAACTCAGGCCATGAGTACTGCGGCCTTGTCTGATACGCAGTCCCAGTGCGGCAATCTTGCGCCCACCCACATAGACGCCGGGCGCATCGCGCCGTGCAGAGGCCTTGATACCCTGTTCTTCTAGGAATTGGATAACGGCCTGTTCAAGACGAGTCACCAGTTCACGCACCCCGATACCCATACGCCCGATATCCACCAGCGGGTAGATCACCACCTGACCCGGGCCGTGATATGTCACCTGGCCACCACGATCAACTTGCACTACAGGTATATCGCCACTCTCAAGAATATGTTCGGCCTTGCCGTTGCGGCCGAGGGTATAGACCGGCGCATGCTCTACCAGCCACAGCTCGTCGACGGTGTCTTCTGTTCGCAACTGTGTGAAGCGCTGCATCGCCTGCCAGACAGGCACATACTCACGCATGCCTAGGTTGCGAATAACGATGCGAGACATATCAATGCAGCGCTAGAGCGCCATCATTACCTGTTCGCAGGCGGTGAGATCCATGTAGATGGCGTCCAGTTGGTCGCGGCTGACAGCGGTAATTGTGATGGTCACGCTAATGAAATTGCCGTTGCGACTGGGCGCGACATAAATCTGTTGTTGGTCCAGGTCTGCCACGTGCATTTTGACAATTTCGATAACGCGCTCACGGAATTCCCCATCGTCGCGGCCCATGGCCTTGATCGGGAAATCGCAGGGAAATTGAAATATCTGGTCTTGCTCGTTATCTGTCACGACAAAATAGACCGACAATTCCAGCAAAAGTTGCCGTTGCGAACGGTGAGAGGACCCTTGAATGATTCATGCGGCGGCGCCTGCACGTAAGGCAGATTTATATTCCTGGAAAACGACATAGGCGCGGGCCCAAACCTTCCCCGGTTTGCCTTCACCCACTTCGCGGCCGTTGAGGTAGGTCACCGGCAGGATATCTTTCATGGAGCTGCTCAACCAGATTTCATCTGCGGCCAGCAAACGTGCTTCGCTAATGGGCTCTTCTAAATATTTGAACCCATTGGCCTGCAGCAACTCAATCACCAGGTCACGTGTAATGCCCGGCAACAAATCCGGGGTCTGGGGTGGCGTAAGCACCACACCTTGCTCGACGATGAAGACGTTACTCGCGGCACCCTCAGTCAACATGCCGTCCCGCAACAATATGGCCTCAACGGCGCTCTCTTCACTCGCCTGCTGACGCAACAGCACATTGCCCAACAAGCTGATCGCCTTAATATCGCAACGACCCCAGCGATAATCATCCTGCGTAATCGCGGCTGCGCCATCAGCCAGTAACTCTGCGGAGACTGGTTTGAGGGGATTTATCATGGCGAACACAGTTGGACTGACCTTGCCCGGAAAGGCATGGTCGCGCGGTGCCACACCACGCGTCACTTGCAGATATAGCGCATAATCGCCCTCATCCGCTTGCGCCAACAAATCTGTGAATACCTTTTGCCACTCGATATTGCTATATGGGTTAGGCAACCGAATTTCTGCCAGGCTACGCGCCAGACGTTGCAGGTGCGCTTCAAGCCTTAACAAATGTCCGCCGAAAACCGGAATTAGTTCGTAAATCCCATCACCGAATAGGAATCCGCGATCCAGCGGCGAAATCTTTGCGTCTGCCAGCGGTAAAATCTCGCCATTGAGGAAAACCTTCATCGCACTGACAAATCCTTCTAGAGAAATTTATTCGAACATTAATAACACGGAATCGAGCGCACGGCTGAACAACCCGCCTTTTGCCACCGGGTGCAAGGCTACCAATGGCTGCTCCTGCATGGCATCACCATTAAGACTGATCTTGACACGGCCCACCACCTGCCCCGAGTCCAGGGGTGCTTCCAAAGGCGCGTCGAATTCCACACCAGCCTGCAAGGCCTTGTACTGACCCTTGGGAATGGTTACAAACATGTCCCGGGTCAGCCCCAGAGGTACATTATCCACTTCGCCCTTCCAGATACGTGGTTCCTTGAGGGGCTCACCAGCCGCATAAAGTTTGTGCGTTTCAAAGAACCTGAAACCATAATTCAACAACGCCTGTGACTGGGTCGCACGTGCCTTTTCACTCGCAGCACCCATAACCACCGAAATCAAACGCATGTTGTCACGCTTGCCCGACGCAACAAGACAATAACCCGCCGCATCAGTATGACCGGTCTTGATACCGTCGACACTGGGGTCGCGCCACAGCAATTTGTTGCGGTTGTACTGTTTAATATCGTTATAGGTATACTCACGCTCCGCATACTGCGCATATTCGTCGGGAAAATTACGAATCAGCGCACGCGAGAGGTGAGCAATATCACGCGCCGTTGTGTAATGTTCTGCATCGGGCAACCCGGATACATTGACATAATGCGTGCCAGTCATCCCCAGTGCTTGCGCCTCAGCATTCATCAGAGCCACAAAGGCTTCTTCTGTACCAGCAACGTGTTCCGCAAGCGCCACGGTCGCATCATTACCTGACTGAATTATAAGACCTTTGAGTAATTCGGAGAACTTAACCCGTGTGTCGACTTTAACAAACATGCGTGACCCGATCATGCGCCACGCCTTCTCGCTGATATGCACCTGATCGTCCTTGCTCACCTGCGCTTCAGCCAATGCCTTGTAAATCACATAGGCGGTCATCATCTTAGTGATACTTGCAGGTTCGGTTCGCTCATCGATATTGTGCTCTACCAAAGCTGTTCCGCTATCGTAATCAACCAGCAAATAACTACTGGCATCAAGAGCTGGCGGTGCAGGCACTGGTGCAGCATGTGTAACGGGTGACAGCAGCACCATCAACAAGAACAGATATAAGAATTTCAATCGGGACATGGACTCAAGTGTCAAATAGCAGTGCACATAGTGATCGGATTCTAACGAATCCACAGCAGAATCGCTAACGAGTAGATCACATGACGATGATTAATCAATTACCACGTGATGCCGGCTCAAACCCATATCATTAAGGCGCGCGGCGGTCTGATCCGCGGCTTCGACACCCAGCAATGGACCGATGCGCACCCGGTAGACTCGCGTCTGTTGCGCCATGAAGGGTTTGATATTGATGTCGCCCAGTTGGTGCCGCAACAACGACTCCCGTAATTGCTCGGCATTCTGGCGACTGGCAAAGGCGCCAACCTGAATGTACATCGCTGGATTGGCATTAGACGCCAACGGTAGCGGCGCGGCTTGCACAGGCCGGGATATAGTACTTGAGTTTGTATCGATTGCACGCACCTCCACCAGGCCGGTACCCTCCGCAAGGATGCCAAGCTTGTGTGCCGCCGCATAGGAGAGATCTATGACACGGTTGTCATGAAACGGGCCGCGGTCATTCACCTTCAACACCGCCGTACGGCCGTTCTTCAGGTTGCTCACTTGCACATAGGTGGGCAACGGCAAGCTTTTGTGAGCAGCTGTCATCTTATACATATCATAAGCTTCGCCGCTGGAAGTACGACGACCATGAAATTTCTTGCCATACCAGGACGCAATACCACGCTCAACATACCCGTCACTGTTTTCCATCACCTGATAGGTCTTGCCGAAAACGACATAAGAGGTTGGGTTGCCGTAACGACTGCGGGATTCGTCACGTGGCACGGCATCCACAATATTGATGTCGTTGAGAGCAATATCACCAGGGCCGTCAACGTCCTGCTTGACGATCGGCCCGCCACAGGAGACCAACAGCGGCGCCAGCAACATAATTGCGAGGCCCAGAAATTTCATTTGATGGCGCTTAAGCATACAGCACTACTCGCCCTTATCGGCCAAGGCCTGTGCACGTTTCTCCTTGATCTCCTGGCTCAACTGATACACTGCCATGCCATAGAGCTGGCTATGGTTATAACGCGTGATCACATAAAAGTTATTCATTGCCAACCAATACTCATGACCCTTCTCCAACTCAAATTCCAGCAAACTGATCTTTGCCTCATCGATCACTCCATGCCGCGGCAGTACACCACTGTGCTTGAGCGAGGCGCTTTCAATTGAAGGTTTGAGGCCCTTCTTGATCAGGTTCTTATAGCTCTCGCCCCTTATTTTGGCCTGCAATACTACTTGCGCACCCGGGGTCCAGCCATGGCGCTTGAAGTAATGTGCGACACTGCCGATTGCATCATCGGTTTGCCACAAATCACGCTTGCCGTCCTCATCAAAGTCGATAGCGTATCGACGGTAACTACTGGATATAAACTGCCCTTTACCCATTGCGCCCGCGTATGAGCCCTGCAATGACACGGGATCCAGTTGTTCTTCACGCATCAACAACAGGAAGTGTTCGAGCTCACTGCGAAAGAATTTACTGCGCGGGGGATAATCGAAACCCAATGTAATCAGGGTATCCAGCACTGGGTAGCGGCCGGCGTGTTTACCATAAAATGTTTCCACACCGATGATGGCAACGATAATCTCGGGTGGCACACCATAGACCTCTTCAGCCTTTTTTAATAAGTCCTGGTGCTCATCCCAGAATTTAACACCGCCATTAATACGTTTTTTTGTAAGAAATATCTTGCGGTATTCGTGCCAGGGCTTGCCTTCAGCCGGCCGTGATATCGCCTCCAGCACACTCGCCTGCTGTTGTGCACCGGCAAACAAGCGTCTTAGTTCTGCCATCTCGAAGTCGTGACGTTTGACCAGATCAGTCATAAAGGCGTGCACATCTTCGCGGCCGACATAGTCGCTGCGTTTGATAAGCCCGCTGCGATTATCGGCATATGTAGCTGTGTTACTCAAACATGCAGCGGTCAACAACAGGATACAAACAAGGCGTTTATATGGAGTCATGGGATCAATGTCTAAGTAATCGTCTGTGTGTGCTAATGGACATCAGCATACCGAAGGCGGCCATTAACGTCACCATCGAAGTACCGCCACGGCTTATCAAAGGCAGCGGCACACCCACCACCGGCAACAACCCGGACACCATGCCAATATTGACAAAAAAATACACAAAAAAAGACAAACTCAGGCTGCCTGCCAGCAGCCGTGAGTAAGCATCCTGGGCGCGTATTGCGATCACCAGGCCGCGAAAAACAATAAAAGTATAAATCATCAGCAATAGCGCGACACCCAAAAAGCCAAACTCTTCACCAAAAACCGCAAAGATAAAATCGGTATCCTGCTCCGGTATGAACTCCAGTTGTGATTGCGTGCCATTGAGCCAGCCTTTGCCATAAACCCCACCAGAGCCGATGGCAATTTCAGACTGAATAATATGATAACCGGAGCCCAGCGGGTCACTATGCGGATCGAGCATCGTCAACACCCTTTGTTTCTGGTAATCGTGCATGAAATGCCAGAGCAATGGTGTACAGGCGACAGCGGTAAACAAGCCGCTGGCGATCAGGCGCCAGCTAATACCTGCAAAGAAAATAGCGAATACACCTGCACTCATGATCAACAAGGCCGTCCCGAGATCCGGCTGCACCACAACCAACCCCGCGGGAATCATGGTGATTAACAGGGAGATCAGTACCGCTATCCGTCCGGGCGGCAAATGTTTATCAGCAAAAAACCAGGCCACAGTCATCGGCACCACAAGCTTCATCATCTCTGAAGGCTGAAAACGTACACCACCCACACCCAGCCAGCGCTGTGCGCCCTTGCCGGTATCGCCACCAAACATGACAAACAGCAATAACACTACTCCCAATACATAAAACCATGGCGACCACAGCCTCAGGTCCTCGGCCGGTATTTGTGCCATAACCAGCATAATCACCATGCCCACACCCAACCGCACTGTTTGTTTAACGAGCAAACTATTTTCCCCACCACCCGCGCTGTATAACACCGCCATGCCGCAAGCAATCAACACTAAAAGGCCAGTGAATAGCACCAAGTCCACACGCAAAACCTCGGAGATAAAACTCATGCGCGCATCGCGCCTTGAGTAACCACCTGACCAGTCGGGAGTCAGCATGCTTAGTCCTGCACCTCACCCAGCAAATATTGGTCCATCACCTGGCGCGCCACAGGGGCTGCAGCTCTGCTGCCATGACCACCATTCTCTACAATAACGGCCACGGCAATACGCGGATCTTCAACCGGTGCAAAACCAACAAATAGCGCATGGTCACGCAGTTTCTCCGCGATCTTTTCAGCGTCGTATTCCTCATCCTCTTTCAAACCAAACACCTGCGCGGTGCCGGTTTTCCCGGCCGCCTTATATTTGATGTCTTTGCCGATACCATGTGCCGTACCATTGGGTTTATGTATCACGTCGATCATGGCATTGATGACCTGATCCCAATAAATGTCTCTTTTTAATTCGAGGCTCGTTGCATAGTAACCCGGCGTCCATTTTTGCTCTCCTGATACGGCATCATGCGTTGCACGCAACATGCGCGGACGCATGCGCTCGCCCCGCATGGCCAGCATTCCTGTCGAAGTGGCCAATTGTAAGGGAGTTGTCAGCATATAGCCTTGACCAATACCGGTAATAACAGTTTCACCTGGATACCAGACCTGGCCACGTGCGCGACGCTTCCATTCGCGCGACGGCAACAATCCGTCAGCCTCGCCAGTTGCATCCAGGCCATTGGACGCACCAAGGCCGAAGTGACTCAGAAATTCATGTATGTGATCAATACCAAGTCGGGTTGCAAGATCATAAAAATATACATCACAGGATTGCGTGATCGACTTGGCCATGTCGACCAGACCATGGCCGCCGCGTTTCCAGTCACGGTATTTACGCTCCTGGTTTGGCAACATGAAATAGTCACCCGCCATCATGGTCTTGCCCGCCCAGGTAGCGCCATATTCGAGCCCCGCCAACGCCACCATCGGCTTTACTGTCGATCCAGGCGGATACTGTCCGCTTACGGCACGATTGAATAGCGGCCGGTCGTCATCCTGTTGCAGCGCCTTGTAGTCCTTACCGCTGATACCGTTTACAAACAGATTAGGGTCGTAATACGGTTTACTCACCAGCGCCAATACTTCACCATTGGTAGGGTCGATGGCCACCACCGCTCCGTTGCGATCGCCTAATGCTTTTTCAGCGACGAACTGCAGTTTTATATCGAGACTCAGAGTAAGGTTGGTACCAGGAACTGGCGCCTGCTCTTCCAGCACGCGCAAACGGCGCCCCTGTGCATTAATTTCGACCTTCTGGAAACCCACTTGCCCGTGCAACTGTGCTTCGTAGTGTTTCTCAACCCCTAGCTTGCCGATATGCGTGGTACCGCTGTACTCATTCGGCCCAATTTGCTTATCCTCTTTAATCCGCTTGAGCTCTTTTTCATTGATTCGCCCCACATAGCCCAGGGCATGCACAAAAGGACCGGCCAACGGGTAATGACGACTCAAACGCGCAGCAATATCCACACCAGGGAAAAAATGGCGGTCACTTGCAAAACGCGCCACTTCCTCATCGGAAAGATTAAAACGCAGCGCGGTACCCTGAAAACGTGGATTGCGTTTGAGCTCGTTGCGGAAGCGCTTTTCGTCGTCTTCATCGAAATCAATGATGCGCTGCAGCTTTGCGAGCGTCGCATCAAGATCATCGACCTCCATCGGCGTGATCTCTAGACTGTAACTTGGCAGATTATCCGCCAGTAGAATGCCATTGCGGTCGTAAATCAAACCACGCGGCGGCGGCAGGGCAACCACTCGTACGCGATTATCCTGGGACAATGTCGTAAATACTTCATGTTGGAGTATCTGCAGATAAACCATACGTCCCAGCACGACCGCGACCAGAACCAGAATACCCAGTGCCGCAAATAACGCACGGCCCTTAAACAACTGGTGTTCAAGATAGGGGTTTTTAATCGCTTCCCGTCGCGGCATAGGCTTCGCTGTCAGTAGTTAACACCAGAAACACGGTTACTGGACGGGACATTATATGGAGCAACCGGATCATGACCAAGTTAATCCGGTTGCAAACACACTGTTTCACTGACTATTGGTGTAGCGCTCCATACTGGCGACGATTTCGGCCTTGGCATCATCCGGCCCTGCCCAGGCTTCAACCCTGACCCATTTATCGGGCTCCAGCACCTTGTACTGTTCGAAAAAATGCGTAATCTGGTGTAGTAATTCGCTGGGTAAATCAGCCATGGAGTTCACATTATCGTACATGGTGTGCAATTTGGTGGAGGGGACCGCCAGGATCTTGGCATCGGGACCGGACTCATCAGTCATATTGAGCACACCTACCGGCCTACAACTGATTATACAACCGCTCATCACAGGCACTGGTGTCACGACGAGTACGTCCACCGGATCACCGTCTTCCGACAGTGTCTTGGGCACAAAACCATAATTACAGGGATAAAACATGGCCACGTTCATGAAGCGGTCGACAAACAACGCCCCTGTGTCCTTATCCATCTCGTATTTGACGGGATCAGCATGAGAGGGTATCTCGATTACTACGTTCACTTCATCGGGCGGATTCGCACCAGGACTAATATTGTCCAGAATCATTCATTTATCTCCTGAGGGCACGCAAAACGGCGCATTATAGCCGCTCGGAGAGGACCATGATCTATCACAAAAGCGATATCAGGATTTTTATTGAGCGACATCAAGTGACCTTATAGAAATTAGTATAATTATTATTCCCCATTAACCAGATACCTTGTAAATTAGAATATCCTTATTAAGACATAATAACGACAGAGGGCAAACAGATGATCTTGGAATGGCTACCGGTAGTAATGGGTGTCGGCGGATTAATAGCCGCCTTTTCGATTTATCAATATATCATGCGCTTCCCAGCCGGATCCGGCAAGATCGTGGAAATCGGTGATGCCATCCACCTGGGCGCCATGACCTTCATGAAGCGGGAATATTCGATCCTGGCGATCTTTGCCCTGGTAGTCGCCGCCGCGATATGGATCTCCGATCTGGGCGCACGCACCACCTTCGCCTTTGCCGTTGGCGCAATCTGTTCCGCAGCTGCAGGCTATATTGGCATGCACGCGGCGACCCGCGCCAATGTCCGTACCACCACGGCCGCCCATGACAAGGGTGCCGCCGCTGCACTCAATGTCGCCTTTTTCGGCGGCTCTATCATGGGCCTGACTGTGGCCGCCATGGGCCTACTTGGTCTGGGCATTCTGTACTTAATATTTGGTGGTGATCCGGAAACCGCAAGGGTCATTCATGGCTTTGGCATGGGCGCCTCCACCGTCGCCCTGTTCTCACGTGTCGGCGGCGGTATCTACACCAAGAGCGCCGATGTCGGCGCCGACCTGGTCGGCAAGATCGAGGCCGGTATCCCCGAAGACGACCCGCGTAATCCCGGTGTGATCGCCGATAATGTCGGTGACAACGTCGGCGACGTGGCCGGCATGGGCTCCGATATCTTCGAATCCTATTGCGGCTCGATTATTGCCACCATTGCCATCGCATCGACACTGTCACCCGCGATTATCAGTCAGCTCGGTCCCCAGGAAAAACTCATGTTCCTGCCGCTGGCACTGGCCTCCGCGGGCATAGCCTGCTCCTTCCTGGGCATCCTGCTGGTCAAACTGGTTGCCAACAAATCACCCGAGGTCGCATTGCGTATAGGCACTTTTACTGCAGCCATACTCTTCATGTTTGTCGCCTTCGTGATCATTACATCGCTCGGTATCAGCAAGGGCGTGTGGGGCGCAGTGTTTGCCGGTGCGCTGGGTGGCGTCATCATCGGCCTGGTCACCGAGTACTACACTGGCGGCGGCCCCGTGCGTAAGCTCGCCAAAAGTGGTGAAACCGGACCGGCAACCGTCATGATCAGCGGTCTTGCACTCGGCATGCAGTCGGTGGTGGTCCCGATACTCACGATTGCAGGCATCATCTTTTTCTCCAATCTGTGGTCCAATCTGTATGGCGTGGGTATTGCTGCAGTCGGCATGCTCGCCACGGTCGGCATCACCATGGCAATCGATGCCTATGGCCCGGTTGCCGATAATGCCGGCGGCATCGCCGAAATGGCCGGGCTTGGCGAAGACACCCGCAAGATTACCGATGGCCTGGATGAGGTCGGTAACACCACGGCCGCCATTGGTAAAGGCTTTGCCATCGGTGCTGCCGCGCTGGCGGCACTGGCCATCATCACCGCATTTCTCGCCGAGGTTGCTCACGGCGGCGAAAGCATCAGCCTCGATCTCAGTGAGCCCAAGGTGCTGATCGGGCTCTTCATCGGCGGTATCTTCCCCTTCCTGGTCGCCTCGATCACCATGACCGCGGTGGGCGACGCGGCCTTCGACATGATCAAGGAAATCCGCCGTCAGTTCCACGAGATACCGGGCTTGCTCGAAGGTACGGCACAGCCCGACAACGTGCGTTGCGTGGATATCGCCACCACCGCTGCACTTAAACGCATGATTCTGCCGGGTGTATTGGCGGTTATGGCCCCGGTGATTGTCGGCTTCGGCATGGGGGCACAAACCCTCGGCGGCATGCTGGGCGGCGCCCTGCTGGGCTGTGTACTGCTGGCACTGATGATGGCCAATGCCGGTGGCGCCTGGGATAACGCCAAGAAGTACGTCGAAAAAGGCAATCTCGGCGGCAAGGGTTCCGATGTGCATACCGCAGTAGTCGTGGGTGACACCGTAGGTGATCCCTTCAAGGACACCTCCGGCCCGTCCATGAACATTCTTATCAATGTTATGGCGATTGTGAGTTTGGTCATCGCGCCGTTGCTGTAGCCCGTACGTTGGGGTGCGATCCTCACCCTGACCTACGCCACTGTAGACAATGTCATCTGTAGTGAAAATGGTTGTGTAGTGGGTAGTACTGAAGAGGGGCTAAACCGGTTTTGGTCCCTCTTCTTTCATAATACCAAGACAAATTATCAGCCTGTGCAAACGAAACACAGGTGAGTCGCTCCACCCAGACCACATAACCACCAGACATAAAAAAACCCGACACATCCTGTGTCGGGTCCACGCTATCCTTAGCGCATAATACGTCGAGTCCTTAAACACCTAAACTTAAGAGATAACTACTAATCCTTAACCCGTCCTGGCATACCCTGAAAATCTACTCGTCTATCCGTCGACTACGCCTATGTCCGTAAATCCTTGCTGTGTATTTCCTTATCTGTCCTGTGACCTGCCCTGGCCTTGCCGCTGCCCACCTTGACTGCGGTATCGTCCTGATTTGAGTCCTTTCATCGGTGGCTTCCTGTCACCGGCCCTCTTCTCTGAAGACAGGTACAGTTTGCCCAAAATCATGAGCTTAGGCTATCAGACGATTAAAGAAGATGATGTCAGGGTTTAGGGAATAGTTGTGTAGGAAAAATCCTACACGGAGTCTTTGCATCGGGCCGTCAGATGACGCAACACCGCGCATACTGCCATATACCCTGCAACGGTTGCGGCATTCAGTTTGCCATCAGGGATTCACACGTTAGCACAACAAATACCAATACGGTAGCAGTCTGCAACCCTAAATATATTGAGAATGCGCAGTCAGCCTGAAAATCCATATTGCCAGTTCACGTTTGCGGTTCGATTATGTGTGAATTGCAGGTTAAACTGCGCCAGTTTAATAACCCCTGACACATGCGCCCGCCAAAACCTCGTGCCCGCTAACAAATTAACTACATACATACTAGGCCTTATTGTCGCCAGTGCCGCAGGGGCTGAGGAAACGGACTGGCAACTTTGTGGGGAATCTACAATACAAGCTGCTGTAGTCGGTCCCGCAGAGGAAGATTCATATATACACCTCAAGAGCAATCAGGCGAACTTCGACCTCAATGCCAGCAGCCAACTGACCCTCAAGAGCAATCAGGCGAACTTCGACCTCAATGCCAGCAGCCAACTGACCGGTAACGTTGAGGCCAGACAGGACAGCCAGTACCTACGTGCGGATTACGCCGATTATATTCATAAGGACGCCTACCTGCGGGCACAAGGTAATGTCCTGTTCAGCGACCAGGGTTTAAACCTCAGCGGAAACCTGGCTGAATTATATCTCGACAGCAAACAGGCGCGTTTCGATAAACCCGAGTACAGCTTTGCACCCTTGCACGCTCGCGGTGCAGCGAACCAGATCAGGCGACCTTCACAAGACCTGTTGATACTGGACAATGCCACCTATACCACCTGTAATCCAGGCAGTAATGACTGGTTACTCTCCGCGAACCGGATCACACTGGATCGCGAAACCGGCGATGGCACGGGGCATGGAGTCGTGGTGCGTTTCATGCACATCCCCTTCATGTACACACCCTGGATCCGCTTTCCTATTGATGAGCGCCGCAAGTCCGGCTTACTAGCCCCGCGTGTGGGTTACTCCAATGACTCAGGCGCCGAACTCGAAATTCCATATTACTGGAACATTGCGCCAAATCTGGACGCCACTCTGGCCGCGCGATATTTGAGCAAGCGCGGTGCCCAGTTTAAACCCGAGTTCCGCTATCTCACTCAAAATAACAGCGGCATCGTGAATCTCGAATATCTAGATGATGATGACTATGGTGATGAACGCTACTTCGCGGTGCTGAAACACCAGAGCAAGCTGCCGTTACACTTCACTGGCAACCTCGATTACAAAAAGGTATCGGACGAGAACTATTTTGAAGACCTTGGCAACTCGCTGAGCATTGCCAGCACCACTCATCTCGAGCGCCAGGCTAATTTGCGCTACAGCGACGCCTACTGGCGTTTTATGGCGCGGGTACAAGATTATCAGACACTCGATGAGAGCATCACCGAAGCAAGCAGACCCTACCGCCGATTACCGGAAATCTCTCTCGACGGTCGTTTTCTGGATGGCCCGGCGGGGTTCGATGTGCTGTGGGAGAGTGAATGGGTAAGCTTTGATCGCGACCAGCGCGTTATGGGCGATCGCTACGATCTGGCGTTGACACTGAAACGGCCATTTGTGGCACCCGGTTACTTTCTTACACCCGCTGTCAGCTGGCGGGAGACAGGGTATAAACTGGAAAATATCGAGGGTACTGCATTCGCGTCAGAAGCATCTCCCAGGCGAGGGTTACCCGTTGCCAGTTTGGATAGCGGCCTGATCTTTGAGCGCATCGCGGCTAACGGCAACAGCGCTCAAACCCTGGAACCGCGCTTGCACTACCTCTACGTGCCCTTCGAAAACCAGGCGGATATACCCTTGTTCGATACCAGTGAACTGGATTTTAGTTTCACACAATTATTCCGCAACAACCGTTTTAGCAATGCCGACCGGCTCGCTGACGCCAACCAACTGAGCGCCGCACTGACGACGCGCTTTATCGATCTTGGCGACGGACACCAGACCTTCAGCGCCAGCGTTGGGCAGATTTTCTACTTCGAGGACCGTAAGGTAACCTTGAATAACACTGCACCCATAGAGACCCACCGCTCCGACCTGGCTGCTGAACTGTCGCTCAATCTGCACGACCGGTGGCTCGCACAGGCAGGCATGCTTCGGGATACAGAATTGGAACAAACTAGCCGTAGTTCTGTCCGATTACGCTACCAGAGTGAGCAAAACCGCATTATCAACCTGGCGCACCGCTATCGTCGTGATGATTTTGAACAGACCGACCTGGCCTTTGCCTGGCCCCTGGGACAGCGCTGGCGCATCCTGGGACGCTGGAATTATGACCTGATCGAGGAACGTGACCTGGAAGCGCTGGCCGGAATTGAGTATGAGAGTTGCTGCTGGACATTCCGTGTGGCGGGACGACGCTACCTCAATGACAGCGAAGACGAGTACAATGAGTCGATACAAGCACAGCTCATCCTCAAGGGGTTGTCGCAAATTGGCTCGCCACTGGGTGAATTGCTGGAAAGCGGCATCCTTGGCTATGAAAGTGACTATTAACCCCCACAACCCTAAGACTCCGCTTATGTATAACGTTATATTCGCCCTGTTGCTTACCGTACTCTCACTCTGCGTTCCCATGCAACTTTATGCCGCCGCGGAAGATAGCCCATTAGACGGGGTACTGCTGGACCGCATTGTCGCCGTTGTCGGCGAGGATGCAATCATGCAATCCGAACTGGCAGAGCGCCTCACCCTTATTCAACAACAACTGTCGCAGCGTTCCGCACGCCTACCGCCACAGGACCTGCTTACGCGGCAAGTACTGGAACGCATGATTATCGAAAAATTGCAGCTACAGCTCGCTGTAGAACGCGGCATTGCTGTAGATGATGCCGCACTCAACCGCGCCATGATCGATATGGCCGCCCGTAACCGCATGAACCTGCCCGAATTCCGTGACGCACTGGTGGCGCAGGGTAACGATTACGTGAAATTCCGCGAACAGATTCGTAGTGAACTCACGATCACTTCACTACGTAACCGCGTGGTCGGTAGCAAAATTCAGATTACCGATGAAGAGATCGACGAACTGATTCGCAAACAAGGCGACGCCCTTTCACCCAAAACAGAATTCCGCCTTGGCCATATCCTCATTACTACGCCACAGGCAGCAACGCCCGCTCAACTGCAAGCCGCTCGCGAAAAGGCCGACAGCGTACGACTGCGCGCTGTGAATGGCGAGGACTTTGCAGAGTTGGCTGTCAGTGAGTCAGATGGTCAGCGTGCACTTGAAGGCGGCGACCTTGGTTGGCGTAATGTCGGACAGTTACCCACTATTTTTGCCAAGATCGCTCAAACCCTGGAGACTGGCGGTATCAGCGAACTGATACGCAGTTCCAGTGGTATCCATATTGTCAAACTACTTGATAAACGTGGAGGTCAATCAGCACTCGTGGACCAGACACACGCTCGCCATATACTTGTCACACCAAACGCGATCCTCGACAACGATGCCGCACGCAACAAACTCGCTGCGTTAAAACAGCGCATCGAAAATGGCGAGGATTTCGCTGAACTGGCAAAGGCGAATTCCGATGACAAGGCCAGCGCCGTAGCCGGTGGTGACCTGGGCTGGGCCAATCCCGGCAGTTTCGTGCCACAATTTGAAGAAGTCATGAACAGCCTGGAACCCGGACAAACCAGCGAACCCTTCCGCAGCCCTTTCGGCTGGCATATCCTGCAGGTCCTGGAACGTCGTCAGCATGACAATTCCAAAGAATATCTGCGCTCACGCGCTCAACAGATACTCCAGGAGCGCAAACTCGAAGAGGAAACCGAGTTATGGCTGCGACGCTTACGCGATGAAAGCTATGTTGAATACCGCAGCGGCGACGGTGATCAGGGTTAAGTACTGAAAATCTTGCGCATAGCCATTACTCCCGGCGAACCCTCCGGCATCGGCCCTGATCTGGTGTTATCGCAGGCTGCACATGCACATGATGCTGAGCTTGTCGCCGTAGCAGACCCTGAACTACTCGCGGAACGGGCCGCTCAACTTGGTCTCGACATCGAGCTCCAGGTTAGTGGGCTGAGCGACGATGCACGGCCCCATGTGCCCGGAAAGCTCAAGGTTTTGCCTGTACCATTAAACCAAACCGTTCACGCCGGCAAGCTTGATCCTGCGAACGCCGATTACGTGCTGCAAACCCTGCGCATCGCCATACAGGGTTGCCTGAACCATCAATTCGATGCGTTGGTGACAGGTCCCGTACAGAAGAGTGTGATTAACGATGCCGGCCACGCCTTCAGCGGCCACACTGAATTTATTGCAAATCTGACCGGTGGTCATCCGGTGATGATGCTTGCCGCTCCTGGTCTGCGCGTAGCACTCACCACCACACATCTTCCTCTATCAGAGGTCAGCCGTAAGATCACGCGGCAGCGCCTCATGGATGTCATCCATGTGCTGCATCACGATTTGCGGGAACGCTTTGGATTTGAGAGACCCAGGATCCTGGTTTGTGGGTTGAACCCGCATGCTGGCGAACAGGGACACCTCGGCCGTGAAGAGATAGACACCATCATTCCGGCACTCGACGTGCTGCGCGCAGAAGGCATAGCACTGAACGGGCCGCTACCGGCCGACACCTTGTTTACACCCGACAATCTCTCCACTGCGGACGCCGTGCTGGCGATGTATCATGACCAGGGACTACCGGTACTCAAGCACATGGGCTTCGGCAAGGCGATCAACATCACATTGGGATTA
Source organism: uncultured Gammaproteobacteria bacterium (assembly GCA_947258875.1). Classification (GTDB taxonomy): domain Bacteria; phylum Pseudomonadota; class Gammaproteobacteria; order CAMYKB01; family CAMYKB01; genus CAMYKB01. The sequence goes on along the minus strand of CAMYKB010000036.1, from coordinate 16,598 downwards.
CCCATCATCCGCACCTCGGTAGATCATGGCACGGCACTTGATCTCGCCGCCAGCGGCAAAGCAGACACCGGCAGCCTGCAAGCGGCGCTGCAGCTCGCGATCCAGCTCGCGCACAACCAGACAGACACATCCCGCTAATAGCACCTTTTACGCCACTGGTCTGTCAGTCCTGCCGTAAAACCAGTGAATACTACCGTTAAGAAAAACGCAGCTTGCCCGATAAGTAAAGTAATGCTTGTATGAAATTGTAAAAAAATGTGAATCAGGGATCCCGAGGTTGGTTCCAGGCTGAATACCCCGGATTTCTGGATACGGAGGGTTTAATGCGGATATTAATAGTGGTAACTCTTGGCCTACTCGCCGGATGTGCCAGCCAGCCTCAACAAGTGGCCTGCACTACACCGGCAGACAAAGATGTTGCGCCTATCGTACGTATTTCAACACAAGATGGCGGCGAGGCAAGCGGTGTGGTCGTCGGCCATAACCGGGTACTCACGGCAGCACACGTCATTGAAGATTTACAAACCGCTAAAGTCAAGTTAAGTGAGAACACATCTTCGATTGCTGCAATCATCGCAGTCGACAAACCCAACGACATGGCACTACTGGTCGTCAACACCGGTAACCTCAAACCCATACGCCTGAGCAAAGCAGAATTGTCCTTTCTGGAACCCGTGTGGGCAGTCGGTTTTCCGTTGGCAACATCCAAAACCCTGACATCAGGCTATTTCAAGACGACAGACCGAGGTACGCTGCATACCACAGCGGACATCAATTTCGGCAACTCCGGCGGCGGCTTATTGCGGTGTCATAGTGGAAAGTATGAACTAGCCGGTATGGTGCGCGGCTTTGGCGCCTACCGCTCGGAGAACGGCCTGGTGAAGATCAAAAACCTCTCCATGTCGGTGCCAGCCAGCAAAATCGACTACTTCATAAGGACCAATGGCATCTAATACAGCGTACTGATACATCAAAACGACCTTGTTCGCCTTCTACTGGCGCAGCATGCTTACGCAAAGTTCGTCGACAAAACCAAAATACCTGCCAGCGCAGGCAGGTACGAGAATTCCAATTACGCCTCATTTACAGCTCTTAGAGAAAACACTTCTGAGAGTACTGTGCTTTAATGCGGCACGCTTTAGACACAAACACGAGGCGACCCGCTCTCACAGTGAGTTACAATTCAATCATCGGTTGTGCCGAGTCTTTCGGCATTGATTATGACAAACTGGTAACAAACGACCAAATCACACATTTCATCAACAATCCCCAGTAGCGCAACCCGATCAATCCTGGCAAAACCACAGCACACAAACAAGCCAATTACCTGCAAACTTGCTAGTATGCAATCACAGTGGGAACACAAGCCGATCTAATAGCCATGCGAGGTCAGTAATGGAACCCTACCAATATCTCCAACAGGCATCAGTAGCCCTGGATACCCTTGACAGTAGCGAAGAAATCAACAAGGTTATTGATGAACTCGAATTTATCTTTGAGTTACTTGACCCGGAACACCAGAACCTGGCCGAGGATCTCATGTCTCGTTTTAATGCGCGCCTCAAAACCCTCTGAAAGCACCGTAAAGCCTACCTGTTACTGTGTCAGGCGACTGTCCCCTTTTATGGGGACGACACAGGTCATTGAAGATATGGATAACCGCGCGCTGAGCACCGATGGTGTTAGCTGGCAAATCCAGACGCGTCATCAAATGCCCAACCCGGGCTGGGGCAGTCTGGAAAATATTATCCTGACACGACGTTTTATACGCTATGGCTTGTGGAGCAAGCAGACCGGGCTTAACCGCTTACCCCTGCCACCGAACCTGGATATCAAAAACATCTGTAACAAGGCCGAGACGTTTTTGCACCGCATTACAAACCTGATTAGCGAGGCGCCCTTTCCCGGCCGTGATCATATCGAATTATGGCTATTGGACAGAGACAACAATTTACCTGTGGCTCTGATAGCCAGTGTCGTGGAAGCAAACCAGGCCGCGCGCAATCGTGACACGCAGTGGTGTCTGGGTTCTCAGGAAATATACCTGCAGGTGCCAGCCGCTGCCCGGCAAGACAAAACGGGTACGAGCGCAAAACCCTCCAAGGAGCAACTGCTGGCGTTAATCCAAAAAACGACTGGCCACCCGGCGCGTGCACAATGGTTCAGACGTGATAACAGCGGTGCTGGTATCGGTCTACACGGCATGCGTATCGACATAAAACTAGCAGGACGCATTTTGGAGTATGGACAATTTCCATCGCTACCCTTACGCGAGCACTGGCCAGACGAAAACGCACGGCGACTGGTTAAGGCATTTCACGACTGGCAAGCTCCGTACCTATTGACTCTGACAAACCTCGACGACGTGACACGGGAAAACCTTGAGCAGGCAGCCTGCAGTAACGCCCTAGCGGTGGACGATATGCACCGACTCTACCCAAAAATCATTCATCATGACCTCATCAACAAGGCCTTGGTAGAGGCGCGATTGCGCAAGACCAACCCTCAATAAGCTTTTTATACAGACTCGCCTAATGGAACATCGTGCACGCAAACGATTCGGACAACACTTTCTGCATGATCCGAATATCATCTGCAATATTGTAGCGGCAATAGCGCCTGTCAAAGGCGACCGCATGATCGAGATAGGTCCTGGCCTGGGCGCCATCACCTTGCCGTTGCTAGAAAAGCTGGGGCAGCTTGATGTGATCGAGCTGGATCGCGATGTCATCCCGACACTGCAGCAGGCCTGCTGTAATATAGGAGAACTCACGGTGCACGAAATTGATGCACTAAAGTTTGACATACGCAGCCTGAGTCATGGGCAGCATGATCTCCGTATCGTCGGCAATTTGCCGTATAACATTTCGACACCACTGATCTTTCACCTACTGGAATCAGCCGCCATGATCAAGGACATGCATTTTCTGTTGCAGAAAGAAGTCGTGGAACGTCTCAGCGCCTCTCCGGGCACCAAACGTTATGGCCGCCTGTCGGTGATGGTACAGTTTTATTGCAGCACACAGCATTTGTTCAATGTAGGTGCCAATGCATTTAAACCGCCACCCAGGGTTGAGTCGGCACTGGTGCGACTGGTTCCACATGCATCACCACCTGCACAGGTCAATGATCCACGCCAGCTCGCTCAACTCGTCAATCAGGCATTCTCACAGCGTCGCAAGACCTTGCGCAACGCGCTCAAGACCCTGTTGGATGCTACCCAAATAGAACACGCCGGGATCGACCCGGGGTTACGCCCCGAAATGCTGTCTGTAGGAGATTTTGCCGCACTCGCAAACCAGCTACCGCCAACAGAGGAGCAATAAGCGAAAAACCTGGACAATGTGCGGGAATCCGCAGCAGATCGTGAAAATGATTCGAATTTCGGCAAAACCGTTTAACAATCAAGTACCTTGGCTATCCATTAAGCCAGGGCAACAATTCGGTTATAATGCTCACCATGAATGAATTAAGTCATCACAATATACAAGTTGAAGTCAACACCGCATTCGTGGAAGAGCAATCTGACACCGAGAATGGCCGCTACGTCTTCGCCTATACCATTCTGATCAAGAACGAAGGTGACGTACCGGCTAAATTACTGACACGCCACTGGGTCATCACCGACGCCAATGGCAAGGTACAGGAAGTACGCGGTGAAGGTGTGGTCGGAGAACAACCTTACCTCCAGCCTGGTGAAGGTTTTCAATATACCAGTGGCACCATGCTGGAGACGCCTGTCGGTAGCATGCAAGGTACTTACCAGATGCTTGCCGACGATGGCACCGAGTTTGACGCCCAAATCTCAGCGTTCACGCTGTCCATCCCACGCATACTGCACTGAAGTAGTACCGCAGCAATGGCGCTGCATCACAGCTACACTCTTCTTGCACCTATCTATGACCGGATCGTGGCCGCCGCTACGCAGCCGATGCGTGAACGCAGCCTGGAACAACTGAGCAATGTCAGTGACAAGAAAATATTAATCTGTGGTGTTGGCACCGGACTTGATATTCCGTATTTACCCGTGGGCGCAAACTATACCGGTATCGATATCACGCCCGCCATGCTTAAACGCGCCCGCCAGCGCGCTGCGCAGCAACATGTCGAGATCGACCTGCAAAAGGGAAACGTAATGGATCTGGAATTTGCCGATGAGCATTTCGATGTCGTACTCATGCACCTGATCCTCGCTGTGGTAGCCACACCCGAGAAGGCTTTATCCGAAGCCACGCGCGTACTGAAGCCCGGTGGACAGATCATTGTGCTGGATAAGTTTCTACGTCCGGGACAACGCGCCCCCATGCGTCGCCTGCTGAATTTTTTTATACGTCATATTGCGACACGTACGGATGTTGTATTTGAAGACCTACTCCCGCACAGTCCCAACATACGAGTGCTCGAAGACAAACCCGCCTTCCCCGGCGGCTGGTTCCGGCATATTGTTTTACAAAAGCTCGCCTGAGCATTTGCGACTGCCTCATGACGGGCATACACAGCCAAATCTAAAACTCCATGGCCACATACGCAATCGGTGACATCCAGGGCTGTTATGATGAATTCCAGTCATTGCTGGACAAGATCAGGTTCTCGGCAGAGAACGATACACTCTGGCTGGTCGGCGACCTGGTCAACCGCGGCCCCAGATCACTGGATACGCTTCGCTATATCAAAACACTGGATAACAGTGTTGTGTGTGTGCTGGGAAACCACGACCTGCACCTGCTGGCAACACACGCCGCTGTGCGCACAGGCAAACGCAACGACACCCTTGAAGGCATATTACAAGCACCTGATTGCGATGAACTGCTCGACTGGTTACGCCGCAGACCGATATTGCATCATGACCCTACCCTTGGTTATACCCTGGTACATGCCGGATTGCTGCCACAGTGGGATCTCGCCCTATCACAGCACTGCGCACGTGAACTCGAGGTTGTGCTGCAAAGCGATGACTACATCGACTTCCTACAGAACATGTACGGCAATGAACCATCTATCTGGTCTAATGACCTCACAGGCTGGGAACGCTTGCGTGTGATCACTAATGGCTTTACACGTTTACGTTACTGCACAGCGGATGGGCATATGAATTTATCTGACAAAAGCGCCCCGGGCCAACAGGCAGCGGGCTTAACACCCTGGTTTGAAGTGGCCAACCGCAGGAATGCCGGGATGAATATTATTTTTGGTCACTGGTCGACACTCGGTTACCGTCAACAACCGGGCATTATCGCTCTGGATTCGGGCTGCCTCTGGGGGGGATGCCTGACTGCAGTGCGGCTTGACAGTCAGCCAATCATCCGCACCTCCATAGACTGCGCGGGTTTTGCCGAACCGAGTGCAGTTCTGTAATAATCTGCCCACGGAAAGCACGCACAGGGAAATAACACAGCGCATGGACAGGTATCGTGAAACCCCAAAGCATTTCCTCATCAAGCAAACAATAACCTTTTTACGCCTTATATCCGCCAATGCATGATACTTTGCGTAACGTCGAAACACCGGAAGGTATCGAACTACAACTGGCCATCGCAGGCCCGGTTGCTCGCGGTCTGGCTTATGGCGTCGACCTGTTGATTCGCCTGGGGATTTATATCGCCCTGTCATTCGTGCTCGTCTTGCAAGGCGCTACGCCGTTAGGTCAGGGCCTTTATTTAATCAGCATTTTCCTGATGGAATGGTTTTATCCGGTTTTTTTTGAGGTGCTGCGCGATGGACAAACGCCGGGAAAATCAGCCTTCGACCTGCGGGTAATTCATGACGACGGCACACCCGTCAGCCTCTCCGGTTCGATCATCCGTAACATGCTGAGGGTTGTCGACTTCCTGCCCGTACTGAATGGTTTTGGACTTATCGCTATGTTGCTCAACAAGGATTTCAAGCGTATGGGCGATATGGTTGCCGCTACAGTCGTGGTCTACCGCGACGCCTCAAAATCTGCGGCGCAGCTCCCGGACACCAAACCGGTCGCCCCCCATTTCGCGCTCAACCAATTGGAGCAACAGGCGTTGCTGAGTTTTGCCGAACGCAGCCGGGTACTCAACGAAGAACGCAGCAGCGAGTTGGCCGAACTGGTAGGTCCGCTTACTGGCAAGCAACATCACAGCGCTCAGGAGATTTATGGGGTGGCCAATTGGATAGCAGGTAAACGATGAACCAGGAGCAGTTTATTCGCTTGCACGAACAGGAATGGCAACAACTTGAAACCTGGCTCGACGCAAAAAAAACCAACCGTAAAAAAGACGCTGAACAACACGCGACGTTGGGAATCGACTACCCCTATCTCTATCGGCGCGTCTGCCACCACTTGGCACTCGCGCGCAGCCGCCTCTACAGCCAGCAAATCATCGAACGACTCAACCGCCTGGTATTAAGGGCTCACCAGCAGTTCTATCGGCGCAAAAGCGGTTTGCGCGAAAAGGTTTTTGATTTCATCGCCGCCGGCTTCCCGGCGCTGGTCCGCAAGGAATGGCGATTACTCTCAGTCTCTTCACTGCTGTTTTATGGTCCGTTACTGGTCATGTTAATCGCAACACAGCTGTATCCCGATATGATTTATACCGTCATGGATGCGGACCAGGTGCGCTCGATGGAACAGATGTATGACCCGAACCTGCAGGAGCGATACGGACGCGAGCGCGAAGCAGATAGCGATTTCATGATGTTCGGCTTCTATATCAGAAATAATACCGGTATAGGTTTTCGCACCTTCGCGGGCGGCCTGTTATTCGGCACGATCACTATCATCACCTTGTTGTTCAACGGTCTGTACATAGGCGCCATTGCAGGACATCTTACCAGTATTGGTTCCGGCACACCGTTCTGGAGTTTCGTTTCCGGTCACAGCGCCATGGAACTGACTGCCATTGCCCTGTCCGGTGCGGCGGGTTTAAAACTTGCCATTGCATTGATAAGACCCGGGCGTAACAGCCGCATGCTGTCGCTTATCGAAGCTGGGCGTGATGCCGTGCGCATTATATATGGCGCCGCCCTGATGTTTCTGATCGCCGCATTTATCGAGGCCTTCTGGTCATCGATCGCATGGTTACCACCAACCACTAAATACACTGTCGGTATCGGCTTGTGGTTAGTGGTAATCGCCTATTTTGCAATCGCGGGTCGCGGCCGTGCAACTTGATAACGTTAGCGCTGCAATTCGGCCGCGCAATAATTACGAGGCACTGGATCTTGGCTTCGTCCTGATCCGCGAATACTGGCGCCCGGTGTTTGCTTCTTGGTTTGCGATTGTTTTGCCACTCTTTGTCATTTTGAACATTGTGCTCAAAGACAATTTGTTCCTGGCGGTGGTTGTCTTTTGGTGGCTTAAACCTTTTTATGACCGTATTGTGTTGCATATCCTCAGCCGCGCTATGTTTGGCGAAGTACCGGGTGTCAGGCAAACATTCTCTGCACTGCCATCTATCTTCAAAAGTGGCCTGCTGACCAATCTCACCTTTTACCGTATTGATGTGTTGCTGCGCACATTCAAACTGCCGGTGTGGCAACTCGAAGGGCTACGCGGCAAGCAACGTCGTGCGCGTCATGCAATCCTGGGACAACGCGTACACAGCACTGGTGTAATGTTACTGTTCGCCTGCTCCTTGATGGAATCCATACTTTGTTTTACGATCTTCGGCACGGCTTACCTGTTTCTACCCGAAGGTTACCAGAGTGGACTGTGGGCCCAATTCACCAACCCGGACACCGCCACCTGGTTCCAGCTAGCCTCGAATATCAGCTATTTCATTGCCGTCAGCATCATTGAACCCCTGTTTGCTGCCGCCGGCTTCACACTCTACATCAATCGACGCACCCTGCTCGAGGGCTGGGATATCGAATTGATTTTTCGTCGCATGGCGGCACGCCTTGCAAGATTGGCGTCATCCACCGTCACCTCTTTTGTGATCACTGCCTGCCTACTCCTAGTTTCCTTTAACCCTTTATTGAGCGAGCCTGCTCATGCCGAAAAAAACGGACCAACCCCTGAAGTAGTCGCCAGCGAACGCCTGCATGCCGGGCACTCCCGCGAAGTAATCGACGCCGTCTTAGCGCAGGATGAATTCCAAAACATTAAAAAAATAAAAACCTGGTTTCCGCTGCGCGAAGATGAAACAACCAACCCCGACGATGTCGACCTGGATGCCGTTGGACGCTTTATGAACGGTGTTGCGCAGGTATCAGAAGCGCTGCTATGGGCTTTGGCCGTCTTTGTGGTAGCGATGATTATTGTGCACCGGGATCGCTGGTTGCCATTGTTGTCCGCAAGCAAACGGGTACGTAACGACTACCAGCCGCCCGAGACGCTGTTCGGTATGGATATCCGCCCGCAATCATTACCGGACGATATCGGTGCTGCCGCACGAAATTTATGGCAACAAGGACAGGCTCGAGAAGCGCTCAGCCTGCTTTATCGCGGCAGCCTTATGGTGCTCGTTAATCGCGAGCAACTTGAGTTACTGGAAAGTCACACCGAAGGCGATGTACTCAAATTATGCAAGCAGCATCTGGATAACATGCAATCGACCTACCTTGCGCGCCTGACCCACAACTGGCAGAACATCGCCTATGCACACCGCACCCCGGCTGCAGATGAGGCACTCACACTGTGCAACGACTGGCAAACCTATTTTGGTGAGCCGGCATGAATCGCAACGGCCTTATATTCACCGGCCTGGTCTTAATCGCCCTCGCGCTTGCCGTGAAATGGTTCCTCGACAATAACGAACGTCGCGAAATCGAGATCCCCATTGGTTACAAGGGTGAGGCCCGCAGCAACTCGTTACTTGCCGCACGTCGCTTCCTCAAGGGTATGGGCATCGAGGCGGAAAGCATTGACAGCCTACTACAGGTCGACAGTTTGCCGGCTGGAAACAATGACGTCATGGTGCTCGCCATCCGGCGCGATACACTCAGCCCTCAACGTAGCGAGGAACTACTGGACTGGGTGAGTGCCGGCGGGCATTTAGTCATGCTGCCAAAATGGGGTTTCGATTACGATGATAACGAAGTCGAAGATGACATCCTAAGCAAGCTCAGCATCTCCGCGCACAATATTGATTATATTGAGGAGGATATGGAAGAGACTGAAAATGAAGTTGATCATGATGAGGAAATGCTCGAATCTGAAGCGGAATTTGAATTCGACTACGAGTACTATGACTCAAGCTTGCTGGATGTGAGCTTCCCAGGTGAAGACAACATTGTCCAGGTGGAGTATGACCAGTTTCAGCGCCTGGAATACCAACACATCACACCGGATTTTATTATCGATGATGTCTACGGCATACGCCTGTTACACCTGCGCCATGGCGCAGGTGCGGTCACCGTAAGCACCGACCTGTCGTTTCTCGATAACTGGAACATACAAGAATATAACCATGCACGCTTTTTCTGGCACCTGGTGCATCTCAGCGGGATACCGGAGAAGGTGTGGCTGGCGCACAATGACGACATGCCGCCGTTATGGAAGTGGCTATGGCAACACCTGCACTATCTGCTGACCACCCTAGCCCTGCTGTTATTCTTCTGGCTACTCGGCATTGCTCGCCGTTTCGGGCCCATTAAACGCGAACCCCCACCACAGCGCCGCCGCATCCTCGAGCACATCGAGGCCAGCGGCCATTTCCTGTGGACACAGAAACAACCTGACCGCCTGATGTCGGGTCTGCAACGTGCGCTCAACAAACGTATTGCAGCGCTGCACCCCGGCTGGTCTGTGTACGACCAGGAAGAGAAGGAGGCGCTGCTCGCCAGCATCACCAACGTAGCAGAGCAAGACGTCATGAATTTATTACATAAACCGTCCATGAACACAGCGCAGGAATTCACACGTAGCGTTCAACGTCTGGAAGCAATCAGGAAATCACTATGAGCGATAACCCAATCGAAACCAACAGCACACAAAACGATATACAGGTTGACAAGGCCAGCCACGTTATCCAGCAAATTCGAGATGAGATCGGCAAGGCCATCATTGGTCAACGTGACGTCATTGACCAGGTGCTGATCGCCCTGTTCGCGGCAGGCCACGTGCTGATTGAAGGTGTACCCGGCCTGGGCAAGACCTTGCTGGTGAAAGCGCTGAGCAAAACCTTCGATGGCGCCTTTTCCCGCATCCAGTTCACTCCGGACCTGATGCCCAGCGATGTCAGTGGCCACGTCATGTATGACCAACGCAGCGAACGTTTCAATATCCGCCGCGGCCCGGTGTTTACCAACCTGCTACTGGCCGACGAAATCAATCGCGCGCCCGCCAAAACACAGTCGTCTTTGCTTGAAGTGATGCAGGAACAACAGGTCACTATCGAGGGCAAGGCGATGCCGGTGCCACGCCCCTTCATGACCTTGGCAACCCAGAACCCGATCGAACAGGAAGGCACCTATCCCTTGCCCGAGGCACAGCTGGATCGTTTCCTGCTCAAGATTCAACTTGACTACCCCAGCGAGCAAGAGGAAGCCGCAATGGTCAAGGCCGTGACCACGGGTCATATCGGTGACGTACTGGATGTCTCAGAAGTTGCCAGCGTGGTAAAACCGGAAACCATTCTGGCCCTGCAAAAGATCGCTGCACGCATCCAGGTGGATGCACAAGTTAATGAATATGCAGTCCGCATCACTCGCGCCACACGCAACTGGCAAGGCATCAGCCTGGGCGCCGGGCCGCGTGGCGGTATCGCCTTGATCCGTGCCGCACGCGCCGCCGCCTTACTGGCAGGGCGCGATTATGTGACACCCGATGATATCAAGACCATTGCCCTGCCCGCGCTGCGCCACCGCGTTGCACTGTCACCCGAACTGGAACTGGAAGGGCACAATACTGACTTTGTGCTCAGCACCATCCTCGAAAAGGTCGACGCACCACGGCAATGATACCCACGCGACGTCTGCTCATTGTCCTATGGCTGCTGGCCGCAGCGGCACTTGCCGCCAGTATCTGGCCACATTTTGCCGGCCTGTGGCATTACGCTATTGCTGCAGTCGTACTCATCGCAATCGCTGACATCACATTACTGCTACGCCCGATACAGCTGACGCTGAGCCGTAACCTGCCTGGATCACTACCCGTAGGTGTATGGCGCGATGCTGGATTGCGCCTGGATAACAGTAGCAAACAAGCACTTAAACTCGAGGTCTACGACCACTACCCTGACGGTTGTATCGTCCACGGCATGCCGCAGACACTCGAACTGGCACCCGACACTCACGCACTACTACAATACCGCCTAAAACCGGTGCGGCGTGGCGATCAGGATTTCCGCAAAACCCAGGTTCGCCGCTATTCACCACTGGGTCTATGGAAACGCAATCACCTGCTCGACAATCCGAGTAGTATCAAGGTGTACCCCAACTTTTCCGCCGTCACCAAATACATCCTGCTGGCGACCGACAACAACCTCAGTCAGATGGGTATACGCAAACGCAGGCGGCGCGGCGAAGGCCAGGATTTTCATCAATTGCGCGAATACCGCGAAGGTGATTCATTGCGGCAAATCGACTGGAAGGCCACGTCACGTATGCGCAAGTTGATCTCGCGCGAATACCAGGATGAACGCGATCAGGAAATTGTGTTCCTGGTTGATTGTGGTCGCCGCATGCTGGCGCAGGATGACGAGCTTTCGCATTTTGACCACACTCTTAACGCGGTGTTACTAATGGCCTATGTCGCACTACGCCAGGGCGATGCCGTCGGCCTGGGCACCTTCAGCGGCGAACCGCGTTGGCTGCCGCCTGCCAAGGGTGTTGCAAACGTAAACCGCATACTAAATTCGGTTTACGATCTATATCCCAGCACACAGACACCGGATTACTCCGAGGCCGTAACACAATTACTACTGCGGCAGCGCAAACGTTCATTGGTGGTTGTCATCACCAACCTGCGTGACGAAGACAGCAGTGAATTGCTGCCCGCGCTGAAAACACTCAAACACCGACATCTGGTATTACTGGCCAGCATGCAGGAACAAGCCATTCAAGACGTACTGGAGAAACAGGTCCATGACTTCGACGATGCGCTGCGACTTACCGCGACCCACGACTACCTGGGTTACCGTCAACGCACCTTCGAAGAAATCCGCGCTAACGGTATCCTCAGTCTGGATGTGACGCCCGCAAATCTGTCGGTTTCACTGGTCAATCACTATTTACAGATCAAGAGCAGCGGAGCGCTTTAGGATGAGAAGCCGTGTTTTATATACCGGAAGATTGCCAGCAGTCTCACTAAGCGTAATCCTGATCATAGCCCTCACACAAGCAACGGCAGTGGCCGCAGAACAACTCCTCACCGGCAAAACAGGAACACCAACCGAGAAGCACACTGAACGCTGCACATATTACCAGGAGCGACTCGACTACTACACTTCAGTAATGCGCGCCGGATACAAACCCTCACGCTACAACAGCCTGGAAGAAAAGCGCCGGTATTACCGTAAAAAACTACGCGAAAAATGCAGCTTTTTATAAAGAACCATCACCAATACATTCGATTACCGTTGATACAAAAGACTCATCCTGACGATGACGGTTATAAATTTTGCCAATGTCATTTACTGACTTCCCGTCCCATTGCTCAATTTCTAGCTGAATACTCATAACCTTCTTGTGCTTCTAACGCTGGCATAATGGGCACGATGTCAGGTGCGCCACAGTGAGCGAAGCGAACGAATTAATGCACTTGTTAGGCAAAGATACCACTTTGATATCTTTCTCTAATTTCATGAAAAATTGGACTCCAACCATTTTGTAGAATAATTAACGAAATCCTTCGCTTTTAGTACTTCTGCCTTAGAGTTACCCACTTTTCCAACAGTTGCCCTCCCCTCTGAAAGATAGTCTTTCAAGATTTGTGAAAAATAGTCTCCCTTTTCCCATGCAAAAATACCATTTGTGTCATCTAAACTTTCAATTATTTGTGTGCCTATATCTGAACGGACATATTTTCTCTTAACACGCTTTTTATTTGGAATATTAGCTAGATATTCGGCATAGTGCGTCAGTGTTACAGTATCCAAGTCGGCGCCAATTCTAAGTACAATACCATTCAGCTGAGTAAACCTCTCCAACAATGATCCTGGCCCCAAATAATCGTTCAAAGGAGTAGGGTTTAGTAATTTTAGACTCAACTTTCCTATGGCGCCAAAACGTCCAGCAACATGATCGTTGACTAGTGTTTCTTTGCGACACCGAAAAATTTCTGCAAGTATCCCGATATCTTTTTCTGCTGCTGATTTTTTTGCGTCAAATGATTCTCCATCATTGGAGCCAAGCGGCATTATTAACGCTGAGTTATCGGGTAAAGTTTCAATTAAAATATCCAATAAAGCTTCTGCGCCGCCCTGTATGGGGCCAATTTTGCGCAAACTTGCATGAAGCATCAATGCTGGATAATGGCCTACCCCCAATTTAATCAACTGAGATTTAATAAAATCTCGCGTATGAAGAATTTGACTCACGACCGCGCGTTCCTTGCCTAACGACAAGCCAACCCGCAGGCAAAAGTGGGCGGCTTTTGTGCTGAGCACAGCGACTGCACAAAAGGTGCGCGCTTTTGGATGTTCGTGTTGAGTGGCATGTCATGTATTTTCTCTTGATGACCATAATTCTATCAGTTCAGATATTTCAGGTTGTTTTTCATATTGTGGTATGGAGCTATCTAATGTTACCCAAGACTGAGCACTACGGACCCACAAATGTGCCACTGGCTTGAACCATGAAGTATCTTCAAATGTACCTGGTTTTAAAGCCACTATGCCTGGATATTCATCTGCTGAAAACCAAAATGCTGTGCCGCATTGAGCACAATGATGCTTTTGAACTTTTGTACCATTAACATCAATAGTATTTGTGGCCATCTCACCTTTTACTATTTCTATGTCTTTGTCGTTTGCAATCATCGATAAACCAAACGCAGAACCTGACGAAGTTTGGCAATCGGTACAATGGCAGGCGTAGCATGTAAGAGGCTCACCAGTATATTTATATTGAATGGCTTTGCACTCACAACCACCTAAATGCATTTCCTTCTCCTTTTGTTTCTTATGCATAACGATGGGGTAAGTTCAGTCCCAGCGACCAACCGGAACGAACTTGACCCGCGTGTTATGCATTACTCGAATTTCATGCATGATTGTTCTTACCCAGTTTAGACTTCGTTAACTTAGCAATTACAATTAATAAAATACCAATAGATGTGAGAATTATAGGTACCGTGTAGTTCGGAGCGCTCGGAACAATCTTTAAATAAGTCATTTCACTTTTTTTTCTAAAAATGTGACTTAGTGAATACCACCAATCCACAGGAAGTAGATCCATAATAGGTGATGCACATATTAGTGCAACTACTACCAAACCTATCCCAACTCTTGTAATCCAAGTATTCATTTTTTACGCATAACGATTGAATTGTGGGCCCGGAAAAATCGCAACGCGCTTTTGACGATCACACACGAATGAGTTGTTAGGTTTACTTATGTCTTTCAATTAGCACCATTCCTAGCTCTGGTTCATTATAGTGAACTAAGCCCATTGTTTCACTATTGACCATAATACCTTCTTTAAGATATTCCCATTCTTCTCTTGGATACTCTTCAGAATATTCACCTGTCTCGATAGAACATACGACTATTCCATTGCTACCATCAGAGAACTGAACTCTGTCTCCTACTCTTGCTTCGTTTCCATCCGAGTAATTCATGCTTTGTTTTTACAAACCAACGCCGAAAATAAGCGGCGCGCCTTAGCGCGTCCGGTGGGGGCCCGCCAGGGCCGGAACAAACTTGATTGACTTGTTGGGCGGCACCGCCACTACTCTCAGTTGTATCGCTTCGAGCCTATGAGCGCTGGGACTTGAGCCCAAGTAAGAGGGCTGTGCCAATTAGGCCCGCTCCTGAAAATCTCTCAACCCATACCTGCTTTCTGTTGCTTAATTTCGCTGCTATCCAGTTCCCACACTTACCGTAGACGCTAAGAAATATGCCGTCGATCACGATGTAGGAAAAGCCCAGCACGAGAATTTGTGGGAACAAGCTATGAGTAGAGCTCAGAAATTGTGGAAATAGAGCGGCAAAGAATACAACTGCCTTGGGATTAGCGGCTGATGTGATGAATCCGCGAGCCCACAGAGTTTTCAGCGATGCTTTGCTGGCAGGTGCGGCTACGCCACGCGTTGTGAACGACCTGATAATCTGACTAGTGCCGAGCCAAATCAAATAGCTCACGCCAAGCCATTTCACAATGGAGAACCCATATTTGGAGGCGCTCAAAGCCGCTGCCAATCCAAGCCCTGCCAAGACAATCTGAATGGCATTTGCCGTTAAGTCGCCTGCGGCCGTGGCAAGCGACCTTTGAAAGCCATTCGACGTACTGACAGAAAGCATGAGCAAGTGACTCGGCCCCGGTGTACACATGAACAGCAGCACCGTACCGACATATAGAGCCCATGCTTCAATAGTCATTTTGAATTCCTACTGGTTGAGTTGGTATCTCGTGTTGAAATATCCAATATGAGCATTTTCTGCCTTAACAAAACCACGCACACCACATCAGTACTGCCCAACGTTCGCCATAACCGGCAGTGAAAATCGGTGCAACGAAGGCGCGCCGCTTTCCACTGTCAGCGTTGATGGCGTGGTTAGGGAGCAGCTCCGAGCACTGAAATTCCATTCTCAACATCCCACGTGAACATTGTTGATTCTCTAGACACAATACGCAGCCTCGTGCCCAGCGGATATGCTTGAGGCTGAAATGGCTCGCCCATTGCTTCTGGTAAACCACAACCCTGCCATTGTTCAACAGCGATGACGATAACCTCACCTACTCGTTGTCTTGTTGTCCAGGCGTCAATGACTTTAACCGACAGCGCCGGTACTCCTCGTCCATTTCGGGTATGACCAACTACCTTGCCAAGGAACGCGTAGTACGAGGGCTCCCGGTTTGGAACCAACGTACCGTTCGGACCTTCAATAACAGAAAGTGGTGGTGGCGGACTGCACGCGATGGCCTCTCCCGCATAAATACATTGAGAGAACAAAACTACCAAGAAAAACTGACGCATCGAGATTGGCTCCCTAACGGCTGAGCTCAGCCGCGCGGTTTTTGCGTCGGCTGGAGTGATTGGTTATACGCCGCTTTATGTACTTTCTGGCTTATCTCGGCGTGGCATGACGGCGACTCAGCCACATTGCGGTAACCGGGCATAGTATCCAAGGTATCACGTAGTAGATGCTCAAGAACCAGAATTCCGAAATAAAAGACCACCTATACCCCAAATAGACCCCACAGTATAAATAGTCATATATGAACAAAGGGACGGATATGTAGAAGGCTAGCCATAACGAAAGTGAGGCTCGGTACTTCTGCGGAGTCCGTCTCAATACCCAGTACACCACGAACCAGAGCGGTGCAAGGATGGCCGTATCGAACAGAACCATGAAGCGAAATGAATACTGGCGATAGTATTCGGGCCACCCGATTAACCAAAAGATTGCCCACGCTGCGGTTACAACGCCGAATATCTTTATATGACCACGAGCTTTCACGTTTCGCTGTCCAAAGGCGTATAACAGTTAATTAACGAGACCCCCTGTCTCGTTATACATTTT
>CAMYKB010000035.1:71605-76029 GCA_947258875.1 uncultured Gammaproteobacteria bacterium | reverse complement strand
TAAAGTGCGCGGCATGAAACTGGTACGTGACGTGTTTAGCGGTAAGTGCAAAGGCTTTGCCTTGATCGATATGGAAGGCCATGAGGCCCGTGCTGCAATTGCCGGACTGGATGGCAAGGATTTCAAAGGCAGGTCGCTGCGGGTCAATGAAGAAAAACCCAAGGCTAAGGGCCGGGGCCGGGGTGGGCGGCGTTGATCGCATTTCGGGTTGCGCGTCTTGCTGGGAGTGGTGGTATAGCACAAGGGTGTTAATCTGAAACAGGTTTGTAATGGGTCCGACTGAAGATGGATTCAAGCTGAGAATAGTATGTATAAAAAAACCCCGCTATGCGGGGTTTTTATTGGAAGTCATCTCGAAATTGACATGCACACGCATGTTGAGACAGGTTTTACAGTGTAGCCCTGTTTCATATATTACCCCTATTAATGTGATAGTGAGCGCCGTCCTATCGAGTCAGAGATATCTCACCCTCGCGTGTGTATCTGAGATAAAATTCCGGCTCCTCAATTATTGCGCACAGTTGCATGGCATTACTTACCTTCCGAGAAACGGTCGTCAGTTTTGGCGGCCCGCCATTATTTGATGGCATTAGCTTTCAGATCGAGCGTGGCGAGCGTTTGTGTCTGGTGGGGCGTAATGGTGTCGGCAAGTCCACGTTGCTGAAACTGGTGACGGGAGATCTGCTGCCGGAAGATGGTGAGATCGTGCGCCAGCAGGGCCTGCGTGTCGCGCAGCTCGCTCAGGAGGTGCCCAAGGATGCGCAAGGCACGGTGTTTGATGTCGTATCTAGTGGCCTCGGTGATGTGGGCGCGTTGCTGCAACGGTATCATCATATCGTGCATGACCTGGCCGAAAGCGGTGACGAAAAATTACTGACTGAGTTGGAACATTGTCAACATGAGCTGGAGAGCGCCGGTGGTTGGGAAATGAACCAGCGGGTCGAGACTGCCATCTCACGCCTGGAACTGGATGCCGATGCTGACATGGGATCGCTATCCGGTGGCTGGAAGCGGCGCGTGTTATTGGCACGTGCGTTGGCAAATGAGCCCGATTTGTTATTACTGGACGAACCTACGAATCATCTCGACATCGAAGCCATCACCTGGCTGGAGGATTTCCTGCTGGGATGGGGCGGTACCCTGTTATTCATCACCCATGATCGTGTGTTCCTGCAAAAACTGGCGACACGCATCATTGAGCTGGACCGCGGTAAATTGAGTGACTGGCCCGGGGATTATGCTATGTATTTAAGGCGTAAGCAGGAAACCCTGGATGCAGAAGAAAAGCAGGATGCCTTGTTCGATAAAAAACTGGCGCAGGAAGAGGTGTGGATACGCCAGGGTATCAAGGCACGGCGCACGCGCAACGAGGGCCGTGTGCGTGCCTTGAAACAAATGCGAGAGGAACGCGCTGGCCGTCGTAGTCGTATTAGCAAGGTCAAGATGCAGATTCAGGAGGCGCAACGTTCCGGCAAAGTAGTCGTTGAGACGGAGCACGTCGATTTTGGATATGACGGCAAGCCAGTTGTCCATGATCTGTCTACGACAATTTTACGTGGCGATAAAGTCGGCATTATTGGCCCGAATGGCGCAGGCAAGACGACCTTGCTGCGAATATTGTTAGGCGAATTGGAACCGCAGCAAGGCCGGGTTAAGCTCGGCGCCAATCTAGAGATCGTGTATTTCGATCAATACCGTGCGGTGCTGGATGAAGAAAAGACCGTGCAGGATAGTGTCTCCGGTGGCAGTGATATGTTAAGTATTAACGGTGGTCAACGGCATGTACTCAGTTACTTGCAGGATTTCCTGTTCACCCCACAGCGCGCGCGCCAGCCGGTGAAGGCGCTTTCGGGTGGTGAGCGTAACCGTTTGTTGCTGGCACGATTGTTTACCAAACCTTCCAATGTGATGGTGCTTGACGAGCCTACCAATGACCTGGATGCTGAGACACTGGATTTACTTGAAGAGCTGGTTATGGACTATCAGGGGACGGTACTGCTGGTGAGTCATGACCGTGCTTTTTTGAATAATGTGGTCACCAATACCCTGGTGTTCGAGGGTGATGCTGTCGTTAATGAATATGTAGGGGGTTACGACGATTGGCTGCGGCAACGCGCCACCACGTCGATTCAACAAACTGCGCGCAAGCCGCAAGCTGAAATACCTAAATCAGTTAACAATAAGTCAAGTAAGCTTTCATACAAAGATCAGCGCGAGCTTGATTCCTTGCCCGCTAGAATAGAACAACTGGAGCAGGAGCAGGTGGCGTTGCATGACAAGATGGCGCATCCTGATTTTTATAAACAGGATCAAGATAAGATAGCCAACACCCGGGCCCGTTTAGAGAGGAAGCAGGAAGAATTAGCTAGTGCCTATGAGCGATGGGAAGCCCTGGAAGGCATGCGCACTTGATCTCATTGGTAAACTAGTGTGATTAAAAAGCCTGTTCAGTGGGCGAGCTAAGCTTGCTGTTGTTATTTTAGAGCTCGCCATCGCCAGCTGGTGAGCCGGCTATATCTGAAATGTAATGCTCCGGGTAAGTAAAGCCCACAGGCAATGCAATGCGCAGTGGCTTAATCATCGGGAAGCTGAATTCTTCGGTGGAACTGGCGGGTGGTTCACCAGGTTGATGCGCGGAAAGTCGAGGTTGGTGGTTGCGACCAGATCCTGCTGGACTTGTGCGGTGTGCAGGACATGAGTATCCAGGTGTTGAAGAACTTTGAAGTAAGACCTATAGAATACGCGTTGATGCTTTAACCGGTGTTACTGCCTTGGCCGTAAGGCTGGCACGCTTGCGACAATCATTTGTGTCATCACCGTAGGCAAGCGCGACCCCCATACGTCGTCGTATAAAGGATTCCGGCTTGCCAAACAAACGCAGGTCGGTTTGCGCTACGTTTAAAGCTTTATCCAGATTCTCGAAACTAATGCCCTTTTCATCCATGCCGCCATAGATCACAGCGCTGGCGCCAGCGTTACGCAAAACGGTGGAGACGGGCAGGTTGAGAATGGCGCGGGCATGCAATTCGAATTCATTTTGCCACTGGGTGACCATGGTAACCATACCGGTGTCATGCGGGCGCGGGCTGACCTCACTGAACCAGACCTGGTCACCTTTAATAAAGAGTTCCACGCCGAACAGGCCGCGCCCCCCTAAGTTACCAGTGATGGCGGCGGCAATTTGTTGCGCCTTCGTTAAGGCGATCGCGCTCATCACTTGTGGTTGCCAGCTTTCGATATAGTCACCTTGTTCCTGATGGTGACCAATGGGTGCGCAGAAGTACGTAGCGATATTATCGTTTTCATCTACAGCACGCACCGTAAGCAGGGTGATCTCGTAATCGAACGGGATTATCTCTTCCACGATGATGCGACCGCGATCCACGCGACCGCCCGCCTTGGCGTAATTCCATGCCTGATGTACGTTTTCAGGGCCATGAATAGTGGATTGGCCTTTGCCAGAGGACGACATCACAGGTTTGACGATACAGGGGTAACCGATGTCATGATCGATAGCCACCTGTAATTCAGTCAGGGATTCAGCAAATGCAAATTTCGAAGTCGGTAAACCCAGTTCTTCCGCTGCCAGGCGTCGGATGCCTTCGCGGTTCATGGTGAGTTGAGTGGCGCGCGCCGTTGGGATGACGTCAGCCAGGCCGTCGTCCTCGATACGCGCTAACTCATCGGTTGCAATTGCCTCAATCTCGGGAATGATGAGTTGTGGTTTCTCTGAGATGACAAGATTACGTAAAGCCGTCGCATCGGTCATATCCATACTATGAAAACGGTGTGCCACCTGATGGCCAGGTGCATTCGGGTAACGGTCAACTGCTATGACTTCGGCCCCCAGGCGCTGTAGGGAAATAATGACTTCTTTGCCGAGTTCGCCACTGCCGAGCAGCATCACGCGGGTGGCGGTGGATGATAACGGGGTGCCGATTTTGCTCATGACCACAGGTGTCTTGTTCGCTGATGGTTGTGAAGCACGGATTAAATCATGAGCAACCAAGGCACGTCCAATATTTCGGTAGAGGAGTGTAATGGTTCGTTAAACATTCAGGAAATACTCAAACGTGTTGCGGATAGAAAATCCTAAGACTCCTGGAATCGGGTTTTGTTGCCAGCAATTATGACCCGATTGCGTCCTTTGCTTTTGGCACTATAGAGTGCAGTATCAGCCGCATTGATCAGGTGTGCAGGCGTGCAGGCTTTTTTGCCACACTGCAGCGTCGCAGCGCCTGCGCTTATGGTGATTTTATTTGCAATTTCGGAGGTCGGGTGTTGGATGCCCAGCTTGCAGACGGCAAGGCGAATTTTTTCTGCGAATATTGCGGCATCGTCGGATGCCATGCCAGGTAGGATAATCGCGAATTCTTCGCCGCCATAGCGGGCGACCATATCCGAGGACCTATGGAATGCATCCT
>CAMYKB010000035.1:62993-71530 GCA_947258875.1 uncultured Gammaproteobacteria bacterium | reverse complement strand
CCAGTACCTCATCGAAATAACGGCGATTGGCGATATTGGTCAGGCCGTCTATGCGTGCAAGTTTTTCGAGCTGCTGGTTCAGCGTATTGAGTTCATCGGTGCGTTGGTTGACGAGATCTTCGAGGTGTAATCTGTATTTTGATAATTCCGCTTCGGTAGTTTTACGTTCTGTAATGTCACGTATTATACCTGTGAAAAGGTGTTGATCATTGAAATTCAATTCACTCACAGCAAGATCAATGGGAAACGTGGACCCATCCTTGCGGCGCGCAATTGTTTCCCGACCTATGCCGACGATTTTTTGCTTGCCTGTTTCGAGGTAATTTTTTATATAAAGATCGTGATCGCTGGAATAGGGTTCCGGCATGAGCATGGCAATGTTGCTGCCCAGTAATTCATTGGACTCATAGCCGAACATGTGCTCGGTGGCAGCATTAGCCATATTGATGAGGCCGCGTTCATCGATAGTGATAATAGCATCAACCGTGGTATTTAAAATTGCAGCGAGCCGAGCTTCCTGCTCCTCATCTAAAAGTGAGGATGTGCTGACGCCTTCTTTGTTACGCCGAGCATTCATTGGTACAGCTTCCATTAATAAAGAAAATATCTACAAGTAGACATCCAGTGTCAGTGCTTATGGATTTAGTAACTCATGGGTCCACCCTGAATCGGTTTTAAGATAACACAGGCGTTCGTGGAGGCGGTGCCAGCCTGATTTCCAGAATTCGATGCGCTCGGGTATCAGACGGTAACCTAGCCAGTGCGGGGGGCGTGGAACATGCTGGCCTTCATATGACTGCTGATAGTGCTCAAGCCGGTCGAGTAATTCTTGACGGTTCTCTAGAGGCTCAGACTGCTGTGAAGCCCAGGCACCGAGCTGGCTGTCACGCGGCCTGGTGGCCCAATAGGCATCGGCCTCATCAGCCGCAATGAGTTCGACAATACCTTCTATCAATACCTGTTGCATTAGAGGCTGCCAGAAGAAACATAGCGCTGCGTGTGGGTTGTCTTTGAGTTGTTTGCCCTTGCGGCTAAGCGAGTTGGTGTAGAATACGAAGCCCTGTTCATCGACATCCTTGAGTAACACAGTGCGTGCCGATGGTTTTCCCTGGGCATCTGCTGTAGCCAATGTCATGGCCGTAGGTTCCTGTACTTCATGGACTGCGGCCTGCTCTATGAGTACCTTTAACCGCTTGATCGCTTCCGCATAGTCATTCAAGGCGCTATTGCCCTCCAAATGTATGGAACAACCTGTTCTATCATTCCAATACTGGAGGATTTAGCGGTACTGGACTTGATCTCGATCAAAATCTAGTAAACCCGAGCTGACCATAGGGTTTTACCACAAATCATGATTTATCCCGTGTATTTGTCTTATCAGGTTTGCTGACTCGGCTGTCGACTGAGCCCGTGGTTATATTGACAAAGAAAATCCTGGTTAAGTCCACTGTTAGCTTCGCTAATAACGCAGCCATGTGTCACTATTTAGAGGTTTCCCAAATAAAAAAACCCCGCCATAAGGCGGGGTTTCTGATTAGAACCGTTATCCAGATACGATGCTAAGCAGCGTTTACATTGCTTGCCTGGGGTCCCTTGGGGCCTGATTCTACGTCAAAGCTCACTTTCTGACCTTCAGCCAGGGTTTTGAATCCTGAACCCTGAATCGCGCTGAAGTGTACAAATACGTCTGCACCACCATCGTCCTGTGCAATAAAGCCGAAGCCTTTGGACTCGTTAAACCATTTCACTGTACCTGTAGCCATAATATTTCACCTAAAATAAATAATTAACATTGGGGTATAACCGCAGGTATTCTGATTCAACATTGGGGGTAACCTGATAGAAACTTCCAAGACGACCTGATCGATATCTGCAGCTGTTTTCGAAGTCTACTCCATGTTTTATACAAATACCATGATATTTATGTGAAACTTATGCTGCGCTGCCTAACCAAAAACCGGCGTTTTTCTCCAGAAATTCGCTGTAGAGCATGTAATGCGAGCCATCACAGGAAAAAGTAAGGCTTATCATGCCGTTGAAATGTTTTCATCGGCAAAACGCAATGCTTTCATGCCTGCCAGCACCGGGGCAACCGCATTCGCAGGCAGTACGGCATCTGCGGGATACCTGGAATGTGGGTAGGCAAGACAGGTGTCGGGATCAGACAGCTCATCCTGTTGCAGGATACGGTAGCGATAGGGGTCATTGACCAGCCATATCGTGGCACGGCTGCTGGAAAAATGAATGACGCCCTGAAACATACCGCGTTCAACAATAAGTTCTTCGAGAATAGAGATGGCCTGGTCTATATTCTGATCAAACAGGCTATCTGTACGGGTTTGCATGAACACCGTGCTGCGAATAGAAGCGTCCCCCTTGATTTGGCGCCATTGGACGGATTCCTCATAAAGCTCAGAGGTATCCGGCAGATTACGCAAATCGAAGTCAGCGCCGATAAAGCCCACGACCTTATCGTCTTTGTGCACCACTTGTAATGCGGTTAGTGAGGGGCGTGAGGCCAGCAGGCTGATATAGGCTTCTGAAAGTAGAAACCCTTTTGAAGGTACCGCCTCATTCATGTAGGGTCTTTTTGAGCGGTCGCGTCCGAAATGCTCCGGTAGTAACCCGGTTTGCGAGACATTGTCACTGAGTTGTATACCGTTAGTGTCAACGGCATAAAGGAAGGTGCAATGGGGTATGGTTTTGAAACCCGCACTCAGAATTTTATCGAGTGTTTCACGTTCGCCCCATGAAAGCGCGCATTCTTGTGCGATTTGCGACAGTGGTTGTACCAGGGTTTCCTGTAACGTTTCGCGTTGCCGCTTAATGATGGCTTTGAGTGAGTTAGGCATGTCTATCGTTGTGGAATAAGCTTTTTATTGGTTGCTTGGCTGTATTGTCGCAGGAAATGCATCATCCTGAAATGTGCAATTGGGCATGATGTGAACTTCATATGGATTGGTATCCATGTGTTCAGGCCGGTCCAGGCGGGCAAGTATCTCATTTTGATGTTAAGAGATAGTGACGCTGCCATGTATGAATCCATGCCGTCGGGTAGCGTTTCTGACTGACCGACTACGGCTTGTTGCCAGCTGAAAAGGCACGCTGGCTAGGAGGGGTGTCGTGACGACTTGATTGTTGTCGCGGGAAAATTGTAATACAACAAGCTAAATATTCAATCAATTCCTCCTGTTCACCCGGGCACGAGATGCGTCGAGTTCACGCTGCACTGGTAACGATTCAATACGTGGCTATTGGTACAGGTTTGTCTGGCTTACGGGTTAAGATGAAACGGGCTGGCGTAAGCGTCGTTAGGTAGCGTGGGTTTGCCTGCCTTGACGACTGCGCACTCCAGGCCGCGTGTTACTTTATTGGAAAGACCCAGGCTGAGGCGGCCAGTAACGCCCGGGATAGCAGTACCTGAGCGTGATGCGAGGCGGCCGATTTCTCTTGCCAGTAGGAAGGCGTCCTCGCCGAGTGCGGCAAGGCGCTGCGTTCCACTGATGGAAGTGTCACCTTGTAGCACTATTGGGATATCACAGAATACCAACCCGTCTAAATCCTTGTCGAGCAAGGTATTGGGTTTGGAATACACCTGTGCAGTTGAGTACACCGGCAGATCAAGTGCACGATGAAAACGTATCATGGGCCTGATAAGGCGTGCATCACGTGGATTCCCGGTGATGAAAATCATGTCAATCTGTTGATCCACTGGGTGGCGTCTGGAATCCGGGCGGATATCTTCCCACAGCGGCCGTGCCGTGCCCGCCTGTAGTATATGTTTGACATCCTGTTTCAGGCTATTGCTGCTTGGAGGATAGGCCTGTTGTCGAATAACCTGTCCGCCTGAACGCTCGAGATGCTGTGCAAAGGCTGTTGCTAGTCGGTATCCCAGCTCGCTATCCGCGTGCAGGATGGCTGCGCGTTGCAAGCCCCTGGAAAGGGCATGCTCTGCAGCCTGCCGTGCTTCGTCTTCCGGATTTAGCCCGAACTGAAACAGTCTGGGAGGTGCCCAGTTCATATCAGGGATTGTGTTCAGTGCCAGTACCGGTACCGTGAGCTGGCCGCTAGTAGCCAACTGGATTATTGTCTCTTTATCCAGTGGGCCAATGATCAAATCGGCGCCTTCTCTAACGGCTTGTTGGTAGACGCCAATTACTGCCGACGGGTTACTGCTTGTGTCATAGATGCGATAGCCCATTATAGTTTGATCTGCGGCGCGCTTAAATCCATTGAGAATAGATCGGCCGGCAGCCTGCAGGCGGCCCCTGGTGGGCAGTAACAACGCGACATTGCGTGGGGTAGCGGGGATATAGGTCTCTTGTGTCGCATCCAGGTCGGGCATGATTTGACTTAACGAAGGAAGAATTTCGTTGTTGGCAGGATGCAAGGGATAGGTTTGCTGCCAGTTTTCAAGTTGTGCTCTGCGCTGCGCCGGATACATGGTCGCGGCATGCCTGGATAAGATAGCCAACTCCCACCAGCCACGCGCAACCTGGTTAATGTCCGCTGGTGGTATATTGAGCTGACGGGATGGTATGTTTTGCATGGTGTTCCAGATACTGCGGTGATTGGCGCGGCGGGCCTCAGCATCTTTAAGCATGTGATCAATACTAATGCGGGCCAGTACCGCCTGCTCGACACGGCCCATTTCGTAATGGATATCCGCACGTGCGAAGCCGATATGAATCTGTGTAATAGCGCTTAGCCTGGTTGGATCTTGTGGCAGCAGTGCCTGTGCTTGCACCAGCTTTTTATCCAATAGCATCAGACGCGCTCGGATGATATTTAAAAACGCAAGCTGGTTTGTGGTCAGTGCCTCGGCATTGCGGATATTTGTTATCAGCTGGCGTGCTTCAGTTATATTGCTGGCACGTGCATGGGCCTCTGCCGCGCGCAGGCGATTGTCTTGTTGTGCAATGGGGTCGCTTGCCGTGTCTGCGGCGTGATTAAATTTGGCGGCTGCCTCCTGGTAACGACCCAAATGGTACGCCTGCTCGGCGGTTAATCGCTGTTCAGCCGGGCTGGCTGAGGGTAGCCCTTGTGGTATGTGTGTATCCCTTGATGGCGAGTCTGTTACACAACCCTGCAGGGAGAGCACGGTGAGGCTATATACTATAAATCTGATACGCCTGGAGGCGCTGAAGACAAGCGGCTTGCTCATAAAAGTAAGTGGACGGTGATGATGGTTATGCTGTGCTTCGAGGGTATGGCTATCTGTCAGCTTCGATCAGAAGTGTATCATTTGTCAGGAGTTGTTACGAACCGCTAATCAATACTAAATGCACTTGCTGCGCCTGTCAGATGTATTGTTGCAATTATTAACATTTTACAAATCGTAAGCGCATGAAATGGAAGATTTATCATTCACGGCTGGCTAATAGCGGCGCCCTGAATGAAGAAATTATCCGGCAGTTTTCTGCATGTTATGGCGCAGGCCAGTTTGATGGAAGTCACTGGTTCGGAGGCCATTATGAAAATATTTATATCGAAGAGTCATGCATACCCGCTGTCACAGTGGTGCTTGAACATGCCGTAAAATATGTGCATGACCTATTCGGTGTAGATACGAAAATCGGCAGGAATTTCTGGTTTAATCTGGCAAAAACCGGACAGGCGACCGGCGAGCACGATCATGTTCCCAACGGCATGAATATTAATTACTGCTCGGGGGTGTACTACCTGAAGACCCCGGTTGGTTGTGGAAGTATCGTGTTCGAGGGCGGACAAGAGATTGCACCGCAGGCAGGTGAACTATTGTTGTTCCCCAGCAATATGAAGCATCATGTGAAGATCAATTCCAGCTTGCAGGACAGGCTCTCGCTCGCCTTTAATCTGGAGTTGCCCGATGGCTGAGTCGTCACATCCAGCCCATGATTTTTTCAACACGGTTATTGAAGCGACGGGTATTCGTTTGAGGGTTATGTTTGCTGGGGCTCGGCAGGCTTGCAGCCAGCGCGACAGCCTGATCGATGTTAAACGCGGATGCCGGAATGCCCCAGTATGATTGTGCAGCCGCTTCAACACCATAGATGCCGCTGCCAAACTCGGCAATATTGAGATATATCTCCAGGATTCGCTGTTTATCGAGCCGCATCTCCATCCACAGTGTCAATACCAGCTCATGCCATTTGCGCAACGGGTCACGTGCCGGACTCAGCACCAGGTTCTTTATCGTTTGCTGGCTGATCGTGCTGGCGCCGTATTGTAGTTTGCCGCGTTGCAGGTTCGAAAGCATCGCTTCTTTAAAGGCGATCAAATCAATACCGCGATGCTGAAAAAAGCGGCTGTCCTCGGCAACAATAACAGCGCGCTTCATCGTCTCGGGGATGGCTTGTCCATAAACCGGTCGCCAACGTAACGCTGGCAGTTGTTCGCCATTGGCAAGGCGTTGTTCATAGCGCTTGATGAAGCTGGATTTGGGGATGTCACCCTGCGCAAGCGCCCGCCAGTCGGGCGCAAGATAAAACAGGTAGGCGGTATCTATAATAATGACGAAAAACGCGACTATCACGCCCCAGCGCAGCAATCTGCCGATAAATCTGCGCACCGGGCGGTTACGCGACGGTTGCCTGCCATAACGGCGTAAGTCGGCAGGTACCCTGAGACTAGCTTTGTATTTCGACATCAGTGACCGCGCCAGCCACATGTGGTTGGCCATAGACGCAAGTTGCCGTGGCGGAGTCCAAGCCATACTGGCAACAGGTCATCCCGGGGTGGGTAACAATCATGCGTTGTGGGTGAGCAATTAAGTACGTGATCAGACATCATTTGTCGGTGCGACCTAGATAGTGTTGTGCTAAAACAGTAACAAATCATATATAGCCGATTTCAAACATGGATACCGTGAGAATAACAGCAGATTTCGTAGCCGGATCGCGGGGTAAGCCGCATTCCCCTTTGGTGTTGCGATGCTGGAACAGTAAAATGTCACGATTATACCGATGTTTATCGGGCTTTTTCGTTTATACTCTCTGGTTCAGGGAGGGCTGCTGCCGCGGAGTCGGCGCAGAGCTCAGGGAATAGCACACGTGGTACTGATTGGATGATACAAAAAAAGATATGCTTGCTCGGTTCGTTTGCGGCTGGAAAGACAAGCCTCGTCAGCCGTTTTGTGCACAGCGTTTTTTCGGAAAAATACCTCACAACGGTTGGCGTCAAGATCGACAAGAAGGTTGTCGATCTCGATGATGGGCAAGTCAAGCTCATGTTATGGGATCTTGCTGGTGAAGATGATTACACCAAGTTGCGTACCTCCTACCTGCGTGGCGCTTCGGGTTATTTGCTGATCATTGACGGTACTCGCGCTAACACCTTGTACAATGCCTTTGAGATACAGCAAAAAGCACAGGACACTATTGGTGAAGTTCCCTTTGTTGTCCTGATCAACAAGGCTGATTTAATCGATAGTTGGGAAGTCAGTGAGGCTGATATCATCCAAATGAAGGGCCGTGGCTGGATTGTCATGCAGAGCAGCGCCAAAACAGGTGAATCGGTCGAGGAGGCATTTACTCAACTAACTCAAATGATGGTCTGACCCTGGGGAATGCAAGGGAGCGCCCAGGAGATAAGATGAGCAACACACTGGCAAGGCTATTCGCCACACTGGATACTCTGGTTCTGGAGTATAAAGGCGAGCATTGTTATGAAATCGTTTCCCGAGCGCCTGACTGGATTAAGCATTTCGTATCTTCGGAGCTGCGCCCTGGCAACTCATTGGTACTTCAGAATACTTTCCCCTTTCTCGATAACTTCTTTTTTGACGCGCTGCCATTTTGGGATAAGGGCGGTGGAGGGCGGCTAAGTTCCGGTTCTTGGATAGAAACCAGTGACGGCGGGAAGCAGTGGGCACTCGAGGCAACTGCAGTTGTGAGTGATAGCCAGCCGTTGCTGTTGATTGAGTATCTTGGTGCGGACTATGAACAGGAAGTTGCTAACTTTCAGCTGGCGCGCGATACCCTCTTATATAAGGAAGTCCTGGAGAAAGAAGTCAGTCTGCGCACAGTGCTGATTCGTGAGCGCGAAAAGGAAATCGCCATGAGGTTATTGACCGCTGCGGGTATGCGCGATCAGGAGACCGGAGCGCATATCAGGCGCATTGGCAAGTATGCTGCTGTGATGGCAACGAATCTGGGTTGGTCAGCGGAGCGCATCGACGATATCAGTGTTGCAGCCTGCATGCACGATATCGGGAAGATAGGCATCGCCGACAAGATATTCCTCAAGCCTGGCAAATTATCCGACGATGAGTATTTTGTCATGAAGCAGCACGTGGATATCGGTGAGAAGATGCTGGAAGACACCGACATACCATTATTAATTATGGCCAGGGAGATTGTGACAGGTCACCATGAGAAATGGGATGGCAGCGGTTATCCGAGTGGACTGAAGGGTGAGGAGATACCGGAGAGTGCGCTCATCGTTGCTATTGCCGATACCTACGATGCCCTGGTGCATGCGCGTGTGTACAAGCCGGCCTGGCCGGAGGAAAAAGCTGTTGCGCATATGCAGCAACAGAGAGGCAAACATTATTCCCC
>CAMYKB010000035.1:29061-62986 GCA_947258875.1 uncultured Gammaproteobacteria bacterium | reverse complement strand
GCTTCCTGATAGTTACTGGCTGACGGCCTGGTAGTCGGTCAATCCTGAAATCAGGGTCGTTTCACATCTTTCCAGGCTTGGTCTTCTGTGCGGCGGCCCTTTTTTGTTCTGCGGGGTTCCTTGTCGAGCTCGAATCGAATGTCGATGCGGCGGTCATTTATCTTGTGTCGACGTTCAATAAGGCGTCGCTCGGGTCCGCGGTAATATTTCACGGTCTTGTCCATTGATATACTACTCCATTAAGCCGGTTTTCTGCTGGCGCTGCTTTAAAATCGATGTCACCTAACATAATGAATCACGGTCTCGTGATCAAGATTCCTTGAGGGCGGGGACTATGCCGCTGCGTAACGGTTGCCTGGAATGGGTGTGAAAATACATTAAAAACAGTAAGTTATGATTTTGTGACCGAGCGCACCCTTTAATTAAATTATTGTTAAGTTTTGTCACAGATACGAGTAATTCGACTCAGTATTGTCATACTTACCGGTAGAATCCTTGCAATATCGTTTAGTGCAATAAACAAAGAGGAAGAGGTTCCAATGAAAAAAATTATCATAATGTTACTGACAGCGGTTTCGCTTGCAGCCGTCAGCGGCGCAGGCAATGCGGCGGGTAAGGAAAAAGGCGGCAGCTTCAAGGACAAGCTTGAACAGTTGAAAGAGCAAGCCATTGCTGGCCAGGAAGATGCCGCATCTAAAAAGGAAGCGGCGCAAAAGGCTGAGGAAATGCAGCGCCGCGGTGAAGAGGCAACGCGTGGAGTCGAAGAAGAAAGCATTGAGCGCGGGCGCGGTAATGGTAAAGGTGCCGGTAACAGTAATCGCCAGTCCGAAGCAGGTGCTACCCGTGGCCTGGAGCGCGCCAATGAGCGCCGTTCTGAAAAATCCCAGGGCCGCGCGTTTGAGCGCGATGATGAGGACAGAAAGGGCAAGAAGCATAAAAAGGATAAGAAAAACAAAGACCGTGACCGCGATGACGATGATAGAGATCGTGATCGTGACCACGATGATGATGACAGGGACCGCGACCGCGATGACGATGATGATGACAGGGATCGCGACCGTGACCGCGATGACGATGATGATGACAGGGATCGCGACCGCGACCGCGATGACGATGATGATGACAGGGATCGCGACCGTTACCGTAATCACGATGACGATGATAAAAATCGCGACCGTGATGGCAAGGCAGAACGCGAAGACATGGGTGCTGCCAAGCAGGAGGCAGAGCAACGCAAGCAGTCCTGGCTAGAACGCATCATGGGTCGTAGCAAGAAAACCGATACTAATCCGTAATCTCGGTTAACGGATGGCCTATATCGGCATCAATATAAAAGGCCTGCATTATTGCAGGCCTTTTATATGCGCTATTACATGGGTAGGCGTTGCTAACAGCGTTGTTGTTATGCATGGTTAACAATTTCGCGCTGCAGAACAATGCACATGGGAACCGTTTGTGTTGGTGTATAATCACGGTCGCTATGATAAAAATAATATTCTTATTTGCTTCGCTGTCATTAGTAACTTCTGCGCAAGCAGACCTTCTGGATACACAGCGCCAGTTCTACCTGCAGGCGCGCGCAGCGTTAGGCAACAATGATGTCGTCGTATTCAATACGCTGCGCTCACGCCTGACGAGTTACCCGCTCTACCCTTATCTTGTTTATGATGAGCTGTTGTCACGGTTGGATACCGCGAGTGATGACGAAATCCAGGCTTTTCTCGAGTCCTATGCCGACACCCCGCTGAAATCACGCCTGCATAATGCCTGGTTGCATAAACTCATGGAGCGGGGCAGGTGGCAGGCCTTTCTCAAAACCTATAAGTCTGGCGGCGATGCCGAGTTGCGGTGCTATTACCTACGTAGCCGGGTCCGCGCAGGCGATCTAGATGGTATCGACGAGCCCATAGAACGCCTGTGGCTGGTAGGAAAGTCACAACACGGGGCCTGCGATCGCGTCTTCGACTGGTATGAACGGCAGGGCAAGCTGAATTCCGAGCTGGTGTGGCAACGTGTGTATCTGGCGATGAAGAATAACAACACTTCATTGGCGCGATATCTGTCGCAAGCGCTTGATGAAAGCGCTCAAAACTGGATCAATTTCTGGATCAGCGTGCACAATAACCCTGCAAGCGGGCTGCGTCATGAGGCGCTACGCCCGGACTCAGAACTGACGCGGCGTATTATTGCGCATGGCATCAAACGCTATTCCCGTGTTGACCTGGAGAAGGCCAAGCTGGAATGGGATACCCTGAAATTACGTTACGCTTTCAACCCTAAACAGAGTGCCGGTATCGATGAGAAATTCGGGCTGCGGGCGGCGTATAGTCACCACCCTTCGGCATTGTCGTGGCTGGATGCAGTCCCCGATCAATATATCAGCGATCACGCCAGGGTATGGCGTGCGCGCACTGCACTGCGCAGCGGCAACTGGCAGGCGTTAGTAGAACGCATTGACGCCCTGGCCGTCGCTGAACGGCAGCGCGATAAGTGGCAATACTGGAAGGCGCGTGCAATGGCGGCAACGGACCGCGATAGCGACGCCAGGCTCATCTATAGTCGGCTTGCCGAAGAACGTGATTATTATGGTTTTCTGGCAGCTGACCTGTTGAGTACAGAATACCAAATTGTGAATGATCCGTTACCACGTTATTCGCCGGTGATGGACCGTTTACTAAAGCTGCCTGGCATAACCAGGGCGCGTGAACTCTACCATGTTGGGCAGGTGCTTGAAGCGCGCAGGGAGTGGAATAGGGTTATTGCGGATCTTGACGAAGCAGGGTTGAAGATGGCAGCGGTGCTGGCTGATAACTGGAACTGGCATGATTATGCGATCCGTACAGTTGCCAAGGGGCGTCACTTCGATGATCTTTATTTGCGTTTCCCAACGCCGTATCGATCCAATATTCTGAACGCCGCGCGCCAGCAAAACCTCGAGCCGGCATGGATCTATGGCATCATTCGCCGCGAAAGTGCATTCAATCATGATGCACGATCACCCGTCGGCGCAACGGGCTTGATGCAGCTCATGCCAAAAACGGCACGCCAAGTAGCGAAATCTCTGAAACTGTCACGGCCCGGTTATAGTGCGCTGGTAGATCCGGAACAGAATATACGCCTTGGAAGTGCCTATATGCGCCAGTTGCTGGATCGTTATGCTAACCATCAGGTGCTTGCCACTGCCGCCTATAATGCCGGACCGTCGAGGGTAACCCGCTGGTCACCCGAAAATAATGTGCTGCCGGCGGATCTGTGGGTCGATACCATCCCGTTTACAGAAACGCGCCGCTATGTGCGTGCGGTGATGGCCTATACAACGATCTTTGAATGGAAGCTCTACGACAAGACCAGTCGCTTGAGTAAACGTATGCAGCCGGTGCCCCGCAAGACGGGTAGCTGACCGTGATCGAGGGTGGTGGTTAGTTGGCTCTGTGCTTTGGTTGTGCTCAGGATTCGTTGCGCCCGTCCCAGGCACTGCTGTGCCGACGATCCTTGCCCGAGCGGCGAGGTTCCTTATCCAGCTCAAAACGGATTTGTTCACGTCGATCAGCCTTTTGGCGGCGATCTTTTCCAGACCGGCGTTCCGGTCCAATATAGGTTCCATCTTCAGTGTCTTCAGTGTTCATGTGCAGGGACCCTCAGAGAGCAGACAGTTAATATTTCATACTAAGCTAGGAATGTACAGATCGGGTCTGTGCTGCATTTGCTAAGTGGCTTTGCCATGCCGAATGAGCGGTTATTTATGAGTAGGGTTAAATACTTGCTGGATACCTATAGTCAGAGCCATCGCAATCCGTTAAATAAGCGAATCCATTGGTTATGTGTGCCACTGATCATGTTCAGCTTGTTGGGGATGTTGTGGTCAATGCCGTGGCCCGCAATGTACGCAAATCGCTTCATTGCACTGAACTGGGCTTGGGTGTGTATCGGGCTGTCGTTGCTGTACTACGTAAGTTTATCGTTGCGGCTTGCGGCAGGTATGTTGTTGGTTAGCGTGATGATGGCGGTTGTGCTGTTTGGCCTTGATGAACTGTTGTTCCCTCTGTGGCAAATATCACTTGCGGTGTTCGTCATCGGCTGGATTGGGCAATTCATTGGTCACAGCATTGAAGGTCAGCGCCCGTCTTTTTTCGAAGACCTGCGTTACCTGCTGATCGGGCCACTGTGGGTCATCGCATTTCTCTACCGTAAAATGGGTATCGACTACTGACAGGTAGGTGCTTGACGTATAGACACGACTGACTTATAAGTAAGTAACTAAATGCAAGGGAGGTCAGTTGGCTGCTGTAAGAGAAACGCGATCATTGATCCTGAATACAGCCGAGAAGCTGTTTCAGGAGCGCGGATATAACGGTTTCAGCTATCACGATATCGCTGCACCATTGAATATCAAGAATGCAGCGGTGCATTATCACTTTCCCGGCAAGGCGGATCTGGGCGTGGCTCTGCTTGAGCGCTACCGTGAGATCCTGCGGGTCGCTACTAAAGATTTCATGCGTAATGGCGGTGATGCAACACTGCAGCTGCAGGGGTATTTCCAGTTTATTGCGCGCCGCTGTGAAAAAGGCGGCAAAATTTGTGCCTTGGGTATGGCGGCTTCGGATTTTCATATCCTGCCTGAGCCTGTCCAGCAGCAGGCGCGTGCGCTAGCCGATGAAACCCTGGCCTGGATGACACGCGTACTGAAACTCGGTCGTGAGCAGCGCCACTTCTTTTATGATGGTTCTGCGAATGCCCGGGCGGTGTGTGTGCTGGCGGCGTTGCAAGGTGCAGAACAACTGGCACGTATGGCGGGTCAGGGTGTGCTTGAAGCCACGATTCGGCAAATCGCGTCGGATCTTGGTATGTGATATATAAGCTGACTATTTAGTAAGTAAGTATATTAAATTAACTTGGCAACCCTGATGTTGTTTTCCTGGCCAGGAGCAGAACCCGATGCCGTGTTGGGCCCCGGGTAGGGTCTTGTGGTGGGAACGGCAATCCCGTTTCCTAAAGATTCGTTGTTAAGTTTTGTTAAATGCCCTATAAACACTTTACTGCGCGTTCAGTTCGAATACATTAGCGTTGCTATTATACAAACCGTTTTAGTTTACACATCCAAGTTAGGGAGAAGTTTGTAATGGGTTATAAAATAGAAGATATCGAAGGTATTGGCCCGTCTTACGCAAGCAAACTTGCTGAGGCAAAAATCAAAACGACCAATGACCTGCTTAAACACTGTTGTGATGCCAAGGGTCGTAAATCGGTCTGCGAACAATGTGGCGTAAGTGAGAAGAACCTGCTCACCTGGGTGAACCTGGCCGACCTGATGCGTATCAAGGGCGTCGGTTCTCAATACTCCGAGTTGCTCGAGGCAGCTGGTGTCGATACCGTCAAGGAATTGCGTAATCGCAACGCCGAAAACCTTGCCGACAAAATGAAAGAAGTTAACGTGCAAAAGAAATTAACCCGCGTAGTGCCGACTGCACCTATGGTGAGCCGTTGGGTGGAAGCTGCCAAAAAAATGGATCCACTGATTACCCATTGAGCCCATCTGGTTTTAGGTATTCTGCTGGACCCGGAAATTTCTGATCAAGTTATCAATCGCCGGTCAGAAGCTTTTGGCGCATATCGAAATTACAGGCCAGGCAGGTATTACACCTGTCTGGCCTGTGTTGTTATGATGTCCGCAAGCGAGTAGGGAGCTGAACATACCTGTGGCTTGCATGATACCCGTGCGAATAACCTAAATAACTAATAGTCACCTCAGGATTAATTCGGAGATAACGAATGAGTGAATTACCCGGAATTCTCATTGGCGGTAGTGCTGAACATGTGGTGTTGCACCCGCGTTTCGGTAATCGGCATGGTTTGATTGCTGGCGCCACGGGTACCGGCAAGACGGTGACCTTGCAGGTGCTGGCGGAGGGTTTCTCGAAGATGGGTGTGCCGGTATTTATGGCCGATGTCAAAGGCGACTTATCCGGTATCAGCCAGGCAGGTAAACCACACCCAAAAATCGATGAGCGTATCGAGAAGATCGGTATTAGTGATTTCGAATTGACCGGCTCGCCGACCGTGTTCTGGGATCTTTATGGTGAAAAAGGTCACCGCATACGGGCTACGGTATCGGACATGGGACCACTGCTGTTGTCCCGGCTGCTGGACCTGAATGATACGCAGGAGGGCGTACTCACGGTGGCCTTCGAGTTTGCCGATGACGAGGGACTATTGCTGCTGGATATGAATGACCTGCGCACCATGCTGCGTTATATCGGTGAAAACGCCAAGACCTTCAAGAACAGCTATGGCAATGTTTCCTCAGCGTCGATCGGTGCCATTCAACGGCGCCTGCTGGTGCTGGAACGTGAAGGCGGCGAAAACTTTTTCGGTGAACCGATGCTGGATTTTTGGGATATGATGAAAACCCATCATGACGGCAGGGGAATGATCAACATCCTGGCTGCTGATCGTCTGATGCAGAGTCCGCGCTTGTATTCAACTTTTCTGCTCTGGATGTTGTCAGAATTATTCGAGAACCTCCCCGAGGTCGGTGATCCGGAAAAGCCGCGTTTTGTATTCTTCTTTGATGAGGCGCACCTGCTGTTCAATGATGCCCCCAAGGCGTTATTGACCAAGATCGAACAGGTGGTGCGTCTGATCCGTTCCAAGGGTGTAGGTGTTTACTTTATTACACAAAATCCGTTGGACATACCGGAGAGTGTGCTTGGTCAACTGGGTAACCGTATACAGCATGCGCTGCGCGCATTCACGCCCAAGGACCAGAAGGCGGTGCGTGCCGCGGCCACCACCTTCCGCCAAAATCCTGAGCTGGATACGGAAACAGTCATCATGGAGCTGGGCGTTGGTGAAGCGCTGGTGTCGGTGCTGGAATTAAAAGGTACGCCGAGTATTGTACAGCGCACCCTGGTGCGGCCGCCTGAGTCACGCATTGGTCCTGCCAGTGACACTGAACGTAACGAAATTGTGCGTGCTAGTCCGTTAGGAGGACGTTACGATAAAACAGTCGATCGTGAGTCGGCGCATGAGCTGCTCAATAAACGCGCTGAAGAGGCGGCTCGCGAGGTTGAAGCGGAAGAAGTGAGGAAACGCGCTGAGAAAGAAAAACGTATTACCAAGCCCAAGCGCGCTCGCAGTAATCGGCAAAGTGTAGGTGAGGCCTTTGCCAAGAGCGTGTCGCGGGCTGTCGGCAGTTCCATTGGCCGACAGATTGTACGAGGTCTGTTGGGGTCTATTTTTAAGGGGCGTTGAGGAACCTCTGACAAGTCAGAGGTTCTTTAAAATATCGGTCAATGTTCGTGCCCACCCGGGCCGTGTACATGCCCGTGATCCAGTTCTTCATCAGTGGCGTCACGTACCTCTACCACGGTGACATCGAAATTCAGGGTATTGCCGGCCAATGGGTGATTTGCGTCGACCTTCACCATGTCATCGCTGACGTCGACGACGGTCACGATTTGCACGTTGCCGCTTTCGCTTTGGGTGTGGAAGGTCATACCCGCCTCTAGTTTGTCGGCGCCTTCAAAATTACTGCGCGGCACATCCATGACGAGTTCTTCGTTACGCTCACCATAACCTTGATCAGGTGAAATGGACACGCTCATGTTATCGCCGGCTGAGGCGCCCTCAAGGGCAGACTCGAGTCCGGGAATGATCTGTCCCGTGCCATGAATGAAGGCTAGTGGTTCACGACCCTCGGAGGTATCTATTACGTTCTTGCTGTCATCGGTGAGGGTGTAATCGATGGTGGCAACCTTATGTTTGGAGATTTGCATCGTACGGCCTGCTGCTATGGGTGAGCCCGGCATTCTACCTTGATCCGAATTAGTTGTCCTGCGGTATTCTTTTGTTGTCTTGGGCGCCCCATGATGGCGCGGCCGGACACCGCTACCAGTGTCAGATTTATTATAATAATCGGGAACTTAGCGTTGTTTCGAGCGTCTACACAGCAGTTATCTAGTGCCTTACAGCGCAGCATTGCCTGCCTAAATAGGGGGATCGCAAATGGAAACCTATGAATCACTTGTGCAGGTTATTGCACTGACGATGGGTGTGGCGTGGGCCAGTGGCATTAATCTGTATGCCACGATCGGTATCTTGGGCCTGATGAATATGGGGGGGTATGTCGAGTTACCACCCGATCTGCAAGTACTCAGCGATCCCTTGGTCATCGCCGCCGCAGGTTTTATGTATTGCGTGGAATTTTTTGCTGATAAGGTACCGGGAGTTGATACCGGCTGGGATGCCTTGCACACCTTCATACGTATCCCCGCAGGTGCCATGCTGGCAGCTGGCGCAATTGGTGAGGTCAGTCCAGCGTTGCAGTTGGCTGCCGCAATCGTCGGTGGCTCCATGGCGGCGGGCAGCCACTTTACCAAGGCCGGTAGCCGCGTGATGATCAATACCTCGCCCGAACCGGTCACGAATTGGGCGGCCTCGATAGGCGAAGATATTCTCGTCATCACTGGTTTGTGGGCAGCTTTGCAGCATCCGTTATTATTCTTGATCCTGCTGGTATTATTTATTGTCCTGATGATCTGGTTAATGCCGAAACTATGGCGGGGTATTAAGCGCGTATTGGGTTTTATCGTGCGCCTGTTCCAGGGTAAGCCCAATGAAACCTTGCCCGTACAGCGGCAGGCTGATGTCCGTGAAACAGTGGATTAAGGCAGCTTGTCTTGCGCCTTTAATCAGAATTTCCTTGGACGTTTTCAATTCCCTGGGTATGGGTGTCATTGATGCGCACCAACAAGGTTTTAAAGGGCAGTAGCTGCGGGCCGACGCGCCGCACAATGCTCATGAAGGGCAGGTCTTGTTCCCCGAACCGATAGCTGCCATCCGTGAATGAGTCGTGCAATTTGCGGATCTGTGAATCAAGCCTGTCAATGAATGTTTCGGCACCACCCATAAATTCCTCATCGTATTCAATGGCGGCGCGCAAGTCTTCAACCTCGTAAACAGCTTGTTTTACGAGGTCAGCATATTCTTCCATAGATCGTGCCCTGATCATGTTTTATTGTTTCCGCGTGTCTGTATTGGTGTATTGTCGCACTCCGTGTATCGGGGCCGCAATCAATACCTCTGTCACAGGCCTCAATCTTTGTTGCGAAGTTTCCAGGTCGGTTTTCGCTGTTCGTCGATCAGCCCATAGTTCTGTAACCAGGTGATGGCGTCGTCGGCATCTTCGTTAAACCATGCTCGCGCTGAACCCAGCCTGAAGCTGTAGCCCCAGTTGTCCATGTCAACCATGATCTTTTCGCCTGAAAGACCCGGTAGATAATCCGCCAGTAGAATCTGTAAATAGCAGACCGCGTTTTCCTCGGCATAATCGCCGCCGGCGTCGGTGTGCAGATCCGAACGGCGCTCGGGTGGCATGCAAATGTAATGACAGGCCTCATGCAGAGCTGAATGCACGGGCGTATCGCGACGTAACAAGAGTGCCGCGCCGACCAGCCCGGCTTCGGATTCTCCCCAGAAACTGCCCGCTATCACCTGGTTGTCGGGCAACTTTTTGATGTTAAGTCCATATACTGCCAGCAGCTTGTGCAACTCGGCGAGTGGGTAGTTGGTGAAGGTTTGCATGGCCGGTTTGTTGTTTGTGAAGTCTTAAATCTTATGCGGTCATTGATTATATCCATTTGCTCAAGCTCCGCGGGCACCGCGAAATCCGGTATACTAGCGCCCAATTCAGCCAAGGGGCTATGTGAGTTGACTGTAAAAAATCAGGAGAAATATTAAATGAAACAAATGCTTATCCAATGCAGCCTTGCATTAGGGCTAAGTCTGGCCGCAGTAGGAGCGGTACAGGCCGCCGGTGATCCGATACAAGGTGAGACCAAGGCAGCGACCTGTCTGGGTTGCCACGGTGTGCTGGGCTATACCAATGTCTATCCCACCTATCACGTGCCCAAGCTCGGTGGGCAGCATCCTGACTACATCGTTACGGCACTCAAGGCCTACAAGTCGGGTGAGCGTAGTCATGAGACCATGAAGGCGCAGGCGAATAGCTTGTCCGATGCAGATATGGCTGATATCGCAGCTTACTTCAATACGCTGCAGTGAGTGTCAGTAGCTAGTGATAAAAACCCTCGATGTCAGGCATCGAGTAACCAACGAATATAGGGTGGAACAATGAAGAACCTTGTTTTAATGATAATAAGCATGATGCTGATGTTGGCAGGTACCGCACATGCTGGCGGTGATGCAGCAATCGGTAAAGAAAAATCTGTTGTGTGCCAATCCTGCCATGGCGTGGACGGTAACAGCGTGGCACCGAATTACCCAAAACTGGCAGGACAGTATGAGGATTACCTGTACCTGACGTTGCAGCATTATAAGTCTGGTGTACGCAACAATGCGATAATGAGTGGCATGGTCGCAGCTCTGAGTGAAGAGGATATGAAAAATCTGGCTGCCTATTTTGCCAGTCAGAAAGGCCTGATAGCCGTAGATGTCGGCATGAGCGCTGACTGATAGTCGCCGGTTACCGGCTGCTAGAGGTTCTAATTGGCATAACAAAAAAGGGGCGCATTATGCGCTCCTTTTTTGTGGGTTGCAGACTGTTAGGGGTTTTGTTGCGCCCACTCCTGGGGTGTATAGGCCTTGATTGTCAGCGCGTGTAATGCACCGCTGGCGATATGCTCATTGACTGTGCTGTACACCAATTGATGCTGCTTGACCATATTGAGGCCGGCAAAGGCATCGCTGATGACGGTCGCTTCGTATTTGCCGCTTTCACCAGTGACCTGGGCCTGCGCGCCAGAGATGCCGGCTTCGATAAGTTGTTTGATTTCTTCAGGGTTCATACTGTTGCTCGTTTACAATGATGGACCTTCTTGGGTGTGTGCATAGTGTAACCGATCCGGACGCCGACTGCGGCATTGCAGGGTGAGTGTTACCAGCGCGCTTTGTTCCACATCTGTGGATTGGACCAGTGCTGGCTATTGAGCCAGTCAGGTGTGATCTTGTAATCATAAATATCAAAATGATAGAGCTGTTTGCCCTTGTCGTCCGGGCCGTAGCGCGCATCCTGACGTAAGCCCAACGCAATCATATCGGCGGCGTTCCACGTTGTTTGCAGATTCGTCCAGCCCGGGCCTGTGGGTATGATCACATAAAGAATCTCGGCGTGGATATCGCGCAGTTTGGCGATCAGGGCCGCGCCGTCCTGTTTGCGCATGTACTCCAGGGTGTTGTCGACCAGTGCAAGGCGGTAGCGTTTATGGAAGTCGCTGCTTAACAGCTCGCTGCCCGTGAGGGCTGCAAAATCGATTGTGGGGTGCTGTTGTAGATACCCTGAGAACACGGCCTCGGCATCCGGCATCACTGTGAGCAGGCTCGCTGGAGCGAGCTTGTCCAGCAGCGCGAAGATGCCATTCATGTAAGGCATAGGAATCCGTGTCAATGCGTGTCGAGTTGCAGGCGTCCATCGCGGATGGATAGCGTAAGCTTACCTGCAATGAGTTGTTTAAGATGATCGCCCGCCAGCCGCGCCCGCCAGCCGCGCGTGATTTCAAGGTTGTCGTCACCGAGTAATAACTGTTCCAGTTCACCGCGTTTGGTGATGGCGCCGGCACTGATGTCATGCGCTGAGGCCTGATGTCGCACCACCGCCATCATCAGATCGACGATCGCAGCCTGTTCATTATCGAGCTTGAGTCGCTGTGGAACCTGTGGCCAGTCCTCCTGCGGCTGCTGCAGGGCTTCAGCCACCAGTTTGATCATCGTCTGGCCGTGCTTGCTGATGAATTCTTTGGGTAAGCTGCGGATACGCTGCATTTTTTGCGGATCCGCAGGCGCTTGGCGCGCAATATCGACCAATGCATTGTCGGCTGCGATCCACTTGCGGGGCAGGTTTTTATCCACAGCGAGTTGTTCACGCCAGGCTGCGAGTTTCGACAATATCGCCAGCTGCTTGGATTTGAGTCGATGTGTGCCGCTGATACGCTTCCAGGCATTCTCAGGATGTGTCTGGTAATTGTCGATCTCGTAGAGGTCGGCAATATCATCACTGATCCAGTCAAGGCGCTGTTTCGCGACCAAATCCGTGTGCAAGTGTTGATAAATCTGTGGAAGATACACGACATCGTCCAGAGCATAACGGATCTGTTGTTCATCCAGCGGACGTTGCCGCCAGTCGGTGCGGCTGTGGGATTTGTCCAGTGAGACGCCAAGCAGTTCCTGCACCAGGTTGCCATAACCGACCTGTTCACCGTAGCCGAGCACACTGGCAGCAATCTGTGTATCAAACACCGGTGCTGGGATGGATTGCCGTAACAGGTAGAAAATTTCCAGGTCCTGACGTGATGCATGCAGGATTTTGAGAATGCCCGGATCATAGAGAATATCGAAAAACGGGCCGAGATCGTCAAGCGCTAGCGGATCAACACAGGCACGGCAGGTTTCGTTCGCCACCTGGATCAGGCATAGCTGCGGATAATAGGTCTTTTCGCGTATAAATTCGGTGTCTAGAGCGAGCCATTGGCTACCCTTGAGCCGTGTGCACAGTTCATCCAGTTGTTGCGTTGTATCGACAAAATATTCGTCTGTTGTCATGGGTAATCTCGGGAAGGTCTCGGCGTTGCTGAGAGTATGGTGATGATGGCCGCCCATGCTGGCAAACTCGCATGGCGGCTGCAAGTGTTTTGCTACCTCACCAGCCAAGCGGAGGCCTCGAATCAATATGATATATTAGTTATTCTGCATAGCGGCGGATTCGGGCCGTCTGCACCGCGTCTGGCAAGACATTGGATAACAAGTAATGACAATTAAACCGGAACAACAAATCAAGAGTCGAATCGAGAGCCTGCAACATCACCTTGCCAGCGAGAACCCGTTGCTGGTCGATGTGGTGAAAAGTTTTCTGGAACTGGACAAGGTAGGCTATCGTACTGGGCTATTATCCGCCAAGGAATCTTTTGCCACGCATATCTCCTGGTGGCCTCTGATCTCGGTATTGGGGACCTTTTCGGCAGGCAAGTCGACGTTCATTAATAACTACCTGGGCTTGCCCCTGCAGAAAACCGGCAACCAGGCCGTCGATGACAAGTTTACGGTGGCCTGTTTCAGCCAGGATCAGCAGGTGAGGACCTTGCCGGGGCTGGCGCTGGATGCCGATCCGCGATTCCCTTTCTACCAGATCAGCGAAGAGATTGAGAAAGTCGTGCGCGGCGAGGGTGACCGAATTAATACCTACCTGCAACTCAAGACCTGCCCGTCAGATGCGCTGCGCGGACGTATACTGATCGATTCCCCCGGCTTCGATGCCGATGCGCAGCGTACATCAACCCTGCGCATCACGGATCATATTATCGATCTGTCTGATTTGGTGCTGGTGTTTTTTGATGCGCG
Source organism: uncultured Gammaproteobacteria bacterium (assembly GCA_947258875.1). GTDB lineage: Bacteria > Pseudomonadota > Gammaproteobacteria > CAMYKB01 > CAMYKB01 > CAMYKB01. Next base: position 49,636 of record CAMYKB010000035.1, on the reverse strand, counting down.
CCATCCTGAGCCGGGTGCCATGCAGGACACCCTCGAGCACCTGGTCAAGGGTACGGTGCGCCGAAACGATGCCAACAAGGTGTTATTTATTCTCAATCAGATCGATACCACGGCCAATGAAGATAATCTCGAGGAAGTGGTTGCCGCCTGGCAGCGTGCACTTGCACAGGGTGGTCTTGCCAGTGGGCGCTTTTATTGCATTTATAACGAAGACGCAGCGGTAACCATTGAAGATGAAGCATTGCAACGGCGTTATCGTTCCAAACGCGATCATGACCTCGAAGAAATCTATCAGCGTATCGGCGAGGTCAGTGTGGAGCGCGTGTACCGCATCGTCGGTACGCTGGAGAGTGTCGCCAATAACATAGAAAACAAGCTGGCGCCGCGATTAGAGTCGCTGCGATCGCGCTGGCGCAAACGCGTGTTGCAACTGGATGCGCTGATCATGGTTCCAGTGTTACTGGCACTGCTGGGTATGAGTATCAATAATGGTTATTGGCAGGGCCTTCATTTCATGCCGCCCTGGTCGGGGAGCGGTTTCTTGTCAGGGGTATTGACCGTGCTGCTGTTGGCAGCAGGGCTGGCGGTACACTTCTGGGTGCGCGGCCTGGTTGCGCGGCGCATCGTCAAACCGCTGGCTCGTGAAGACGCGATTGGCAACCTGGCGCAGGCCTTCCTGCACAACACACGTCCCTGGGTTAGCCTCTTCAAGCGTGTACCTGTTGGTTGGGGACGCCTGTCCCGCAAACGCATCACCGCCACGCGTGAAGCGGCGGATCGCTTTGTGCAGAAGTTGAATGATACCTATACCAATCCTTCGGGTGAGGCGGGTGATGTGGGTATTTCAGATTAGCTGCCCAGGCATTGATAGGTTGCGTAGAATATTAATGTGTCGCGTTAGCCACGCCCGCTAACTCAAATTCGCGCCACGCCTGACCTTTCTCAACAGTATAAAAATCCACGGCCATAACAGCATGCCCGTTATCAGCGGTCCCCAATAGGCGAGCGCAGGTTGGGTCTGGTCACGGATACCATCAATCCATAGCAGGATGAGTGTGTAGGGCAGCAGGATGAGGCCAATGGCGATAATTTGTTGTTGCAGTGGAAATATCCGAATGCGTTGATGCAGGTGTAATACGAGGTAGGCAACCAGTGCATAGGTCAGCGCGTGTATGCCCAGTAGATTGCTGTAGGCGACATCCATGAACAACCCGAGTAACCAGCCAGTGCCAGGACCGACATCGTGGGGCAGGGCCATGGTCCAGTAAATCAACACCAGTAATGCCCATTCCGGGCGGAATGCTCTGGCCCACTCCGGTAGCGGCATCATCGCCAGTAGCATCGCCACCACGAAGGTAATGAGGATGATACGGAAGCGGGTGAAGGATGATGCCATGGCTAGTTCGCTCCGCCGGAAGGCTGATCAGGCGTAGCATCCTGCTCACTTGCCTCACTGCTAGCGTCATCAGTGGCCGGTGTTTCGTTATCGAAGTTTGGCCACACCAGTAGCACTTCACGGCTGCGATCCAGCAACGCCAGCGGTTGGGCATCGACAATCGCAAAAGGTTTGCCGCTGGGGCGTTCAATATGCGTGATCCTGGCGACCGGGTAATTGGCAGGGTAGCGCTGGCCCAGCCCGGAAGTGCTGACGATATCACCGACTTCGATATCGGAGTTGGTCGGGATGTACTGTAGCTCCAGTCGTTCGGGACCGCCAGTGCCCACCGCCAGCGTGCGCAGGCCGTTGCGGTCGATCTTAACGGGTATGGCGTGACTGGGGTCTGAAATAAGAATAGCAGTAGAACTGAGTGGCGTGACGTGCATGATTTGTCCCATTACGCCTTGAGTATCAAGCAAGGGTTGTCCAACGAAGACACCATCACGGCTGCCTTTGTTAACCATGATACGTTGCTTGTAGGGATCCAGGTCTACCGATAACAGTTCGGCAATCAGGAATTGTTCCTGCTCGAAGCGTGTTGCTGTTTTTAGAAGTTGCCTGAGGCGGATATTCTCCTGCTCCAAGGCATTGAATTTCTGTAGTTTGCCGTGCAGTAACACGCGTTCCGCGCTCAGGGTTTCATTATTGTGCATAAGATTCTGGCGCGTAGTGAAGCGGTCGGAGGCCACAAAGCCCGCACGTGCCGGCAGGTCAACCACATACTGCAGGGGGCTTAGCATAAAACCCAGCACTGACCTGACAGGGGCGAGGTGGGCGCTGCGATGATCGATCGTCATCAATGCGATCGAGATAATCACGAGTACAATCAGCTTGAAGATTACGGAAGGCCCAATGACGAATAACGGCTTAATGACTCGGCCCCCTGTCGCGCTGATGAGGTATGCTGGTGTTAATCCAGGGCTAGAAAGTCGACGCGGCGCTCGTCCATCATTTCGAGAACACGTCCACCACCGCGTGCGACTGAGGTAAGCGGATCTTCGGCTACCACTACGGGGATGCCTGTTTCTTCCATCAGCAGGCGGTCGATATCCCTAAGCAGGGCGCCACCGCCCGTTAGCACCATGCCACGCTCGGCGACATCGGCGCCGAGTTCTGGCGGTGTTTGTTCCAGTGCCGTCTTTACCGCACTGACGATCCCGTACAGGGGCTCCTGCAGGGCCTCGAGGATTTCATTACTGTTTAGCGTGAAACTGCGCGGTACGCCCTCTGACAGGTTGCGTCCCTTGACCTCCATTTCCAGCAGTTCCTTGCCGGGGTAGGCCGAGCCGATGGTGTGCTTGATGCGTTCAGCGGTTGCTTCACCGATCAGTACGCCATAGTTGCGGCGTACGTAATTGGTGATGGCTTCATCAAATTTGTCGCCACCGATGCGGACCGAGGCCGAATAGACGATACCGTTCAATGACAGCACGGCAACTTCAGAGGTGCCGCCACCGATGTCGAGCACCATGGAGCCACGTGCTTCATCGATGGGCAGTCCGGCGCCTATTGCGGCAGCAATGGGCTCTTCGATGAGATAGGTCTTGCGGGCGCCGGCCCCAGCTGCGGATTCGCGGATTGCGCGGCGTTCTACCTGGGTGGCGCCGCAGGGGACACACACCAGTACCCTTGGGCTGGGGCGGAACATCTTATTTTGGTGGACCTTTTTAATAAAGTATTGCAGCATCTTCTCAGTCGTGGTGAAGTCTGCAATAACGCCGTCCTTCATTGGGCGAATAGCCGTAATATTTTCAGGGGTACGGCCCAGCATGCGCTTGGCATCAGTGCCGACGGCCTCGATTGATTTGGTCCCACCGCTGCGATCCTGACGGATTGCAACTACCGAGGGTTCGTTGAGGACGATGCCCTTGCCGCGCATATAGATCAGGGTATTGGCGGTACCAAGATCGATAGACAGGTCATTGGAGATTAGCCCGAGTGCCCGGCTTAACATAAGGTGTGTTTTCTCTGTAATTATAGTGAATGCGGTACTCTAGCAGTGGGTTCCATTTTCGGCAACCCGCTAAATGTGATACTTTTTCAGGTTTACTTCCCAGTGTTCGGAGCGGTTTGAAGATGTCGTTAACAAATGAAGAGGTGAAAAAGATTGCCCACCTGGCTCGTTTGCGAGTTAATGAGGATGACTTGCCAACCTATGCGGGTAACCTGTCCGGGATTCTGGCCTTGGTTGAGCAAATGAATAATGTAGACACTCAGGGCATCGTGCCCATGGCGCATCCACAGGATGCCAGTCAGCGGTTACGCGATGATGTGGTGAGTGAGAATGATCAACGCGAGCGTTTTCAGGCCATCGCGCCGCAAACTGAAGCAGGCCTGTATCTGGTGCCCAAGGTGATTGAGTAAGGCCCTCTTGGCGTTCCTTTTGTAGATGCACGCTCCCTCATGAGCGTTTCTCCATTACCTTTGTTTAAGGATAGAAGATGCATAACAAGACTATTGCCGAAATTTCAGCTGGACTGAAAGCGGGCAAATTTTCCAGCGAGGAGTTGACGCAAGACTTGCTTGCACGTATCGACCGCATTGACGGCAAGCTTAATAGTTTCGTGACTGTTACTGCAGAACAAGCGCAGGCCGCGGCGCGTGCAGCCGATGAACGCATCAAGGCAAACAAGGCAACGCCGCTGACTGGTGTACCCATCGCGCATAAAGATATTTTCTGTACTGAGGGTGTGAAAACCAGTTGCGGATCGAAGATGCTGGATAACTTCATTGCGCCGTATAACGCCACCGTAGTTGAGCGCATGCACGCTGCTGGTGCCGTGATGCTGGGTAAAACCAATATGGATGAGTTCGCCATGGGTTCTTCCAATGAAACCAGTTTCTATGGAGCAGTGAAGAATCCTTGGGACCTGGAGCGTGTACCCGGTGGCTCGTCGGGTGGTTCGGCCGCCGCCATTGCCGCGCGGTTGGTTCCGGGCGCAACCGGTACCGACACCGGTGGTTCGATTCGTCAACCGGCTGCGCTGTGTGGTGTGACGGGTTTGAAGCCAACTTATGGGCGCGTATCACGTTATGGCATGATCGCCTTTGCCTCCAGCCTGGATCAGGGCGGCCCTTTCGCGCGCACCGCAGAAGATTGTGCATTGTTATTAAATGCGATGTCCGGTTTTGATGGGCGGGATTCCACCAGTATCGATAAACCCGTACCGGATTATACGGCGACGTTGAAGGATTCGATTGCCGGACTCAAGATCGGATTGCCAAAAGAATATTTCAGTGAAGGTCTTGACGCTGGGATGGCACAAGCCGTTGAACAGGCGATTGATGTCTACAAGTCCATGGGTTGCGAGATCAAGGAGATTAGCCTGCCTAACACTCATCTATCGGTGCCTGCGTATTACGTGGTGGCGCCTGCCGAATGTTCGTCAAACCTGTCCAGGTTTGACGGTGTGCGTTATGGGTATCGCTGTGAGAATCCCAGTGATCTCACAGACCTCTATGAACGTTCGCGCGGCGAAGGTTTCGGTAGCGAGGTTAAACGCCGCATTATGATTGGCACCTATGCCCTGTCTGCAGGGTACTACGACGCCTATTACCTCAAGGCTCAGCAGATACGTCGCCTCATCAGCGATGATTTCACGCAGGCGTTTGCGGATGTTGATGTGATCATGGGGCCAACCTCGCCAACCACGGCGTTTAAGTTGGGTGAGAAGACTGATGATCCGGTGAGTATGTATTTGTCGGATATCTACACTATTGCCGCCAACCTGGCCGGCTTGCCCGGCATGTCGATTCCGGCGGGCTTTAGCAATGGACTGCCGGTGGGCTTGCAACTCATTGGTAACTATTTTGATGAGGGTGGTTTACTCGCTGCCGCGCACCAGTATCAACAACAAACTGATTGGCATACACATACACCACAGGGCTTCGCATAAGCCGCACATCACAGCTAACGAACAGAGGTTAACTAAAATGGAATGGGAGTCAGTCATCGGGCTTGAGATTCATGCCCAGCTTGCGACCAGTAGCAAGATTTTTTCAGGCGCATCGACGGCTTACGGTGCGGTGCCGAATACGCAGGCCTGTGCAGTGGATCTCGGTATGCCAGGCGTATTGCCGGTGCTTAACCAAAAGGCCGTTTTGATGGCGGCTAAATTTGGCATCGCGGTAGAGGCTGAAATAGCCAGGCGCTCGGTGTTCGCGCGCAAGAATTATTTTTATCCTGACCTGCCGAAGGGTTATCAGATCAGCCAGTTTGAGTTGCCGGTAGTGGGTAAAGGCAAGCTGGATGTCATGCTCGAAGATGGCAGCACCAAGACCATCGGCATAACCCGTGCCCATTTGGAAGAGGATGCTGGGAAGTCCCTGCACGAAGACTTTCACGGCATGACGGGGATCGACTTAAACCGCGCAGGTACCCCCTTGCTGGAGATCGTCTCCGAGCCGGATATTCGTTCCGCTAAAGAGGCAGTTGCCTATATGAAGAAAATCCATTCCATGGTGCGTTATCTCGAAATCTGTGACGGTAACATGCAGGAAGGTTCTTTCCGCTGTGATGCTAATGTTTCGGTGCGCCCGAAAGGCCAGAAAGAGTTCGGTACCCGTGCTGAGATCAAGAACCTCAACTCCTTCCGTTTTGTAGAACGGGCTATCAATCATGAGATCGAGCGTCAGATCGATCTCATCGAGGGCGGGGATAAGGTGGTGCAGGAAACACGTCTTTATGATTCAGATAAAGGCGAAACGCGTTCTATGCGCTCCAAGGAAGAAGCCAACGATTACCGCTACTTCCCTGATCCCGATTTATTGCCGCTTGAGATTACTGAAGAGATGCTCGAATCAGTACGCGCCACGATGCCGGAATTACCCGATGGCAAGCGGCAACGCTTTGTTAGCGAGTACGATCTAAATGAATATGATGCGACAGTGTTGACGGCTAGTCGGGAGCTTGCCGATTTCTATGAGGCAACGCTCAGGTTTTCAGACGCCGACCCCAAGCTTGTAGCCAACTGGGTAATGGGTGAGTTCTCGGCTGCGTTAAACAATGATGCCATTGAGATCGCTGACAGCCCGGTCAACCCTGAAATGCTGGGCGGCATGTTAACGCGCATTACCGACAACACCATATCTGGCAAGATAGCCAAAGAAGTGTTTGAAGCAATGTGGGCCGGCGAAGGCGCTGCCGATGACATTATCGAGAAAAAAGGCCTGAAGCAGATCACCGACAGCGGCGCAATCGAGGCCATGATCGATGAGATCATCGCCAATAACCCGCAACAGCTCGAGCAGTTTCGTGCAGGCAAGGAAAAATTGTTCGGCTTTTTTGTTGGTCAGGCGATGAAGGCTTCCGGAGGCAAGGCCAATCCAGCACAGGTCAATGACATCCTCAAGCGTAAATTAAAAGGCTAAGTAACAGATCTATGTCTGGTGTTTTAAAGGATAGTCTGCAACGTTTTTTGATTGACGGCTCACAGGTGCGTGGCGAACTGGTTCATCTGGATGCCAGTTGGCAGGCCATGTTGCAGCGTGCTGAATACCCTGAAACCGTGCGCAATGTGTTGGGTGAGGCTGCCGTCGCAGCCAGTTTGCTGACATCCACATTGAAGTTTGATGGTTCGTTAATCATGCAGATCAAGGGGAACGGTCCACTGCATCTGCTGGTGGTGCAGGCCACCAGCCAGCGGACCTTGCGTGGCCTGGCGCGTTGGCAGCAAGACGTGCCTGAAGGCAGCTTGCGCGACATGTGTGGTGCAGACAAGCTGCAAATCACCATAGACCAGGGTAAAGAGCGAGAACGTCATCAGGGTATTGTTGCTTTGCACGGAAATACACTCACTGATTCATTGCATCATTATCTAAGCACGTCTGATCAGTTGCCCACCCGCCTGTGGCTGGCTGTGGATGAGCAGCGGGCCGCGGGTATGTTGTTGCAGAATCTTCCCGGGAAAACGCAGGACGATGATGCCTGGCAACGAAGCACCCTGATCGCAGATACCATAAAACCGCAAGAGCTGTTGCAGTTGCCAGCAGAAGAAATCCTGAACCGCTTATACCACGAAGAAGATGTGCGCGTGTTTGAAAGCGAGCCAATGAGTTTCCGTTGTGGTTGTTCTCAAGAGCGGGTCAAACAAACCCTGATTGGCCTCGGTATCGATGAATGCCGTGAAATCCTGCATGATGAAGGCGCAATTAATGTTACTTGTGAGTTTTGTAACGCACACTACGAATTTGACAAGGTCGATGTCGAGCAACTATACACCTCGATCAATAACCTCTCGCCAAGTGATCTTATTCACTAGTTTTATGTTTGACTGCAATTTACCCGGATCACTGTAATGAAAGTGCTCGTTGTTTACGCCCACCCCAATCCTGACAGTTTTAACAATGCCATCCTCAGGACCCTGCAGGAGGCATTAACGGATGCCGGACATGAAGTGCGCATCAATGACCTGTATGAGGAGGGTTTTGATCCGGTTCTGGATCGTGCGCGCCTGGCGCAAATGAGCAAGGGCGAAATGCCTGCCGATGTGCTACGGGAACAGCAACAGCTACGCTGGGCGGAAGGCGTTATCTTTATTTACCCGCTGTGGTGGTGTGACCGGCCCGCCATACTAAAAGGCTGGTTCGATCGTGTTATGACTAATGGTTTTGCGTTCGAATATACAGCAGAGGGCGCCAAGGGTTTGTTGACGCAAACCAAGGCTATGGTGCTTGTGACCGCTGGTGGTGATCCCGCCTCCTATCAGGGATTGGGTGCCGACCAGTTTGTTGTTGGTCCGACTGTCTACGGTACACTTTCGTTCTGCGGAATTAAGGATATCTTATATAAGGTTTTTTATGGAATTCCGTTGGCAACAGATGAACAGCGGCAGGAAATGTTGCAAGAGGTTCGTAAGTTGGGTGAATCTTTTTGACTGTTGCTGATTGGTTTGCGCAGTTTTTTTGCGGATCATCATTATCTTCTTTTGCTGTAACTATTAGCGTGCCAGTCAGAGCCCAGGATCGCAAGCACAGTTGTATTCCACCAACGATTTTTAAAATAGTGGTTTTCGCGTAATTCAGCTTCCACACTAAAACCCGATCTTTTGGCGGTGGCTATTGCTGTGGTATTTTCAGAAATGGTCTCGACGACTATTTTATGCAGGCCCAGTACTTTAAAGCCATAATCAATCAGGGTGCGCGATGCTTCAGTCGCGTAGCCCCGACCCCATTGTGGTTCTCCCAATTCGCAACCAAAAGAAGCCTGACGGGCCTTTTGTGAGGTTATGCGCAGGCCACAGCTGCCTATTAGCAGTTGATCTGCTGTCGTAATCGCCAATTGATAATGTAGTCGCGGATTAATTTTGGCCTCTGTGATGAACAGCTTCAATAATTCTTTCGACCGTTTAGATGAACAGTCATCTTCAGAGTAAAACCGCTGAAATTTCTCACCGCTACGTAATTGTGTATAGGCTGGCAGGTCTGCGTCGTTGAACTCGCGAAGAGTTAGCCGCTGTGTTTTTAGCGTGAGCAAGAAAAGAAATGTTTCAGGCAGTGCGGATTGGTTTAACGTCCGTGATTACGAAATCAGCTATAGATATTTGCGCCAATAGTTAGGCCGCTTATCCCTGCAGCCGTGATCATGCTTTTGATAGATTTGCACTGAGGCGCTACGTGAAGGGTCATCGACAACTATCTTGAAATTCTCGCGCTGTGTTTCTTCGGTGTAATAGAACAGCGCACGTTTGAGTTTGCAGAACAGGCTGTTTTCGAAGTGGAAGCCAATGTCGCTGAGTGCCACTTCGATTTCCTGCAGGCAGATTTTTCGTAAATCGTAGCGGATACTCAGGCGCATGTCGCTTAGTCGATGGATATCTTCGATACCGTCAACATCAATCAGCAGCAACATGGCGCTATGAGCTTGTTGCGGGTCATGATGAAGATCGTGGAACCGGAGTTCCCGGTGTTTGGTCCAGATGTCCTCGTCCATAGTCCCAGCCTAGCCAGAAGCCATATGAAAATCAAGGTTTATCGGAGGCTGCGTGACGGGCTTATAAAATCATTTTCTAGGTGTCATAGACTGGGTTTGGCTAGTGCAGAAGTTGTTCAGAAAAAATGCGAGAGTGCCCCCTGGGCTTTAGGCTATATGTCGGCCACGTGTCACACGTTCCAGATTTGCGAGATCTCTGTGTGTTTCGATATCTGAAAACCCGTTTATCGCAAACAGATCACGTATGCGTTCTCCCTGATCAAAGCCGTGTTCCAGCAACAGCCAGCCACCCGTTTTGAGATGCGTACCGGCCTGTTTGATCAGATGCGCAATATCGCGTAGCCCTTCATCTTCGCTAATCAGCGCGTTAACAGGTTCGTGCTGCAATGCCTGCAGGTGCGGGTCGCCGGGTGCAATGTAGGGTGGGTTGCTGACGATCATATCGAAATATTTATCATTTAATGCGTGAAACCAGTCGCTACTGATCAGTTCGACGTTCTGAATGCCATGCGCTTTTGCATTTTCGCGAGCGATGTTGAGCGCAGGCTCTGAAGCATCAGTTGCTATGATGCGACATTGCGGGCACTCGCTGGCAATGGCGAGCGCAATCGCGCCGCAGCCCGTACCCAGGTCAGCGATAAGCATTGCCTTGTCTTGTGGTATACGTGCCAGCGCCAGTTCAACGAGTAGTTCGGTTTCGGGTCGGGGGATGAGTACGCCGGGTGCGACCTGCAGGGATAATGCCCAGAACTCCTTTTCCCCCAAGATGTACGCAACGGGTTCGCCCTTGCTGCGGCGTTCGATCATTGACTGGTAGCGTTGGTACTGCTGCTGCTCCATAACTTTTTCGGGAAAGGCGTGCAGGTAACTGCGTGTCTGGTTGAGTGCTTCACTCAACAACAACTCGGCATCCAGTCGTGGTGACTCAGAAAGGCCGCTCAAAACAGTCACTGCCTCGTTGAGAGCGTGCTCGATACGCGTGCCGGCCATGGGGTTTAATTAACCGGCGAGTGCCGCGAGCTGGTCGGCCTGGTATTCGTTGATCAGCGGTTCGATGACCTGGTCAAGCCCACCCTGTATGACTTCGTCGAGTTTATATAATGTGAGATTGATGCGATGGTCGGTGATGCGGCCTTGTGGAAAATTATAGGTGCGGATGCGTTCGGAACGGTCGCCACTGCCTACCAGATCACGGCGAGTTGCAGCCTCTTCGGCCGCCTGTTTGCTGCGCTGACCTTCGAGGATGCGTGCCTGTAGCAGTGACATGGCGCGCGCGCGGTTTTTGTGTTGTGAACGTTCATCCTGACATTCCACCACTATTCCTGTCGGTAGGTGAGTCAGGCGGATGGCGGAATCGGTCTTGTTAACGTGCTGGCCGCCTGCGCCTGAAGCGCGGAAGGTATCCACACGCAGATCGGCGGGGTTGATATCAACGGCCTCACTCTCATCGGCTTCCGGCATGATAGCTACCGTAGCTGCCGATGTGTGGATACGGCCTTGTGATTCTGTTTCCGGTACGCGTTGCACACGGTGCGCTCCGGATTCGAATTTAAGCCGTGAATACACCCCATTACCGATTACGCGCGCAATGATCTCCTTGTAGCCACCATGTTCGCCTTCGCTTTGACTGAGAAGCTCCATTTGCCAGTGTTGCTGTTCCACGTAACGCGCATACATACGATACAGGTCGCCGGCAAAGATCGCGGCTTCATCGCCGCCGGTGCCGGCGCGTATTTCGAGATACACGTTGCTGCGGTCATGCGGATCAACCGGTAGTAATAGTTTCTGCAAATTAAGCTGCAACGCCTCAAGTTCATCAGCAATACGTTTGGCATCGTCCTGCGCCATACCGCGTAATTCGGAATCTGTTTCGGAGCTGGCCATTTCCTGACATTCGGCAAGTTCCTGCTGCCCCTTGGTGTAGGCATTAAATTCAGACACCACGGGTTCGAGCTGGGCGTATTCCATGGATAGTTTACGAAATTGTTCCTGATTGCTGATGGTGTCAGGATCGGATAACAAGGCCGCTATTTCTTCGTGGCGCTCGCTGATACCCTCGAGCTTTTTCTGAATGGAGGGCTTCATAATTATTTTATTTCGTCTGTAATGTTCAGTAACAGACGGGCCGCTTCGAGCAGGTCTTTACGTCCTTCGCGGCCAGCCTGATGTAATGCATGGGTAGTGTCATGGGTGAGCTTGTTAGTAAGGCTGTGGGCCAGGTATTGCAGCGCCTCATCAATTGATTTGCCTTGCGTTAGCATACGCTGCGCCTTTTCCAGCGCGGATAGTGCCCACAGCATCCTGCGAGCGCAACCAAGCCATAAAGTGCTCGACTTGAACGTCGATGATGTCATGTGCCTCGTTGGCGGCTTCGCGGCGCGACTCCAGGTTATCTTCGATAACTTGTTGCAGATCATCCACGGTATATAAATAAACATCACGTAGATCGTTAACCTCGGGCTCGATATCGCGAGGTACTGCTATATCGACCATGAAAATCGGCCGGTGCTTGCGTTGTTTGAGTGCGCTCTCCACCATACCTTTGCCAAGGATAGGCAAGGGACTTGCGGTAGATGAGATAATAATATCGGCTTGTGTGAGCATCTTGCTGATTTCGGGCAACGAGATACCCCGGCCGCCGTATTGTTCAGCCAAATCCTGGGCGCGCGCTACATGACGATTAGCAACAATGATATTGCCGATGCCGTTACCCGCCAGATGGCGTGCGGCCAGTTCAATGGTTTCGCCGGCACCGATCAGCAGTGCCGTCTGCTTACCAAGATCGCTAAAGATTTGCTGTGCCAGGCGTACCGCAGCAAAGGCGACAGAGACCGGGCTGGCGCCAATTGCAGTATCTGTGCGTACCTGCTTGGCGACACTGAAGGCATGCTGGAAGAGGCGGCCGAGCTGGTGGCCCAGGGTGCCGGCGTCATCGGCGCTTTGATAGGCGGACTTCAATTGGCCAAGGATCTGTGGTTCGCCGAGCACCATGGAGTCCAGCCCGCAAGCGACCCTTAGCGCATGGCGGACGGCGGATTTATCGAGGTGCCTGTATAAGAAGGGCTTGATGTCCTCGGGTTTGAAATGATGGTAATCTCCCAGCCATTGCAGCACTTCACTCTCTTCGTTCTCAATGTTGATATCGCAATAGACCTCAGTGCGATTGCAGGTGGAGAGGATTGCGGCCTCGTTGATTCCCGAGATGCCCACCAGCTCGCGCAGGGCCTGTTGCAGTTGTTCACTGGGGAATACCAGGCGCTCGCGAATGCTGACGGGCGCGGTGGTGTGGTTAAGGCCGAGGGTTATGAGTGACATACAGGATAGGCTAGAGCGCTGACATATTTGAGCAACACGAAATTTTGAGGCATGGATGCAGGGAATACAACCTTAATGCTGTGGTCATACTACTATATATATCATGGTTTAACGCTCGTATTGACAACATCCGGGTCATTCAATCTGCCCCAAAATCAGTTATAGTTGGAGTTTATTAATGCTATATGCCCTTATGTCTGAGCGTCGTCCTATCCCCAGTATCTGTCTGAGCCTGTTTGCGGCTCTGTTATTCACGGCTTGTGCGAGCACTGGGCCCACAGGCCTCGGTACCAGCGGCATCGAGCAGGACCTCAGGATAGCATCCAATGGTGATGCGGCACGCACAACTCAGTCAGATTTACTCTACACACTGCTGGTGGGTGAGCTGGCCGGTAAGCTGGGTAACCTCGAAGACGCGGTAAACTACTACCGGCAGGCCGCACAATTGTCACCTGATCCACAGATCGCCGCGCGTGCCACACGCATCGGTATTTTTGCCAAGGACCTGGAAGGCGCCGCTGAATCAGCACAGCGGTGGGTGGAACTGGAGCCGAAGAATATCGAAGCGCAACAGATCCTGGGGATATTGCTGGTGCGCCAGCAACGCTTTGACGACGCCATGCTGCCATTCGAGAAGGTGTTGCAGGCGACAGCAGAGTCTAAACAAAATGGCTTCCTGTTGATTGGCGGAATGCTTAGCCGCGAACAGGACAGTGAACTAGCTCTCAAGGCCATGCAGCTACTGGTCAGCCGGCACGATGATTCAGCCGAAGCACATTTTGCCCATGCAAACCTTGCCGGCCAGTCGCGCCAATACGAGCTCGCCGTTGCAGAAAGTGATCGCGCGCTGCAACTTAAGCCGGACTGGGTGGAAGTGCGCAGTGTACGGGCTCGTGCACTTGCCGGGCTGGGTAAAACCGATGAAGCGCTCAACGATATGGCATCGGTGGTTGAGTCACAGCCCGAGCATTTCGAGCTACGCCTTGGTTATGCGAGGATGTTATTACAGGCCAAGCGTTTCGCTGAGGCGCGGGCACAGTTTATGGTGCTGCTGAAGCAAAAGCCGGAGGATGCAGACCTTCTCTACACTTTCGGGCTCGTGAACCTGCAGGAAAAACAATATGACGATGCGGCCAAAGCCTTTAATCGCATGGTGAAAACCGGTAACCGCGTCGATGAGGGTTATTACTACCTGGGCCGCGTCAACCAGGAGCGCAAGGACTATGCTAAGGCCGTGAGCTGGTATAACCGAGTCGGTGAAAGCGAGTTCTATGTTGATGCGCATGCGCGTATTGCCAGCATGTACCACGAGCAGGGCGATACCGAGAAAGCGCGTGCGCATTTCCGCGATCAACGCAATCGCGCCGGCGATGCGAATCTCGACGTGCAGTTTTATCTGGCGGAAGGTCAGTTCCTGCGCGAGATTCGTCAATACCAGGACGCAATGACGATGTACTCCGATGCGCTAAATCAGTTTCCAGGTAACACCGACTTATTATACGGTCGCGCCCTGATGGCGGAAAAAATCGACCGACTCGATCTGCTGGAAGCCGATTTACGCACCATCCTCAAGGATGAACCGGATAATGTAACGGCGCTTAATGCACTGGGTTACACCCTGGCAGACCGCAGTGATCGGCTGGAAGAAGCGCGTGGCTACATTGAACGTGCATTTGAGGTGCGCCCGGATGACCCGGCGGTGGTCGATAGTATGGGTTGGTTGCATTTTAAAATGGGCAACTATGACAAGGCCGAGGAATACATCAGGCAAGCCTTTTCCATGCTTGATGATGGTGAAGTTGCTGGTCACTTGAGTGAAATTCTGTGGGCCAAGGGTCAGCATGACGAGGCGCGTAACGTGCTGCGTGATGCACTGAAGAAAGAACCCGATAACGATTACCTGCAAGAGCTGACGCAACGCTTCGGCCAGTGAAACACCTGCTGATCATTTGTTTGCTGCTATCCGTGGCAGGCTGTGTCACGACACCCCCCATCAGCACTGAGGCTACCGAACTTGCATGGCAGGCGCGGCAGGCGCTGCTGCAACAACAGCAGGTCTGGACCTTGCAAGGGCGAATCGCTGTGTCATTAGACGACGAGGGTTGGCAGGCCGGGTTGCACTGGCGGCAACGTGGCGATGCGTTTGTCATCGAATTAATCGACCCTCTGGGTCGCAAGGTGGCGCGCTTCGAAGGTGATCCCACAGGAGTGGTAATGACTACCAGTAAAGGTCAGACAGCCTATGCTGCCACCGCCGAAGAGCTGATGCAGCGGCAGACCGGTTTCAGTCTGCCGCTCACGGGTCTGCGTTATTGGGTGCTGGGCTTGCCTGACCCTGCGGCAACTCAGGATGGGATTGCGCTCGACGGCGCCGGCCGCCTCAGCCAGTTGTCACAGTCTGGCTGGGATGTGGCGTACCAGCAGTACCAGGCAATGCCGCTAACGGAATTGCCGCGTAAAATAAACCTCACCAATCAGCAGCTAAACGCCAGACTTATTGTTAAAGACTGGTTTGTGCCTAGCCCATGATACTGTCTCACCTGCCAGCTGATCACTGGCCGTCACCTGCCAAACTCAATCTGTTTCTGCACATCACTGGCCAACGTGCCGACGGCTACCACCAACTACAGACCCTGTTCCAGTTTCTCGATTACGGTGACGTGTTGCATTTTCAGTTGCGTGAGGATGGGCGCATCCAGCGGCGGCAACCCTTGCCCGGAGTCAGCATTGAGCATGATTTATGTGTGCGTGCGGCATGTCTGCTACAGCAGGAGACGAAGGCTGTCCAGGGCGTTGACATCACTCTCGACAAGCACCTGCCCATGGGTGGCGGCCTCGGGGGTGGCAGTTCGAATGCGGCCACTACCCTGGTGGCGCTCAACCACTTGTGGGGCTGTGGTCTGAATCGGGATGAGTTGATGGCACTGGGCTTACGTCTGGGAGCCGATGTGCCAGTATTTATCAATGGTGTTGCCGCCTGGGCGGAGGGTATTGGCGAGCAACTGACCCCCGCTGAGCCCCCGCAGCCGTGGTTCCTGGTCATCAAGCCGCCGGTAGAGGTCTCAACGGCTAAAATCTTCGGCGCATTGGAATTGACACGTAACTGTCCGCCAATCACAATATGCGACTTTGTTTCGGGCGGGGCCGGAAATGTCTGCGAACCGGTAGTGACGCAGCGTTACCCCGAGGTAGGGCAAGCGTTGGCCTGGTTGGGTACATTTTCGACGGCGCGCCTGACGGGGACCGGTAGCTGTATCTTCGCGCCATTCGAGGATCGTGAGCAGGCCGAACAGGTGTTTGCCAGTAGGCCGGAAGCCTATCAGGGTTTCATTGCCAGGGCGCTTAACCGTTCACCCTTAATTGGTAAACGACCCCCCGTGAGCAGTGCAGCAGCGAATTGATATTGGGCCGTCGCCAAGCGGTAAGGCACCGGGTTTTGATCCCGGCATGCGCAGGTTCGAATCCTGCCGGCCCAGCCATATTATTACGTCGCGTTAGCGACACAGGAACCAAAGCTGGGCTGGCAGGATGAGAACCTCAAGGTTCGACCGGTTCGCCGGGAGCGAACCGGAACAATGCCGCGAAGCGGCGTTGGCCCCGCAGGGGCGCAGGACAGGGATGTCCTGTGTAATCCTGCCGGCCCAGCCATATTATTACGTCGCGTTAGCGACATGGGCAGTATCTTCAAGAGTCGATTTGGCGGAAAATCGCACACGGCTCTTACACAGTGTAGTTATATAGAAGCAGGTCGTGACAGTGTCTGATTCCAGCAAGATGATGGTGTTTACTGGCAATGCCAATCCAGGGCTTGCCCAGAATATCGTTAACCATCTGAACATACCGTTAGGTAAGGCAACTGTAGCCAGCTTCAGCGACGGTGAAATACAGGTGGAGATCGAGGAGAACGTCCGTGGCAAGGACGTGTTCATCGTGCAATCGACCTGTGCACCGACCAACGACAATTTGATGGAATTGTTGATCATGGTGGATGCCTTGCGACGTTCCTCGGCGCTACGTATCACCGCCGTGGTCCCGTATTTTGGATATGCCCGCCAGGACAGGCGCGTGCGATCCATGCGCGTGCCGATTTCAGCCAAGGTAGTGGCGAATATGATTGCCAGCGTCGGTACCGACAGGGTGTTGACCATTGACTTGCACGCCGATCAGGTGCAGGGCTTTTTCGATATGCCGGTCGATAACGTGTATGCCTCGCCGGTACTGTTGGGCGATATCTGGCGGCGTAAAGAGTCAGGCTTGATGGTAGTGTCGCCTGATGTTGGTGGTGTGGTGCGCGCGCGAGCTCTGGCAAAGCGTCTAGACGATGCCGAGCTGGCGATTATCGATAAACGTCGCCCGAAGGCCAACCAGGCTGAAGTGATGCATATCATCGGTGATGTTGAGGGCAAGGATTGTGTCATTGTGGATGACATGGTCGATACTGCCGGTACCCTGTGTCAGGCCGCTGGCGCGTTGAAAGAGCATGGCGCAAAAAATGTGTTTGCGTATTCAACGCATGCTGTATTGTCGGGTAAGGCCGTGGAGAATATCAGCGCATCGAAGCTGGATGAGCTGGTAGTGACAGATACTATCCCGCTCAACGAGCAGGCCAAGGCCTGTCCGCAGATCCGTCAGCTGAGTGTGGCGGGTATGCTGGCGGAAACAATACGCCGCATTAACGAGGAAGAATCGGTAAGTTCATTATTTATCGATTAGTGAGTTATTGAATTTTTGGTAACCGTTAGTCGGTTATCAGAGTAAACGCCCTGTTTGGTCGCGAACGGGGAAACGCTGCCGCTTTAGCGGCTAATTTTTGGAGAAAACGACATGAGTACAGATTTTACGTTAGATGCGCAGCCGCGTGATGACAAGGGTAAGGGTGCGAGCCGCCGCCTGCGTCATGCGGGCCTGTTGCCGGCGATCCTTTATGGGGCCGGGTCAGAACCCACCATGATCGCATTGAAGCAGAATGAGGTGTTTCACAGCCTGGAAAACGAGGCGTTTTATTCACACATCCTGACAGTGAATGT
Organism: uncultured Gammaproteobacteria bacterium; assembly: GCA_947258875.1. Classification (GTDB taxonomy): domain Bacteria; phylum Pseudomonadota; class Gammaproteobacteria; order CAMYKB01; family CAMYKB01; genus CAMYKB01. The sequence continues at coordinate 31,926 of CAMYKB010000035.1, read as the reverse complement.
CGCAGGCAAAAAAGAGCAGGCTATCCTGCGTGATTTACAGCGGCACCCCAGCAAGCCCATCGTCTTGCATATGGATTTGCAGCGCGTCAAGGCGGATGAAGAAATCCGTGTGCATGTGCCCCTGCATTTCAAGGGTGAAGATATTGCACCTGGTATCAAGACCGAGGGTGGTACAGTCAGTCACTTGCTGCTGGAAGTTGATGTCAGCTGTCTGCCAAAGGACCTGCCTGAATTTATCGAGGTTGATATCTCCGACTTGCATCTGAATGAGTCGTTGCATTTATCCGATCTCAAGCTGCCGAAAGGGGTTACGCTGGTTGAACTGCAGCACGGTGAAGAGCACGACAATGCCGTGGTGAACATCCATCCGACACGCGTGACCGCTGTTGAAGATGAGACACTTGAGGCTGCTGCTGAAGAGGATGCTGAAAAACCTGCTGAAGAGGGTGGCGAGGGCTGATACAGCCTTTGTTATGTGTGGCAGATAACCTTGCCATAAAACTCATCGTTGGGTTGGGTAATCCCGGAGCCGAACATGACCAGACCCGGCATAATGCCGGGTTTTGGTTTGTGGACGAGCTGGCGCGGCGCTATCAAGGGGTATTCAGGCATGAGGCCAAGTTCTCGGGTGATATTTGCCGTATTCACCTCGCTGGTCATGATGTCTGGTTATTGAAGCCCACCACCTATATGAACCGTAGTGGGCAGGCGCTTAAACAGATGTCGGGTTTCTACAAGATTCCCCTGCAGGCTGTACTAGTGGTGCATGATGAGATCGACCTGCCGCCGGGGCAGGTCAAACTCAAGCGCGGCGGTGGACATGGTGGCCATAATGGCTTGCGGGATGTCTTTGCTCACTGTGGCAAGGACTTTTGGCGTTTGCGCATCGGTGTCGGACATCCCGGGCATCGCGACCAGGTGGTTGATTACGTGCTGGCGAGACCCTCGAAGTCCGATGCGACCGTCATCATGCAGAATATTGATGAAGCAGCCTCTTTGGCCGCGCATATCTTGGCCGGCGACTTCGAAAAGGCCATGCGCGAACTGCATAGTCGCCATAGTGGATGACTGATAATACCTAATGTCGATTTTTTTAAATAATAGAACTCTGATTTCCGTCATTCCCGCGCACGCGGGAATCTAGTGTAAAAATATTATGCCTGGATTTCCGCCTGCGCGGGAATGACAAGAATTGGGGCTTTCGTGTAGAGGCTTTAAGCTAATGGGTTTCAAGTGTGGTATCGTCGGATTGCCAAATGTGGGTAAATCCACCCTGTTTAATGCACTCACCAAGGCAGGTATCCAGGCTGAAAATTATCCGTTTTGTACTATTGAACCCAATGTGGGTGTGGTGCCGATGCCAGATGCGCGGCTGGATACGCTGGCCGAAATTGTAAAGCCGCAAAAAATTCTCTCCACGACCATGGAGTTCGTCGACATTGCCGGGCTGGTCGCGGGCGCCTCCAAAGGGGAGGGCCTGGGCAACCAGTTCCTGGCGCATATCCGCGAGACCGACGCCATCGCACAAGTGGTGCGCTGCTTTGAAGACGATGATGTGGTGCATGTCTCCGGCAAGGTTAGCCCGCTGGACGATATCGAGATCATCAATACCGAACTCATCCTGGCTGATCTCGATACCGTTGAAAAGGCAATCAATCGTGTTAGCAAGAATGCCAAGTCCGGTAACAAGGACGCTCTCGCCCACAAGGCGTTGCTAGAGGGCTTGCTCAAACATATGGAAGAGGGTCATACCGCGCGCAGCTTCGAGGTTGATGATGAGACATGTCTCAAGTTGCGTGACCTGCATCTGATCACCATCAAGCCAACATTGTTTATCGCTAATGTCAGCGAGGATGGCTTTAACAACAACCCTCACCTGGATGCGGTACGTGAGTATGCCGTCAAAGAAGGCGCCGAAGTGGTGCCGGTCTGCGCAGCCATCGAGGCCGAGATTGCCGAGCTTGATGATAACGAGAAAGGTGATTTCCTTGCCGAAATGGGGCTCGACGAGCCTGGGCTCAATCGTGTCATCCGCGCCGGTTATTCACTGCTCGGTTTGCAAACCTATTTCACGGCAGGTGTAAAGGAAGTGCGTGCCTGGACCGTCAAACAAGGCGCGACTGCACCCCAGGCCGCAGGTGTCATTCATACCGATTTTGAGAAGGGCTTTATCCGTGCCGAGGTCATCAGTTACGACGACTTCATCGCCTGTAACGGCGAGCAGGGTGCCAAGGATGCAGGCAAGTGGCGGCTGGAAGGCAAGGATTATGTGATGCAGGAAGGCGATGTGGTCCATTTTCGTTTCAACGTCTGAAAGCTGCTTTATTCAGCAATAACTGCTAGTCCTTGACACATCGCCCGGAAAACGCAAGAATTCACGCCCTCCATGTCTATGGCTATGTAGCTCAGCTGGTTAGAGCACAGCACTCATAATGCTGGGGTCGGTGGTTCAAGTCCACCCATAGCCACCATCTTGTGCCATTTCATTATTGTCTACCACTAACCCCTGGTCGCTACACTAGGTAGACGACACGACGGCTAGCCGGTTTCTGGTTTTCAGCCATGTAATGCTGGCGATGATTAACATGAGCAGAGGTATCACGCCCAGGTTTACTGTTTGCCAGCCAAAATGGTGTTGCAGGGCACCGGCTGACAATGAGGCCAGCGCCACAGTAGTGAATACCGAAAAGTCATTCACGGCCTGTGTCTTACCGCGTTCTTCTGGGTGGTAAGTTTCTGTTAGCAATGTAGTTGCGCCGATAAACAGGAAGTTCCAACTGATTCCCAGAAATAATAACGCCAACCAGAAATGCCATACACTGGTCCCCAGCAGGTTGATGACTACGCAGGCCAGCCCCAATAAAC
>CAMYKB010000035.1:0-29032 GCA_947258875.1 uncultured Gammaproteobacteria bacterium | reverse complement strand
TGTTGAGTACATCAAAGCGGCGAATTAAATCGCCTGTGAAGAATGAAGGTGCAAACATTGCGAGCACATGCCACTGGATGACAAATGAGGTATCGCCAAAGGGATGCGCGTGATGATGCATGGCAAGCGGTGTTGCCGTCATCACAAATGACATGACGCCATAACCAAGCATACCGCAGATGAGCGCGACAACGAATTTGGGTTGGGTGGCGATAATGCGCAGCGGACGACCTTTGGTTTCGGTATCGAATGCGCCTCCTGTTTTCTGTTTGGGGAATGAGATAAAGCCCAATATGGTGAGCGACAGGGCATAGATAATGATCAGCGCGGCGTAACTTCCGGCGAAGGTTGCGTTGTGAATAATGTCCTTGGCGTAATTCGCCAGGTTTGGACCCACGAAGGCGGCTATGACGCCACCCGCCAGGACATAAGACACAGCGCGACTCTTGTGTGCCTCATCCACCATATCTGCGGCGGCAAAGCGGTAATAATTGGCGAAGCCATTGAAGATGCCCATAAATATGCATCCGCCCACAAATAACCAGAACATACCTTTTATGATCGCCATTGTAGCAATGGCACCGCCGCAGAGGCCTATCAATGATGCGAGCATGAAACCCGGCTTGCGGCCGATCCGTTCCATTAATAACGCTGCCGGAATGCTGGTTAGCATGGTTGCGATGAATTGTGTGGCCAAGGGTAGCGTGGCGAGAGATTTGTCGACCGCCAGGGCAAAACCTACTAATGCGGAAGTGGTGATGTTTAGCGAGGTGGCGCTCATCATCAATGCCTGACACATTGATAACAACGGAATATTTCTCATAAAAACGGTCATCGCGGTTGACACTACCTTGTTCACGAGTTTAATTCCAGAGGGTTTGTCTGCTTGATACAGTCCACGCGAGGCAGGTGACTGGTATTGAGCGCCAATATTCGACGCTAAGGTAGCGTGGTTGCGATGTATCGCGAATGGCGTAGATGTGCTGTTGCAATTATCAAGCAGGGAGGCATGTCATGTCGTCGATGTAAACCTACATGGATTGTTCGAGTGACGCTTTGCGCACAGTGGTAGAATATGTGATATATGAATCCAAATTCACACCAACAGAAGGGCCTGCAAATAAAATGATGCTAATTCTGAAGTCGGTCGGACAAACAGTGGGTGTAATACTTGCAGCAATGCTGCTGCTCGTAGCGTGCGTATCAAATACAGTCGTGCCCACCTCTTCCGACCCTTTGATCGATCAGGTTGTGCGTAGCTCCGATGGCCGTACGTTATCGCAGGATAATTTACTGCGCTTGATGGCAGATGCCCAGGTTATTTATCTGGGGGAACGGCATGACAATGAGCGTCACCATCAGCTCCAACTCGAGATTGTCCGTGAGCTGTTGGAACGTGGTAGGCAACCGGCACTCGCATTTGAATTTTTCTCTGTCGAGCAAAGCGGTTATTTATTGCAATACACACACAAGAGTGATCCTGCGAAGTCGCACTATCGACAACCGTTGCAGGAAGACGGGCTGCGCCAATTACTGGGATGGAAGCAGAGGAGTGATAGTGAATGGGAACGTTATGCACCCTTGCTGCGTCTGGCACAACAACAGGCTATGCCGGTTTATGGGATTGATCTTCCTAAAGCAGTGCGCAGTCGGATGGTACAACATGGGGTATCCGGATTAACAGCTGTGGAAAGGGGGTTGTTGTACCCGACAGGTTTTGAAAATCAGGCCTATCAGGCATTGATGCAGCAGCAACTGGCAGCCTCTCATTGTGGTCTGGCCTCCGAGGACTACCTTGCGCGCCTTTATGAGACCTGGGTGGCACGTAATGATGCGATGGCGGTCGCTATTCACAATATTGTCTCAGAGCATCCAGCTCAACCGGTGGTTGTCCTTATGGGTGCCGGGCATGCGCGACATAATATGGGTGTCTATGAGCGAGTTGAGCATTTACAGCCAGATATAAAACAGATCAATCTTGGTTTAAGAGAGGTAATGCAGAGCGCGACTGGCTTGGAGGACTACATTCAGGGTGTCGAATCCGGAGGTGTTTCCTTCAAACCCGATCATGAATATCTATGGTTTACGCCGAGTGTTGATAGCCCCGATCCTTGTGAGCAGTATCACGAGCAGCTCAAGACCTTAAAAAGAGGCGCGAAGAACGGGCATGGCAAATAACTATTTTACCTGGATTTGGTACCAGTAGAGTCAGAGTGGTTCTGTCTTTTTTCAAGACAAGAAAGCTGGTTTGACTTGAATACTGTTCTTCATGGATAACCCTGAGGCTTGGAAGCTAAGTTCGCACATTGATAAATACAGCATGCGGAGCAGTACGGTATTTATCGGGCTGAGGGGGCTAGCCTGCCCATTTGGGTGTGATGTTATGTCCAGGAAAAGCTTACTCTACCCGTACATTAACGATTGGAAAGCGATGAATGCCAAAAAAGACTGACTTGGTTAAATGTTCATTCCCTTTGAGGATTTTATGGAGGTTAAGGCTATTAGTCTGAGAACCATCGGCGAATGTCGCAACAATCACCTCATTCTTGAGGAGTCTTTGTCCGGATGACTTGTTTTCAAATGTTACGATTGCCCAGCGTTCCCCGATATTATTACTCAAATAGGAAACTTCAATTATGCGAAAATCATTGAGAACTGGTTCTAGTTCGTCATCATGTTTGAAGTCCAGTGATTTTAATGGCGTCTGCGGCTGATCGAAATGTAAGACCTTGTCTATTCCAGATATTTCATCAGCAAAGGAGGCTGGTGGGACTATAGAAATGACCATTACTGTTGCCAATAGCTGTATTGAGCGTGTTTTCATAACTTTGCCTTGGTTGTGTTTTTAAAATAATATTTAGGATGGGTTGAGGTGTAATAGGTGTTGATTTAATCAAATAGTCTGGTATGAGATTATTTGGAAATTTGAACTTCATTGATCTGGATGATTGGTTCGATGTTAGTGCAGTTTGCAATGTCCCCTTGCAGTTCTTCCGCATGAGGAGTGAGTGCCGCCATAAAAATTTCCAGCGAGTCAAAATAGTAATGGCACATTGCTACGTATGTTGATTTGATTTTTGGTTCATCAATTTCAATGCCGCGTTCAATGGATACTCCCTTAAAGCCTTTTGCCTTAGATAACCTCTCAATAGACATGGGCATATGCGTGTTAAGGTAATAATCAAAATCAAACTTATAGTTCTCTTTCTTTGGGTAGATACTTGAAATATTGAACATTGCCTAACCTTTGCGTAGATGGCCTTCCTCCAACACCTTAATCAAGGGCCGAGGGTATAATAGATACTGAATATCCTGAATACTGGTTGCGTATAAATTCTAGATGATTTCTTATTTTTTAATAAAACGAAAATAGTGAAATTTTTGTTCTATATTTGATGGTGTGACATGTGTCTCATCTTTTTCTTCTACTAACTCAAAAGTTTCTCCCAACTCAGTTATGAGTTTGTTTGCATCATATTGAATAATATCGAGGCCGCTGCATTTTGTCGGTCCGCCTATCGCAAATGCTGCAAGAATTAAATGTCCGTTAGGATTCAACGTACGTTTCAAAACCTTAACATAATCATGCCGGTCGGATGCGTCAGTCAAAAAATGGAAAACCGCCCGATCATGCCAAAGAGAAAACCGGTGGGGAGGGTTGAAGAGCGTCACATCCTCTTCATACCATTCAACTTTGTTTGCGTTATCTCCGAGTCTTTTTCGGGCGTGCGCAAGGGATTTTCCGGAAATATCTAAAACCGCAATATTTGTATAACCCTCCTTGTCCAGGTAATCCACCAGTACAGAAGCGCCTCCACCTACATCAATAATAGGTGAGTCATGAGTAAGCTGAGTATTACGGATAAGCTGCAATGACAATGCTGGTTCATTTTGGTACCAGCTCAGTTCCAGAGGTGTTTTATCTGCGTAAATATTTTCCCAGTGTGTCTTTCTATCGGACATGTCTATAATTTCCCATTTTGACGCCAGGCGGCGCAATATGATTAGCGTTCAACCCATAATTCAAGGTAAATAACGAGCTGTAGTACTATCAAATTGCGTGCTAAACCGTGGAAATGGAATCCGGACCTGGTCATTGTACTCTTAAGAGGCTCGCCTGACAGAATTTTCATGCCTCTCTCGCTAGCTCATAGTACCTGGAAGGCGATGTGGAACTTGAGATGCAAATCAAATCTGATGGTGAATCGGCAACCTGTAGCACAATAAGCCGCTACCAGCCACCAAGGTTGGCGTATTCTCAATTAAGTAAATCAACCGCTAATCTCTTGGGCTTTCCCTGGGCGTTATAAACAACCTGCCTCGCATTAACTGAGGCAGGTTGTTACTGTTCTAGAAAAGAGGTTTACTTATTTCGCTTTAAGCCTGTTTCTTCTTGCGGTTGGCAAAACCAAGGATAATTAAACCTATGCCTATAAGAAGTACAGTGGTCGGTTCCGGTACCTTGCTGGTAGCAGTAAAGGAATCGATATCCCAACGTATTTGCGAGTCGAATATACTATCATCGCCCAACAGTTGGAATTGCATCCAATGCCAATCAGGTGCGTTGATGTCAGCAAGAGTTATGCCTGCCCAGTCGGAAGCATCAGGGAGAAAATCATCCATCCAAAGATGACCCGAAATATTTTCCCTGCGTAAACCAAACTGGAAGGCGTTGACGCTTCTTCCATTCAAACTATCGCCGCTCACAGAATTCGCACGTACGGTCATCCCATCTGCAGGGAGTGTTGCTGATCCATTTTGTTGATCATTCTGTACTGTTATGCCGGTGTTTAACGAAGTGGCCGAAAAACCGGATTGAAAAGTGATTGAATAACTCAGGGCTAAATAGTTCCCATAATTGGCATCCGGATTGGTATCGGGAGTCAGGGTGTCGTAGACAAACTGACCTGTAATACTGTCGTTCACGTTGACTCCGAAGCCAGAGATACTTGCGCCGACACTATTGATGGTTCCTGTGTAATCAATGATGATAGGAACCGCCATTACCGAAGCAGAACTGAATAGTAGAACTCCTGCTACTATATATGTCATCTTCCTCTTCATGGTTAGGTGCTCCTTGACGGATTAGTCGTGAGTATAGGAACGACAAAAAACTCCTTTATCTGAAGTCTGCGGTTATTGAAAACCGCTTGCCTCATTTCTCATTGTGATCGCTTCAAAATCGCGCTGAAAGCTCCCGGCCTCGACACATAAGCACGGCTGTTTGGTTGTAAAATGAGCAAGATATTTGCCAATCACGTTAACCATAAATTATTCAAAGGCTTGCCGGGATGTCGCGGGTTTTCATTAGGGGCGATTGTAATGTTTTCCGACGCTAAGAATCGATATCAGCCTCAGCTAGACAACTCTAGGTCACTGATCTGATTAGATAAAGCAATTTCCCTCTTATACTTGGTGTATGTAAGGTTTTTCGACACCTACCAAGGGAAAGGGAGACCCTATAGAGACACTGATTTGTTTTACTGAGCGATTCTGTAACGTATTGAAATAACAACTAAAAAAACCAGGGAAGGTTTGTGTATGAAACTGAAAGTCAAGATATCCCTGCATTAGCCGCTAGTTATCTTAGGAAACTAAAGAAGTAAGAGGGTTCTCGCGTATGAGGTGGCTTGATCTCACGTTCTCGCATTGTGTGCAGAAAGTTACAGAGCTGACAGTTTGTCAGTGACGGTTGATTGTTGGAATGAAGAAAAAAATATCATCCATTTTCAGTTTTGGTATACGCCAAAAGGTGATGCTGATTCTATTAACTGTAGTGCTTACTGCGTTAACGATTAGTGGTTGGTTGGCTTTGAAAGAAGAAGAGCGTGGCACACTGAAAGAGATCAAGCAGCGTGGCAACGACATTAGTCGGTTTGTTGCGAAATCGCTTGCCTATAGCGTTGTTGGTTACGATTATCACACAATTCAATTGCTTCTGGATGAGATCACGGTTTCAGAGGATATAGGTTATGCCAAGGTTGTAAATACCAAGGGTAAGGCAATGGGGGAATCAGGCAACATAGAGAATCAGTCAGGGATGGTTATCTTTGCACAAGATATAAAACTGAACGAGGAAATGGTAGGCAGCCTGCTCGTGGGGTTGAGTACAAAAAGTACAATTTCGCGATTGGAGTCGCAGAAACATTCACTATTGAAACGTGAGGCGATGATTATCCTTCTCATTGCGATGGGCGAGTTTATGGCCTTGTCATTGATTATTATCCGTCCTGTGACGGTTATGTCGAAAAAATTAAGCAATAGTGTTGATGAGAACGGCAGGGTAATAACAAAGTTACCAGTTGAGTCGAATGATGAATTTGGTCAGCTAGCTAGTTTGTTTAATACACTCGGCGAACAACTCAATGAGGCAAATGCGCGGTTACACGAGAAGGTGGAGTTGGCAGACCAAGAGTTAATAAAGACCAACAGACAGCTACTAAAACAGTCAGAAGAACTGAAACATATTAGTGAAGAGTTTAGAAAGATGTCGATTACCGATGCGTTGACCGGGTTATATAATCGGCGACATTTTGAGACCCTGATGGAAGACGAGATGAATCTGGCGTCCAGATATGGGGATGTTAACAGCTTGCTGGTGCTTGATATCGATCGTTTTAAAAATATAAATGATACATATGGACACCCCTGTGGCGATATTGTGTTAAAGGAAATTTCTTCTACATTAAGAAACAGTTTGCGTAAAAGCGATATCTTATGTCGTGTAGGTGGGGAAGAGTTTGTCGCAATGTGCAGGCGTGTAGGAAAACAAAGCGCAATCGATATAGCGGAAAAATTGCGCTCACGAATAGAGGGTTTGTCAGTGAAATGGGGTGATGAGGTCATTCATACGACAGTAAGCATAGGAGTTGCAACATCAAACCCTAAAAATAAGGAGGCGGGACCACTTGCGCTGTATAAAGAAGCCGATGAGGCTGTTTATTATAGCAAAGAGAACGGCCGTAATCGGGTTATACACAAAGATGACATTAAGGCTGAAAATTCTAACATCGTTTCAATTGAAAGGGCTTGATAGGTATATATTATGAATAAATTAAGAAATCTCCTGATAATAGCGACCACCTTGATTATGGCGTCAGAGTCTGTTCTTGCGGTGGAAAATGATGAGATATTGCTTGGCTCGGTTGCTATGGATATACCAGCTGTTATGCATGAGCGACTTACCCCGCTGACAAAATACTTGAGCGCAAAGACAGGCAAAAAAGTAACATTAAAGCTTTCACCAAATATGGGGGGAGCGATTAATGAGGTTGCGAGTGGAGGTGTGGATCTGGCATATTTAACGCCTGTAGCATATCTTAAGGCCCACGATAAAGGTGATGTAAAACTAATAGCAAAGACCATTACTAAGGGTAAGGCCTCTTTCCAGCTGATGATTGTTGTTCGTGAAGATAGCCCAATAAAAACTGTTCATGATCTTCAGGGAAAAAGTTTCGCATTCGGCGACAAACGTGCTTTATTGCAAAGAGCTGCATTTGTGTCATCGGGTATCCAGCTAAATCAGTTGTCGGAATATGAGTTTCTCGGGCACTATGACAACATTGCTCGTGCGGTGATGAATAACGACTTTGATGCAGGTGTTCTTAAAGATACGATGGCTTATAAATGGGAGGGGAAGGGGCTGCGTATCCTTTACCGGTCTGCTCCATTGCCGCCGTATAATATTGCTGTAAGCCGGGACGTGGATGAGACCATGACGGCGAAATTGCGCGATGCATTTCTTGGTTTGGATGGTGACAATCCCGAACATCTGGCTATCATCAAGGCCCTTGATAAAAAGTACGACGGTTTTGCGGCCACCAATGACAAAGAATACGATGTCGTACGGCAATTAATAGCGCCGTTTTAGCTTGTTTGTGATTATTGTTAGTATGCGGTGGTTCAGTGTACAAATAGCGTTATTATTATGAGCAATTGCTCTTTGGAACTTTTTGCGTCTTGCTAGGTTAATGAATCCTCGAGTAGGGCGTTACCATTGCTGCTTGATTTGATAAAACAATCAGCCTCAAGCGGCGTTGGCGTATTCCTTGAGCGCCTTGGCATCATACTCATACCGGTCGCCGTCCAGGTGACGAAGAATATTCAAACGTTTCAACTCTGCCAGGGTTCGGCTCACGCTTTCCGCGGTAATATCCAGCATTGCGGCGGCATTCTTTCCCTTGAGCAATACTACCGAGTGTTTGTCCGAATCTTGAGTAATATCCGACAGCCACTCAATCAAGTGTGCAACGCGTTGTTTTACCGTACCGGAAAGCAGCATCATGATATAGTCATCAGCTTGAAACAAAACAGTCGCCCAGCGCTCCATCAACTGGCGGTAAAAGCGGGGTTTTTCGGCATCCAGCAGCTGTAGCACACCGATCGGAATACGACAGGCAGTGACCGGGCCGATAGCGATTGCAGTATGCCCATAGGTGTGTCCGAGAACGCGTTCCAGCCCGATTGAATCAGCACCCTTCATCAGGCGGATGATTCGTTCGCTGTTATCGGGAAGATAGCGTACAAGCTTCACTAGCCCGCTGCGGATGGTGTAAATCGCGTCGTCTTCGTCCCCTTCGTGGTATAAGACCGCGCCTTTTTCGTAGCTGAACTCATCAATGGGTTCGTAGATTCCCTGAATGATGGAATCGAGTTCATTGTTTGTTAGATCACTGAACAACACTTCGTGCAGAATGTTGCAGTTTCTGCACTGCGAGTGGCCAACCCGTGCCGGTTGGTCTACATACAGTTTTTGCGTTCCCTGTTTCATAATCGTCCACCCCCCGCCTCACAAGTGCACAACATGACCATCCTGCTGGATTACGCACGTATTCGTTTGATATTTATATGTTTTCCTGTTGAAGACCTCTACGAATTCTACTTATCCCCAATAAAGCAAAACCGGACCGTGCTGTCATTGAGCGAGATCAATAAATAGTGACAAATCTTGTGGTTAAAGACATTCTACGGTAGCCGCCTGGACAGGTAATCGTATAGGAATCCGGCCCATGGCCTATATTCAATGCTCAGTAGGAGCATCTAGAAGCACCTGTCGTAAGGGAATGTGAGCCGGTTTTCTTTGCAACCCATTGAGTCGCGGGTTCTGCGAGCCTCCATCTTACGGGCTTAATTCGAATCTGGTTTGCTGCGAGTCGGCTAACGCATGATTCTTGCGTTCGCTCACAAGAATTTAGGCGCTAGCGCGATGCATGCCTGAAGGTGTTTGGCAAATGCTTGGAGTCGTTGCCGATGTATGACGGCATTTTGTTTTTATGAGACCATGTTGATAGTCATCACGATAACCTGCTGCTCTAGACCAGTAATGTGAAACCAGCCTGCATTTTTATTGTGCTAGAAAGTAGTGGTTCAGGTTCTATTTTTATCGTAAAACCAGAACTCTATTTCTGATGTATCCACTTCAAACATGGCCGAATGTTCTGTATTTGCTGGAACGTGATACCAATCGCCTGTAGAAAACCGCTCTGTCTTTCCATCCATTGTTAAAATAAGTTCCCCCTGCGTAATAATACCGACATTGTCTGTTTCGTGTGTGTGGGAATCGATCATTGTGTCAGGCGGATATGAGGCAAAGAGAACGTCGCAATTCTGGGCGTTCAATTTATAGGCATCAAATGGACCTTCGAAGCGGGGAAGTTCCTGAATCTGTTTCGGGTAATACTTCTTCATTATATGTTTCCTTCGAGAGCAGGGAATGGTCCCGAATTATGCGGAAGCGCGGGAAACCCGGGTAAGGAAATCTATACTTTCTGCATAAACCAAGGACTGAGAGCAGGGTATAGAGTGCATTATATGTAGTATATTAGAAAATATTGTTCCTATCAGAGAGCAAACCCTCGGCTCTCAAAATCCTAAATATGTTTCTATCAAGGCACCAGCTCCAGCTGTCTGGCCAGGGTTCATTTGTAACTGACAATGACTGTCCCTGTGCGTGTGATCCTTAGCTGTTTCGCTATATTAATAACTTGTCACCCTGTCATTGAGCCACTTCGTCATGAGCTTGCGGTTGTGCTCTTCGAAGCCAACCCGCCGGTAGAGCTCTAGTGCGGGTTGGCGATGGGGTTCAACCTCCAGGTGGAGGGCCTTTACGCCGAGTTCACGGCAGTAGGTTTCTGCGATCTCCAGCGCCTCGCGTCCAAGGCCCTGACCACGACTACTCTCAGCGATGAACAACTCATCAATGAATGCGTCTCGACCTCGATATTCGAGGCTAAAACCAAACGTGACAGCGAGGTAGCCGACGATGCAACCTTCGTCATGAGCTATCCAAATGCAACCAAGATGCTTGTTACGGATTAGGTCGAGCACAGCTTCTTGAGCATCAGCTGCGACGAAAAGGTAGTCGTCCTCAGCATAATAGTGACGCATTACATCGATGATTACGTCAATATCTGACTCAGTTGCAGTTCGAAACCGTTGCATATTGAAGTTTTGTCGTCCAGCCCGCCCTGCGGGCTCACAGTTGAGCGCCACATGGCATGCAATAGCGATCGCTTGAATATCCTAATGCACGCTGTTAGTTAGGTATACCGTAAATGTTTCAGTATTAGCTTTGGCGCTATATTGTACCCTCGTCTCTGCGCCTACCGGCGCCGGTTTCAGGTGTTATCTCATAGGCCGCTCAGATATTCCGCTAACGCCTCAATTTGTTCATGGGATAATCGGCTTAAGGTTTTCTCCATCAGCCCGTAGATGTCCCCAGGCCGATTGCCGGCTTTGATATCATTGAGTGCCTTTAGGAGATAGGTCTTATGTTGTCCGCCGATAATAGGTGCGCCTCCGATAAAGGGCGGATCGCGCCTGCCGCCTTCCCCATGGCAATAATCGCAACGCTCGGAGCTGAAAAGAGTTTTGCCCAGCTTGCTAAGTTGGTTATCTTGCGATATCCCTTTCATCACCGGTTGATTTGCAAAATAAGCTGCTATGTCCTCTATGTCTTGTTTGTTATTTACAACTGACGCAATGCTACTCATCATTGGATCTTTACGTATGCCTTTTTGAAATTCGATAGTTTCGGTAACGATATACATTTCCAATTGTCCGGCCAGCTTGGGAATAGTTGTCTGTGTGCTGTGCCCATCGGGCCCATGACACTGAGTACATAGAAGCGCCTTCTGCTTGCCCGCTACTGGATCACCTGTACTCCATGCAGGTGACGTCACAGTGAATATCAACACGACACTAAGCGCTATCCAATGCATCTGGCAGGCCCTAAGCCACGGGATTTATTGTTAAATTATCTGCCTTCACAGGGGGTTATTCAAGCAGGTTCAGGCATAATTTATCGGCTTGCGAATATCGGGGCAACAGATCAAGTCGCATTACAAGCAGGAATGCTTGTTCACTGTTCCCGATTTATGTTTTTGCGTCAAAGCGATAAACAGCTTGCGACAAAATCCGCATCCTTATCTCCGCGGCCGGATAGGTTGACGAGTATCGTTTCATCATCCGACATATTTTTTGCTATTTTCATTGCATGTGCAACAGCATGCGCACTCTCTAATGCAGGGATAATGCCTTCTAAACGTGAAAGTTGCATAAAGGCATCCAGGCACTCTTTGTCATCAATGGTTTCATAAACAACACGCTCAATATCTTTTAGGTAACAATGCTGCGGGCCAACCCCAGGATAATCCAAACCGGAAGCGATAGAATAAACAGGCAGAGGATTCCCATTAGTGTCCTGTAGGTTATAGCACTCGAAGCCATGAATTGCGCCTTTAGTTCCGAGGGTAAGCGTGGCTGCATGCTCGGTTGTATCCAGGCCTTTTCCGGCAGGTTCTATACCGATCATCTTGACTGATTCATCTTCTAAGAATGCAGTAAACAGCCCCATTGCATTGGAACCCCCGCCTACGCAAGCCATGAGAATATCAGGCAATTTGTTTTCCATTTCCAAAAATTGTGCTCGTGCTTCTTTGCCTACAACACTTTGAAAATCACGCACAATCTTTGGAAACGGGTGGGGACCAACAACCGAACCGATGGCATAAAAATAATTAACAGGGTCTTTTAAATACTCTTCAAATGCGCTATCAACAGCATCTTTAAGCGTTTTCGTGCCTCGCGATACAGGAACAAGCTTGCATCCTAAGATCTTCATTTTAGTTACATTGGGGTGCTCTTTTTCAATATCTATCTCACCCATATGAATTTCACAATCAATGCCAAGCAATGCGCAAGCTGTAGCTAACGCGACACCATGCTGTCCCGCGCCTGTTTCTGCCAACACTTTAGTTTTACCCATGTGTTTGGCTAACAATGCCTCACCTAGGCAATGATTGATCTTATGTGCGCCCGTGTGATTCAAATCTTCGCGCTTTAAGAAGATGCGCGCACCCCCTTGTTTTTCGCTTAAACGTTTCGCAAAGTAAATAGGGCTGGGGCGGCCTACATAGTCAGTGTAAAGTTGTTGTAATTCTTCTTGAAAAATCTTTGTATTAACGACCGAATCATAGGCATCATTGATTTCATTCATGATATCTATCAGTGGCGGAGGAATTATCTGTCCGCCGTACTCGCCAAAATATCCTTTCTCATCGGGCATTTCTAAGCTTAGTTTTTCCATGTCCATAACCTCTAATTCGAAAAGTATTCCTGCATGAAACAAATCGAGTTACCAGTAGGAACAAGTGTTCTCGGGCCCCGATTATCTGCAGGGTAGGTCTGGTGATCTAGGCTAACATAGCTATTTATCGTTGGCCGCGCATTACCAGCGGTTTGACCGAATGAGATATTTTGCCAGGTACTGCCGTTTATGCCTGGAAAATGACCATTCAGTGGGACGGTGAGAGTCGCATTAGCCTATATATATTAGCATCCATTAATATTAAATATTACTAATGTATAGCCTTTTGAGGAAACCTATGCACCATTCAACATTCCCGCGATTTATCAAGTCAACACTGCTCGCTGTCCTCCTGCTGGTCGTTTTTGATAGTAATGTCGCGCTTGCGGAACGCTCGTCAGCATTGAGCCTCATAGGTAAGGCTTCGGCGTATCCCGGCGTACATGCCATAACTGGAGAAGAGCTTGTCGAGCTCGTAAATTACGATGAAGATGCTGTCATTTTTGATGTCCGTCCTGAATCAAAACGGCAGGGAGGTAACATTCAGTTTTCCGAGGCATTGAGTCGCGTACAGTTAAATCAGGAATTCCTGGCTGAAAAACTGGAAAGAAAGTCCATTGTAGTAATCTTTTATGGCGACAGTGATAGTGTGGTTGCTGCCAAGGCGGCGGCTAAAACTGCGGCAACGGGCTATAGGCATGTTTACTGGTTGAAGGGTGGCTGGCAGGAATGGAATAAGAAGGGTTTGTCACTAAATTAGAAATGCGTGGATCATTCCGCTTTTCCTGTCATTAAAGGGGGAGAGGCAAATGCATTTAATCCATATAAATAACAAATCGTAAACCCATCTTCGATCCTGGTTCGATATCATCCGGGCTGCCCGATATTCACATCTAATAACTGCTGTATCTATTGACTAGTGCGTATGTGAAATGCAGTAAGCCAGCTACAAGTGGATGCGTCCATTATTCTTGTATTCTCTTGTTTAATTCAAGCAGTAGAGACTGTAGGTTCAGTCCCTCTTCGGCGGCTGCTCGTGAAAGCTCCCAGCTCATAATGTTGTCAGGACCGGTGTCGGCTCTGCAAAGCCTCAGTTCCATGAGGTAATCGATGAGCTCTGGGTGCTCGTTTAGAACCTCGCAAACTTTTGTCGATGCCGTTATCTTTTGCATGTTAGTCCGTGTCAATTTTTCCAGAATTAATTAACGCGAGCGTTGCTCAGGGTTCCCTACAAATTATCCCGCTGCTATGTTCATGATGTGGCAAAGCCCATGTAATTCTACGATATCCGTAATGTTAGCAGAATATAGAATCAATGGGATGAGGCATGATTGAAACCGTACATTGTTGTAATTGTAGGTTTTTTTGATCGAGCCTGGGCCTTTTTTGACTCCGCTCGTCTTTACCCGGCAATCAGCAGTGCGACGTAGGGAACGACATTGAATACCAAGAAGATGATTTTGAATAATCCTAAAAATGAGTAAATGATCACGTTGAAGCTTTCTCGGGGAATGGGAAACCATTTGCTTTGTGTGCGGTATATCAAGTCCGGGGCCAAAATACACATCGCTATCCAGAAACCCAACAGGGATCCGTTTATGATTGTGCACCACATAAAAAATGTTGTTAGTGTCTGAATATCCATTGTGTTCCTTATTCGTCATTGCGTGGAGTGGCTATACAAGAGCTGGCGCGCCATCGCTGATAAACTGCCCGGATTCATGTCTCGGCACCAAGTTTAGCAGTTGCGCGAAAACCGTACTATGATGGGCCATGGTAAAAATTCCCTCGTTATTAGCGTATTAGATAGCACATCTATTGTAACAATTCGTTGGGTTTTAAGCCTTTTCATCCCGTGCCTATGGGGCAATAATGAGTCGGTGCGCTAACTGCCACATTTAAGGAATAGGGAGTCCGATCATCAATGACACGTAAACATATAGCGTTGCTGGGACTGTCTGTGCTCATCGTATGGTGGGGTTTCGGATTGCTTTCGAGACTCCCTTACTCCGTCCAGAATTATGTCGACCAGGCCGGCGTGCCGAGCGCTGAAAATATGGTGGCGTTACTTACGAGCGGCGATGTCGAGGAACGACGGCATGGGCTTGAGGCTTACAATTACCGCTTTCGCCAGGATGTAGACATCCGCCAAGCCTTGGCGCAAATGGCGCTTCAAGAGACACAACCGAGGCTGCGTGCGCAGGCTATGAAAGAACTTGTCGGCAGTGTCGATCCGATGTTAGTGCGCGCCGATGACCGCTCGCCACCTTTGCCGTTGGAGACTATCCAACGTATCACGGCGCTGCTAGGTGACGAACAGTTACCCTCCGAGTTGTTTGAGCCGCTGCTGTATTTCGCCGGCCACACCGCCCGCTGGCAGCAGCGGCCCAGCGACGCAATTACCGACATCGCGGTATTACTCGAGGTCAGCACGCAGCCCCGTTCGCGGCGGCCGATTCTTATTGCGCTAAAAGACTACGCTCAATATTACGCGTTACCGGATACCATGCTGAATGCACTGCTGCAAATTTACACGAGTGAGCCTGACGGATACTACCTTAACCGTGAGGTCGCTGTACTCTACCAATACAGTGCTCAGCACCGGGCTTTGCCGCCAAAGGTACATGCGGCGGCCGTAACAGCCTTGACAGAACATGTCGATTACCAGATGCGCTTGAATGCATTATTGACGTTGGCGGCGGAGGCCAGTCATCACGGTGAGGCGCCCCCCGCGCTATACGCCGCGCTGCAAGACCCGGATCCCAGGCTGCGTGACAAGGCGAGCTATTTCATTGCCCAAATCAAGGAGGGCCGTGGCGACCCCTTGGCTCGCCTGCTGGCCGCCGCGCACGATACGAACGAGCCCGGCGCGGTGCGCGCTAGCGCCTTGCACAAGGCGATATTGGGCTATTCCGATGCACAGCGCCAGATGGAGGCGATACTGGCGTTACGTAGCGACAGTGATACCGTAGTGCGCGCGAAGGCGGTGTATTGCCTGCCTTATCTATTGCGGCATCCCGACTACCGGGATCGAACGGACAAGCTGCTGCCTTACATAGACCAGGCCTTGCAAGATGGTGATGCCGAGGTGCGGATACAGGCACTGGATGCGTTGTTGAGGCTCAAGCTGGGCGAGCAGGACCTGCTGCCGCGATTGGAGCAGGGACTTCAAGATCAAGATACCAAGGTAGCAACTGTCGCGTCGGATAAGCTGCGCGCTGCTGGACTAGATTCCGATACTGCTGTTGCGCTGTTGCAGCAGTATACCCACAGCGACGATCCGCGACTACAGCAGAGCGCCACGAGTACCTTGCATATAATTCATGTGCGCACGCGTAATACTTGGCAGGCCCTTGTAGATAGTGTGCGCGATACCCGCCGTCACGGTGTGCGACTGTTCTGGTTTTTGTCTATACTTGGCATCGCGATCGCGGCCGGTTTTGCCATTGATTACGTATTTCGCATCATTGTCTACATCGGCGAGTGGCGCATACGCAGCTTCGCCGCGGGCGGTGTGCTGTTAGTGTGGATCGTGCTCAGCTACGGTATGGTGGCATTATTCGTGTGGACAGCCTTCGGCTTTGGCCACAATGCCATGGTCCCGCCTCAACAGCAGCTCATGTTGGATGCCTCGATAGGTGTTGCCTTGCTGGTTTATGCCGCGCTCGGTTGGGGTATGCACAAACTGGTCCGCCGTTGAACGCTGCCGCGGAGCGGCGAAGTTATCATACAGTCTGGATAAAGGGGTTTTGCATTTTTATCTCATGTCGTATTTGAATTGAAAACCCTGCTGCCTGCCCACGGGGCGGCCGCAAAGATGTTTGCTGGAAACATAGTGATTTGAATTCACGGCAGGCCTAGACAACAGCCCTCTGTTAGCGGCTCACACCTGACTACGGGAGGGGGTGTATGGCGTGACTATAGATGCCGTGATGTACACGGTACTTAAGCAGGTTTTAATTTATTGCTAAGTAACCAAAATTGCTAGTGGCGCATACGCCAAAATAGGCTGCAAACCGCAGCAGTAGCCAATATGCTGCTGAAAATACTCAGAATCATATTGAGTTAAGGTTTGTTCATTACCGCTGCCATGTCCTTGCTGTATTGCATTTGTTTTATTTCCTCTATTAGTTCTTGCTTCCTCCATTTAAAGAATGTCATGCCTATGATGTAGCCTAAAATAAAACCACTAACATGAGCTATTAAATTGACACTAGACGACGTGCCGGTTGAATAAAGACCGTAGACATCCCAACCAAAATACCAGATGGCTAATATCCATGCGGGGATGCTGAATTTTTTTATAATAATAATAAACCAGAAGAAGCAAAGAATTCTTTCTTTTGGTATGAAGTATATAAACATACCTATCATGCCCATTACTACGCCAGATAATCCCAGTGTAGGTATGACTTCCGGAGCGCTGTATACAGCTAATGCGTAACTTGCATTAGTGCCAACCGCCAATCCAGCTATGACTATAAAAAATATGACGCTCCCTAAAATTATTTCAATTGAGGCGGCAAATGCAAAGAAGAAAAACAAATTTCCAATAACATGTGACCAGCTGCTATGTGAGAACGTGGAAGAAATCATTTTAACGATGTTAAAGCTGTCCGGGCTGTACCAAAGATTTCGTGTCAAATCTTCTGGGGCATCTTTTTTGAATTCATCGTATTTCTTGTGGAGGTGATCGTTTATGTATGTGTGGGTCCTTTCCAGGCTTTTGGTTGAAAACCTGGTGGTCTGGCTAACCAATTTGCTAATGGTTTTATTTGGATCATCCGAAAAGTGAATCGAGGTGATGGCAGATATACAAATAGAATTCTCATCCGCTTCGGACTTCTCGTATAACTTTTTCATTACGGTTTTGTGTCGCTGCCCTTTCTGAGCTGCACAAAATGTATCGGCATACGCGACAATATCTCGACTTATATTTTCTTGCTGCCAGTAAATTACTAAGCATGCAATAGCAATTAGAATTGTGAGATACGGCGTGCGTGATAGAGATATATCGACTTTGAATGGGAAAAATAACATAGGAATATAACTGCCTGGTAATTAATTGTTCAATACTCATGTTGGCATGCGCGGATTATATCGCGCACCTCGATTCTCTGGATGCCTATTCGTTTTGTAAAACCAGATGCTGCTTGTGATGCTCTAACTTTGTAACGCGCGAGGGCGGCCTTCTTGGTCCCGGCTAGACAAGCACCCTCCGCTTGCGCATGGCGCGTGCGTAGATAAATAGCGCTAACGCGATAACAAAAATCACGGCAGTGAAAGCCAGAGAAAACGTATCTCCCATAACGTCCATTCCGTTAGACAGGATGTAGTTGTGAATTGTTGTCACCACCATCCCAATTAGCGAAGCGAGAAATATCCACACGGCGAGCTGCCGTCGCAGTAGTAATAGCAACGATCCGAGCACGCCTCCCCAGACGGCGGCCGCCCAGGTCGCGACAACCCAGGCAGGAAGGCCATAAAAGAACGCGAGCTGCTCCGGAGTGAAATTGCTCATGTACGCTTCATTCTTTGTCAGCGTCATGACGTAGTCTAATGCACCCATGGCACTCCACAATAGTGCGATACCACCTATGATCCACAGATGCCAGGGTGTGCGTTTGCTGCGCGTTTCTTGTATATCCGACATGGCTTCCTCCCGTGTGCTCACATTTCTTTATTATTGAATTAGTTGGTTCTTCGAATTTATTAATCAGCGTGCGCGCCATTCAGAATCAATTGATCTTGGTCCGCAGCTGTCTCTCATCATAATGAGGTTGTCCTGTTTCAGGCGAATATATTAGACTATAAGCACTCCTGTCATGACTATACGTATGGGAGAATAGAAACAATGTATTGTCATGCTAGTGCTTACCTATAGAGATGCAGGTATTAGGGCGGTGCATGCCTGCATGAATGTAGGTGGTAGGGTAATGCATGAGCAATTACCAAGCAGTTGCTGGAAAATGCCCGAATATATGGGCCAGCAGTAAGTTTGGCTCGTTGACTTACAAGAGCATTTCAGCGATTTTTTACCACGGTTATTCAAATTCCATTGACTGAAAAACTTGTCCTGCATTTCGCTTGGCCAAAAATTCGGAAGTCGGTAAATGCGCATACGGAGACTGATCGATCTCATAGGCATCCTGAAGTGTTCCGTCATTTTCGATCAGCTCGGCCATCTTTGTGCGCAGGTAAACCAGGTAATCTCTGGTGTAGCGTGTGACTTCCTCCATATTTGTCGGCCCTCCATGTCCCGGGATGATATATTCTGCTCCCAGGGCTGCGAACTTATCCCAGGTCTCTATCCAGGCAGCGGTATCAGTATGCTCGAAAAGCGGTAGCATACGCTGATGAAAAGCCATATCACCTGAGATCACTAACCGCTTTTCTGGTAGCCAGACAACGATATCTCCCGGGCTATGTGCCGGGCCCAGGTTAAGCAGCTCAATGCGCATATCGCCCATTTCAATAACCATTTTGTCTTTAAAGGTCTTGTCGGGCATGACCACTTTAGTCCCAGCCGATTTTTCCTTCTGCCGTCGTTTCATGGCCTCAAGTATTGCGAAGGCATTTTCTTCAATCTCATGTGCAGCATCCTCATGCGCGATTACTACGGCGCCTTGCTCCTGCCAGTAATTCGAACCCAGCATGGCATGGCCCTGGCCGTTTTCCAGCACAACATATTTGACGGGCTGATCTGTAATTTTTTTAATTTCGGTATGCAAGGCCTCTGCCAGCAGATAGTTGGCGCCGGCATTGACGACCAGGACGCCATCAGGGGTAATCACGAAAGAAAGATTGTTGTTATGTCCCGAATTTTCATACGTGCCGGGTGCCGTTGCGCCGATCGCCGACCAGACCCCGTCAATCACTTCCTGTGGTTTATCGTAAAGCACCGAGTCTGGCGCCTTGTCGCTGGTATATAAGGCCTCGCCGGTAAGGGGTGCGGCGTTATCCTGAGGCTTGTTCGTTTCCGGCAAACCACCTGAATCACACGCCAGCAGCATTGTCATCGGTAGTAAAATGGACAGCATTATTGATTTTATTCTCATGGCTACATACCTTAAATAATTGAGTTCAGATAACAATCATTTCTAATACTAGCGAAAATTCTTCTCTGAGCCCAATTATTGATGAAAGCACGGAATTCGTATGGGGTATCTGCAATAGGAAAACCTGGTAGTGCCTGAAACTTGGTTATTTGCTAGTATGGATGTCAAACTATGTTGTGCCTTCTTTGTTCATCCGTCAATGAAAACATCGACGCTTTTCAAGCCGCAAATCGCTGCTGTGATGAGCCGGCTTTGCTGCTTGCGCACATGACATGATCTGGCCCCTCTAATCTAAGTTGACCAGCAAAGGACAATTGTTTCTAATGTTTGCGTGAATTGTTTTCTGGACCCGATAATTCCTCACGCGATGTCGCGAGCGACTCTGAAACCAATAAAATTCGTACGATCACTCTCACCACCACGACCGCGTGCAGCAGATCGCAGAAACCAGGCGGCATCCAACCAGCTTCCTCCACGCAACACATGCATGCCACCGTGGCCTGATGTCCAGGGTAGCCCATCCGCCGGTGCACCAGTATAGTCGTCGTGCCATAAGTCCTGCACCCACTCACGAACGTTGCCGTGGGTGTCGTGCAGTCCAAATGCATTCGCCGGATAGCTGCCTACTGCTGTGGTGCACCCGATACTGTCGGCATCCGACCCACCATTGTAGTTGGCGAGCTTAGTGTTCATGGAGTCACCAATCGAAAACTGTCCGGTTGATCCGGCGCGGCATGCGTATTCCCACTCCGACTCTGACGGGAGTCTATAGGAAGCGCCGCCAAGTTCTGACAAGCGAGCGACGAATGCCTGCGTATCAATCCACGAGATATCAATTACCGGGTAATTGCCTCTGCCCCATCCACTGTCTGAAGGCGCATGAGCCAGAACATCCTTCTCATACAAAGCGTCCCAATCATCGAAAGTAACTAAGTACACACCGATCGCAAAGGGCCTTTTGAAATCGACTACATGTCGCGGCGTCTCGCTATCGCGATGATCAGCGTCCTCACGTGATGAACCCATCGCAAAGCTTCCTGCTGGAAGAACACACATTAACGGTAGATTTGCAGCATCCTTGAAGAACGTGCCACCAGCAGTTCGTCGTGAAATCGTGGCACCATCAAAGATGACCTCTCCAGCGGCGGTGCTTCCGTAGGTTCGGCGCCATTGCCTGGCTGCGAGGTTCGATTTATTAACGCTCGAATCTTCTGAATCAGAAAAAGGGGCGCCGCGAACTAACTCCTCGATCCATTCGAGCAATTTATGCCACTTGGAATCGGCTTGATCGCCCTTCCACTGTGAGAGGTCTGCAGTCTGGTTTAACATGAAAGCGATGGGTAAGTCGCAGTTGTCGATACGTACGGGAATGAGCTTCTGCCTTTCGTTCGCATAGTGTGCCTCTGTACGTACCCACTTTGATTTCACAGAGTGGTCAGTCCACAGCACGACAACCGCTTTTGCGGCCTCGATTTCCCGCATGATCGTTTCGTCCCACTCTCCCTGTGGAGTGATCCGATCATCCCACCAGACGCTGAAACCCGCTGCCACTATGGCTTCGACGATGCTGCCGACTCGGGGGCGATCTTCCTTCTTGTAACTAAGGAATACGTCAGCCATCAATTCTTCCGCCTCTTAACCGCTTAGTCATGAGCGACCAGATTCCCACTTATGGTACTATTTGCACGTACAAGTACAAGCGGTAAAGTCGACTACAGAGCCACAATATCACTTACACGCCTGCTTTCGCCTTTGCAGGCGTTAATGTACAAGGAGGGCAGACTAATGAACCGAGAGGAATTCAAGCAATACGTGCACCCTCGCGAACGGTCGAGATTCATTCTCGCACTGGTTTTTTCCATTCCCCTGTTGCTCGGAGCGGTTGTTTTAGTACTCGCATCTTATGGATTGTTGCTGCTTATCATAGGCTTCGTAATATTGTTTGTTTGGATTTTGTATGAAATCTTTTATGCGAATTTCGTTGCCAACGCGATTCGCGTGTCTGAATCAAATTACCCACGCCTGCAAAGCCTTCTTGTCGAAATGAAACAACAGATCGGCACAAACAAGAAAGTTGATATGTTCGTATACCAGCAGGGGGAATTCAATGCGTATTTCAAACGATTTTTCAGGCGTCGCGCGATTTTCCTGAATTCTGAGCTGCTGGAGCAAGGTGTAAGCGACGATGAGTTGCGCTGGCTTATCAGCCGGTTTCTCGGACGTATACGTTCGCGCGAACTGACACATATGTTAGGTTGGATAATATCCTTCGCCAAGAAATTAATAATTTTCAATCTGTTTCTGATGCCCTATGAGCGTGCAACAGCGTACACCGGTGATCGCGTTGCTCTTGCATGCATCAGCGGCGATATTTCGGTCGCGGTGTCTGTGATGAATAAGCTGCTCGTAGGCCGCGCACTCGGTTACTCTGTAAATCCAGCCGGTATCGTTGAGCAGAACCGGGACGTTAAAGGTAACTTTTTTGCATTCCTGGCCAGACTGATGTCTGATCTGCCACATACCATCACGCGCTACGTGGACATGATTGGTTTCGCCAACAAAAAATTTCCTGACGAATTTCAGAAGTTCGTTGCTGAGAACCCGAGTTTTCAGTCGATGGCAAACAGTCTATCGAGCGATACCGCCTAAAGGCATCAAGGGGTTAGAGTGTTTGAAAATATGGAGTGTATGATTTTTTAAACGCTCTAGCCCCTTGGTTCCATGCTGTTCTATTTTCCTGATGCTGCAAAGTAGGGCCTGATCACGTTGTTCTCCGAACCGGAATTACTTGCAAAATAAAGTTTTTACGGCCAACTCTATGACTGGCTGCAGGGTTTTCATGGTTGCACCATTATTGGCTAACACTCCAATACCATACAGAACGGCAAGAACATAGGAAGCGAGTTGCTCAACATCCGTATCTTGCGGTAATGCGCCTCGTTCCTGCTCCTTACTGAAAAAGGCAATCAGTGTTTTTACATTTTCGTTCCTCATACCATTGAGTGAACGGGTGATTTCTTCAGGTACAGCTTCAC
This sequence comes from uncultured Gammaproteobacteria bacterium, assembly GCA_947258875.1. Lineage (GTDB taxonomy): Bacteria > Pseudomonadota > Gammaproteobacteria > CAMYKB01 > CAMYKB01 > CAMYKB01. The sequence goes on along the minus strand of CAMYKB010000035.1, from coordinate 6,353 downwards.
TCACGGATTCACAGGTGCTGTTTACAAACAGACAGCCTTTCGGTAAGGCCGGATCTGTAGCCTGGCTCGCTATCGAGAACATATAAGCTTTGAGACGTTCCGCTAAGGGTACCACTTCCGGTTCTAGCAGCTTTTCCAGGTGCCGCTCACCATAGCATTCCATGTAATGAGTAAGAGATGCCTTGAATAACTGTTCTTTATTGCCAAACGCGGCATACAGGCTGGGTTTGTTGATTCCCAGGGTATTCGTCAAATCACTTAGCGATGTGCCCGAATCTTTATCGAATGCACGTTTACGACCGACTTTCATTTTTTCCTGATATGAAAAATGTCACTTGACATTCTGTACCAATTGGTAAAAAATGTCAATTATGTACCGAACAGTATGAATTAACCATTAGGAGGAAAGTCATGAACAGCATTAAAAACCGTAAAGTCCTGATAACTGGCGCAAATCGAGGCATTGGTAAAGCGATTGTTGAAAAGTTTCTGGAAGAGGGTGCAGCGAAAATCTACGTGGCAGCCAGAGACCTGGAATCACTCAACCCGTTGCTGGCCACCTACGGAGATCGTGTTGTTTCTGTGCATATAGATTTAAATCAACCAGTAACCATTATTAATGCCGCAAAACTTGCGAATGATGTCGATATGGTAGTGAATAATGCGGGCATGCTAAAAATAGAATCCCCAATATCCGAGGATGCAATTGCAGCCTTGCAAACGGAAATGGAGGTCAATGTATACGGACTCATGCGCGTTGCACAAGCATTTGCCCCTGTCTTGAAATCCAATGGTGGTGGTGTTTTGGTGCAGATGAATTCGGTTGCATCGGTGAAAAATTTTGCCGATTTTGCCACCTACTCAGCCTCGAAGGCTGCAGCTTACTCGATCACCCAGGGCTTACGCGAAAAACTAAGTGAACAGGGCACACAGGTCATGAGTGTGCATCCCGGCCCAATTGCCACTGATATGGCAAATGAGGCGGGATTCGGAGAAATAGCTGAACCGGCCTCTTTGGTACCAGAGGCAATACTCGCGGCATTGAAAAACAATGAATTCCACGTCTTCCCTGATACCATCGCAAAACAAGTAGGCGGTGTTTACGCAGACTTCGCAACCAACATCGTGGAAGCCAATCTGATGGAAGGATAATGTGTGTTGAGGTTCCCCCAATAGGACCAATCATATAATTGGGGGGACCTCATGCTGATTTATGAAACTGAGAGATGTTTGTCTCTGCTTAAAGCTGTTCGTTAAACTGGGAGAGGTTCAGGGTGACCCCTTAATTATGTGATCACGAATATATACCTACAAAACATAGCCCGTTATCGTAGTGCGCTCAGATTGGCAATGAGAGCGTTCGTTTGCTGTTGTGCTTCCCATTCGATCTTGTGCGCGATATCTGCCTCCGGTCCACAACAAACTACTGTGGCTTCCTTATGGGCTATACGTGCTTGTTCCACCGCGTGAGCAATTGAACTCTCGACTATTCCCTGTAAAGTCTTTTTCTGCTCATCAGAAAAATCATAACCTTCGATGACTTTTATCAACGCCGTGGTTGTATCTTCTGCAAGTTCTTTCAATGACATGACATTTTTCCCCTTCTAGCGTTGGAAGTAGGTTCGAGTGAGACGCCGAGAGCTTAAAGCAAGTTTATGCAAAATATTACTCATAAACAAATGCAGTGCAGCAAATGCGCATATTTCCGATTTAGCTACTGTAAATGTTTCCTGCAACAAAGTGGGGCCAGATCCCAATGGTTTCTAATATTAGAGAATAATTGTTCGCCGTCAAGAATCATAACTCAAAGGCCTGATCCTGTGCTCTGCTGCGTGAAGTCATGTATAACGCACTTCACGGTGCAACTTGAGGTGGAATTCACCTAATTTTATCGCGTTAGGGGCTTTGCCCACTGCTGTCCCACTAGTAATGATGTTATCTCGTTTCAAGCTGTTATTTTAGGAGATAAGCATTCCATGGTGGTTATCGACATGAAATCTGAAAAACNNNNGCCGAGGCGGGTATCCAGTAAACGATTGATTTATAGCCTATTCATATTCACTGGATTTCCGCCTGCGCGGAAATGACGCGTTAGTGGGACAGCAGTGGGCTTTGCCCCTTTTAACTGACCCAGTTTTTCACTCTTTTATTCTTTCTATCCGGCTTAACCATGCAATGAAGTACAGTGCTACTGCTAATAGCATGACACCATTAAAACCAATGTCTATAGCAAGCAACACTGCCAGTATTGCGCTCAACACAGAGGCGCAGCCATTTATTCCCCATGCCCAGGGCATGAGGTGTGGCCTGGTTTGTTGCAGCGTTGCAAGGCCAAGCGGGAACGGCATACCCATAAAGAACGCGAGTGGAGCGGTAATAACGAAAACTGAAAGTATTCGCGCACTTTCAGGAAATGCTATAAGCGTGCCGCTGACCAGCGGCAACAGCACGATATACAATACAGTGATCAGCCCGATGAGCGTCACTGAGCGGCGTAATACAACCGGTATAATTATGTTTGATTCAATCTTCATGCGGTGCTGGACATAAAGGCTGCCGAGTCCCGAAAAAACCAGGAAAGCACATATTGCGACCGCGACCGCATAGAGTGGCTGACTGAGTATTAGCGTAAACTTCTGGATAAACGCAAGCTCGATAAAAAGAAATGCCAGCCCTATTGCCAGAAAGTATGTGAAGATATTTCGACGTCCTTCTACTTCTTGTTTATCAGTTCCTAAAAAAAACAAAGGCAGCAATATCAAAATAAATGCGGCAACAGAAGCCTGTATCAGTGTTACCAGTAAAATTGGATAACCAACACCGATCATGGATATGCCCGCTTGCCCAGGCAATGAAAAAAACTCTTCCAGGCTTGACCATCTGAAATAATTGTTGAAATAAGGTTTGTTGTCTGTGGCTGCCTGAATGCCGTATTTATATTCCTGTACGAACCGGCTTTCCGAGCCTCTCGGAATGGCCTGTGTCAATATGGATTGGGCTGCGAGATAATAAACAGGCTCCTGCAAAAGCTGGAACCGGTTGACTTCATACGGTTTGATCCCGGGAAGCCAAGCCAGGTCAAAACCACGTGATTGACTGAACTCGCGTACATTATTTATTTCTTCTGCCGTCAACGAGGTGTTCTTTAATAACAATGTCGCGGTATTCCAGCTCCGTATCCATGCAACATTGTTTTCAGGGTTATTAATCCCAGACTTCTTCATTGCTGTCACTGCAGTTGTAAATAACTTCAGGTTTGCACGTGCAGGATTGCTGGTCCATAGGGTTATGCTCAATAGTCCATCAGGTGCGAGCAGTTTCAAATATGACTGTATGGCTTCAACGGTATAATCGTAAGACACAGATAGCGCATATACGCCTGCCGCGCCACCTGTTGATGCACCAGGCATGCCGACAACGACAAGGTCATAGTTTTTATCTGATGTGGCAAATCCGCGCGGTGATATCGTGTGAATTGTCACCTTGTCTTTCAGCGCCTGCCAGCCGTAATAATCTGCATACTGATCCGTAATCAGCAGGCTGAGTTGCTTATCGGGTTCAACTGCATCGATTCGAGATATTCCATGGAGACGTGCCAGCAATATCGGTGCCCCGGTAGCTGATCCAAAAATAAGTATATTCTGAGGCGAGCTGTGCACGTGATAAGGCGCGGCCGAGCTCATATAGTCGTAATAGGCCAGTGAACTCATATCCGTAACATGGTCTATTACTGTTATTTCGTCACCGTCTCTGAATACGCCCAGTTGCTCGGGTGGGGCTGCGGGGCTCTGTAAGCTCAACCCAGGGGCATAGCGAAAGGGAATGTGCGAACTCTGCACAACATCAATCTGAGAGACAGGCGACGTGTGCCGCATGAGCAAAGACGCATCTTTTATTAAAAGCGTTTGCGCAAGTCCCTTGTATTCTGATATGCGCAAATCAACCCATTTTTGAGGTGTCATGAAAACAGCAAGCATGAACAATAAAAGCACCGAAGCTATTAACTGCCTTTGCCTGTCGTTGAAATGACTTAGGGCAAAAAAACCTGCTGCAATACTGCTAATACTTATTAAACGCAACATTGCGTCAGGCGAAAATATTTGCAGCAGCGCCATTATCGAGACTGCGCCAATTCCTGCGCCGATTAAATCAATGCCATACACCAGCGGGATTTTCAGATGAAAGCGCATCATAGTGAGCGCAATGGCGTTGGCAACAAAGAAAAAAGGCAGTGTCAGAATTAAATAGCTTAATAACAACCGTTGCCACTGAGATCTGTCCCACAGTATTTCCAGTGCATTGAATGGAAAATGCTGAACTGTAATGAAACAAGCAATTGATGAAAGCCCGAATAACAATATGTTGGTTATAAATACGCTGTGATATTTTTCAAGCAGGCTATTCCGAAACACAGTAATAAAACTTCCGCTCGCGCCGTAGCCAAGTAACGCAATACTGATCACCATAAAAGCAAAATGGTGCCATTGAATAATCGAGAACAGTCTTACCAGCAGCACTTCATATGCCAGGGCTGCGGCAGATAGAATAAAAATAGAGATCAACGGCGGTGTTAGTGTCCGCTTTTCAGTCAGCGGATGCATGCCGTGCTAGTGTCCGCCGGTAAACGGAACAAATACAACCGGCAATATCTGCCGTGTTGTGATAGCGCCCTGCATGTCTTTCTCAACCAGTGTCAGGTACTGTGTCTGGAATCGTGTACCCACAGGAATCACCATGCGGCCGCCTCTTTTGAGCTGCTGAACCAGCGGCGGTGGGATATGGCTGATGGCAGCAGTCACAATAATACCGTCAAAGGGCGCATGCTCCGACCATCCTGTATAACCATCGGCAATGCGCGTTTCGATATTGTTATAACCAAGTTGACTTAGTCTCCGTGTTGAGGATTTACCCAACTCTTCAATAATCTCGATACTGTAAACATGCCCCACCAGTTCTGAGAGCACGGCCGCCTGGTAACCGGAACCGGTGCCAATTTCGAGAACACGATGCTCTGGCTGAGGTTGCAATAAATCCGTCATCAGCGCAACGATGTACGGTTGTGAAATGGTTTGGCCATACCCTATGGGTAAAGGCCGGTTTTCATACGCCCTCGAGCGCAAGCGTTCGCGGACAAACTTATGCCGAGGAACCGTATCCATGGCTTGCATGACGTGCACACTGAATGATTTTTTGTTGATGTATCTAGCGGTCGCTCGAACATCAGCTTCTATGTCGGCAATCATTCGCTGGCGCTGCTGCAGGTATTCATTAGCAACAGCCTGCCCACCTGATATGAAAACCAGCGGAATAAATACCAGGGCTATTATGCGTTTTGATGACATGCCATCAATAAAGGGGCTACCCCTTTTCTCACTTCTACCTCTTAATTGTACACCTCTTAAATACAGACTGCCCCTATACGCCAAAACCATAGGGCACTCCGCCAAGCTGGTTTATAATATTTACCAAGGTGGTCTTATGCCCATAGTCAAGCCAAAGGAGGCCAACCATGAACGAATCCGGCAACCCGGCACCGGAACTGGTCTGGGATATTGACAAATTACGACTCAACTTTGCGGGCATCGAGGTTTCTGTCGTTCATTCAAAATTACCCCCTTTAAATGTCAGTGCTATTGTCGAAGAACAGGATACCGACCGTGTCCTGGGAGAATGCACTGAAATTCGCGACCCTGGTGACATGCCCGTCTGGTACCTGGCCAATAAGCTCAGCAGTGCGCCACAGAAGAGAACCGGATGCGTCGTTGTCTGTGGGCAGCATCCTTGCACGTTACAGGCTATCGTACATGACCTGGATGAAGACCCCAGTTGGAGCTATGATTGGATTGCTGAAGCACTCCACAATATTTTCTCGCTAACAATAGAAAAAAATATCTCGTCAATACAACTACCCATGCTGGGTAATGTGCATGGCCGGTTTGGATTAGAGAACTTCATCGCCTTATTTGTTGAAAAGCTTGATGAATTTGTAAATACAAATGGTAAAACACTACAGAGGATGCCACTACGAAGAATCTGGCTCATGGTTCCAGATGATCAATGCGAGAAAGCTTTCTCGATTCTTAAAAACAAGGCAGCAAGTGGTGGATTCAGTTTCCAAGCGCACCATTTAACGAACTGAAGAGCTGCAGTAAAGGGGCTGAGCCACCAGTAAAGGGCTCAGACCCATTGCTGTCCCACTCACGCGTCATTTCCGCGTAGGCGGAAATCCAGTGAATATGAATAGGCTATAAATAAATCGTTTACTGGATACCCGCCTCGGCTTTGGCATCCTGCGTCGCTCTACCACCTACCTCCATGTAGGTGTGCGCGGGTATGACGACAGTTTGTTTTTC
>CAMYKB010000034.1 GCA_947258875.1 uncultured Gammaproteobacteria bacterium | reverse complement strand
GTATTCGTGGCCATGCCTTTCAAGGATGAGATGGATGACGTTTACCACTACGGTATTCAAGGTGCGGTTCGCAGTGCTGGCTTCCTTTGCGAAAGGGCTGATCTTTCATCTTTTACGGGTGATGTTATGGACTGGGTTCGCGAACGAGTCAGAACGGCGACATTAGTCATCGCTGATCTTACGGAAGCCAATCCTAATGTCTATCTTGAGGTGGGATATGCTTGGGGATGTGAAGTTCCGACAGTCCTTCTAGTTAAAGATACGAACCATCTTAAATTCGATACAAGAGGCCAAAGATGCCTGCCCTATAAGAAGATTAGGGATCTTGAAGATGCCTTGACCAAAGAATTGAGAGCATTGCGAGACAATGGAACGATCTAACAAACAATCAAGCCGACGCAAAAACCGCGCGGCTTATTTATACGTTAATGCCTCCTTGTGGCCGGTCTCTGTCATCCGCGAGGTAGATCTGGAGTGGCTATGAACGGCTGCTTTACAAACTAAGTTCGACCAACTCTGACACTGCCTGTTAGCTAAAGTCTGAGCTAATACAAATTACGACCTTTCCTTTGTGGCGACCTGCTCCGAAGTGACGGAACGCTTCAGGTGCCTCGCTCAACTTGTAAACTGTGTCGATAATTGGAACGACCTTGCCGGCTTCGATGAGCTCTTTCAGATCTGCCAACCCTTTATTTGGTCCCTCCGCCACCAAACGAAACTTCTGGCTCCGGGTTATTGAACCCCACAATCCCAGAAAGAGCGCTTGAAAGATCCTGGGAACAGCGCCACCGACCATGGCATAAGTCCCGTTAGGGCTTAATGCATGTCTGTAATCAAACATCGACCGAAACCCATGAACATCAAGAATCAGGTCGTATCGCTGTCCGTTCTGGGTGAAATCCTCTTGCGTGTAATCGATAACATGGTCAGCACCAATCGAGCGAATGACCTCCAGCTTTTGGGTGCTGTCTACGCCCGTTACTTCAGTCCCGATGAGCTTGGCTAACTGCACTGCAAATGTACCAACACCACCGCCAGCGCCATTAATCAAAACCCTCTGTCCTGGCTGGATCTGTCCGGTCTTGCGAAGCCCTTGGAGGGCCAAAACGCCTGCTTGGGGCACGGCGGCAGCCTCCTCAAAAGTCGAATGGGCCGGTTTCAGCTCCAAGGCCGTCTCGCGAGCACATGCATACTCAGCAAAACCGCCCCAGCTATCCCATAGGTCGCCGAACACCTCATCGCCAGGTTGGAAGCGCGTTACTTTTTTGCCAACCGTTTCAACCGTCCCAGCTATATCAGCTCCAAGTATCTGTTTCTCCGGCTTCGGTTTAAAAAGTCCGAATAGAAGGCGGTTTACGAACATACCACTTTGAAACTCCAAGTCCCACGAATTGATAGATGCTGCGTGAACCTTTATCAGTACTTCGTCGTCCTTCGGTGCGGGTTTTGCTACCTCTTTGAGCTGCAGAAGGTCTGGTGATCCGTATTCCGTAAATACAATCGCTTTCATGAGCCTCCTTTATGAAGACTTTGGTATTTCGATGCCGTCTGTAAGGCCGGGTTTTGATAATTACATGTAATGTGAGCGCCGCTAATTCCGACGCTTGTTTGTATGGCGGCGTTATTTTCGCCGATACTCCTCGTGCCGGCGAGTGTTGTGTGACCGCTCTCTGTGATCGCGGTCTCTGTCGGGATTGTAGTTCTGGCGTGGTTTGTATTGTCTCGCATGACGTTCGTGCCTGAGATGAGGCTTATCTATATCTTCCCAAACGCGAACGCGATCCCTGCGGTCCAGGTATATGTGTGGTGGTAACACCCTGGCGCGTCTCCAGTGCCCGTCAGAACGATGCCAATAATTGCCTGTAGAGAGATGGAAATAGACACGGGTGCTTGGATAGTAGTAATAATGATAGGGGTGGTGATGGTGGGCTGCCGTATAAATGGGTGGGCCGCCACGATATGCGCACGCGGCCAATCCCTGTGTCAGGACAATAGTCAGAATCACCGTCAGGAATTTGAATTGCATTTTTGCATTCATCATTAATTCCTCTGGTTGTTTGTTGTCTCGTCATTTTTCGATGCTGGAGGCTCTCTGCGAGACACAGACCAATACCTCCTTAACAGCAGTGTGATAAATATTGGCAGGATAACGAGTGCGGCGGTTGACTGCGTTGATGCTAATCAACAAGAGTGCGGTGTTTCGTCTTTCGGTGCGTATCGCTCTGGGGTGGTCGGTGTTTGCGGTTTCGTCAAGTTGCTTTTCTACCTAACAGTGCGGCGGCCATTAATATGATGCTGACCAGCAGGAGCGTAATGGAAAATACAACCAGCCCTTCGGCCATGGTGATGCCGAACAGCAGTTCGGGTGTATAACCACAGGCCTCCCAGATCTCGAACAGTTTGGGGAACCATTTATCCACGGCGAACCAGGCGGGTAAACCCGACGCCATGCTGCAGTCACCTACGATAGTACCGCGCTCGGTGCCTAGTAATAGCCACGAGCGCTCCAGTAAGGCGCCGGCTATCATGGCGGTAAGTGCATGTGTGATAGCACAGAGCATCCATGACCTGCGCACAAATAATGCGGCTAGCGCAATCACAATAAAACCCATAGTCCAGATGCGTACGTGTATGCATATGACGCAGGGACCGTAATCCAGTACATATTGGTAAAATAATGCGATTGCCAGCATGGACAATCCTAGTATCACAATGGCAAGCCAATACCATGCGCTGCTGCCAATCGTTGCCAGTTTTTTCAGCATCCAGTGTCCCTCTTGTAGAAATCAGCGGCGATGCATCCGTAAATGAACACCATTATAGTGGACAGCTGCGCGTCAGGTCCTATTGATTTTTACTGTTTATCTCACAGCTTGCCTTTAGTTGCCTAGAATGGTGATATACGCCAGTCAGTTAGATAGGGAGAATAGCGGTGGTGGTCATGAAGAAGATTCTGCAAACCCCTTTAGCATTGATAGCTGTTGTCGGCCTCGGCGTTCTAGTCGCGCTGGTGATGCTAAAAAGCCGCGCACCGCTGGAACACGCCGGCGCGGAAATGCCAAGCAAAAGCGTCGATATCATCACAATAAAGAAGATCCCCTTCAGGGCTGGTGTTGTTGCCTACGGTAATGTGGAACCGACAGTGACGTTGAGGACCCTGGCCGAAGTCAGCGGCAAGATCAGCTACCTCCATCCGGACCTCAAACAAGGCAGCAGTGTCGAGGCCGGTACCGTAGTGTTACGTATTGATCGGGAGGATTATGAGGTCTCACTCAAGCAGACCCAGGCGGACCTCAGCGCCAACCAATCCTCACTGAAGCAACTGCAACAGGAGCAAAAAACCACTAGCCGCTCCCTTGCGTTGGCGCAGGAAAATCTGCGGGTTGGCGAAAAGGAATTGGCGCGCATTCGCAGTATCTACGAGCGTCAGTTGATCGCCCGCTCAACGCTCGACGCCGAAGAGCAAAAGGTCATCTCACTCAGGCAGCAAGTTGAAGAACTCCAGGGCCAACTCAACACCTATGCCAGCCGCAAGGCTTCGGTGCAGGCACAGATCACGCGTGCCGAAGAGCAGGTCAAGGGCGAGGAGACGACTCTGGGACGCACCGAAATTACTCTGCCGTTCAGTGCGCGCATAGGTGAGGTGTCGGTTGAAAAGGGCCAGTTTGTGAATGTGGGTAGCATCTTGTTTGAAGCCCTTGATATTAATGGTGTCGAGATCAACGCCCAATTACCCATTGTGCACATGCGCGCCCTGGTAGGTCATATGGCGGGACGCTCTCTGGATGGGCTGGCCATGGGTAATACCCATGAAATTCTTGCCCGGTTGAATCTGAGCGCGCGCGTCAAATTGGTTGGTGACATGCCTGACGCCGGCTGGGAGGCTGAGGTGTTACGCTTCAGCGAATCGATTGACCCCACGCGACGTACCCTGGGTGTTGTAGTGGGAGTTGACCGGCCTTATGAGAAGGTTATTCCCGGCAAGCGTCCGCCATTGTTGAAAGGCATGTTTACTGCGGTAGAACTCTATGCGCCGCCGCGTGATGCGATCATCATTCCGCGCAAGGCCGTTCATCATGGGCGTGTGTATATTGTCAATGATGAGGATCGCCTGGAAATCAAGGTCATCGAAATACAACAGTATCAGGATGACCTGGTTGTCGTAGGCGCCGGGCTGCAAGAAGGTGATCGACTTATTATTAATGATCTGGTGCCCGTTATAGAGGGCATGCCGCTACTGCCGCTACATGCCAGCGATTACGAGAAATCCTTACAACAACGTGCGCGTGGAGCGGCATAAATATGATTGGCTATTTCGCCAAGCATCCCACTGCGGCCAACATATTAATGTTCATCATTCTGCTGTTAGGAATGACGGCGCTGCCGACACTCAATAAGGAGACATTCCCGGAAATTAAAACTAACCAGGTGCGCGTCAGCGTCCCGTATCTGGGTGCCAGTCCCGGTGACGTTGAAGAAGGCATTTGTAACCGTCTTGAAGACGCTACCGATGGTATTAGTTTTCTGGAAGAACAGCGCTGCGAGGCTCGTGACAATCTCGGTACGCTGACCCTGGATATGCAGGAAGAGGGAGATATTCAGAAGTTTATAGATGATGTCAATTCCGCCGTCGATGGCATTACTGACTTTCCGGACAATTCCGAGGAACCGGTAGTGGAAGAGCTCGGCCGTACCGAGCCCGTAGTGAGTGTCGCGATCAATGCAGATCTCACCCAGCCTGAACTCAAAGGGCTCGCGGAATATTACCGTAACCGTTTATTGGTGTTGTCGGATGTGCCCATTGTAACAGTGACTGGTTTTTCGACACACGAACTCAGTGTGTTGGTCGATGCGGAGATGTTGCGCCAGTATCAATTAAGTATCGAGGATATAGCCAACCTTATTAAAGCACAATCCATCGACATGCCGGCGGGTACGCTGGATGCCGATGAGCGGTCGTACCAGATTCGTTTCGAGAATGAACGTCGCAGCGTCGATGAGCTGGCGGATTTAATTATTCTTGATAACGTCAGGGGTGGCCAGCTGCGCCTGGGAGATCTAGCCAGGGTCGTCGATGATTTTTCTGATGAAGAAAAACGTACTGATTTGAACGGCCGCCCGGCCGCCATGTTGCAAATCAGTAAAAACAAAAGTGACGACACACTTACCATATTTAATGCGGTGAAGAAATTCGTTGATGAGGAAAACGCGCGTTTGCCGGATAGTACGCGTCTGGTGATTACTCAGGACACCGCCTCTATCGTGCAGGATCGTTTGAGTCTGTTGCTGAAAAATGGCTGGCAGGGTCTGATCCTTGCGACCCTGGCGCTGTTCCTGTTTTTTAACTGGCGTTACACCTTTTGGGTGGCGTTAGGCTTGCCCATTTCTTTTATCGGCGGGTTGGTGGTGATGAGTGTGCTTGGTGTCAGCATCAACATGATTTCCATGGTCGCACTGCTGATGGCTATCGGTATCCTCATGGATGATGCTATCGTCATCTCCGAAAGTATCGAGACCGAATATCGAAATGGTAAAAGTCCGCTGCAGGCTGCGGTGGGCGGCATCAAACGGGTTGCACGCGGAGTGTTCTCCTCTTTTACTACTTCAGCAATTTTGTTTGGTAGCCTGTTGTTCCTTAAGGGCGACATGGGGCAGATCATGGGCGTGTTGCCGGTGGTTCTGTTGTCAGTGCTGACCATCAGTTTAATTGAAGCCTTCCTGATTCTGCCGCATCATTTGGAACACTCCCTTGAACGCCATCATGAGCAGAAAAGGCCCGAGTGGCGTGAGCGCTTAGAAACCGGGTTTGATCACCTGCGTCAACGCGTTGGCGCGCTGGGTGACATGGCTATCCGTTACCGCTACCTGATGTTGGGTTCAGTTGTCGCACTGTTTATCATCACTATCAGTTTGATCCCGGCTGGTTTTATCAAATTCAAATCTTTTCCTGATCTGGAAGGCAATATCCTTGATGCCCGCATCCTGATGCCGCAGGGTACCCCCTTCGCGCGCACCGAAGCTGTAGTCGAAGAATTACTGGCTAGTCTGCAACTGGCCCGCGAACAACTTCCCGCAGAAGACGAAGCCGAGCTGGTGAAGAATGTCCAGGTATCTTATAGCACCAATGCGGATGCCGGTGAGGAGGGCGCGCACCTCGCGACCATCAGCCTCGATTTGTTGGATGCAGAGCTACGCAACACCTCCCTCAATGAGTTGCGACGGTTATGGATGGCCTCTACCCCGAACATTCCGGATGCAATTTCACTCCAGTTCAAGGAACCGGCCTTCGGCCCGGCGGGGCAGGCTATCTCGATTCGCCTGCAAGGCGATGATCTTGATGTGTTGTCGCGGGCCTCATGGGAATTGCAGAACTGGTTAAGTGGTTATCCCGGCGTATCCAACGTCATGGATGATTTGCGCCCCGGTAAACCCCAGTTCAGCGTCAACCTGTATCCCGGCGCTCTGGCATCCGGGCTCGATGCCCAACAAATCGCAATACAACTGCGTGCCGCATATCAGGGCATGAAGGTCGCAGATGTCTATCAAGGCCGGGAAGCCTATGAAGTCAATGTTAAGCTGGACAGTGACCCTGCACAGGCGTTAACGGACTTCGAAAGTCTCACCGTGTTTTCCAAACAAGGTGAAGCGATCCCTCTGGCGGCCGTTGCCCGACTAAGTGAAACGCGTGAATATGCGCGTATCATGCGTATTAACCATCAGCGTACCGTGACCATCTCTGGCGATATTGATTCGCAGCTTGCCAACACTAACGAAGTGATCAGTGATACCAAAAAAAGGTTTCTGCCAACATTAAAGCAGAGCTATCCCGGACTCACGATCAGCCTCGAAGGTGAGGTGGCGAATTCACGGGAAACCAACAGATCGGTTATGAGTGGTTTTCTTCTGGGTATTGCCGGCGTGTATCTACTGCTGAGCCTGCAATTTGGCAATTACCGTGAACCCCTGGTGGTGCTCATTAACATTCCGCTGGCACTTATCGGCGTGATCTGGGGTCACCTGCTCATGGGGCTTGATCTTACCCTGCCCAGTATGATCGGTTTTGTTTCGCTGGCCGGCATTGTGGTGAACGATTCAATACTGCTGGTCGAGTATGTTAAATACCGCAGCCTTGAGGGAATGACGTTACACGATGCCGCCGGTCAGGCCGTGCGCGATCGTTTTCGCGCCATTTTTCTCACGTCTGTTACCACCGTCGCTGGCATGTTCCCGTTGTTATCGGAAACCAGTCTGCAGGCCCAGGTGCTCGTACCATTAGTCGCCAGTGTGGTGTTCGGCATGATCGCTTCCACCTTCCTGACGTTGCTGGTACTGCCTGCGTCCTACACAATTTTGGAGGACCTGGGGTTTGTGGAAGTGGGGCAAGAACAGGGGCAGGCCTGATGATGTGATGATGACGCATCAATAAGACCTGCCCCAACTACTTCATGATTCTCAGGCGAACATCCCCTGTTGTTCCACATTGAAGGTCTTTAACACGGTATTGAATGCACGGTTGTTGGCGGCCTGCACTACAGCATCGAAGATGTCGCGGTCGCTCCAGCCTTGCGCGTGGACCGCTTGAAGGTCTGTCTGGTTAACATCCTCTGGTGTGTTCACCGCCTTCAACGCCAGTTTCAACAGCGGTTTTTCCTTGTCTGCCACCGGAGCAGCATCGGGGTTGGTGCGTGCGGCACGCACCGCATCGATATCTACACCCATATTGACAAGAAAACCCTCATTCATATCGATGCAGAAGCTGCACTCGTTTTGCCACGATACAAGATAGCGGACCATCGTCAGTAGCGTGGGTGACAGACGTTCGCCACTCGAAAAGTAGGAAATATAGCCAACAAATGACTCCAGCAGTGGAGGGCTGAAGCTGTACAGGCGTAAACCATCCGGAACGAACCCAACGTGTTCCTCGATGGCACTGAGCACACCGGCAACACGGTCCTCCTCACCGGCCGGTGGCGTGGGTATTACAAGCGGTGTGTCGTTTTTAATGGCCGCATGGCTCATGTTTCGTTCTCCTGGTTAGGAATAGGTTGATAGTAGTAGACCGGTCGGTCTAGTTCATTGGCGTGCTTAATCTCCTTTAATGGCTGGGGGTTAACAGGGGTTTCTAGAGTTGTTGGGCGGGGATACGGATCTGGGCGACCTGGGGCAGCAGGGTACGCAAAACCTCAACGTCGTTGTGGACCTTGGCGAGTAGGGTGCAGCCTTCAAAATACGCGATCATTGCTTGTGCGGTCGCGTCGATATTAATATCTTTCAGGTCACCGGCATCGACGGCATCCTGTAACACCTGGCGTATATTGGCATTCAACTTTTTGAAAATCCTTTCGAGTTTGAGCCGAATGGCTTCTTCCTGGGTAGAAAGTTCGATTGCCAGATTACCGAAGGGACAGCCCAGTACCTGGCCAGTGTCTTGCGCGACCGCTTTATTAAATTCATAGGCCGTTTCAGCGAACCGGAGCAAGCGTTCTAACGGAGGTATATCTGACGCGAAAACCGCATCTAGCATGTTCTCTTTCATGTCGATATAGGATTTATCCAGCACCGCAAGGGTCAGGTCGCGTTTACTGGGGAAGAAATGGTAGAAGCTGCCTTTTTTTACACCTGCGTGCTCACAGATGGCCGCCACACCGACATCGGCATAGCTGCGTGAATACATCAGCTCGCTCGCGGATTTCAGGATGCGGTCCAGGGTGTCGAGTGGCGGGTTCATGGGTGTAATTATAGTTGACCGGTCGGTCAAGTCAAGCACAAACTTGCCACTCTCTACTGTATCCTCTGCAGATTTCCGCTGAGGATGTTCAGCTTCCATTGTCAGGCAGGTTAAACTGGTTTGGCTGTCATTCGTAGTAAATTGCCTGCTGCCCGATGGTTTTGACAAGGAGCTGAAAGACTTGAGCGCATGCTATGGTGGGTGTGTTTGTTACGCTTTTGTTCATACATAAGGTCGTCTGCTTCTTTTAGCATGTCCTCGATCGAGTTGTGCTTGTCTCTATCGTAATCGACGTGGCCAACGCTATAGCAAAGTTTATATCCCCGTTGTTGTTCTTGGTTATGGGCGTTAATTTGTAGCTTCAAACGATTAAAACAAGTCTCACTGTCGAGCTCATCGGTATTGGTTAAGAACACCGCAAATTCATCTCCCCCCAACCTGCAGACGACATCCGATTCGCGAAACGTACTCATCAGTATTCGGCTGAAGTCAATGAGAACGCGGTCGCCTTCTGCATGGCCATAGTCGTCATTGATCTGTTTGAATAAATCCAAATCAAAAAAGAATAGTGAAGCCGGCGCGCGCTGGCGGCGGCATACATTTAATGCATGTCCAGCCAGCGTCAGAAAGCCGCGCCGATTAGACAATGAAGTCAGCTCATCTATGGTCGCAAGATGTATGGCTGCCAGTTCCTGTTCCACCATACGCGCGAGATCACGCAACAGCTCACGATCTTCCGCTTCAAATTCACGCGGCTCCTGATCGATGATGCAAAGGGTGCCGAGCGTGCTGCCGTTGGCTACCTTGAGTGGGCAGCCTGCATAGAAGCGGATATGAGGTGCATCCGTGACCAGTGGGTTGTCAGAGAAGCGTCCATCCTGGCTGGCATCCGGGATCACAAATATATCGTCTCCCAGGATGGCGTGACCACAAAAAGAGATGTCGCGTGGTGTCTCGCTTGCATCCAACCCCTGACAAGATTTAAACCATTGACGGTTTTCATCCACCAGGCTCACCAGTGCGATAGGCACGCCAAACAAACGTTTGGCCAGGCGTGTCAGCCGATCAAAGCGTTCTTCAGACTCGGTATCGAGTATCTTCAGTGACCTCAGTGTGTTGAGCCGGGTCGCTTCATCATGTGGTATTTCGGGCGCAATCATGGCAATACAATCTCTTTAATCGATGTCAGACATATTGGCGAAATCTCGAATAGCTGATGCGGCATGGTTGCTGATACATCATCTCCGAGCCTGTTTGCCAATCTTTCGAATACGTTACCTCTACTTTATCGGCACGCCATCAGAAACACTTGAGGTCACGAATGTAACGAATTGTGAAACCTTCATAACTTGCTGTAATATATGAGAAATTCTCAAAAATCTATCATGACACAAACCATCTTCTGGCTATTGTAGGGTGCCAAAGAAGGGGTAGGGTGCCAAAGAAGGGGGTTCTATATTTCGATGCGTCGTGCTGCCGGCAGCCGAACTAGAAAAATTCTGTTGCGCGAATAACCCTGTCGACATTAATCCCGCTTCGCAGCAAGCCAAAGTGTCCGAAACAATCAGCCAAACGTATTGGTGCCGGTGACACCTGCGGTCAATGTGAAGCGCATGGCTTCCTCCATGCTCATATCCAGTGGTCGTACCGCGCTGCGCGGTAACAACACCATATAGCCACCGATCATGTAGCTAAGCGGTAGATAGACCAGAATGCTGTCTTTACCCTGCAATCCCTCGGGTAGCCGCTGTGATACCGCCTGGGTCACGAATCCAATCACCTGCATGCCCTGATTGCCAATGGTCACAGCCACTACCTGCTCGAATTCTTTTTTCCTGGTTGAAAAAATGAAATCGAAGAAGTCACGCATTGCGCGATAAACGGAGTTGATTAACGGTAAGTGATAAAAGACGGCTTCGCCTTTAGCAAACAAGCGGCGCACGAAGTAGGCGTGCATGAGCAGGCCCACGAGAAACACGACACCAAGGCCGGCGATAACACCCATGCCGGGCCAGTAGCTTGCTCCCGGCAGCACAAGACGAATCGCACCGCCCAGCACAGCCTCCATTGATATCACTAACCAGTAAAGCAGGTAGAGTGTGAGTATTACCGGAAGAATGGTAACAAGCCCGGTTAGAAACGTTCTGCTGATGGATTTCACTGTGTAAGCTCCCGTAGCCAAAGATTAAAAAAGGTTAGAGTCACTACTGTCCCATAAAACAATGATGCTATCTCGTTGTGGGCTATTAGTTTAGGATATAAGCATCTCTATGATGACTGTAGACCTGGAGTCATAAAAAAAACACCGTCAAGCCTGCGCAGGCGGGTATCTGGTAAATAATTGATTTATATCCATTCGTTTCAACTCGATTCCTGCCTCGCAAATCGGCGGCAGATGGTTGTTTCTGAGGTGGGTCCTATACCAATGGCACAGAGCGCGTGGTTGTATATCAGGAATCAACAGAACCAGATACAATGCCCCCAGTAAGTATTATTGTGGATTTAATCCTTTGCCATATAAACAAATGAAATCGCAAGCCGACAAACTCATAAAAAAGCATGAAAAGCTTGTCCATTCTGATATGCAGAAGGTCGCGTCGCATGTACAACGAAATGCCGATGACTGGATTATCAATACCGTCATGATAGAAGGCTGTAATGTACCCTTCAGATTTAAGCGAAGGCGGGTATACAAGAACACCACAGGGCAACGTGTAAATTTAACCTACTATCCGGACGTGGAAGTGGTTGGTGGTCTTGAGATGGAAGTGATGAATGTGGTTAGAATCAGGATTGCCTAGAACTGAGCCTAATCATAAACACGAAGCAATGGGGTAAATGCTAGCGACACACGGTAAAATGTCAGGCAAGTAATTGGGCTGCATGGTTGTGATCCGGATTAAGAGGAGAATACATATGAAAACCGTATATACCCTTAACGCTGGCATGTTGTTACTTCTGGTTACGCTTTCGGGGTATGCAACAGCGGAACCCGATGTCCATACAGGGCTATGGGAAATCACGGTTAAGTCCAAAATGCAGGGTATGCCGATGCAGGTGCCGGCAATCACTCACAGGCAATGTATTACTAAAGAAGATCTGGTGCCTAAATCACAAGATCCGGGCCAGGAATGTACTATTGAGGATCATACAGTCAGCGGGAACACCGTAACGTGGCGCATCCGTTGTGTACAGCAAGGCAACACCATGGCAGGCCAAGGTAGAATTACTTACAAGCGCGATACGTAGGGTGCCAAAGAAGGGGGTTCTATATTTCGATGCGTCGTGCTGCCGGCAGCCGAACTAGAAAAATTCTGTTGCGCGAATAACCCTGTCGACATTAACCCCGGTTCGCAGCAAGCCAAAGTATCCGAAACAATCAGCCAAGCGTCTTGGTGCCGGTGACACCTGCGGTCAATGTGAAGCGCATGGCTTCCTCCATGCTCATATCCAGTGGTCGTACCGCGCTGCGCGGTAACAACACCGTATAGCCACCGATCATGTAGCTAAGCGGTAGATAGACCAGTGTGCTGTCTTTACCCTGCAATCCCTTGGGTAGCCGTTGTGATACCGCCTGGGTCACGAATACGATCGCAAGCTTCCCCAGCTGGTAGACGTTTCATAAGTAGAGCTTTCTGAATGCTGGCGAGGAGTCGATGGTCTAACCAGTGTTTACCTGAGGAGCCGTAGGGAAGCTTATTTTGAATTCCGCGCCTGGAGTCTGATTGACGACATCAATCTGTCCATTCATGGCGCGCGTAAGTTGACGCACCAGTGCCAGCCCGATTCCTGTACCCACGGTTTCGCGCGTCAATTCATTCTCGGAACGATAGAATAAACGAAATATCTTGCGCATCTGGTCTTGTGGTATGCCGGGGCCATAATCTCGTACGCTGAATTGTACTGTGCCATCACGTAGTTGAGTGCAACCGATATCGATTTGCTGTTTTGAGGCCTTGGTGGAGAATTTGATCGCGTTGTCAACCAGGTTGATGATGATCTGTACAAAGTAGTCGGCATCCACCTGTAATGACTGATCAAGCACATGTGCTTTGCATTCGATATTAAACTCAAAGCCTGCGCGCTCTACCTGCGACTCAATTTTTGAGCGGATGGTATCCATAAGTTGGGCAACACGGCAGTGAGTCAATTCGGCATGCAGGTCATTACGAGTCATGCGGGCGAGCTGTAGTACGTTGTTGATCAGTCGTGTCAGGCGTTCACTTTCATCATATATAAAGTCATAATAGGTCTTGCGTTTTTCTTCTGATGCCCAGCCTTCGCGTAACATTTCACCATACATGCGGATCGAGGTTAGTGGTGTCTTTAATTCGTGACTTACTGCAGAAACAAAATCCTGCTGTTGTCGTGCCAGTGTGATTTGGCCGACCGCAAGCCGGTACATCAATAAAAATCCGCCACATAACACCATTAACAAAATTAACGACAGCCAGGTAATCACCGTAGCGCCTGGTCCTGCCGGTAAACTAGTGACGCTAAAAATCAGTTCCATGCGACCCAGTGGCGTTGATAAGCGGTCGTGCAGCAGCAGGCTGCCCTGTAAAGATTCGGTGCTGGACATATAACGACGGTTATTGCGGTTGCTCAGTACAGACAACACATCGCCCTGATAGGCAACCGCCAGATTTCCTGTGAGTGATACAGCGCTTTCACGGAATGCTGATGCGATGATGTCATCGATAAATGGCCCGGGTTCTATCAGTAGTCCCTGGATATAACGTTGCCCTTCGCGCCACACTTTGCGGTACAGTACAAAATGGCCACCGCCGAGCGCACTAAACTCAAATGCATCGATCTCGCTTTCGAACATGCTGACGCGTGCATCACGGCGTGGTGCTGCTGGTGTCTCTTCAGCCATTACGATTGCCGTGCTCTGGGACGGGAGTACATTCTGCTCTTTACGCAAAGCGCGTTTAAAATCCTTTTTCTCTGATGGTTTGGCTCGCGATACTTCTTTTTTCTTTCCTTCAGATAGCTTTTGTTGATAGCGGTTCTCGAGTTGAAGGTCTTCAATCCGTCCCAGGGATTTTGAAGAGGACTGTAGTGATGGTGATGAAGTGTCAGCTTCCGTCTGTAGTTTGTCGAACCCAGATTGAGCCATTACCTGTTCGGTCGCGGGTTGTTGTCGGTATGACTGACCCACATCGGCTGCATCATCCAGGTCGAGGGCTCCGCTCTTTATGGTATCCAGGCTCTCCGTGAGTGAGCGACTCTCCCTTTCCTTGATTGCGATATCCGCTACTAGTCTGTTCTCACTGAGTAGCTGGTAGATGCGATCACGTGCCTGTTGTCGCGCCGCTAACTCCGGGTCCGTTAGCCCGTAGACCTTTGAGGATTCATCGCCATCGGGCAGCAACGGCGTGCTAAAACGGCCTTCGTTATCGATCTGGAAATAGCCGATAGACCCTGGAATGGCGGATTTCACCGGAAAATATGATAACGGGGAACGCTGCAAAAAATTGGCTGACGGGTCGCCGGCAAGGTTGAGAAATGAGTAATCCGTAAAGGCGCGCGCGCTTTCAATATCGAGTAACTCGGTGTAACGCCGATCGATACGTGTAACGAGTTCCTCTGCCATTAGACGGTGGCGGTGAAAGGCCTCCCATTTAAGCTGGCTATACGCCTGCTTGACCAATATCGCAGTAGGAATCGCCAGCGCCAGAAAAAACAGCACCAGGACGATGCGTAACCGTTTTTTATCCCAGCCTGTTAATGTAGTTCTCCACATATTAATCCACCCCATCATCGTCTGATATCAGGCGGTAACCTGCGCCACGCACTGTCAGCAGGTAGCGGGGATTCGAGGGGTTGGGTTCGATCTTGCGGCGGATCTTGGCAATATGTATATCCACCGTGCGTGTTTCCAGTTCCAGGTTTTTCGCGTAACCCCATAACTTGTTCAGTAGTTCGTCACGTGGCACCGGACGTTCGTTATTGCTGCTCAGATATTGCAGGATGTCGACCTCGCGTCGGGTAAACGAGACAGTATCAGTACCAAGTGTGCCTGATAGGTTACGCGTATCGACTTGTGCGTCGTTGCCAAATCGAAGCATATGCGCGGTTTCAACGCCGATGCGTGAACGTCGTAATACTGCCTGTATACGCAATACTAGTTGAGCAACAGAAAACGGTTTTGCGACATAGTCGTCGGCACCCAGTTGCAAGCCTTGAATAATGTCCTCATCACTGGTTTTTGCCGTCAACATAATAAGACCGCTTTGGCCATCGCTGGCTGAGTCCGGGGTGTAACCGTGATAGAGCAATACATCTATTAACCCGGAACGGATCGCCTCCTCGTCTTCAACAATCAATATCTGTGGCTTGCGGGACATAATGTACTAAAGATTACCAGCTGCGCCTCCTGCTGGCATGTAAATTTTATGTAAATTCGGACAGTCAGGTTTTACATCTCTCTGTCTATTGCCGTAAGTGGCATCGACCTAGACTCACAACATAAGATTTACAGGCAACCAACGTGAGGTGGGTACCATGGCATTGATTAACCGTATTACACGTCTATTTCGCGCCGATATGCATGCGGTTCTTGATCGTATCGAGGAACCCGAAGCACTGCTCAGGCAGGCGGTGCGCGAGATGGAAGAAGATATTGATAACGATGAGCGGAGCTTAAAGTTATTACATAACGAACAGGTGCAACTGGAAGACAGGCAGAGCGACATAGAGGAGTCCTTGACGCGCCTGGAGGACGAGTTGGATATCTGCTTTGAGTCCCAAAAAGATGATCTGGCGCGCAGCCTGATCAGGCGCAAACTCGAAGCGCAGCGGCTGCAGAGTTTTATTGTTCGCAAGCGCGAAACATTATCCCCTGCTACTTCTGAACTCAAGCAACGCTTGCAAGAGAATCGCACGCGTTTAAGCGCGATGCGGCAAAAACTCGAACTTTTGACGGACGTCGACACGAATGCCAAGGCCGATGATTCTTGGTCTGCGCCAGACGTTACTGTGCGAGATGACGAGGTGGAAGTCGCCTGGTTACGTGCAAAACAACAGAGGATGTCATCATGAAGCAACCGACTTTGTTTGAAGGCATGGCAGTTGCGCTTGCAGTGAGTATTGTTGGGAGTATCACCTTTGTCAGCCTTGCGGCTGTGTTCATGAGCGGCAATGTAATTCGTCTCATCATTGCCGGTTTATGCTTTGCGTACGTCATGTATCTGTTATCACGCAGCAGTGAACGGATCGGCCGTGTCATTGTTGTCAGTTCCTGGTTGATAGCGGCAGTCAGTGCCTGGTTTTTTGCGCCGTCACTATTCATCTATATTCTGATCCACATTACGATGCTCTGGTTGATTCGCTCGCTGTATTTCTATAGCAGCGTTTTGTCCTCACTCGCTGACCTGTGTCTTACCGGGCTTGCTCTGGTTGCAGCCATCTGGGCCTGGCTTGTCACCAGCAGTCTGTTTCTCAGTTTTTGGTGTTTCTTCCTGGTGCAGGCGCTGTTTGTGCTGATTCCGCGCGGCTTCGCACGCATCGCAAACAATCGTTCAACACTTATGGCTACAGAAGACCGTTTCGAACGGGCGCATCAGGCGGCCGAAAGTGCGCTACGCAAATTCACATCAATCCCGTAGGAGGGTAACAACATGAACAGCAAATTTATTACTATTAGCATCTTTGTCATTACCGGCGCCGTGGTCGGGTTATATCCGTTTTATCATCATGCCGCCAACGCAAAACCACCGCTACCGCAGCACGTTCAGCAAGATCGTGTGGAGAAACCCAGGATACAGCTGGCAATATTGCTCGATACCAGTGGCAGTATGAGCGGGCTTATCGATCAGACCAGGAACCAACTCTGGCAGGTCGTTAATGAATTCTCAGAGTCAAAGAAAAACGGTATCACGCCGACACTTGAAGTCGCGGTCTTTGAGTACGGTAATAGCGGCTTGTCTAGCGAAAGCGGCTATATCCGGCAAGTCACCGGTCTTACGCGGGAATTGGATCAGGTCTCCGAGGCATTGTTTTCGCTGACCACCAATGGCGGCGATGAATACTGTGGCTATGTAATCAACACGGCAGTCACGAATCTGGAATGGAGCCGTTCAGATAACGACATCAAGGCCATCTTCATTGCTGGCAATGAACCCTTCACGCAAGGGCCGGTGCCGTTTAAACAGGCCATCGCCAGCGCCAAGGGTCGTGGCATTACCGTTAATACCATACATGCGGGTACTTACGATCAGGGCGCTAGCTCGGGTTGGAGGGAGGGTGCGATATTGGCCGGCGGGGATTATATGAGTATTGATCATAATCACCGCGTTGCTCATGTCGTCGCGCCACAAGATAAGAAAATAGCGGAGCTCAATGCGCAGCTCAATGAGACCTACATTCCCTTTGGAAAAGATGGTGATAAAAAGGCACAACGCCAGGCTATGCAGGATGAAAAGAGTAATGGTATCTCCCTGGGCCTGTTAGCGAAGAGAGTCAAATCAAAAGTTTCATCAATGTACAACAATGCAAATTGGGATCTGGTTGACGCCATTGATGCTGGTTCTGTCGACTTGCAGGAACTGGATGAGGAACTCCTTCCTAATGAAATGAGAGCAATGAGCGATGATGATAGGAAAAAATACGTGGCGAACAAGGCGCTTGAGCGCGAGCAAATCAAAGCCGAGATTATGGCGCAGAGTAAGGAGCGTGAAGATTATGTCGCTGAAGAGCAACGCAACGTCGCGTCACCTGCAGTGAGCACAATCGATGCTGCACTCAGCACAGCGATACGCAAGCAAGGCGCGAAAAAGGACTATGATTTTGCTGCGCAATAACACCTGTTGAACTCGCCTGATTGAGGTTCAGGTCAAACCGATTCTGGGGTCGGCGGCAAATGCCAAGTCGTTGCATTTGTCGCCGACGTTTTTTGCCTGAGGTTATAGAGTAATGACAAAATGCTGACGCCAGCTTATCCTGATGTTATGTGTTTCACGCGGGTGTATTGAAATACAGCCCCCAGTTCCAGGCCTTGACCGGGGTCTTACCGGATAACCCGAACCACTGGCAGGTCAGTGCGGGGAATTTAAGGATCGCGCAACTATGATTGAAATTGCAGCTGCCTGGATTGATCACTAATGTGTTTGCCAGCCGTTCGGCAAAAACCTGGTGGGTATGCCCCACGATTAACACGTCATACTTGAAGTCGGCCAAACGGGCTGACCACTGTGAAGCTTCATTTGGCAAGATACGACCTTTGATATCCAGCAGTTTAATTCCGTCCACATCTGATAGTGGTGGGCTGGCGTGCACCATGTAGACGCTTTTACCTTCTATCGTGGTGGCAACTACCGTGGCTAGATTCTCCAGGTATCGATTGGTGCGCTCGGTTGCCTGGTCAGTGTGCGCCTGCAGGTGCCAGCTGTCGTGATTACCTTTGATAGCCTTGCAGCCGCTATCGATAAGCAAGGCAACGGTTTCGTCCAGTCTGCTGCCATATCCGGCAATGTCACCGGTGCACCAGATCTCATCTACATTTTCATTTCTGAAAATCGACAAAGCCTCATGGAGCGGGGCCGGTGTCGCGTGGGGGTCGCCGATTAAACCAATCTTGATCATTAAACAAAGAATAGCAAAAACAGGTGCCCCCGTATGAGGGCGCGAGCGAATTTTAGGCGAATGAGGGGCCCTGGGTCTTTCCAGACCTATTTGGTAATGCGGTTATCTAGTGGAACGGCAATGGGCGGTTCTGTATTGCAGGGGGAACGATGAAGTATGTGTGCCGCGGCTTAGCTAGTTGCAGGCTTAACGATGTGCGCGTGTGAGTGATTGCTCCCAGTCGCTGGGTATGGATTTACCCAGACGCACATAATCACCCACCTCATTTTCATACCAGCCTGAGGTATGGCGCAGGGGTTCAATAGAGTAGCCCCACCATACACCGCTGCTATCTTGCGCAACCCAGTTGACCCATTCTGGAATCATGAGGTCAGGCAATTGATCAGACAAGCTATTGATAACCTCTATCCCATGGTGGACGGTCGCTGGCAAACCGTCCTAACGGCCGCCTGACTCGTTTGGCCAGCGCAACTTCAGTTATATCTCTCACTCAGCTCGGAGCATTCAGGTTATTGTCTGCAGCCAGCGTTCATAGACAACATCGGCAATCTTGTAGGCGCGTTGTGTACGTTGCTCCAGGTCCGTTGTGATGTTCTCTGCAGATTGAACACATGGCGGTGCCCCCTCCAGGTCGCTGCCATAGCGGTTGATGAGTCCCGTAATCGATTCGGGAGTCATCTCCAGATGGAATTGCATTGCCAGGATGTTGCCCATGGCGAAGGCCTGGTGTTCGGCACAGTTGCTGCGTAACAGCCCTTGTGCGCCAGGCGGCAGGCTAAAGGTATGCGCATGCCACTGAAATACTTCGAAGCGCGGCGGTAAATCGCTAAACCAGTCTTGCGCCGGGGGATAAGCAACATGTTCTACATCATGCCAGCCAACCTCCATGGTTGCGCCGGGCGTGTTGTTGCCGCCCAGCGCCTGGCTTATAAGTTGCGCGCCAAGGCAGATGCCAAGTATGGGTACAGCCGCTTGCGCTGCACGTTGAATGAGTGCGATCTCCCGTGCCATCCAGTCGCTGGGTTCATTAACGTTGCCGGGCCCGCCCATGAAGACCAGTCCTGATACATCATCCAGTTGCTGAGGTACGGCACTGCCTTCGTCGAGACACAACACTTCGTAAGCAATGCCGCGTTGTTCTAGAAAGTCGCCAAGATATGCGGCTGGTTCGCAGGCGACATGGCGAAATAAGCGAAGAGGTTTCATGAACTGATTACAAAGAATGTGTTTAGAGTAAGCGGTTTCACCGCAAGTTTATCAGACTGCAAAGCGCCATGGTTGCCTGCTGTTCAGTGTTTCATAAGCTGTATCGTTATCTGATTATTATTGCGGACTCAATGCGCATAGCGGCCCAGGGTGGGGCGGAACTTAATAACCAGCTCGTGCTCGTTACCCAGGATGTTGAAAATACGTAATATCGCCTTGCGCGCATAGTCGTTATTATAATGACTGTCGATTTCCATCATCCTGGCCAGCTCAGTCAATGCCGTTTGATGATTCTTGTTGACCACATGCAGGGCGGATAGCTGCATCATAGTTTCCAGATCATCGGGTCTCGTCTCGGCGCGTTTTAGCAACTCTTCAACATTGCTGACCTGCTGGGCAATACTGTAAAAACTCAATTCATTAGCCAGCCGCTCTATTTCCTCATAACTGCGTATCTCGGGGGGCAGGGACTCAATAACATTTATTGCCTCGTCATAGCGTTTTTCATATTTAAGCAGCTTGCACAATGCGGCGGGAAGCCGCGGGTTGGCCGGGTCATTGACGATCGCATCGATAATGCTGTCGAATGCCTTGGCTCGGTTTCCCTGTGAATAGTTCTGGATGGCCAGCGCCAGTTCCTGATCGGAATCCCGGGCAACATATTTCTCCAGCAGTGTGCTTAATTCATCTGCAGACTGAAAGCCGTGCAAGGTTTCTGCTACAACTTCATGGCGGAAGAGCTTCAAGGTCGGCACGCTGGCAATACCGTATTGTTTGCTAATCGTCACCTCGTTATCCGTATCGATGTTGACCAACAGGACCTTGCCCTCGTATTTGTGGATTAATTGGTCAAGAATCGGGTATTGTCGCAGCGAGGGTCCGGCTTTTTTCGACCAGAAATTCACAAGCACCGGGCCGGCCTTGGAATTTTCCAACACCAGTTGCTGAAAAGTATCAGCTCCAGCAGCATGGATATAGGGTGAATCAATGGCCTCAATCATAGGTACGGCATTATAACCGTTTGATCAATGCCGCCTGGCAGCGGACTGGATGGTGATCAAGTCGTCAAAGCGCTTGATAAGTGTCAATAAATTGTTTGTTGAGACGTCTTTTCTACGCAGGATCACGTCTGCATACATATAAATCCCGCTTTTCGCGGGGAGGGGCTTTTGCTCTTCCAGAATCTGTTTCATGCGCGGCAGGAATATCCACTGCAGCCATTGCTCAAACTTGAGGCTATCAATGCAAAATGGTTCGGCGCTGGCCAGCGCGCTCTCCGGTGGTTGTTTTTGCTCCCATTTGCCACTGGTACGCAGGTTGGCTTCCACCTCCAGTAGTACATCGGCGATACGTTCGGGTATATCGTGCATGGGTATTAGTGTACCCGTATGGCCTGAAAAAGTGAAAATCAGCGGTTCGCAGGGCCATTCCCCTCTTTTTTTCTATGATATTACCGACAGGCGGTGCCACAGAGTGTTCATTCACTTACACATTTCATGCCCTTTTAGCCTATAATGCGCGCGCTGATTTCCTCGGAAATGGGCGTCATGAGTGCGACGTTGGCCGTGGTCAGGAAACCGCATTCGAACATTCAACTATTGAGTAAGAGTCATGACTGATTTAGCAAAATACAGGAATATAGGTATATTCGCCCACGTCGATGCGGGTAAAACGACGACCACGGAACGAATTCTGAAGCTAACCGGCAAGATCCATAAGTTGGGTGAGGTGCACGACGGCGCCGCCACCACTGACTTCATGGAGCAGGAGCAGGAGCGCGGCATCACCATTCAGTCCGCTGCCACCAGCTGTGAGTGGAATGGCCATCGCATGAATATTATCGATACCCCCGGGCACGTCGATTTCACCATTGAGGTGTATCGTTCACTCAAGGTGCTTGATGGCGGTGTTGGCGTATTCTGTGGTTCCGGTGGTGTTGAGCCTCAGTCCGAAACCAACTGGCGCTATGCCAACGAATCCGAAGTGTCGCGGATCATTTTCGTCAACAAGCTCGACCGTCTGGGTGCGGACTTCTACCGCGTGGTCAAGCAGGTCGAAGACGTACTGGGTGCGAATCCCTTGGTGATGGTGTTGCCGATCGGTATTGAAGATGACTTTAAGGGTATGGTTGATCTGCTCACCCGTAAGGCCTGGGTGTGGGATGATTCCGGCGACCCCTTGAATTACAAGATCGAGGAGCCGCCCGCAGAGATGGCCGACGCCGTAGAAGAGTGGCGCGAAAAACTCATCGAAACCGCAGTCGAGCAGGACGACGCTCTGATGGAGCGTTACCTTGAAGGTGACGAGCCTTCTGTGGATGAAATCAAGAGCTGTATCCGCAAGGGCACTATCGCACTGGATTTCTTCCCCACCTATTGTGGTTCAGCCTTCAAGAATAAGGGCGTGCAGCTGGTGCTGGATGCCGTGGTGGACTACCTGCCCGATCCCACTGAAGTTACACCCCAGCCTGAAGTCGACATGGAAGGCAACGAGACTGGCGAAATGGCTACAGTCGATCCGCAGAAACCGCTGCGCGCACTGGCCTTCAAGATCATGGACGACCGCTTTGGTGCCCTGACATTCATCCGTATTTATTCCGGCACACTGGGCAAAGGCACCACCGTGCTTAACAGCTTTACCGGCAAGACAGAGCGCATCGGGCGTATCGTCGAGATGCATGCTGACGAGCGTATCGAGCTGGACAGCGCACAGGCCGGTGACATTGTGGCCGTTATTGGTATGAAGAATGTGCAAACAGGTCATACCTTGTGTGATCCCAAGGCGCCTGCCACGCTGGAACCGATGGTGTTCCCGGATCCGGTGATCTCGATTGCCGTGGCGCCGAAAGATAAAAGTGCCGCTGAAAAACTCGGCATCGCGATCGGCAAGATGGTGCAGGAAGATCCGTCCTTCCGTGTGGAAACAGATGAAGAGAGTGGCGAAACCATCCTCAAGGGCATGGGTGAACTACACCTGGATATCAAGGTCGATATCCTCAAGCGTACCCATGGCGTCGAGGTTGATGTCGGCAAGCCGCAGGTGGCCTACCGCGAGACCGTCACACAACGCGTGGAAGACACGTATACCCATAAGAAACAGACGGGTGGTTCCGGGCAGTTCGCCAAGATCGAGTACACCGTCGAGCCGGGCGAACCGGGCAGTGGTTATCAGTTTGAATCCACCGTGACCGGCGGTAACGTACCGCGCGAATTCTGGCCTGCTGTGGACAAAGGCTTTCAAAAGAGCATGGTAAAAGGCGTGCTCGCAGGCTACCCCTGCCTGGATTTCAAGATAACGTTAACCGACGGTGGCTACCATCCGGTGGACTCCTCTGCGGTTGCTTATGAACTGGCTGCTGGCGCGGCGTATCGTCAGAGCATGCCCAAAGCCGGGCCGCAGTTGATGGAGCCGATCATGAAAGTCGACGTGTTCACCCCTGAAGATCATGTCGGTGACGTCATCGGTGACCTCAATCGTCGCCGTGGCATGATCAAGTCCCAGGAACCGGGCAGCACCGGTGTGCGTATCAAGGCCGAATGCCCGCTGAGCGAAATGTTCGGTTACATAGGCGACCTGCGTACCATGACCTCGGGTCGCGGTCAGTTCTCCATGGAGTTCCTGCACTATATGCCTTGCCCGAGAAACGTGGCGGAAGACGTCATAAAAGAAGCCAAGGAACGCGACGCCAAAAAATAAGCAGTCAACACTGCGCAACAATAAAGGGCCGGCTTATGCCGGCCCTTTTTGTTGCGCGTTTAATGCAAAGCCGATGACTCTGTGCCCGGCTGGAAATCGGGATAGTTGTCGCAGAACAGCAGGGAATTCAACCGATGGCTGTTTATGTTGCCTATAATCATCTTAGACAGGTCGGCGAAGATATCGTCGTGCCCGTTGGAATAACAGGCCCTGCATGACAGGTGCGTAATGAAAATCCCTGGGTTTGTGGCTCGCCACCCCGGGCACAATCAGGAGACGCTATGATTATTCATCGCTATATGATGTGTGCGCTGCTATTCAGCGCTTCTGTTGCCGCCGCTGACTGCATACCAACCTCGCACCGCACTACCGGTACTCACTACGAGCCGGTTACAGAACAAAAAGGCGATGTGAGTAAAGGGGTTATGGTTCAAGGCCGCGTGCTGACGACGCCTGATTGTACTCCGTTGGCTAATGCCAAACTGGCCCACTGGCAGGCCGGTGAAAATGGCCGTTACAGGGATGACCTGCGTGCCTATCTGTACACCGATGCCCAGGGTCGCTTCCAGTTTGAAACGGAATGGCCCAACCTCAGGCCTCCCCACATCCACTTCATTGTGACAAAAGACGGATATGAAACACTAGAAACCCAATGGATCGGGGATGCGCGTCAAAAAGAAATTACATTCGATTTGGTGATAGAGAAAACTAAAGCCGTGCCGAGGGATCCAGTAAAACAATGATAATCACTCACGGTCGGGCTGGTATTCCGCGCAATTACTTACCCCACAATTCCTTAACCCGGGCATCGCGGCGACAGCTAAAGCGATAGAACTTGTAGCGGGCCGGGTTCTTTTTGTAATAGTCCTGATGATAATCTTCAGCCAAATAGAATTCAGAAGCTTCTATCAGCTCGACCTTCAGCGGCTCGTCAAAAGGCTTGGTTTTTTCTATTTTCTGGGTCGATGCAATGGCCAACTGCTTCTGCGCTTGGTTTTCGTAAAAAATCGCCGGACGATATTGAGGCCCGCCATCGCAGAATTGCCCGTCATCACGTGTTGGGTCGATGTGGCGCCAGAAGTAATCCAGGATTTCGGGATAACTGATTTTGTTAGCATCATACGTCACTTTGACTGCTTCAATATGGCCAGTGCCTCCCGCTGAGACCTGCTTATAGGTGGGATCTTTAACATGGCCGCCGGTATAGCCCGACACTACCTCAACTACGGCATCAAGTTTTTCATAATCGGATTCAATACACCAAAAACAGCCACCCGCAAGAATCGCAGTTTCAATTTTCGGGGCTGCCGTTGTATCCGCGTATGCGAAGTGCTGGAATGAGAGTGAAATAATTATGAAGGTAAGCAAACGCATGTGCATCGTGAGTATCCTTTATTAGGTGATGTCTATTAGTCAGCTGGCGCTGTGGAGAGTTCGGGGCGGGGGTCATTATCGGCAGCAGTGCTGCTGTCAACAATGCGTAGAATCAGGGTTGTCAGGAGAACAGATGGATTCAGTGGTAATCAAGAGGCTATTTCCCGGGCGCAGCCAGGGTGTCATACATCTATTTAATCGCCAGCTAATCAAGCATGCTGGTGACGTGCACGTCGTGCATGACCGGTTTCATTATATCGTGGATCCGTGTGTTTTCCTTCGCCCAGCCATCTTCCAGCCAGTGTATGATTGACATCCATTCCCGGCTGTCGACCTCGGCGCGTCTAGTCCCCAACTCATGGACACCGACGCCTTTCTCGGCGGCATGCACATAATTCTGGGTATCGCGCAGGGTGCCGACGATAGGCAAATTCAATGCCTTGAGGAAACGTTGCAAGGATTGATAGGCGAGTGTGTTGCTCTTGACTTTGTTGGCAATCACGCCAACGCGCACACCCTTTTGTCGGACCTTGCCGATAAGTAATAGCTGTTCGATGAAACGTGTCGCGGCGTGAATATCAATAGGCGAGGGTTGTACCGGGAGCAGGATGGTATCAACCTGATTAACAAAGCCTACAAGGTCCAGCCCCTGCACACCGGCCGGTGTGTCTATAACAACCCGCTGTGTATCCGGCGGTAAACGCAGAGCCCATGCGCGAGTCTCTGTGGCATATGGATCCTTGTAGGCATTTACGCTGGTAATTTTAGTTTTGTCCTTGGGGCGCAGTTGCAGCCAGCGCAAGCTCGAACCCTGGGCGTCATAATCCATCAGCACCGACTTGAATTTCGCGCGGGCAAATTGGCTCACGAGATTCGTGGCAATGGTTGTCTTACCGCTGCCCCCTTTGGCATTAAGGATAATAATTTTTTTTACAAAAGCCTGCACAACACTACACCCTCTGTCTTGCTGATATCGGGACCAGGCCCGTGTAACACACTCGTATTGATCAAAGTCTACAGCAAGAATAATGGATTATCATCGGCAGATAGGCCTTTCACACCCCGATATATGCCGTTTGATCGCGAATATCTGGATACAACACGCTGCCGCCTTCGTGGTGCTGAAACCCCGCCAAATTCACATCGTCACGTTTTGCGCGCCACCCTGTGCGTGGATGTACAAGGTTCATGAGGGACACGACTGCCTGACAAGGCTATCCCGCAATCCTTTTGCAGTTTCTTTATTGATGAAAATCAGATACCGAAGTTCGAGTTCATGACCGGGCGAGGGTAGGGCAATGCGGGAGTAGTTGCCGAGCAGTGAGCGGTTTTAGACTCTGAGTGCCCGTTGCTGGTCTATGCAGAGGCTCCTTAAGTCTTATTCGGTGTTGCCAAATTCCTCCGTTAGTCTGTCTGTGATCCCTTTTATTATGCTTAAGAATTTATCGATACAAACCTGATCTCCATTTCTCCGACATTCATTCAATCCGGAAAGTGCGATATTGATAGCGGCATGGTAGTTGCCTTTCTCTACGAAACCCTGAATTCGGATAGTATAAGATTCAATATCCATTTTTTAGAACCCTTATAACGCGTTTGCGAAGTAGAAATAACACTCATCCTTTTCGCTCAACCGATCATATCCAACGCCTTACTCAGATTATCGACCGTGCGATCGATGTTCTGGAGTTTGTCTAGCCCGAACAACCCAATTCGGAAGGACGTGAAATCGGCCGGCTCATCACACTGTAACGGAATACCTGCGGCGATCTGTAAACCCTGCGCCAGAAATTTCTTACCATTGTGAATCTCGGGGTCGTCGGTATAACACACGACAACCCCGGGGGCTTCAAAGCCCGGTGCCGCCACGCTTTTGAAACCTTTGCCGGCCAGTAATGTGCGAACCTTGCTACCGAGTTCCTGCTGCTGTGTGCGAATCTTGTCGAAACCATATTGCTCGGTTTCTTTCATCGCATTGCGGAATGTAGTAAGCCCATCGGTGGGCATTGTTGCATGATAGGCGTGTCCCCCGTTCTCATACGCCTGCATGATCTGCAGCCACCTCAGGAGATCACATGCGAAACTGGTGCTGTGCGTGGTATCAGCCTTTTCTTTTGCCGGTGCGTTAAGCATCACCAGGCCTGCACAGGGTGAACCACTCCAGCCTTTTTGCGGTGCGCTGATCAGCACATCAACGCCAGTTGCTTCCATATCAATCCACAGCGCACCCGAGGCAATACAATCCAGAACGAACAATCCACCGACAGCGTGCACCGCGTCCGCCACCTCGCGAATGTAACTGTCTGGCAATATCATGCCTGATGAGGTTTCGACATGGGGAGCGAACACAACAGCCGGTTTGCTGTTTCGTATCTTGTCGACGACTTCTTCGATTGGCGCCGGAGCAAACGCGGCATGGTGGCCGCCTTCTGCAGGGCGCGCCTTCAATACAACGGACTCGGAAGGAATGCTGCCCATATCGAAAATCTGGGTCCAGCGGTAACTGAACCAGCCGTTTCTAATCACGAGGCATTTGTTATCCGTCGCAAACTGACGCGCGACCGCTTCCATAGCAAACGTACCGCCTCCTGGAACCACTGCTACCGCGTGCGCGTTATACACCCTTTTCAGGGTGCTGGATATGTCGTTCATAACCCCCTGGAAGGATTGCGACATATGATTGAGTGAGCGGTCGGTGAACACCACGGAGTATTCCAGAAGCCCATCAGGATCAACATTGGGAAGTAAGCCAGACATGGCGCTCCTACTTATAGAGTTGGTGGGGATTGCGGTTCATTCTGCCACACTTTCTGCGTCATCGGATAGCTTCCGCCAGAGGACCATAGAACTGAGCGGGCAGGGCGAAAACCGTCATTCTTCTGATGGCGTAAATGACGCGTTAGTGGGACAGCAGTGAGTCTAACCCCACTGATTTCCTATCAAATATATTACGAATGCATAACATCATCGTTACTTCTTGGTTTTCAGCATGGTTTTGAGATCGGCAAATGGATTATAAGTGGCAGTAGCGCTGTTACTGCCGCCGGTAGAGGTGTTGCCCTGTAGTGCCTCCAGCTGCCGTTGGTGTTCGTTATCATGGCAATACATACACAATAACTCCCAGTTGCTACCATCGGCCGGGTTGTTATCGTGATCGTGATCGCGGTGATGCACCGTCAACTCATTTAGGTTCTTGCGGGTAAATTCGCGGCTGCAGCGACCGCAAATATGTGGATACATCTTTAGCGCCTGTTCGCGATAGCCCTGTTCCCGTAGCTCACGGGCGCGCCTTGCTTCGGCTACCACTCGGTCCAGTTTGTCGTTGCGAGGATTCGCCATACTGATCTCCGTTTCGCTTAGTTGTCTGCTACAGCTTTCTGGATAAGAGGGATCAACGGTTCAGGCAATTTGATAGCGCCTGAGAGCGCGAACTGGTGTGCCCGGGCGGTCATCTTCTTCCAGGTCTTGCGGATAATATCGAGCCACTTCTCCTCGTCGTATTCGGGATGCTTGTTGGCGAAATCCAGCATGTAGTGCTCGATAAATACCAGACCGGAAACATCTTCCAGTAGCTGCGTGTCCGGATTATCGCTAATCCTCTTCTTTGCCACCGATTCCTTTACCCTGTCAATCACATCATCACCATAGCCCGCCTGCATCAACAGATCAGCCGCGGTTGTCGCATGAAACTTGTAGAGATCTTTACGCCACTTAAGGTAGCCGATGCGATCCATAGGATAAGCATCACGCGGTGATTTCCAGCGTTGGATATGCTGTGCCCGGAGCGCCAGCTTCATTGCGTCATCGGCTTCGGGTGCATAGCGCTGTAGCATGTCAGACATACGGTGGGAATAAAGCAGCTCTTTCGGCCAGGCCTTGCCGTCCACGGTCTCCTGGTTTGGATCTTCACTGTTCGCGGCGTCTATAAGCGCCATCGCTTTGTCAAAAGTCGATTGCTGTTGAGGCATATGGATTACCCTGTTTTTGATACGATGTTGGATGATGCAAGTATACCTAGAATCAATCAACTATGAACGACAACTCATCCTGCTCAGAATTTATCAGAGGTTTCTTAAGTCGGAAAAACGCCTCGTTGTTGTAGGTATTTCTACAGTTGCTTGCCGGCCAGAGTAATGACCTTGTCCGTGCGGGTTTCCAGTTTCAGGTAACTAACCAGACGAATACTGCCCTGTTTGTGCAATGTCTCGTGGATTTTCTCAACAGCGGCAAGGATGTCTGCCAGTTCCCCTTCTATGTTACTGCCCGAGGCATGGGTCTCAACAATAAAATCATACTCATTTAACAACTCTACGACACGGGTAATTTCCTGTCGCACAGAGACACCACTACCAATAGGAACGACTTGCAATTCAGCGGTTGCTTTCATTTGTGAGTACTCAATGCAGTTAATGTGTCAGGCTATAAAATCAATCGTTCTGCTTTCCACGGTTCACGGCACCTCTATACTTATTCAAGCGGCGCCAGCTTCGGGCTTGTCTGCCTTTTTCACACGAATTTTATTGCCGCCGACATCCCGGGCATTCAGCCCTTTGATGGCTGCTTTGGCCTCACCAGCATGGGGCATTTCAACGAAACCAAAGCCTTTGGATTTGCCCGTCGCTTTATCCAGCACTAGCTTGCAGTACTGAGTATTCCCATAGTCTTTGAATAACGCCAGCAGCTCCGCTTGCGTTGTTTCGCGGGATAAATTGCGCACCAAGATTTTCATAGGGTCACCAAACTAATGAATTCAATAGGGTGAAAAGATCGCAATCGAAGAACCCTGTAGCTGTCTACAAAAGAGGGTGGCCTTTCGGTAATTGCTTTGCGTACCAGATAGCGAGTCTATGTCTCATGGTTTGTTGAGAGACTTGATCCTCAGGCAAGGGCTGAATGATTTTATCGTGTACCAAGAGGCGGTAGATGTATAAGATTTTATCGGTTGCGGAATCCGTCGGTTCAAACACTGCGGCACCGCGCTCTTCAGCATATTTTACGCCCTCGAGTATTGCCGCTTTGACCAACTCCGCTTCATTTTTCAGTTTTTTCATGGCGGTACCTTACATCAGCAAATTCAGTGGATGGCGCTCATCGTTGAGCAATCGCCTCGACTATGGCCTGAAGCCACGTAAAATAATAGCGTAAAACGAGAGAACATCATTATGTTATGGGCAGTAGTGGCCAGAAAGCAATGAGTTCGAATAGCAGAGAATATCGCCCCCAGGTCACCTTTTTGCCTTAAATTCAGGTATAATGCGTATACAATTTCTGGTGCACTTCGGTCTGCACCTGTTTTCACCGCGGTAATCCTTCCCGATTCGCCTCGAAACACGCAGTATCTGCCTAGACCGTCCCAAACCATGTGTCCAAGACATGTGTATTGGGTAGGCTGATCCCTGGAGCACATAGTACATGTCATTTGAATCCCTCGGCCTCAGGGCCGAATTACTCCGTGCTGTATCCGAACAAGGCTACAGCGAGCCCACCCCGATACAGAAACAAGGCATCCCACCCGTCCTCGAAGGACGTGATCTCATGGGTGGCGCACAGACGGGTACGGGCAAAACCGCCGGTTTCACCCTGCCGTTATTACAAAGATTAATGGCATCTGGCGCGCCAGGAAAAGGCCGGCGCCCCATCCGCGCCCTGATACTAACTCCAACCCGGGAGCTGGCCGCACAGGTTGCCGAGAGCGTGCAGACTTATGGCAAATACCTGCCACTTCGCTCCACCGTGATTTTTGGTGGTGTCAGTATCAACCCACAAAAGCAGACGCTACGGAATGGCGTAGACATTCTGGTCGCTACCCCGGGTCGATTGCTGGATCACGTCAGTCAGGACACCGTCGATCTTTCAAAGGTTGAAATCCTGGTGCTCGACGAAGCCGATCGTATGCTCGACATGGGTTTTATTCGCGACATCCGCAAGCTGCTCACACTATTGCCCAAGCAGAAACAGACACTCTTCTTCTCAGCCACCTTTTCAGATGACATCAAGCGGCTTTCAAATGATCTGCTTAAGGCGCCTGCCTTGGTTGAAGTGGCACGACGCAACACCGCTGCAGAAAGTGTCACGCAGGTGGTTCATCCGGTAGACAAAAA
This sequence comes from uncultured Gammaproteobacteria bacterium, assembly GCA_947258875.1. GTDB lineage: Bacteria > Pseudomonadota > Gammaproteobacteria > CAMYKB01 > CAMYKB01 > CAMYKB01. The sequence continues at coordinate 9,755 of CAMYKB010000034.1, read as the reverse complement.
ACGTAAACGTGAACTACTTTCTCATCTAATTGGCACCAACAACTGGAAACAGGTTCTGGTATTCAACCGTACCAAGCATGGTGCCAATAAACTCGCCAAACAGCTCGACAGCGACGGCATCAACTCGGCCGCCATTCACGGTAACAAGAGCCAGGGTGCGCGTACCAAGGCGTTGGCGGATTTCAAATCAGGCAAGGTGCGGGTGCTGGTGGCAACGGATATCGCCGCGCGCGGACTAGACATCAGTCAGTTGCCGCACGTGGTGAACTTTGAATTACCCCACGTAGCGGAAGATTACGTTCACCGCATTGGCCGTACGGGTCGTGCAGGCAATGAGGGTGAAGCCATGTCACTGGTGTGTGTAGATGAGTTGGATTTACTTAAAGGTATCGAGCGTCTCATAAAACGTGATATCCCCAAAGTGGTGGTCGGCGATTTTGCGCCCGATCCTTCTATCAAAGCGGAACCCATTAACAAAGGGCGCGGTAGCAAGCCAGGCAATGCAAGCCGAGGTTCGCGTAAGCAAGTAATGCAACAACGCCGGGGCGCACAACCACCACCCAATGCATCCAAAAATAGCAGATCCAAACGTAATGTAGGCCAAAGTCACCAGAGGGGGCGTTAAATCATGCAGCAAGATGATACAAGTAAACTTAAGTACCGAGTGGAAACGGTCGAAAAGACCACCCCCCCTGAGGGCATGCCGGGCGATAACTGGCATCGTTATGTGGTTGGACAAGGTAGTTCTAAAGTTGAGGGCAAAAAACCCGGCACCCTGAAAGACGTGACTCAACATGCTGAAGACTTTGCCGAAATACTTAATTCACGAACGGGCAAAGGTGGTTCGACCTATGCCCCTCGTAAGAAGGCCTAACCTGGCTCATTAATTAAATGGCTTTGTTCCACTGATGTCCGCCCAACCCGGCATCCTCCGGCAACCGCTGCTGCGTTGCCGGAGGATGACGACTGGAAACACATCAGGAATAACGATTTCACACAGTTTAACTCGACCTTGCAGCCATAAATCTCTATAGTACGCGACTTTTAAAAGTCTCTATTTGCACTAATTCAGGAATAAGCCATTGATCTCCACCGCAAACATTACCATGCAGTTTGGTGCCAAGCCTTTGTTTGAAAACATTTCGGCCAAATTTGGCGACGGCAATCGCTATGGTCTGATTGGTGCCAATGGCTGTGGCAAATCCACGTTCATGAAAATCCTGGATGGCAGCCTGGTTCCGACTTCCGGCAACGTGTCAATCAGTCCCGACGAACGCTTGGGAAAATTACACCAGGACCAGTTTGCCTTTGAAGAATACAACGTGATCGACACGGTCATCATGGGGCATGCGGAGTTATGGGAGATAAAGCAAGAGCGCGATCGTATCTACGCGTTAGCGGAAATGTCTGAAGACGACGGCATGAAAGTGGCTGAACTGGAAGTCCATTACGCAGAATTAGATGGCTACAGTGCCGAAAGCCGTGCGGGTGAGTTACTCATGAGCGCAGGCATTGCTCAGGAGCTGCATTACGGTCCCATGAGTGAGGTTGCGCCCGGCTGGAAACTGAGGGTGTTGCTGGCCCAGGCCCTGTTCTCGGATCCGGACATTCTGTTGTTGGACGAACCGACCAACAACCTCGATATCAATACCATCCGTTGGCTGGAGTCGGTGCTCAACGAAAGCAAGAGCACCATGATCATCATCTCCCATGATCGGCACTTTCTAAATGCCGTCTGCACACACATGGCAGATATCGATTATGGTGAATTGCGCATCTACCCCGGCAACTATGATGACTTTATGACCGCCTCCACCCAGGCTCGCGAGCGCTTGCAGTCTGAAAATGCCAAAAAGAAATCTCAAATCGCCGAGCTTCAGCAATTCGTCAGCCGTTTCTCGGCTAACGCGTCAAAAGCCAAACAGGCGACGTCACGCGCCAGACAAATTGAAAAAATACAGCTGGACGACATCAAACCCTCCAGCCGTGTCAGCCCATTCATCCGATTTAATCAGGAAAAAAAGCTGCACCGTCTGGCGTTGACCCTGGAAGAGCTGGGGCACGGTTTCGACAGTGAGGCCCTGTTCAGTAACGGCAATATGATATTAGAGGCAGGTACGCGCCTGGCTGTTATCGGTGAAAACGGTGTGGGTAAAACCACCTTTCTGCGCTGCCTGATGAAAGAGCTTGCCGCCAATAGCGGCACTATAAAATGGGCAGAAAACGCAACACAGGGCTACTGCCCTCAGGACAGCAACGCAGAATTCGAGTGTGAACTGAATTTATTCGACTGGATGAGCCAGTGGCGCAAACCCCGCCACGATGACCAGATCGTACGCGCCACACTGGGGCGTTTATTGTTTTCAACGGACGATTTTAAAAAACAGGTCAAGGTATGTTCCGGTGGAGAAAAAAACCGGCTGCTGTTTGGCAAGTTAATGATGCAGGAACCCAATGTACTGCTCATGGACGAACCCACCAACCATCTTGACATGGAAGCCATTGAAGCATTAAACATGGCGTTGGAGCATTACGACGGCACCTTGATCTTTGTCAGTCACGACCGCGAGTTCGTATCGTCACTGGCTGATCGTATTATTGAAATCAGAGATCAGCAGCTGGTGGATTTCCATGGCACCTATGAAGAATACCTTGCCAGCCAGCAAGACACAGCAAAAGTCGGCACCTACGAATAAGCAACATCGCTGCTGTTTCAGTGCCTGGTATTTCGGGGGCAGTGACTGCTCCCGAAATTCGCCCTAAGCTTAGGGTGCGGAAACACCGCTAACATGCCTGATAAAGCCACCCAAACAGATGTTCTAATCATCGGCGCCAGTGCAGCAGGTTTGATGTGCGCCATTGAGGCCGGCAAACGCGGGCGTAAGGTCATCGTCCTGGATCATGCCAACAAGCCCGGTAAAAAAATCCTTATGTCTGGTGGCGGCCGTTGTAACTTTACCAATAACCATATCAGTGCTGAGAATTATATTTCTCATAACCCGCATTTTTGTAAGTCCGCCCTAAGCCGTTATACACAATGGGATTTTATTGGGTTGGTTAATCAATATCACATTCCGTATCACGAACGTGATCACGGCCAATTATTTTGTAATGACAGTTCCAAAGATATTCTCGATATGCTGTTAAGCGAAAGCGAGCAGGCCGGGGCAGTGATAGAACTGAATACCGAGATTAATCATATTGAAAAACCAGAGTCCAACGGTTTTCAGGTTAATACACAATATACACGTTACCATGCCCAGTCACTGGTGGTTGCGACCGGTGGTTTATCGATTCCAAAGATGTGCGCCACACCACTAGGCTATAAAATTGCAGAGCAGTTCGCGATTAAAGTGTGGCCCACGTCAGCCGGTCTGGTCCCTTTTACGCTGCAGCCTGAAGATAAACAACGTTTCTCTCCCTTATCCGGTATTGCTATAGACAGCCTTGTCAGTAACCAACGTACATCGTTTCGGGGGAATATCCTGTTTACCCATCGTGGTTTAAGTGGGCCGGCAATATTGCAGATTTCATCGTATTGGCAACCCGGCGAAATAATCAGTATTAACCTGCTACCGGATGCCAATCTGCTTGAACAACTGAAACAGGCGCAACAGCAACACCCGCAAAAACAACTAAAAACCTGGCTGACCCAATTTTTACCCAAACGCGTGATCAGCGCCCTAGTGGAAACGCCTTTAGCTACCAGTACCTTGAAAACGTTATCACACAAGCAGTTGCTGGCTATTTCAGAGCAGCTTCAAGCGTGGCGCATCAAACCCAATGGCACAGAAGGCTATCGTACCGCTGAGGTCACGCTCGGCGGCGTCGATTGTGATGCGCTATCTTCCAAAACCATGGAATCCAGGTCGGTGCCTGGCTTGTATTTCATCGGTGAAGTGGTGGATGTTAGCGGCTGGCTGGGCGGATATAATTTCCAGTGGGCATGGTCATCAGCCTGGTGTGCCGGCCAATACGTTTGATGTAGACGGTGTTTTCGCTTTTATGGCGAGCCTGCACAATGCAAGATTTGGTTTCGTCGCCCGCCGTATTTGTGGGCCAGCCGTGTCTTTGAGTCTATTTTTCCGTTGTCATGATGTAAATCAGCAGGCCCATATTCATAGCCAGCAGCACTAGCCATGCCAAGCTGCTGTAGGTGTTGGTATTGATCGCCAGAGCGCACACAAAAGTCACCACCATTAAACCCGTCAAGAGTAGGTAGGTGATGATTTTGTTTGCAGGTTTATTTGTAGACATGGATATACCGTTTACGAATCTAAGGATAAAGCCCAGTCAGGCAGGCGCATCTTTTTGTTAATACATTAGCGGACACTCCGGATACTGCACCAATCTAGCGCAATTATAAGTGGTTTACCCTGCATTTGTGCACGCTCCATCAAGCCAGGTACATAAAAACAAACACTTACGAGTGGCCCATTTATTGCAAAACTTAATACAACACTTTCGATCAATCCAGAGGAAAAATAGAGGGCATACACCATGTCAGCTGCCATCGCTCACGACCACCTGTTAGCAAAAAAGTATATTTATAACCACGACATCATGAATTGCACCGCCGATGGCGTTGTGGGTAATCATCTATATTCCGGCCGCGCATTAGGCATGACCGAGCCATGGGATATCATCCAATTGCATAGTGATCTCAAGTCATTATGGGGGGACATTACTGCACATTATGATCGTATAGGTTTGAGTCATACCAAAGATGTCATCTGGACTGTCGGCTTAAATCAGCTGGGACTGCATGTCGGCTACCATCCATCGGTGTTTTTTTTCGGCCCCAATGAGTGTGATAACTGGGGGGATTTTGAATGGTACAAAACCGTGGCATTCATCAACTCCAAAAACAATTTCATGAAACTCGCCAATGAGTTAGGCGTTGATGTGCCCAAAACATTGTGTTTTGACAATGTCACCCAGATCGATGATGCTGCGATGCAAGGCATGAGCTATCCCTGCTACCTCAAGGCAGCCATCTCTGTCTCAGGGGTAGGTATCTACCGCTGTGAAGGCCAGGCCGCGTTAAAGGGCAACCTTGAAAAATTCAATAATGGCATTCCTGTGCAGCTACAGGAGGAAGTCAAGACTGATATCTTCCTGAACATGCAATACAAAATCGTCGACAACGAGGTCATCCGCTTGGCCGCGAGCGAACAAATACTCGATGGCTTTGCGCACCAGGGTAATCGTGTACCGGCACGATACGAGCCCTGGAATATCGTCGAGCCGATGGCGCTATGGCTCAAGGATCAGGGCATGCAAGGCATTTTTGCGTTTGATGTGGCCGTGATGCAAACCGACAGCGGGCTACGTTTTCCCGCCATCGAATGTAATCCCCGCTATAACGGGGCTTCATACCCGACATTGATTGCCCAGAAACTTGGAATCCCGGAATGGAGTGCTCTTACGTTTGCAACCAAATACCGCAGTCTGAACAGGATTGACCTCAGCGATATTGAATTTGATAAAAAAACCGGTGAAGGCGCTATTCTTGTCAATTGGGGCACGGTGCTGGAAGGCAGGTTGATGGTCCTGCTGGCGGGCTCGCTGGAATATCAAGATGCATTGAAGATGGAGCTCAAAGCACGACTCTGTTAAAGTTTTTGGATGAATCGATCCAATAACTATTCAATCATGATCCATGGTGGCGCCGGAACACTGGATAACGTCAAGGATCAAAAAACCGCCGTGCGTTATCTCGAAAGCCTGCGACGTGTACTTGAGCATGGCCGTGAAGTCATGCAGCTCGGTGGCTCTGCGCTGCAGGCCGTTGAAGCCTGTGCCTCTCTTCTGGAAGACGACCCCTTGTTTAATGCCGGCTACGGCTCGGTATTAAATGAGGACGGCAAGGTGGAAATGGATGCCGCCATCATGGACGGGCGTGATGTGTCCGCCGGTGCCGTTGCAGCAATAGACGCTATCGCAAACCCTATACAACTGGCGCGTTTGGTCTTGAGCGAAAGTGAACATGTCATGCTAATCGGTGAAGGCGCCCTGCGCTTTGCCGATCACTGTGGCATGCCACGCGCACTGGAAACTTACTTTTACACGCCCGAACGGATTGAACAACTCAAGCAGGCCAAGCGCAAACACAAACTCATGCTTGATCACGATGACGCCGAGGAAGATAGTGAAGATCAAAAATATGGCACCATCGGGGCCATTGCGCGTGATCCGCAAGGCAATCTGGCCGCGGCCACATCAACCGGCGGCATTGTGAACAAACGCATAGGCCGGGTGGGAGATTCCCCACTCGTTGGTGCCGGCGTATACGCCGATAACGAGACCTGCGCGGCCTCTGCAACCGGTTACGGCGAAGACTTCATGCGTACCGTTATCTCAAAAACTATCTCCGACTTCATCTACATGAAAGAGATGAATGCCAATCAAGCCACGAAAGCGGGTATTGACTATCTAATTCGAAAGGTCAAAGGTCGTGGTGGTTTGATTGTGATTGACAAACACGGCAATTGCGCCAGCGGCTTCACCACCAAAAAAATGATCCACGGCTGGATAGAGCAGGGTGGTGTAACAAACGTGCGCTTTTAAGAAATATTCAGGCAGCAATCAAACAGTTTTAACTCCACCGTCATACCCGCACATGCCTATAGGGATATAGGCATGTGCGGGTATGACGTGTTTGTGGTGCAGCAGTATCACCAACCCTCATGGTCGGCACTATGCCATCCGTCGGAATTTGCAACTACTGTGTGAAGCGCGTCTGCTCCTTATGCATTATCTAAGATATACTCGCGGCACTAGGAAGAAACCCTGAACCACTACGAGGGACGTTGTTTTGCCTATACGTTTGCCTAAAACCAAGCTTAAGGGCGATCCTGCTTCCATGGATCTGCATTCCCTGCTCGATAGCGTGCACAGCCGTCGCGATTTTCTGAAAATCATGGGTATGGGTCTTGGCTACTCCGCGCTCACAGCGACACTGCCCGGCTGTGGCTCCGGCGGCGGTAGTGGCAACCCCTTGCCACCGATAACACCGATCCCTACCGCTTCGCTGGAATACACCGCGCTGAAACGCACCAGCTTCGGTGTGCATCGCGATGCGCTCAATGTCATCCAGAGCATGGGTATCGATGCCTACCTCGAGAGCCAACTGGATTACCAGGCGATCAATGACGGTGACCTCGAGAACACCATCCAGACGCTTTTCCCGCTGACCACGCAGACCCCGGCACAGTTGCTCGTTGGTTTTCCCGATAACATAGCCGAGGTGGCGCAACAGATGATCGCTGCGTCACAGTACCGGCAAATCTTCAGTCAACGCCAGCTGTATGAAGTGATGGTGGAATTTTGGTCCGACCACTTCAACATCCACCTGGTGAACGGCCTGGGCCCCACACTCAAGCCCGAAGACGACCGCACGGTGATCCGTGGCCACGCACTCGGCAACTTCCGCGACTTGCTGGGGGCATCGGCGCGCAGCCCGGCAATGCTGTTTTATCTCGACAATTTTTTTAATCTCGCATCCGCGCCCAACGAAAATTACGCGCGCGAGCTGATGGAATTGCACACACTCGGTGTCGACGGCGGCTATACCGAGGAGGATGTTAAAGAAGTGGCGCGTTGTTTCACCGGTTGGTCGATTCGCTTTCCTGATGACACCAGTGGCGCTTACGGAACCTTTAACTATATCCCGGCAGTGCATGACACTGCTGCGAAAGTAGTGCTAGGCAATCCCATCGCCGCAGGTGGTGGGCAGAGTGACGCTGAGCAGGTGCTTGATATTCTGGCAACGCATCCTTCCACCGCGCGCTTTATCGCCAGCAAACTCTGCCGCCGGTTTATTAGTGACGATCCGGATACAGCCAGCGTCGATGCGGTGGCCGCGGCGTTTAGCGCATCCAACGGCGATATCAAAACCACATTGCGCGCGTTGTTCGCCGCGCCCGCGTTTCGCGACACTGCTGACCTTAAATTTACCCGGCCCACGGAGTACCTTGCCGGTACCATACGCGCCCTGGCGCCGGACACTGCCTATCCCACGGATAACGGACAGCTGTTCTTTTTTGCCCAGGGCATCCTTGGCCAGCTGGCGTTTTACTGGCCAACACCCGATGGCTATCCCGACACGCAGAGCTACTGGGCCAATACCGGCGGCCTGCTGAATCGCTGGCGACTATCGTTTTTTAGTTATGCGCCTTTCATCACAGCGTTTGATGTGTTTCAGATCGACTACAGCAACCTCCTCGGCGGGGCGAATACCATTGCAACCATTATCGATGCGCTGGTGAATAACATCCTGATGCGTCCACTCTCGAGTGAGGATCGCGCCACCATGATCGACTGGCTAGTGACGGAAACCGGTGTCGGCGAAAATGAAAGCCTGCCATCGGGTGTATCTGAGCAGGTGGCGCCCGGTGTAGCGGCGGTATTAATCAGTTCCGCGTACTTCCAACTGCGATAGGAGACAAGCTGAGTCATGCTACTGACCGACCGTGACATCCTGGTGTGTATTTTTCAGCGCGGCGCTGCCGACGGCTTAAATGCGCTCGTACCCTATGGCGACACGGATTACTACAGCCAACGCAGTACCATCAATGTGCCCGCGGCCGACGTGCTTGATCTCGATGGTTTCTTTGGACTGCACCCGGCACTGACGCCGATCAAACCCATCTATGATGCCGGTGACCTCGCGCTGGTGCACGCCACCGGCATACCCCACGGTTCGCGTTCGCACTTTTCTGCCCAAGGTCTCGTCGAACGCGGTGTCGATGATAAGGCCGGCCCCACCACCGGCTGGCTTGGGCGCCACATGTCTATCAGTACACCGGCCTCGAGTTCCGCGTTTCGCATGGTGTCGATCAGCGGTAATGTTGCGGTGTCCTTACTCGGCGCCGACGAGCCGCTTGCCATCAGTAATCTCAATGAATTTGGCTTCGATCAGGACATAATTGATTCTGGTTACCCGGCAGTGCTGGCGGACTTGTATCGCAGTTCAGTGCCATTCCAGGGGCCGGCGCAGGCAGCGCTCGCTGCCTTGGATGAACTGGGGGCGGCCAATCTCGACGCTATCCTGCCGGAAAACGGTGCGCTCTATCCCGCCACTGTGCTCGGAAACAAGTTGTTGCAGGCCGGCCAATTGATCAAGTCCAATCTGCCGGTAGAAGTGATTTGTCTCGATTCCGACGGCTGGGACCACCACGAAAACCTGCCGAACTATATTAATCAATCATTGACGGAACTCGCCGAATCACTGGGCGCGTTCTACACCGATATGGGCTCGCGCATGCAGAGTGTCAGCGTGTTAGTGCACACCGAGTTTGGCCGACGCGTTGCACAGAATGCCTCACTCGGAACCGACCACGGTACCGGGAGTCTCGCCTATCTCCTCGGTGGTGGCGTCAACGGCGGGCAAGTAGTCAGCAACTGGCCCGGCCTTGCACCGGCCAACCTCGAGATGGGTGAAGATCTCAAGATCACCACCGACTTGCGCACCGTGCTTGCCGAACTTCTGAGCAAGCGCCTGGAAGGCGCGGACCTCAATACCGTGTTCCCGGGATTCTCAGGGCCTTATTCGGCGGGCGTGTTTTCAAACTGACTGAAAAGTATAGTAGCTAGCGTCATACGAATTTTATTAATGCCACTGGATCTCCGCTTTCGCGGAGATGACAACACTGAAACCCCATCCCGTCGTTCCCGTGAAAACGGGAGTAGTGGCACATGGAGGTGCCGATTACGGACCTAAGGATGGAACCCAGTCAGACAAGCGCTTTTGT
>CAMYKB010000033.1 GCA_947258875.1 uncultured Gammaproteobacteria bacterium | reverse complement strand
CGAGGCGGTGTAATCGCCCGTGATTTCGGTGGGTGGTGCCACCCCCGCCTGGGTGTTATCGGTGGGTAGCGTACCCTCCGAGACATAGTATTCGGCGACGCCGGTCTTGGCGGGAGACGCCAGGACCAGACCTTCCGACACCTTCGCGCGTATGGTGTAGTCTTGATAAGCCGGTATTGCAATAGCGGCGAGTATGCCGATTATTGCAACTACGATCATAAGTTCGATCAGTGTGAAACCACCTTCACAGGTCTTCATTGAAGTTATCCATTCTTAGTACCTTGAATTACCTTTATAAGCTTTAATAGGTTCAAATAGCTAGGCCTTTTATACCGCTAAAACCTACCATTAAAAGAAAAATCCCCTCCTTTCTAAACATAGATTAAGAGAGGTCTGTCAAAAGTGCGATCATGTGTTTTCTACTGGGATGTAGGATTCAAATAACCGAGACTATAAAAAAGCCCCTCCGGAGAGGGGCTTTGGTTGAGATGTTATGCCTGAGACAGATTACTTACATTCTGTCGGAACATAGCGGTTAAGCAATGTAGCGCCGCCAGTAACCAAAAGCCCGCGTGCAGTTGCGGTTGCGTTGGTTGTAGATTCACAGGCCCAGTCAATGTTGCCAGCCACGCCAGCGCCCAATGCAGCAGCGGCAATAGACGGCGTCAAGATGACTGTCTGACCATTAACCTGAGCCGGGTTAGGGCCATAAGTGATGGTGACAACGCCGGTCACGCCGATTACCATGTTGCTCACATATTTAGTGGGTACCCAAGCTGGAAGGCTGGCAGATAGGGTTTGCACACCGACGATCCCGTCAGACTGGAATGCTTCAGCAACCTGAGTCTTATAGGAGCTGGCGAGGGTCAGACCTTCAGTGACCTTGGCACGGATGGTGTAATCCTGATAAGCCGGGATCGCGATCGCGGCCAGAATACCGATAATCGCAACCACGATCATCAATTCGATAAGCGTAAAACCCTGTTGAACTTTTTTCATGTTTATCTCCCGATAAATTTAACAACTAAATTTAGAAACTCCAGTTACATCGATTGTTGGCGCTAGTAAGGCCATCGTCCGTGACAGAACCGGAAACGGATTGGTTTGCCAATCTGCCCTAACTATATACAGGTTCCGTGCCAGGTTTTATAACGCTGAAATTAGGCTATTAATCGTTAAAAAAGTACCGTCCATTCAGGATGTTACAGAATTTAACATTTCAATTAATCAAGAATTGTCACAAACTGACAATAAAGGTCATATACAGTCACTCAAGCTCAAGCTTCTTGAGTCGGTAGCGCAGCTGGCGGAAGCTGAGGCCCAGCAACTTGGCGGCGGCGGTCTTGTTCCAGCGGGTTTTTTCGAGGGCCTCGACAATGGCCTGTTTTTCCTGGTCTTCCAGGTAGTCTTCCAGCTGACCCTGCTGCGCCATCCCGGCGGGCTGCGGTTTTGTCTTGTCCTGAAGATGCAGGTCTTCGGCCTCGATCAGCTGGTTATCACACAGGGTCGCGGCGCGTTCGAGGATATTCTCAAGTTCGCGCACATTGCCGGGGAAGCCGTAGCCTTCAAGTTTATTGCGTGCGGTATTTGATAGTCTGAGGGGTTCAACTTCCCATTGACCTGCCAGACGTTCCAGCAGGTATTCGCTGAGAATGCGTATGTCACCATTGCGCTCGCGCAATGGTGGTACCTGCAATTCAATGACGTTGATGCGGAAGTACAAGTCCTGGCGAAAATGGCCCTCATGGACCTCTTTGGCAAGGTCCTTGTGGGTGGCGCTGAGGATACGGATATCAACCGGGATCTCGTTGTGCGCGCCGATCGGCTTGATGGCCTTTTCCTGGATGCCGCGCAGCAGTTTGACCTGCATGTGCAGCGGCAACTCGGCGATTTCATCAAGAAACAGGGTGCCGCCGTTGGCGGCCAGAAACAGACCTTCCTTGTCGGTTATGGCTCCTGTAAAACTGCCCTTGAGATGGCCGAAAAATTCGCTTTCCATCAACTCAGCGGGTATGGCGCCGCAGTTGACGGGTACAAAGGGTTTGTCTGCGCGGGGCCCAAGGTTGTGTATGCGGTTGGCCACCAGTTCTTTACCGACCCCGGATTCGCCCAGGATACAGACGGGTGCCTGGCTGCGTGCCAGCTTGTTGATGGTGGTCTTTAATTTTTTCATGACCGCTGATTCACCCAGTAACGGGTCATCGGCTGGTTCGGTAAGGGGGGGTATATCGTCTTGGTTTGAGAGTTTCAGTGCGCTATCGACCAGGCCGCGCAGGATGCCTAGATCAATAGGTTTGGAGACAAAATCGAAGGCGCCGGCCTTGAGGGCCTTGATGGCGGTGTCCATGCTGCCGTGCGCAGTGATCATGGCTACCGGCAGGGCGGGGTGGTTGACCTGAATATATTCGACCAGTTCGATGCCGTTGCCGTCGGGCAGGCGCATATCGGTCAGACAGAGGTCGAAGTCATGCTCGGCCAGCAGCGTCTTGGCTTCCCTGACATTGGCCGCCGCATGCGTCCTCAGCTGCATGCGGTTGAGCGTGATCTCCAGCAGTTCGCGGATATCAGGCTCGTCATCAATGATAAGCGCGTGTTGCAAGCTCCTGGTCCTCTGTCTGGCTGATAGGGAAATGGATACGAAAACAGCTGCCGCCCATCGGGTTAGGGATATGGCTCAGGTCTCCACCGTTGTTTTGGCACAACTCGCGTGAGATGTACAGCCCCAGGCCGGTGCCAGTCGTGCTGGTGGTAAAGAACGGTTCGAACAGCTGAGCCTGAGAGGTCTTGTCTATACCAGGCCCCGAGTCGATGATGTCGAGATAGGGCGCATGACTATCCGGTGAAATGCCTCCCTGGAACACGAGTGCCAGTTCGCCTTCTGTATTCCTGCCGTATTTGACCGCATTAGTGCACAGGTTCCACAGGATTTGATGCAGATGATTGGCGTCCATGGTTACTGACATGTTGTGCGGCTCGATGTCGATTTGTGCCCAGTCGCTCTGCAGTCCCTCTATGACGCTGAATTCCTCGCTAAAGTGAGCGAGCCAAGCTTCCAGGCTGATAGCTTCGGGATGAAGATTGTCCCGTCGCGACAGGCCCAGGATATTGTTGATGATCTCATTGAGGCGGTTGGATTGTAAGTGAATGATATCGAGTAATCGTTTGTCGGATGGCTCGATATTATGAGATTCTTCCAGCAGTTGTGTGGCATGGCTGATAGCGCCCAATGGATTGCGAATTTCATGGGCAATACTCGCTGTTAACCGCCCCAACGACGCCAGTTTGCTTTGCTGGATCTGGCGATTGATGTCGGCCGTATCCTCGAGATAGATGACGCAGCCCTTGTCTTCCTTGCGTGCACCGATATGCTTGAATTGCGCGCGTAGCCCGGCATTACTCGTATGCTCCAGGCTGATACTTTCGGGGATATCCCTATTGTCAGCAACCCAGCGTTGTAGCAGGCCATGCAGTGCGTGGGAAATCTTGATCAGGGCGGTCGTGCCGGGTGCCTTTTCCTGTCCCAGTAACTGCTGTGCCGCCTTGTTCATCAGCAGTACATTAGCATCATCATCGACCACCAGGATACCGGATTGCAATTGGTTGACGATGTGCGCGTTGAGTTCCGCCATATTGGCAAGGTCAATGCCGCGCTTGGCTGCCAGTAACTCACTTTGACGGGCTCGCTGTGCCAGTGCCATGGCCAGCAGTGCCGTGGCAAACAACGCAGCACCGAGCAGGCCGGTCTGTGTATATGCGGTTTCCTGGAAATTCTGTGTTATCTGTCCATAGGATTCCACAGCAAGCAGTGTGATTGTACCGGTCGCGGCAAACAGCAAAGCAGAACGGCCCGGCATTAACAGGCCGCCGCCGGCAATGGTGACGATCAACAACATGCCTATGCCGCTGGTCACGCCGCCACTGAGATACATAAAGATGCCAATCGCGAGGATATCGATGAGTGACTGAATATAGACCTGTAAACGAAATTCAGGAACTCGATAGTGGATCACAAACATCCAGCCGATCGTGAATGTCAGGTAGGCGGTTGCGATTGAGCGGAAAAGGACGGGATCGAGTTGGCCCAGGAAATTTGGCGTGCCTTTGATGATCAATATCAGAAACAATGCGGCGAGCACTAATCTGTAAAAATTTAGCAGCCACTGCGAACCCCAGGCGGTCGATGGCAGGCTGATGTCGGTCATGCGGTTACGGGGTGTCATATCACATCCAGTCAGACCCGGGGCATGGATCCTACGGTGTCTCCTGGTCCGATTTGCGGTGCTGCTCGCAGCAATACCGCTTGTCGTTGGTGTGGATAATCTCGTTCTCGGGCACATGGGTTCCGCAGTAATCACAGCGGATCATCTTGGTATTTGTTTGTTGTTCCGGTGTTGTCGGATTAGCCGAAGACTTGAATACGCTGCGTGCGATCAGCCACACAAGCCCGATAATAGCGATGAGTAAAAAAAGACGAGACATAGGGCTTAGGAACCTCTGATTAATTCAAGACCGGTTGTCTAATGTCCAGACCTGGGTACAAAATTGCCCGACCCTCGGCAATAGCATTGCTAATGCCTGCATGGATGTAGGTAAGGGGTGTGAGCAGGATAGGGTAAGCTTTGCCTACATGGATGTAGGTAAGGGGCGTGAGCAGGATGCGGTAAGCTTTACCTGCGATGCGCGCCTTCAAATGGTCGATATTGCATCTCATATTATTCTGCCCATGCATTAATCAGAGAACCCTAGTCTGTGGTTTATGTGGTGCATCTGCAAGCCGGGACTATTATAGTTAGTCCACTGTTGTTGCTGACACCAGTATTATGATTCCGGGGACTGGACGAGGGAGTACCCAAACAGATGAACCTCCATGAATTTCAGGCCAAATCGCTGTTTGCACACTATGGTATCGCCGTGCCGGCGGGCGTGGTAGTGCGCGACAGTGCCGATATTAACAAAGTTTTGGAACAACTCGAGGGTAATGCCTGGATCGTCAAGGCCCAGATCCATGCTGGCGGGCGGGGCAAGGGCGGCGGTGTGAAGAGTGCCGAAGGACAGGATGGCCTGCAAGCAGTCGTTAAGGATCTGCTGGGTTCACGCTTGGTAACACACCAGACCGGACCTGATGGTTTGCCGGTGGAGACCCTGCTGGTCGAGACCTTGACAGAGATCAGGCAGGAGTTCTACTTGGGCTTACTGGTCGACCGGGCCAGTCGCCGGGTAACTATTATGGCCTCCGCTGCGGGCGGTATGGATATTGAGACCGTGGCCGCCGAAACGCCGGAGAAGATTCTCACGGAAGCGGTTGATCCTGTCACGGGATTGATGCCTTACCAAGCGCGTAAACTGGGTTTTACCCTGGGTCTGGACAAGGGGCAGGTAGGTGAGTTCGCAAAAATGCTGGCTGGTCTTTATAAGCTTTTCATCGAAGCGGATGCCAGCCTTGTCGAAGTCAATCCCATGATACTCAACGGTGAGGGCCAGGTTATGG
This sequence comes from uncultured Gammaproteobacteria bacterium, assembly GCA_947258875.1. GTDB lineage: Bacteria > Pseudomonadota > Gammaproteobacteria > CAMYKB01 > CAMYKB01 > CAMYKB01. The sequence continues at coordinate 49,716 of CAMYKB010000033.1, read as the reverse complement.
CGCTGGATGGTAAGATTAACCTGGATGCCAACGCATTGTATCGGCACCCGGATCTGCTGGCGTTACGCGATACCGGACAGGAAGAAAAAAGCGAAGTCATTGCTCAGGAGCACGACCTTAATTACATCAAACTCGATGGGGCCATCGGTTGCATGGTGAACGGCGCCGGCCTGGCGATGGCGACCATGGACCTGATCAAGCTGCAGGGCGGAGAACCGGCGAATTTTCTCGATGTTGGAGGGGGTACCACAGCAGAACGCGTGGCCGAGGCCTTTAAGCTGATTCTCTCGGACGAAAAGGTGCGCGCTGTGCTGGTGAATATCTTTGGCGGCATTGTGCGTTGTGATTTGATTGCCGAGGGGATTATCAATGCGGTGCGCGAGGTGGGTGTACAGATCCCGGTGGTGGTGCGCCTGGAGGGCACCAATGTTGAACAGGGGCGCGCACTGCTGGCCGACAGTGGGCTCGATATTATTGCCGTGAGTGATTTGACCGAGGCCGCCACGCGCGCGGTCAAGGCCGCGGCCTGAACCAGACAGACGGATACCAAAGCATGAGTGTACTCATTGATAAATCAACCAAAGTCATCTGTCAGGGTTTTACCGGCAAGCAGGGCACGTTTCATTCTTCACAGGCGCAGGAATATGGCACGCAACTTGTCGGTGGTGTAACGCCAGGCAAGGGCGGACAAACACATCTAGATGTGCCGGTATTCGACACCGTGGCCGCAGCTATGGCAGAGACCGGAGCCGATGCCAGTATGATTTATGTGCCGGCGGCGTTTGCAGCGGACGCCATACTGGAAGCGGCCGATGCGGGTATCAAGGTGATTGTCTGTATCACCGAGGGTATCCCGGTATTGGATATGCTGAAGGTAAAAGCGGCCCTTGATGGTAGCGGTATCTATCTCATCGGCCCCAATTGTCCCGGCATTATCACCCCCGGTGAATGTAAGATCGGCATCATGCCGGGTGCCATACATAAACCGGGAAAGATTGGTGTGGTGTCACGATCCGGTACTCTTACCTATGAAGCCGTTCACCAGACTACGCTAAATGGCCTGGGTCAAAGCACCTGTATCGGCATAGGTGGCGATCCCATCCAGGGAATGAATTTTATCGACTGCCTGGAACTGTTCGAACAGGATCCACAGACCGACGGTATCATCATGGTGGGTGAAATCGGTGGCACAGCCGAGGAAGCGGCTGCCGACTATATCCAGTCGCAGGTCAGCAAGCCGGTGGTATCGTATATCGCTGGTGTGACGGCGCCACCCGGCAAGCGCATGGGTCATGCCGGAGCCATTATCAGCGGTGGCAAGGGTACGGCCGAGCAAAAATACCAGGCCCTGGAAACAGCCGGTGTGGCGACGGTACGCTCTCCTGCAGAACTCGGTTCGCGCATGCAGTCATTACTAAGCAACGGCTAGTATGAGCGATGAGCTGAAGGTAGCGCTTGCGCAACTAAATGTACTGGTCGGTGATGTTGAGGGAAATGCGCAAAAGATTATTGAAGTCATAAATCGGGCGCGTGATCTCACTCAGGCTGATCTGGTAGTTTTCCCCGAGCTGACGCTCTCTGGTTACCCGCCCGAAGACTTATTACTGCGCGCCAGTTTTATGCGGCGCGTGCACCGTGCGTTGGATGATGTCGCAACAGCAGTATCAGGCATCGATGTCATTATCGGTGTGCCGGTCGAAGAGGGGGGGTATTTATTTAACTCGGCGTTATTGATGCGCGCTGGTCAGGTGGTGGCGCGCTATGACAAGCAAATACTGCCAAATTACAAGGTATTCGATGACAAGCGTTATTTCCAGGCAGGCACGAGCGCCTGTGTGGTGGATATCAAGGGCGTCGCTGTCGGTATCACCATCTGCGAAGACATATGGCAACCGCAACCCGCGCAGCAGGCGGTCGCCGCCGGTGCCGGATTACTTATCAACATCAATGCCTCGCCCTACCACCTGGGTAAGCACCAGCGGCGTGTAAATGAGTTGCGCGCACGCACGCAGGAGACCGGTTTGCCAATCATTTATGTCAATTACGTCGGTGGCCAGGATGAGCTGGTTTACGATGGAGATTCACTGGTGATGGCGGCCGACGGACAATTAAGTTTCAGGGCGCCAGACTTTGAGGAAGGCCTGTATTGCGTGACGTACTCGCCGCAGCGTGGCGAATTCGCAACCAGCGAGAAGTCTGGGCAAGGCAGCAGTGACGCGAGCAGTCTTTACCGTGCCCTGGTGCTGGGTGTGCATGATTATGTCACCAAGAACAGTTTCCGTGGCGCGGTATTGGGTTTGTCTGGCGGTATCGATTCGGCCCTAACACTGGCCATTGCTGTCGATGCACTGGGTGGCGAAAACGTGGAGGCCGTGTTGATGCCCTCGCGTTATACCGCACAGATGAGTATCGACGATGCGCGTGAAGAAGCAGACGCGTTGGGAGTAGTGCATCAACTTATCTCCATAGAACCGATGTTCGATGTCTTTCTCGCTGCGCTTGCAGAACCTTTTTCGGGGTTGCCTGCGGATACCACAGAAGAAAATATTCAGGCGCGTATTCGCGGCATTATTCTCATGGCGTTCTCGAATAAAAAGCGCCGCATGTTGTTAACCACAGGTAACAAGAGTGAAATGGCCGTGGGTTATGCCACGCTCTATGGTGATATGGCGGGCGGCTTCGCGCCGCTCAAGGATGTCAGCAAAACCTGGGTCTACAGGCTTGCCGAGTATCGCAACACCCTGGGACGGGTGATCCCTGAGCGTGTCATCACGCGGCCGCCATCTGCAGAACTTGCACCAGAGCAGAAAGACAGTGACAGTCTGCCGCTGTACGATGTGCTGGATCCAATACTTGAATTGTTTGTGGAACAGGATTGCTCGGCGTCCGAGATTATTGCGCGAGGTTACGATGCTGCCACTGTTAGGCGCATAGCAAAAATGGTGCTGACCAACGAGTACAAGCGCCGCCAGGCGCCACCGGGTGTGCGTATTACACAGCGCGGTTTTGGCAAGGATCGGCGTTACCCCATCACCTCAGGTTACGGCAAGATTTTTGAGTCTTGAGTGGGTTTGCGTTGTTGTCGGTAGCAGTGAGGTAGGGACCCCAACAGCAATTTGGGCATGCTGGACTTTGCTGTGCCAGTCAACAAGAAATCATTTGTTTGCCACCTTTGCCGCCTGTTCAGGAAAATTGGTCGCTAAGATACGCAAGGTGTCGTCGGCTAGATCGTTCAGGTCTTGCTTGCGGTATGCGGCCACCATGATACTCAGTGCATCCGGTAGCGCAGTGGCTGACGGGTAATTTTCCACGGCATACTTACAGCGATTGATGGCAGCCACATACGCACCGCGGCGCATATAATATTCAGCAACTTTGATTTCATGCGTGGCAAGCTGGTTATAGAGGAATATCATGCGTTGCCGAGCGTCTTCGGCATAGCGGCTGTCCGGGAATTTTTTGGTGAGTATGGCGAAATCATCAAACGCCTGCCGCAGGCTGGTCGTATCCTTGCTGGCCGCGTCCTGTGGCAGAATTATATCGGTCAGGCTCTTGCTGCGGTCGAAGTTTGCCAGTCCTTTGAGATAATAGGCATAATCGACGTGCGGATTCTTGGGGTTGAGCTTGATGAATCGTTCGGCGCTGGCGATCGCTGAATCGGTTTCACCATACTTGTAATAGGCGTATGCGGCATCGAGTTGCGCCTGCTGGGCATATTTGCCAAAGGGATAGCGTGCTTCCAGGGTCTCGAATTCATTCACTGCTTCTTCATACTGGCCGGCATCGAGTGAGGCCTTGGCTTCGCGATACAGTTGTGCCGCAGAGAGACCCTTGTCGGGTTCGTCTTTTTCCGGGTTTCCTGAACAGGCGTTGAGAACGGCTAATAAGCACAGACTGGTGATAAGTTTGAAGCGGTTCATGGATGAAAGGGGCGCCTTACTCGGGGATAATGGTCGGGATTATACCTGGGAACCTCTGATTAGTCAGAGGTTCCATTGATTATTCATTTCAGGCTGCAAGGGCAGATATCTTGGAAAAACTCACATGCATGATCCCGGAAGAAAATGCCGGACAACGGTTGGACCAGGTGTTGGCCGGTTTATTTCCGGATTATTCACGGGCACGCCTGCAGCGCTGGATCAAGCAGGGCCATGTAACCGTCGATGGCATCCAGATGCGGCCGCGTGATGCGGTCCACGGCGGTGAACAGGTGGAGGTTGTGCCGCAGCAGGAAGTCGAGCAGACCTTCAGCGCGGAAGCCATCCCCCTTGATATCGTGTTTGAAGATGACTACATCCTTATTATCAACAAGCCGCCTAACATGGTGACCCATCCCGGCGCAGGCAATTGGCGGGGCACCTTGTTGAATGCCTTGCTGCATCATGTGCCTGCACTGGAGTCCGTACCCAGGGCTGGGATTGTGCATCGCCTGGATAAGGACACCAGTGGGCTGATGGTGGTGGCAAAGACCCTCAAGGCGCATACCCACCTGGTGAAACAATTACAGGCGCGCAGCGTCAAACGTGAATACCTCGCTCTGGTGCAGGGCCAGGTTATTGCAGGTGGCACTGTCGAAGGCGATATCGGCCGTCATCATGTGGATCGCAAGCGTATGGCGGTGGTTGATGAGGGCAAGGCCGCCGTCACGCATTACCGGGTAGAACAGCGTTTTCGCGAACACACCCTGTTGCGTGTCTCCCTGGAGACCGGACGGACCCACCAGATCCGCGTACATATGGCCCATATTCATCACCCGATCCAGGGCGATGCTGTTTATGGTGGCAGGCTTAAGTTACCTCGTGGTGCAACGCCGGAACTCACCAGCCAGCTACGCGCCTTCAAACGTCAGGCGTTGCACGCAGTCCGCTTGGGGCTGCAGCACCCGCAAACGGGTGGGGACATGCAGTGGCAAGCGCCCATGCCGGACGATATGCAGGCCTTGATCGATGTATTACAGCAGGATACAGCGGCTGCGCGGCATGTCTGAAGAACGCCCTTTGTCATGGCTGGTACCCGATTGGCCGGCACCGGCAGCGGTGCGTGCGATAAGTACCACGCGTGAGGGTGGCCTCAGCACGCCACCTTATGACAGTTTCAATCTTGGCGAACATGTGGGTGAAGCCAGCGATGTTGTCATGGCAAACCGCATGCGTCTATGCTCGGTTTTATCGCTGCATGCGGAACCGGCATGGCTGAAGCAGGTACACGGCAACACAGTCATCGACTGTGCGCACTGGCAACTCGGGGTCGAGGCCGATGCCTCAGTTGCGTTTTCTGCTGCGAGTGTATGCGCAGTACAAACGGCCGATTGCCTGCCGGTACTGTTCTGTGATGTTTCTGCCACGTGCGTGGCTGCCGCACATGCTGGTTGGCGCGGCCTGGCGGCTGGTGTGCTTGAAGCTACTGTGGAGGCGCTGGAGCTACCCGCTAACCGTGTCATGGCGTGGTTAGGGCCCGCTATTGGAGCAGAAGTCTTCGAGGTTGGTGATGAGGTCCGTCAGCAGTTTGTCTCATATGATGCAGAGGCTGAAGTGGCATTTCGCCCTTCGGGGTCTGACCGCTGGCTTGCGGATATCTACCAACTGGCCCGCTTGCGCTTGCGTTCTATCGGCGTGGATGCCGTCTATGGTGGTGGCCTATGCACCTATAGTGATGCGCAGCGCTTTTATTCCTACCGGCGTGACGGTGCAAATACCGGGCGTATGGCAAGCCTTATCTGGTTAGGGAACCTCTAGCTGAGTCATGGATGTTTGATTTGCGTCCAAGGTCCTCAACTTCCTTGTTGCAAATCTTCGCAATGGCGGGTCATTGCCTGCAATTCGCGCTTCGAATTTGGCAATTTTGAACGACAACTCATTCCACCCAGACTTAAACAGAGGTTCCCGGGCTGCATAATTACGGCGTCAGCTCTGCGTTTGGGGATTTATTGATATCACTACAATTCTGTAGTGGAATGGTTTGTGATAATACCGGGTATGCGCAAATCGCGTTCTTACCGACAACACTCACACACAGGAGAATGCCATGAGTCAGTGGTACATGCTCACCCTGGTAGGGCAAGACAGGCCGGGGATAGTCTCACAGCTAACTCAGGTGTTGTATGAGGCCGGCTGTAATCTGGGCGAGGCCTCGATGATACGACTGGCGGGTAATTTTACAACCATGCTAATGGTGCACTCGGCGTTGCCGCAACGTGACCTTGAGTCGTTGCTCAAGCCGCTGGCAGACCGTCTTGATGTACGCCTGCATGTCGATGCCATCGCCGGAAGTTTGCACGACCATCCTGCGTCGGATGTGCGTATCACAGTCTACGGGGCTGACCGCGCAGGTATCGTTGCGCGGGTCACATCTGCTCTGGCTGAGGCCGGTTTCAATATCCTCGACCTGGAATCAACCGTCGGCGGCAACGAGCAGTCACCGATCTACATGATGTATATAGAGGGTCAGGCGGCCCAGGGCCTGGATGAATTGCGTGATGCAGTGCGACCGCTTGCCGATGAGGATATAGATATCACCATTGAAGCTGTCGATATCATGGTGGGTTGATCTATGCCGGCACGCGACATTCTAGTCTACCCGGACGAGCGCCTTAAATATGAGTCCATGGAAGTCGAGTCGTTTGATGATGAATTACAGGAATTCATCATGGATCTGGAGGCAAGCCGTTGTGCAGGGCCCGGTGCTGTCGGTATTGCAGCCCCGCAGGTCGGCCGCCTGCAGCGCATCGTGATTGTCGATGTGTCCGCTATGCGCAAGTCGGTACCAAATCATGGTCACCTGGTTCTGATTAATCCCGTGATTGCAGAATGGGAAGGCCATGAGATCGGACGTGAAGGGTGTTTATCAGTGCCTGATTTCACAGGGAACGTGATTCGTGCGCAGCGCATTAGATTACAGGCACAGGATCCACATGGCGAACTGTGCGAGTTTGAGATGCAGGGTTTCGAAGCACGCGCGGTGCAGCATGAGATCGACCATCTTGATGGTTTGTTATTTCTCGACCGTGTTGTCAGTCGGCGTACAGACATTTTCCGGCGTAAGGTCTATAAGAAATAGTAGGCAGCCGCGTCAGGAATTGGCGGGCGAATCATCTGCGCCACTTGAATCGCGTACATCAGCCCACATCTTGTAGGTAGATTCTAAGACAACACAGGTCAAAGCCATGAGAATGGATAAACTTACCAGTAAATTTCAGTTGGCGTTGCAAGATGCGCAGTCGCTGGCGGTGGGTCGTGATCACCAGTTTATAGAACCGGTACACCTGCTGATCGCCATGCTTGATCAGGAAGGTGGCACGGTCCGGCACCTGCTGACGCAGGCTGGTGTCAATATGAACGTACTGCGTTCGCAACTTGGCGAGGCGTTGGACCGGTTGCCTACCGTCTCTGGTACGCCGGGCGAGGTGCATGTTTCCAATGATCTGGGTCGCCTGCTCAATGTTACTGACAAACTCGCGCAGCAGCGCAATGATCAATACATTTCTTCTGAGTTGTTTGTGTTGGCGGCGCTGGAGGATAAAGGCGCGCTGGGAGAGCTGCTGCGTAATGCGGGGGCCAGTAAAGGTGCCCTTGAGCAGGCTATAGAAACCATGCGCGGTGGAGAGCGCGTGGATGATCCCAATGCAGAAGAACAACGGCAGGCGTTGGAGAAATACACCATTGATCTGACCGAGCGCGCCGAGCAGGGTAAACTCGATCCCGTGATCGGCCGGGATGATGAAATCCGTCGTGCGATACAGGTGTTGCAACGTCGCACCAAGAACAATCCGGTATTGATCGGTGAACCCGGCGTCGGCAAAACTGCTATCGCCGAAGGCCTGGCGCAACGCATCGTCAATGGCGAAGTACCCGAGGGCATCAAACACAAGCGCCTGTTGTCGTTGGATATGGGTGCCCTGATTGCCGGCGCCAAATTCCGTGGTGAATTCGAGGAGCGCCTGAAAGCCGTGCTCAATGATCTTTCCAAACAGGAAGGGCAGATTATTTTATTTATTGACGAGTTGCACACCATGGTCGGTGCAGGCAAGGCTGAAGGAGCAATGGATGCGGGTAACATGCTCAAGCCGGCGCTGGCGCGTGGTGAACTGCATTGTATCGGCGCAACCACGCTGGATGAATATCGGCAATACATCGAAAAAGATGCGGCACTGGAGCGGCGTTTTCAGAAAGTATTGGTTAATGAGCCGACAGTTGAAGACACCATCGCAATCCTGCGTGGCTTGAGTGAGCGCTATGAGGTGCATCACGGCGTCGAGATCACTGATCCGGGGCTGGTTGCAGCGACTACGCTCTCGCATCGCTACATTACCGATCGGCAGTTGCCGGATAAAGCCATTGATTTAATGGACGAGGCCGCTTCGCGCATCCGTATGGAGATCGATTCCAAACCGGAGCAAATGGATAAACTCGATCGCCGCCTGATTCAACTCAAAATAGAGCGTGAGGCGGTGAAAAAAGATACTGATGAGGCCTCCAGGAAGCGCCTCGCTAATCTTGAGGAGGAAATTTCCCGGTTAGAGAAGGAGTATTCGGATCTGGAGGAAATCTGGAAATCCGAAAAGGCGGCCGTGCAGGGCGCTACGCATATAAAAGAGGAACTGGAACGTGCCCGACATGAACTGGAAACTGCACATCGCGCTGGCGACCTGGCACGTATGTCTGAGCTGCAATACGGGCGTATCCCCGAGCTTGAAAAGCAACTGCAGGGCGCGGCCGATGCCGAACAACACGAGACCACGCTGTTACGTAACAAGGTAACTGAAGAAGAAATCGCCGAAGTCGTATCAAAGTGGACAGGTATTCCGGTCTCCAAGATGCTGGAAGGCGAGAAGGAGAAACTGCTGCGCATGGAAGATGAGTTGCGCAAGCGTGTGATTGGTCAGACTGAAGCGGTCAAGGCAGTCTCCGACGCGATTCGCCGCTCGCGGGCTGGCCTGTCTGATCCGAACCGGCCAAACGGTTCCTTCCTGTTCCTGGGGCCGACCGGTGTGGGCAAGACCGAATTGACCAAAGCGTTGGCATCGTTCCTGTTCGACACCGAAGAGGCCATGGTGCGGATCGACATGTCCGAATTCATGGAAAAACATTCCGTTGCGCGCCTGATCGGTGCGCCACCCGGCTATGTGGGTTATGAAGAAGGTGGTTATCTTACCGAGGCGGTACGTCGCAAACCGTATTCCGTCATTTTAATGGATGAAGTCGAAAAGGCACACGCGGATGTGTTTAACGTATTGTTACAGGTGCTGGATGATGGTCGTCTCACGGATGGCCACGGACGTACCGTGGATTTCCGCAATACTGTGATCGTGATGACATCCAACCTTGGCAGTCAGCAAATCCAGGAGCTAGCTGGTGAGGAAAACTACGTCCGCATGAAGGCTGCCGTGATGGAGGTTGTAGGTCAGCATTTTCGCCCCGAGTTCATAAATCGCGTTGATGAGACTGTGGTCTTCCATCCACTAGGTAGAGAACAGATTCGTGCCATCGCCGATATACAGCTCGGTTACCTGCGGGCGAGACTGGCCGATCGCGATATGGCGATCAGCTTCACAGAGGCTGCACTGGATAAGCTTGGCGAGGCCGGTTTCGATCCGGTGTATGGCGCGCGCCCCTTGAAACGGGCCATTCAGCAGGAGATCGAAAACCCGCTGGCGCAGGAAATTCTTTCTGGCACGTTCGGTCCAGGAGAGGGTATCTCTGTAGACGTAGACAACCAGAACTTTGTGTTTACCAAGGGTGGCGCCAGGGCCGCCGCCTAGGTAACGTTGAACAGCCATTGCACCGGTTTTAGCGATGATGAATGCGACGCTCAGAAACCGGGTTGGTCGACAGTGCCTAAATTCGAAATGCAGGCTGAAACGGAGGAGATGGGAAAAGCTGTGCCGAATAGCCACTCTTGATATCCGGTATTGATCCATGTCATTAAAAAGTGCTCGCCGCCATCTAAGCTCATTGTAAGCACAATCTTTTGCATTGAAGTATACATCTATAGTGGCGGTACACTGGTTAGCCGTCGGTGTGGATTAGAGTAGTTGGCAGGTATTGTAGTTACAGGAGTGGTGATATGGACAATAATGCTGAGAGGCAAAAAATTATCGAGGCCCTGGATTATCCTCGTTTGCTTATGCAGAACGAAATTGACCTGCCGGAGTGCACGCATAGTGGTAATTATGATCAAGAGGATATTTGCTGTCGGCAATGTGACTCAGAGCTTGAATGTCAATGGTTGTGCAGTAATGACGGATGTGTTGCCTTTGATCAGAAATCGCTAGAGGTGCTAAAGAACTCCCTGGAGTTTGCCTTTTGTTATGTCGATGGCCTAGTCTCACGTTATGAGCATGACAAGCGGAAGTGTTCATGTGAAGCATGTCGTTGGTCACGGGCGGCATGGAGATTGCTTGATAGTAAACGGTAAGCCGATTTCAAGATTCTGTGTGCATGGTTTCTACCTTGTGCCTATTGATGCGTATCTGACGGGCGCATGGGCGGTATTCCTGTTTGCCCGGATCATGGGCAGATCCTTCCTTGTTAGAATCAGGTTGCCCGTATGTGATGGGTATAAGATCTATTCAAGTCAACCGGTTGATTTTCACTGAAGAGGCTTTTGGGTAGTTATGTCATCAGCAAAAAAAACAATACGTTTGTCAATTGACGGTATGCGCTGCGCAGGCTGTGTCAGCAGTGTTGAGAATGCGCTCAAAAATACGCCCGGCGTGAATGCAGTGACCGTGAATTTCGCTGATCATACGGCTACTGTGGAAGGCGATGTCAATGCCGGGGCGTTGTTAAAGGCGGTTGAAGATGCCGGTTACAAAGCTGCCGAGATGGACGATGATGGCGATGAGGAGGGCGACAGACGAAGCGCTGAAGCCGAACACTACCGCGTATTGGTGAGGCGTGCCCTGGTGGCCGCGATTGTTGGTTTGCCGTTGATGGTTGGCAGTATGGTGGGCTGGTTTCCTTCGATTCAGGGCAGCGGGCAATTCTTCTGGATTCTGGTTGGTATCATAACGGCCGGGGTTATGGCTTATTCGGGCGGGCATTTTTTTGTCGGCGCTTGGAAGGCCTTCAAGGTGCATAACGCCACCATGGATACCCTGGTTGCCCTGGGTACCGGCGCAGCGTGGCTGTATTCCTTGGTGGTGAGCCTGTGGCCGGGCCTGGTCCCGGAACAGGCGCAACACGCCTATTATGAAGCAGCGGTCATTATCATTGCGTTGGTTAATATCGGCTCCGCTCTTGAGGCGCGAGCGCGCCGACGCACATCCGAAGCCGTGAAGAAACTCATTGGCCTGCAACCCAAGACTGCGCGTGTGGTGCGTGAGGGCAAGGAGATTGATATTCCGATCGCCGGGGTCGGTTTGGGTGACAGTTTGCGTGTGCGCCCCGGTGAGCGTATCGCTGTGGATGGTGAACTCATCGATGGTGTGTCGGCTGTCGATGAATCCATGCTGACGGGAGAACCCATTCCAGTCGAGAAGCAAATCGGAGATCGCGTGACGGGTGGATCCTTGAATGTCAGTGGCACATTTTTGTTCCGTGCCACGCATATCGGCCGCGATACTGCGTTGGCACATATTATTGAAATGGTGCGCAAGGCGCAGGGCGCCAAACCCGCCATTGGCCGGCTTGCCGACAAGGTGACGGCAGTATTTGTGCCGGTGGTGTTGATTGTTGCGGTCATTACCTTATTGGTCTGGTACAACATTGGCCCTGATCCCAAGGCCAGTTTTATGCTGGTCACCGCCATGAGTGTGTTGGTGATCGCATGTCCTTGTGCTCTGGGCCTGGCAACACCGATTTCGATCATGGTGGGTGTGGGTAAGGCAGCCCAGCACGGAATCCTGATACGCAATGGTGAGGCCTTGCAGCAATCACGTGAATTAACCGCAATTGTGCTGGATAAGACCGGCACCATCACTGAGGGCAAACCGGCAGTCACCGGTGTTTTTCCAGTAACAGATATAGATCGTGATCAGTTGCTGCAGCTGGCGGCAAGCCTTGAGGCGGGCTCCGAACATCCACTGGCGCATGCAATTATTGAAGCCGCGAACGCACGGGCGTTGTCTTTGGAAAAGGTCGCAGGATTCAAGGCGATTGCGGGTCATGGTATTGAGGGTCGCGTCGCCGGGCGCGAAGTGTTGTTTGGTAATGGACGGCTCATGCGCAGCCGTAACATCGTCATCGATGAGTCGACGGATAAAGCCAATACTATGGCGGTTGATGGACAAACGGTCATGTATCTCGCGTTGGATGACAAATTGGCCGGTGTGATCGGTGTGGCCGACACCATTAAAGCGGATTCTACGCAGGCGATCCAACAACTTAAAAGCCTGGGGCTAAGGGTCATTATGCTGACTGGAGATGTGCGCAAAGCCGCTGAAGCGGTTGCTGCCAAGGTTGGGGTCGACGAAGTGATTGCCGAGGTATTACCCGCAAATAAGGTCGACCAGGTGGCCACTCTTCAGCAACGAGGTGACATCGTTGCCATGGTAGGCGATGGTATCAATGATGCACCGGCGTTGGCGCGTGCCGATGTCGGTTTTGCCATCGGCACGGGTACCGATGTTGCAATCGAAAGTGCCGATGTGACCTTGATGCGCGGTTCATTGCAAGGTGTTGTTGATGCTATCGCTGTATCACGTGCCACCGTGAGAAATATTCATCAAAATCTGTTCGGCGCTTTTATTTACAATACGCTCGGTATTCCGGTGGCAGCTGGTATTCTCTACCCCATGTTTGGAGTATTGCTTAATCCCATGATCGCCGGTGCGGCAATGGCGCTTTCCTCAGTGACGGTTGTAACCAATGCCAATCGTTTGCGTGGCCTCAAGCTCGGCAAAACGTTTTAACATGCCCTGGATTATTAACCTGGGTGGATTGCTGCTGATTGCGTTAATCGTGTGGTGGTTCTGGTTTGCACGCAACGTAGCGACGCAACGCGTTGCGAGCGCGTTAGTGGATGTACGCATGCAGGACGGTGTGTTCACGCCCACCGATATTGAGCTGCCGGTTGGGCGGCTCGTGACGTTGCGAATTCACCGTGCTGATCCGTCGTCTTGTGCCGAACAAGTGCTGATTCCTGATTTGGATATCGCCGTCTCACCGCCTGTAAATGGAACTATCGATATCCCGGTGAAATTCGAACAGCCTGGCGTGCATGAATTCACCTGCCAGATGGGTATGTACCGGGGACGCTTGCACGTTACAACGTAGCTGCTATTTTCGCCATACTTTCTTGCCGGCTTGTATTAGACTTGTGGCTATGGATTCTGCTGTATCTCACCGCGGTCCGAAGGTCGGTTTGTTTGCGACCTGCCTGGTTGATCTGTTTCGCCCCAATGTGGGTTTTGCAACCGCAAAGTTGTTGCAGGATGCGGGCTGTGAAGTCGATGTGCCCGTATCGCAAACCTGTTGCGGTCAGCCTGCCTATAACAACGGTGATCAAGCCGATGCGCGCGCCATAGCGCAACATGTTATTAGTATCTTCGAAAATTACGATTATGTCGTGGCACCATCCGGGTCCTGCGCAGGCATGCTCAAGCTGCATTATCCGAAACTGTTTGCAGGTGATCCGCAGTGGCAGGCCAGAGCACAGGATTTTGCAGGCAAGAGTTATGAGCTGATCAGTTTCATGACTGACGTATTGGGCATTAAGCAACTGACTGCATACTATGCAGGTAAGGCAGCATATCATGACAGCTGTTCAGGGTTGCGTGAGTTGGGTATCAAGCAGCAGCCCCGCAATCTTCTCGCCAACATTGAAGGATTGGTATTGGTCGAGATGCAGGATACCGAAGTCTGTTGTGGTTTCGGCGGTACCTTTTGTGTGAAATATCCAGAGCTGTCGACGCGCCTGGTATCTGACAAGGCAAAAAACATTATGGACAGCGGTGCCGATACGCTGTTCGCCGGTGATATGGGCTGTCTATTAAATATTGCCGGCCGTCTTTCTCGGCTGCAACAGCCCATCAAGGTATATCACATAGCTGAAGTGTTGGCGGGCATGACAACCGTGCCCCCAATCGGCGTCCCAGTGAGCAGCGGGCCGACAAGTGAAGATCCGGTGTCATAGTGGACAGCAGCACCCACCTATTCAAACACAATACCAGGGTGGCATTGCATGATGAAACTTTGCAGCGCGCGCTAGCCAAAGCCAGGGGCGGTTTTGTCGACAAACGTGCAGCGGCAGTAAACGCGCTACCTGAATTTGAGAAATTACAGGCAGATGCCAGGGCGATCAAGGAGCATAGCCTTGAGTATCTGGATGTCTATCTTGAGCACTACGAGCAACAGGTTGAGCAACGTGGCGGGCATGTGCATTGGGCGCGTACACCGGAAGACGCCTGCAAGGCAATTGTCAATATTTGCCTGGGCACCAATGCCAGACGTATTGCCAAGGGTAAATCCATGGTGGGCGAGGAGATTGCGGTAAACGACGCCCTGCAAGCAGCTGGATTTGAAGTGATCGAAACCGACCTTGGTGAATACATTATTCAACTCGCCAGGGAGGCGCCCAGTCATATCATTGCGCCTGCGGTACACAAGACCAAAGAACAGATCACTGATTTATTCCATACGCATCATGCTGCTCTGGGTTATGCCGAACGGCAGACCGAGATTCCGGCAATTGTCAATGAGGCGCGACAGGTGCTGCGCGACCAGTTTCTGACAGCGGATGTAGGGATTACCGGCGCCAATTTTTTGATTGCTGAAACCGGCTCTAACATCATCGTTACCAATGAGGGCAATGGTGATCTCTCCTGCTCGATTCCCAGGGTGCATATTGTGATTGCGGCGATCGACAAGCTTGTGCCTACGCTAAATGATGCGAGCACTCTACTGCGTCTGTTGGCGCGTAGCGCCACCGGGCAGGAAATTACCAGCTATACCACCTTTAGTACCGGCCCCAGGCGTGATGGCGATCTTGACGGACCAGAGGAATACCATGTGGTGCTGCTTGATAACGGGCGCAGCGACATGTTGGGTAATGAATTCCGCGATATGTTGCACTGCATCCGCTGTGGAGCCTGTCTAAACCATTGCCCCGTATACAGTGCCGTGGGCGGGCATGCCTACGGCTGGGTTTATCCTGGTCCGATGGGGGCGGTGCTCACGCCGCTGATGCTGGGTGTAAAGACAAGTGGTGATCTGCCGAATGCCTGCACTCTCAATGGTCGTTGCCAACAGGTTTGCCCGATGGGTATTCCGTTGCCTGAGATGTTGCGCGGCCTGCGGCGACAGCAATTCGAGACCGGTCTGGGTCCGCGCCACGAACGCTGGGCGTTGCGGCTATGGGCCTGGTTTGCCAAACATCCACGCTTGTATCGCTTTCTTGCTGATATCAAGATCCGGGTACTTGCCGGAATGAGCTGTGGTAAGGGGTATTTCCGTGCTATGCCGTTTGCACGAGGTTGGACTGAGAGCCGTGATTTGCCGGCGCCCCAGGGGGAAACATTTGTTTCTGCGTGGCGACGACGTAACGGAGAGCAACGCTGATGGGTGATGCACGGGCGAGCATTCTTCGGCAGTTGCGCCGCTCACTGGGCCGGGATAAGTTGCCGTTAGAACAGCTGCAGTCAGCCACGCAAAGACTCAATAATGCGCGGCGACATACCTTGCCAATGATCTTAGACAAGCCCGCTGTGCGATTTATCCACAAGCTGCAACACGCGGGTGCCACAGTTGAGCAGCTATCCAGTATCAACGCTGTGCCCGCGGCGATTACGAAATATATTGAGGTGCATAATGCAGGGTCAGGTATTGTTATAGCACCTGTTCTTAGTAACCTGTCATGGCCTGATGGGCTGGAGCTTGAGTTTGGGCCGACACATGGTGAACACAATATAAGTGTTACGCCCTGTTTTGCCGCTGTTGCCGAGACTGGCAGTGTAGTGCTGTTATCAAGTCGTGAAAGCCCAACTTCTTTGAATTTTCTCCCCGACGATCACGTGGTGGTGGTGCGGGCGTCTCAAATCGTAACTCACATGGAAGATGTCTGGTCATTGCTGCAACAACAGGGCATCGATATGCCGCGGACGGTGAATTTTATTACCGGCCCCTCACGTACTGCCGATGTCGAGCAGACCATTCAACTGGGTGCGCACGGACCACGCCGCCTGCATGTGTTGTTGATAGCTTAGGCTTCTACTGGAAAATCGTGCTGGTGCCATTTCACCATGCCGCCAGTGACGATCGCAAGACGTGTGAAACCGGCTCCGGCCAGGAGTTGCGCAGCATGCTTGGACCTGCGATCCGTATGACAGATGATGGCTATCGGCTGGTTGCGGAAGGCATCCAGTTGCTGAAGTTGTTTGCGTAGCGATTCAACCGGGATATTCATGGCGTCCTTGATGTGCCCCAATTCGCCGCTGAATTCATCCGCTGAGCGCATGTCCAGTACTAGTGTCTCAGTGCCATCGGCCAAGCGTTGTCGAAGTTCATCGACTGTTAACAATGGGATGGATGGTTGGCGCAAGCGCTTAATAAATCTGGGCAGGAAGATTGCGACTGCCAACAACGCCAGCGCCAGAAGTATTTTTTGAATCACGGCTTCATCACCACTTAGGGCTTCGCGGCCGACATAACCAAGATAGGTGTATGCCAGGCCGCCGGGGAACATGCAGATAAAGGTTGCGAGGACGTAATGCAACAAAGGTATGCGTGTCAGCCCCAGGGCATAGTTCAACAGATTGAAGGGGAACACGGGCACCAGACGCGTAAACGCAACGAAGCGCCAACCCTCGTTCTCAACGCCATCGATCAATTGCTTTAAACGCCCGCCGGTTTTCTGGGTCACCCAGTCGGCGGCGAGATAACGCGATACCAGAAAGGATAATGTGGCACCGATGGTTGCGCCAGTGAGGTTATACAATGTACCCCATACTGGGCCGAACAGTGCGCCACCAGCAAGCGTTAACAACGAACCGGGCAGGAACAACACGGCCGCCAGCGCATAAATTATGATGAACAAAACGGGTGCCGCCGCACCAGCATTGTTAACCCATTGAGTCAGGGCCTCTTCATTAAATAGATCCCGGTAGGTAATTGCTAAGGTGATACCAATAGCCAGTAGGACAAGTAGACTGATACGCAGAATTTTGTTTCTATTTGCCGGCTGTTTTTCCATCATCCTCATCCCATTGGCGACGGTTTATCGCATAACCCGTCACTTTGCCGATAAAGGGCAATGACAGCAAGCCCGCCAGGTTGATGCAGTGCCTGCTGTCGCGGAATCCGCGAATGCCTATGGTCATGTTCTCATGGCCGGCGCGGGGCTGTTGATGGTAGGTGGCAAACAGTTTGTCACACCATGACAGGTTGAAGCCGAAATTGCTGTTGGTTTCGTCATCTTCGATGGAGTGATGTACTAGACGCACGTTACTATGATTGAACATCGACATACCGTTGAGGAGTATTTCAAATAACAACACGGCAACTACTGGTGGGCCGAGCAAAATAATGACCGTAAATTTAATCAGCATCGATAACAGGATTTCGATGGGGTGAAAACGGCTGCCAGTGGTGAGGTCGAAATCCAGGTCCGCATGGTGAACGCGATGCAGACGCCATAGCATGGGCAGAGCATGAAACATCACATGCTGCAGGTAGATGGCGAAATCCATGACGATGATGGCTATGACTACACCCAGCCAAAACGGTAGCTCGATAATATTCAACAGTCCCCAGTCCTGGAGTTGTGAATGCAGCGCGATGCTCACAGCGGTCGCCGGAAGTAGCATACGCACCAGGAGGGTATCCAGCGCAACCAGGCTGAGGTTGTTCAGCCAGCGTGCCGGTTTTGATTGTGTCAGCGCACGGCGTGGAGACAGTATTTCCCATGTTGCCATAATGGCAAACACGCCAAAGAAGGCGCCGAGCCGGATGATCATTTCATAGTTGTTGATGGTGTCGCTTATTGCCATGTGCTGATACTCGAGCTGTGGGGCTTGTAATAGTGACTTATAAGGCTAAACTGTATATATAAATTATTCAATTGATTTATTGAATATAATTAAGATGAGGTATTAGATCATGTCCAGTGGTAACTTCAAACAGGAGCTGTTCTCCCAGTTTGCACGTGTCGGCAAGGCGTTGGGGAATGCTAACCGTCTGGAATTGCTGGAGTTCCTGGCCCAGGGAGAGCGGGGAGTGGAAGCCCTAGCGCAGGTGTCGAGTTTGTCCGTTGCCAACACATCCCAGCACTTGCAGCACCTGAAGCAGGCTGGTCTGGTTATCGGTCGCAAGCAAGGCCAACAGGTGCTTTATCGACTGGCGGGTGACGATGTTATCGCTTTGCTGGATAGTCTGCGGCGTGTTGCTGAACAACGTCTGGCAGACGTAGACCGCCTGGTTGCACAGTACCTGAGAGAAAAGGATTCACTGGAACCCGTGCCAGCAACTGAGCTGCTGGAACGTGCTCGTAATGGCACGGTGACGGTTCTGGATGTACGGCCCGCCGAGGAATTTGCGGCGGGGCATTTGCCTGGCGCCATCAATATTCCTCTCGCGGAGCTGGAAGCACATTTGAATCACTTTCAGCTCAATGAACAAGTGGTTGCCTATTGCCGCGGACCGTACTGCGTGTTGGCCTATGATGCAGTCAGCCGTCTGCGCGAGTATGGTTTCAAGGCGCGACGTCTTGAAGACGGTTATCCTGAATGGCAACTCGCAGGGCTTCCTGTTGAGCGCGGGTCCTGAGTTTTCGACGCCAAGGCCATGTTCTTTAGTATATAAAGATTCTCACAATTCCAGTGCCCATTAAGTCTGCAGCGGTGCTAGCAAGTCCCGATTGATTTCGAGCACCTGGCCGGCAGTCATGAGTTCATCCAAGCTTCTTTGGGTTGCCGATGTGTTTGCCTGGACTCAGGATCCCGCGAGCTTCATGAGAATTGTGTCCAGCATGCGTGTTGATATGGCACGTTTCAGGTAACCAAACAAATAGGTCGGAAAGGTTACATAGTAACGAGGCTTTGGACTGCGGCTCTCCAGGGCATGAATCACGCGTTTAAGCACTGCGTGCGGCGGCAGCGTAAAGGGGACTGCCGGTCCCTCCTTGCTGAGGCGTTCTATCGTGGCCTTGTAACGATGGTGGTAAACGCTGTTTTCGATATCGATGTTTTTTTGCATCGCGGTATGGGCGTTAGCCCTGAAGCGGCTTTCGATCGGCCCAGGTTCTACCAAAGAGACGTGGATGCCGCTGCCGCGTAGTTCCAGGCGCAGGGTGTCGGTCATGCCCTCGAGGGCATATTTGCTGGTATTGTAGGCGCCGCGAAAAGGGAGTGCTGCAAACCCCAGCACTGAGCTGTTCTGGATGATGCGTCCATGGCCTTGTTTGCGCATCACCGGAATGATCAGGTTAGTCAATTCAAGCCAGCCCAGTAGATTAGTTTCGAGTTGTGCGCGTAGCACCTCGCGACTTAAATCTTCAATCGCACCTGGCTGACCATAGGCGCCGTTGTTGAACAAGGCATCCAGTTTGCCCCCGGTACGTTCCAAGACCTTGTCGACAGCGGTGGCGATTGAGGCGCTATCATCAAGATCCAATTGCAGGGATTCGAGCCCCGCTGTTGTCAGTCGTTCGACGTCGGTCTGTCTCCTGGCTGTGGCAAACACACGGTAGCCGCGTTGTTTCAGGCCGCTAGCCACACAAAGGCCAATGCCGCTGGAACAACCGGTGATTAATATGCTGCGCCCTGAGTGCTTTGCTGTCATATAGTCCACTTAACCTTCTGTAATTGTTGAATTAATTCACCGTTCTGTGATCTATCAAGCCTGCTTGGAGGGCCTTGATGGCTGTAGAAGTATTCTGGAATTGGTACTGGTTCTCATAAAAAGATATTGACAAACATGTAGATTGGGAATATTTTCCCAATATCATTCTGGTGTGTGTTGATGCCAGGCCCCTGACAAGGATTCGGTCTTAACCCTGAATAAGATTATGGGAGTAACCTCATGAAAAATCTCGTCCATAGCAGTATGTTCTATCTGCGGCAATTTGTGATGATCAGTCTCACTATTTTGGCCGGATTTGCAATCGCTGCGCCTCTGTTCCTTGCTGGTTGTGGTGGTGGTGGAAGTACGACAGCTGCTACTAATCCAAATGATGTCAGCGTTGGTGCCATTACGGGTTTTGGCAGTGTCTATGTCAATGGCATGCGTTTCGATACGTCAAACGCCAAGGTCATTGCGGATGACGTAGAAGTTGATGAATCGGCACTTGAAGTCGGCATGATCGTGACGGTGATGGGTGACCACGCTGAGGGTGTTGCCGATGAAATCGAGGTTGAAGAAACGGTAAAGGGACCCATCGAATCCATTGATCCATCAACAGATACTTTGGTCGTTCTTGGTCAAACGGTACTCACTGATGAAATGACGGTTTTTCATGAGACTGATTTTCTCAGCCTTATGGAGGGCACCCTGGTCGAAGTAAGTGGTTTGCGAAATGATGCCGGAGAAATCGTAGCCAGTTTCATTGAGCTGGAAGACGCGCTGCCGAAGTACAAAGTAATTGGATCCATCAGCGATCTGGATACCTCGTTATTCGAATTCAAGATCTCCGGTTTGACAGTAAACTATAGCGCGGCAAATCTGACCAACATTACCGACGGCGTGTTAAGTGATGGCATGTTGGTCTCAGTGAAGGGTGATAGCAATGATTATAGTAATCCTCCACCTTATCTTGTAGCCACCAAGGTACAGCAAAAACATGCCGTTCATGAAGATGCTGATGAGGGTAGCGAGATAGAAATCGAGGGTTATGTGACGGTGGTTACCTCGGCCACTGAGTTTGAAATCAATGGTATTCCTGTCAGCACAGATGACAACACCCGCTTTGAGGGTGGCGTGGCAGATGATATCCAGCCAGGTGTCAAGCTCGAGGTTGAAGGTTATCTGGATGACAATGGCGTTCTGCAAGCCGATGAAGTGGAATTCAAGTTCGACAATGACGTCAAGATTGAGGCAGATATTGAGGCGATTGATGCTGATAATGGAACGATCACCTTGCTCGGAATCACAGTAGCGATCAATGATCAAACACGGGTGCGTGATGATCGCGATGAAGAGAGAATGTTCGATATCTCTGATCTTGCTGAAGGTGACCGGGTTGAGGTGAAGGGCTATGTCGAAGGCGATGTTGTTATCGCTACACGACTGGAGCGCGATGAAGCTGATACCAGTGCAACTTTGCAAGGCCCGGTGGACGCATTTGATGTAAACAACATGACAGTGACTTTGCTGGGTATTACGGTTTCCGTCGACGCTGGGACCGAGTATGAAATCGATGAGGTTGAAAGTGTTCTAGCGGGAGACTTTTTCGGGTACCTGGCTGAAGGCATGATAGTAAAAGTGAAGTGGGATCCCTTCGTGGATGTCACGGGTCCGGCCACTGAGCTCGAAATCGAAAGTGAAGATGGCAGTGATGACTAGTGTGCTGATCTGATTGTTGTTAATGACAGGATATTCCCGGAGGGCAGACGTATAATGTCCTCCGGGATGTAGATCAAAGGATTGTGTTGATATGCAGGTTCATTCAAAAGTCATTACTGAGGCAATTGCACGGCTGCTAAGGCCGTTGGTGAAAATCATGTTGCAACATGGCATGTCCTATGGCGCTTTTGCCGAAATACTAAAACGTGTTTATGTTGATGTGGCAGACAATGAGTTCCACGTTGATGGACGCAAGCAGTCAGTTTCGCGGGTATCTGTGTTGACAGGTTTGAATCGCAAGGAAGTTTCGAGGGTTAAAAGTTTGCCGCCGCTGGAATCGACCGGTTTGGACGAGCGGCATAACCGCGCCGCACGTATCGCCACGGCATGGTTCCGTGATCCGGCCTACCATAATGATGTCGGCGACCCGATGCCGCTGCCATTTGAAGGCAAAGGAAGTTTTTCTGAGCTTGTCAAAAAGTACAGCGGTGATATGCCGCCACGCGCTGTTGCAGATGAATTACAACGCGTTGGTGCAATTGAACTTGCTGAAGACAGCCGGCTCAAATTGATGGCCCATGGTTATATTCCCAGTACTGGCGGGTCAGAAGTTGTGCAATTCCTTGGTGCTCATACTGCCGATCTGATTGATACCATCGGACACAATATGAATTGCGCTGCCGATGAGAAGCGCTTCCAGCGTAGCGCCCAGTTCCGCAATGTGCCGGTGGAGTACATCGGTGAGTTCCGTCAGTTGAGTGCAAAACTTGGCCAGCGCACACTCGAAGAAATCGATCAATGGCTGGCCGAACGTGATCGGGGCAGTGAAGAGAATTTGCAAGGGGTATCCAGAGCAAGACTGGGTGTCGGTATTTATGAATTTGAAGAGTTTGTCGAACCCGCCGGGAGTGACGCAGCGGACGGCAGCCAGACGGAGAAATGATAATGAACCGGTTTTTGAATAGTGTTTATGCTTTTATGGTGGTGATGATACTTGCCTCCTGCGGCGGTAGTAGTGGTCCGTTGGCGGATATCAGTGGCAGCGGCATCGTCAGCGATGGCCCAATTACAGGTTTTGGTAGCGTCATACTAAACGGCACTCGATTCGATACAAATGCTGCAACGTTTACCATTGATGGTCAAACTGCGGCACAAACCGATTTGAAGGTGGGCCAGGTGGTGCGTATCGCGGGTGATTCCGATAGCCTGACTGCCGATACGGTCGAATACGACGAAACGGTTAAAGGGCCGGTTGATGTTGAATTTAATGCAACCACCGGCGAGCTGGTCGTGATGGGGCAAATGGTGCAAGTGAATGGCATGACCGTGCTAGACGATGGGACGTCTCCCGGATCCAATAACAGCGTTGCGTTTGATATGAGTACGGTTCAGGTTGGCGATGTGCTGGAGGTCAGTGGATTGCGTGACAACAACGACCATATCGTGGCGACCTACATTGAGATAAAGGATCCTACACAAGTTGACGACTACAAGGTCGTTGGGGTGGTGCGCAATTCCGGCGGTACCGAGTTCACAATAGATGGTTTGACGGTGGATTATAGTGTGGCGACACTGGATAACTTGCCTGGTGGTGTGCCAACCGATGACCTGTTGGTTGAGGTCAAGGGCCTGAAGGCGGATTACAATCCTACAACCCAGACTCTTTTGGCATCAAAGGTTGAGGCCGAGGCAGGGCTCGATGCCGTTGAAGACGATGAAGTGGAAATTGAAGGTATCGTGACCTCTGATGCCGGATTGCCGGGCGGTTTCGAAATTGATAACGTGCCTGTGTCTATTACCAATTCGACCCAGTTTGAAGGCGGCTCGGTGGCTAATATTGCAGAGGGCGCGCGGCTCGAAGTCGAGGGTGTATTTGTCAATGATGTGCTGGTTGCCGACGAGATCGAATTTGAGGACAACGAATTCCGCATCCAGGCCACTGTCGATCCAGGCAGCATTAATGCGACTGATCGTACGCTGACCCTGTTGGGCATCCCGGTTAAGTTCGCACTGGATGCGGAACTGGAGGACAACAGCAGCGCTGATATCGATCCATTCACGTTCGCTGATATTGCGGATGGAGATGAGCTTCAAGTGAATGGGTTCATTGATGGCCCAGACTTCATAGCCACCGAGGTCCGTCGTGAGGATATATCAGGCCGGGTTGAGTTGCGGGGACCTGTCAGCAATATCAATTTGTCGGGCAGTACCCTAACGCTCACTATTCTGGATGTCGCGCTCACAGCGGATAGCAATACCAACTATGAGGGCTTCGGTGATGCGACTATCAACCAGAACGATTTCTTTGCTGCCCTGGTGGATAATCAGACCGTGGTTGAGGCCCGCTGGAATGCGTTCGTCGACGTAGCCGCCCCGCTAGACCAGCTCGAGCTCGAAGATTAAGCGCACCGAAAGGTGTGAGGGGGAAGGAAAGCGGCCCTGTGGGCCGCTTTTTTTATGGTGTAGTGCCCTGTCGGGGTTGGTATACAGCGTATTGCCCCAATATAATCCGACGTCTTGGCCAAGTTTAGGAGTTGAGTTGATGCCCATCTACGAATATGAATGTGATGCCTGTGGCTCTGTTCATGAGGTCATACAGAAGATGAGTGATATGCCGCTAAGGGATTGTCCTGCCTGCGAAAAGCCCGAGCTCAGGAAGCTGATCTCGGCGGCGGGCTTTAGACTTAGTGGTAAGGGTTGGTATGAAACCGACTTTAAAAGCGGTGGTAAGAAGCGCAATCTGGCCGAGAAAGACGCGGGTGCCCCTTCCTCCAGCCAGGACAAGACTGCCTCGCCAACGAACTCATCACCAAGTTCCGCTAAGAAATCCTCCAGTGCCAGCTAGTCACCGATTAGGGCACAGTCCTATGGGCGGGATTTGAAATGCGCCGTTATCTGATCGCGGGGTTGTTGGTGTGGGTACCTCTGGGAATAACGGTGTTTGTCATCAAACTGTTGGTCGATTTGATGGATCGCAGCTTGCTATTGTTGCCGCCTGCCTGGCGCCCGGACGCCTTGTTGGGCTTCCATATTCCTGGCCTGGGCCTGCTGCTCTCACTCATCGTGCTGTTTGTTACCGGGATCCTGGCCGCCAATATTCTGGGCCGGCAACTGGTCGGCGCCTGGGAGTCCTTGCTGGCAAGAATCCCGCTGGTTAGGAGTATCTATTCCGCAGTGAAACAGGTGTTACACGGCCTGCTATCGACTGGCAGCGAGTCTTTCCGCAAGGTATTGTTGATCCAGTACCCGCGCACGGGTATCTGGACCCTGTGTTTCCAGACCGCTACCAGTCCTCAGGAGTTACAGGATAAAACCAGTCGCGAGGTGGTTACGGTATTTGTGCCTACCACACCCAATCCCACTTCCGGGTTTATCATGGTGGTCCCCAAAGACGACACCATAGAACTGGATATGGATGTCGAGGAGGGGCTAAAGATGATTATGTCGCTGGGGGTGGTGTCACCCGGCAGCGGCAACGGCAATGATGTTGCGCCTATTGACCCCAACCCGTAAGATTCCCGCCTTTGCCGTAGCTGCGCTAATTCACTGAAAATAGCCTATTAAAGCTGGAAGTTGGGCAAAACCCATATTTTATAAATCGAGTGATCAGGACAAGACCATGCGTAGTCATTATTGCGGGGCTGTAGACGAGACCCTTTTGGATCAGGAAGTCGAACTGAGCGGCTGGGTGAATCGCCGCCGCGATCACGGCGGGGTGATCTTTATCGATCTGCGTGACCGCGAAGGACTGGTGCAGGTAGTGTTCGACCCGGATCGCCCAGAGGTATTCGCGGTCGCCGAGCAGGTACGTAATGAGTATGTGTTACGTGTGAAGGGCAAGGTGCGCCCCCGCCCCGAAGGTACAGTGAATCCGGATCTGCCGACTGGCAAGATCGAAGTTCTGGGGCTGGAGTTGGAGGTTCTTAACAGGGCCGAAACGCCGCCTTTCCAGCTTGACGATGACGATGTCAACGAAGAGATCCGCCTGCGCTACCGCTATATCGATCTGCGCAAACCGGAGATGCAACAGCGTCTGCTTATTCGCTCGGAGATAACCCGGGTGCTGCGCAATTACCTGGATGACAACGGCTTTATGGATATCGAAACGCCGATGTTGACTCGTGCTACCCCCGAAGGTGCGCGCGACTATCTGGTTCCAAGCCGAGTTCATCACGGTGAATTTTTTGCATTGCCGCAGTCACCGCAGCTGTTCAAACAGTTACTTATGATGTCGGGTATGGATCGTTACTATCAGGTGGTGCGCTGTTTTCGTGACGAGGATTTGCGCGCTGACCGTCAACCAGAATTCACTCAGCTGGATATCGAGACCTCGTTCATGGACGAGGACCAGTTGATGTGGTTGATGGAAGACATGATCCGTGAAGTGGTTGCCAAGGTACTGGGTGAGGCGCTGCCGGAACCGTTCCCACGCATGAGCTACGCTGAAGCCATGTTGCGCTTTGGTTCTGATAAACCCGATTTACGGATACCGCTGGAATTGGTCGATGTCGGTGACGTGATGGCGGGTGTGGAATTCAAGGTGTTTGCCGGCCCGGCCAATGACCCCAATGGCCGTGTCGCAGCCTTGCGGCTGCCACAAGGTGGTGAACTCACACGTAAGGAAATAGATGATTACACCAAATTCGTCAGCATCTATGGCGCCCGAGGGTTGGCCTATATCAAGGTTAATGAACTCGCGAAGGGCCGCGAAGGCCTGCAATCACCGATCCTCAAGTTCTTGCCCGACGATGTGGTGGATACCATTATGCAACGCACCGCGGCCGAAGATGGTGACCTGGTGTTCTTCGGCGCTGACAAGACATCCATCGTCAACGAATCCCTGGGCGCGCTGCGCGTCAAGCTGGGTCATGATCGTGGCCTAGTGGAGCACGGCTGGCGACCATTATGGGTAGTGGACTTTCCGATGTTTGAGTGGGATGACAAGTCAAACCGCTGGATATCGCTGCACCACCCCTTCACCTCACCCAGTGAGGAGCATCTGGACAAGCTGGAGACCGATCCCGGTATGTGTCATTCGCGCGCCTATGACATGGTACTCAACGGTACCGAAGTCGGAGGTGGCTCGATGCGTATTTTCCGTTCTGATGTGCAGACACGGGTGTTTAAGTTGTTGGGTATCAGCGATGAAGAAGCCGAAGATAAATTTGGTTTTCTGCTTAGGGCGCTAGAATTTGGCTGCCCGCCGCACGGTGGTATTGCCTTTGGTCTCGATCGGCTGGTGATGTTGTTGACGGGCTCACAATCGATCCGTGATGTGATGGCGTTTCCTAAGACCCAGACGGCCAATTGCCTACTGACTAATGCGCCTTCAGATGTCAGTGAGACGCAACTAAAGGAACTGAATCTGCGTATACGGCGCAAGGAAAAAGACGCATAAGTAGATTATTCGGCGACCGCCGATTGATTGGCGCGAATTTCTTTCTGGATACTGTCGAAGCTACGAACCCAGGGCTGTTTGTTGCGTAAGTTCACTGGTAATTGATTGATTGCCTCACGTGCCTTGCTGAATCCCGAAAAACTTCCATACAGCATGGTGTACCAAAGCGAATCTTTATTCTTGATCGCATAGTAGGCGATCTGTTGAGGTAACTGATTTTGCTCGTAAAAACGCTTTATTGCGCTTTCATTACTTCCAGACATCAATTGAACGGTGTAATGCCGTGGGTCTTGTGCCAGTAGCCATGCCTTTTTTTGTAGGGGTTTGTTTGGTTTCTTACGGATGGATTGTTGGTCAATTAGCGCAGTGGCACTGGCTGTGATGTTGCTTGTGCTAGCTGCCCTCAGGTCGTTGTTTGCTGGCGGTGCGCTGTGGGCATACACCGGCTGTGCTTCTGTTTGCATCAATAATAGGTATTCATCAGAGTCGGGAAACTGAAGCTTCAGTTGCTGACTGTACAGTTCGACCGCATCGTTATTACCAAGGCCACGTTCGATAATGATGGCCAGCCAGAGCGTCTGTGCGGTGTGCTCGGCAATTGCAAGATACTGCCGCAGTTCGTTCTGAGCTTGAATGTGCCGTCCTTGTTGTTGATAGCTGTGCGCGAGTTGATAACGGGCGACGGGCATGTTCGCATTGGCTTGTAATGCAGCGATAAAGTTAGTTTCGGCACGCCCAGGATCAGGTGCACGTAGCGCACACAGGCCCGCATTAGTGTAGGCAATTTCTGGCGAGCGGTTGCCGGGGCTGCGGGCTGCCTGCATGAATTCGGCGTCAGCCTCTTGCAGACGCCCCAGGTTGCACAGCAATTTGCCGTAGTTGTTACGCACCGCCGCATCATGTGGAGCCAGCATGATGGCCTTCTGGAAGAAACTGGCGGCCACATCCGGGCGATCAATTTTTTCATATAACAGCCCGGCTAGACTGTTAGCGCTCACCAGCTCAGGCTCCTGCTTGAGAGCCTGATTGACCCGCGCCAGCGCTTGTTCTACCTCATCGTCGCGCAGATGTCGTAGGGCCAGCTGGATGTTGATTTCGGCCTCACTCAAGGGTGTTGGCCCCTGCCTGGTTTCTTGAGTGACGCAGCTTATAAGCTGAGTGGCGAGCAGCAACAGTAAAAAACCGGGAACTAACCCGATAGAATGGCGTTTTTGTCGTTTCATGGGGTAAATTCTCGCCTCTTCACGTCCGTTTGGGAAGCATTGAATTTAATTATTATTATGGTTGATCACAGTCTTACCCATGAGGCAGACTGACCAGCCATGACAAACACCTGCTCCAGCATGCATAAACGCCCCGAATCGGTGCTCGTTATTGTGCACACCGTACAATCTGAGGTTCTGCTGCTGCGGCGTAAACAGCCTGCTGACTTTTGGCAATCCGTTACCGGCAGCCTGGAATGGGGTGAGACGACCTGGCAAGCGGCGTGTCGTGAACTCATGGAGGAAACGGGTTTAGAGGCCGCCGATCTGAGTGATTGTAATCAATCCCATTACTTTACGATTTATCCCATGTGGCGGCATCGTTACGCGCCGGGCACCTCCGAAAACTGTGAACACGTGTTTTGCCTGCAGTTGCCTGCGCCAACTGCCGTACTCCTTGATGGGCGCGAGCACCAGGATTATTGCTGGTTGAGCAAACAAGAAGCTGCGCAGTTGGCGAGTTCGCATACTAACCGCGATGCCATACTTGAATGGGTTCCTGATCCTGCCGATGCGGGACAAGAGAGCGAGTATGCGTGAAGCGGTGGTCTTTGTTCCCGGTATCTGGATGCCGGCGTGGGAGTTTCTGTTGTTGCGCCGGTATATCGCAGGGCAGGGCTATGATTGTTATTATTTCCAGAATCGCAGCCTGCTGCTGTCACCACGCGCCAATGCGCAGCGCCTGCAGGAACTTTTGAACCGTCTTGATGTAGAAGTTATTCATCTGGTCGCACACAGCCTGGGTGGTTTGGTTGTGCTGCATCTATTCGACCTCATGCCGGTGCAGAAACCGGGCAGGGTGGTGATGATGGGTACCCCTATCAAGGGCAGTGAAGTGGCAAGGGGTATGTCGCGAAATATGTTGTTATGTCCGCTGCTGGGCAAGAGCATCCAGCAGGGCCTGCTCGGTGATGTGCCGCGCTGGAAAGGGCACAGTCAGTTGGGCATGATCGCCGGTAGCCGGCGTATGGGAATCGGCGGCTTGCTGTTCGGTAATCTGCAACAGCCCAGTGATGGTACGGTGGCGCTTGCAGAAACACGTTCTGCGGATGTCAGTATGCATTTAACAGTGCCCTATGGGCATTCCGGGATGCTGTTTTCAACACAGGTCGCTGCTGCCATTTGCAGCTTTCTGAAAAAGGGTGATTTTGAGCCTTAAGGGACCTCTGATGAGTTCTAGGCGGAATGATCTGTGATGCAAAATCCCCCAATTCAAGGTGCGGATCGCAGCTAAGCCTTATCGCATCCTGCTCACGCCCCTTACCTGCGTCCCTGTAAACAAGAATAAGCTATTGCTAAGATTCGCAACGCGAAAGTGGGCGATTTGGCGCGCAACGCAGCCATCTATGGGTAGTAGCGTATGGATGCGCTGTTTGCGGACCTAAGGATGGAATTAATGAGAGATTCCTTGGCGCGACGCCGAGATCATATAATGCCTGTGATTGAGGTGGTAAACTGATCAAATAATGTGAAATAGAATCGAGAGTGATCAATGGCAGGACATAGTAAGTGGGCCAATATCCAGCACCGTAAAAAGGCCCAGGATAATAAACGCGGTAAATTATTCACCCGCTTGATCCGCGAAATCACGGTGGCATCGCGTATGGGTGGTTCGGATCTCAATGCTAACCCGCGTCTCCGTCTGGCTGTCGACAAGGGTCTGTCGGCGAATATGCCTAAGGACACTGTCGAGCGCGCGATCAAACGCGGTGCCGGCGAACTGGAAGGCGTGAATTACGAGGAAATCCGTTATGAAGGTTATGGTCCTGGCGGCATTGCGATAATGGTGGATTGCCTGACCGATAATCGTAACCGCACCGTTGCAGAGGTCAGGCATGCCTTTAGTAAGAGTGGCGGTAATCTAGGTACCACTGGCTCGGTGGCCTATATGTTCACCAAGCTGGGGGTGCTGAGCTACCCGGTCGGGGCTAATGAAGATGCCATCATGGAGGCTGGCCTGGATGCCGGTGCCGATGACGTGGTGACTGATGATGAGGGCGCTATCGAGGTGTTGACCACGGAGGAAAATTTTGTGACCGTGAAAGATGCAATGACGCAGGCCGGTCTGGCGCCTGAACATGCCGAGGTGACGATGCGCGCCGAGAACGAGATCGCAGTTAGTGGCGAGGATGGGGAGAAGGTGTTACGTATGCTGGATATGATGGAAGACCTCGATGACGTACAGAATGTTTATTCCAATGCTGATATTTCGGAAGAGGTTTATGCGCAGGCAGGATAGTAAACTGTCGTGATGAAGGCGAAGCGATCTCTATTGTTATTGACTTACGCCCTGAGTTTCGCGTCGCTGGCCTCTCCACGATGATGCGCATTCTTGGGATTGACCCAGGTTCACAGATCACCGGTTATGGTGTCATCGACAGCGATGGGCGACATAGTCAGTATATCGATTGCGGTTGTATCCGTATCAAGGCTGACACACTTGCCGATAAACTGGGGATTATCTTTGCCGAGGTCAGTGCCCTGATCGAGCGCCACAACCCCGGTGAGTTTGCAATCGAACAGGTCTTCGTCAGCAAAAATGCGGCATCTGCGCTGAAACTGGGGCAAGCGCGTGGCGCTGCAATCTGTGCGGCCGTTAACCAACAATGCATAGTCAGTGAATACAGTCCACGTTCTATCAAGCAGGCGATTGTTGGCAGGGGTGGCGCAGACAAGTCGCAAGTACAACATATGGTGCAATGCTTGTTGAACCTGGGTAATGAGCACTTGCAGGCCGATGCCGCAGATGCCCTGGCCGTGGCCTTGTGTCATGCGCATAGCGGTACAGCAACTAATCAACTGGTGCAGGCATTACAGAACGGCAGGGCACGCAGGTGATCGGTCGCTTGCGTGGCGAGCTGATCAGCAAGCAGCCTCCGCGGCTGCTGTTGGAGGTGAACGGTGTGGGTTATGAGATGGAAGCGCCCATGTCTACCTTTTATGCCTTGCCTGCAGTCGGTGAGACGGTCACCTTGTCGACGCATCTGTTGGTAAGGGAAGATGCGCAAACTCTATATGCCTTCACTAACGAATCAGAACGTGCCATGTTCCGCAATCTGCTTAAGGTCAACGGCGTCGGCGCCAAGATGGCGCTGGCCATCTTGTCGGGTATGGATGCCCAGTCCTTCAGTCGCTGTGTGCGCGAAGGCGATGCGCAATCACTGATTCGCCTGCCAGGCGTGGGCCGCAAGACGGCTGAGCGCTTGATCATCGAGATGCGTGATCGTATTGACAAGATCTCCGGCGATCTGGCAACGGCGGAACCTGCAGAGCAGGTTTTAAACAAAGCTGCGGATCCGGTAGAGGATGCTGTCCATGCCCTGATTTCGCTGGGCTACAAACCACCCGAGGCGAGTCGCATGGTAAACAGAGTTGATGCCAAGGGCCGTAGCAGTGAAGACATTATCCGCCTGGCGTTGAAGGCAAGCCTGTCATGAGCGAGCAGGGCCGCATCATCGATGCCGGGGAGCTGGATAGCGAGGAAGCGTTGGAGAATTCCATTCGGCCGCGCGCGCTGGATGATTACGTGGGTCAGACCAAGGTGCGGGAACAGATGGCGATTTTTATTGCGGCCGCGCGTGCACGCAGCGAGGCATTGGATCATGTGCTCATCTTTGGTCCGCCCG
Source organism: uncultured Gammaproteobacteria bacterium (assembly GCA_947258875.1). GTDB lineage: Bacteria > Pseudomonadota > Gammaproteobacteria > CAMYKB01 > CAMYKB01 > CAMYKB01. The sequence goes on along the minus strand of CAMYKB010000033.1, from coordinate 17,999 downwards.
GTCTCGGCAAAACCACACTCTCGCATATTATTGCCCATGAAATGGGAGTCAATCTGCGTCACACCTCAGGTCCGGTGCTGGAGCGGCCTGGCGACTTAGCGGCGTTGCTGACTAATCTCGAATCCGGGGACGTATTATTCGTCGATGAAATTCATCGCCTTAGTCCGGTCGTCGAGGAAGTGCTGTATCCGGCACTGGAGGATTTCCAACTGGATATCATGATTGGCGAAGGTCCTGCGGCACGTTCCATTAAACTCGACTTACCACCGTTTACCTTGGTGGGCGCAACCACGCGCGCTGGTTTGCTGACCTCGCCGCTGCGTGATCGCTTCGGGATTGTGCAGCGTCTGGAATTCTATTCCACAGAGGAACTGGGCCGTATCGTACAACGTTCGGCAGGTATTCTTGGTGTCACTATCGATAGTAGCGGGGCTGACGAGATTGCACGCCGTTCTCGGGGGACGCCCCGCATCGCCAATCGTCTGTTACGCCGGGTACGCGATTATGCAGAGGTCAAAGGCGACGGTGATATTACCCCTGAGATTGCCGATAAGGCCCTGGATATGCTGAGTGTTGATGTCAACGGTTTTGATCACATGGACCGCCGCCTGTTACTGGCCGTGATCGAGAAATTCGATGGTGGCCCGGTGGGTGTCGACAGCCTGGCAGCAGCAATTGGCGAAGAACGAGGCACCATTGAAGATGTTATTGAGCCGTATCTCATCCAGAAGGGTTTTATCATGCGTACGCCGCGCGGCCGTGTCGCTACGGCTAACGCCTACCGGCATTTTGGTCTGGCGCCACCCCATCGCGAACCGGTGACGGATGCTGGCTCGGACTTATTCGACGCTCCTCTCAGTTAAAACTTCCACGTGATGCTATAAAGCATGATGGGTCGCCTTGACCTGTCTACGCTATTTACGAGGACGGTTGCTGCCGCATTCCAAGATTTGATGAGCCTGGGTCAACCGAAATCCACACTGCGTCTTATACTCTACGGTTTCGCCTTTGTTGCCTTACCGCTCATCGCGTCTCTGGTGTATACCGTGTTTTATCTCGACCGTTTAGCGGTGCATAGCCAGAGTGCGGTCTATCAGGCGGCGCAGGCCATTCAGGGCAGCCAGATGCTAGGTGATCAGCTCACCACTATGGAGCGTAATGCCCAGCAATATCTGGTGTTGGCTGATGAGAACTTGTATATGGCTTATCAGGACACACATGCGCAATTCCAGCAAACCGCGAATGATCTGTATAGCTTGCCATTGGATGGCTGGCATCGTGCCACTGTTACCCAACTGATCGCCGACGAGAACGCATTATTTTCCGAAGTCAGCGCTACGCAAACTGCTGATAGAACAAATGAGGATATGGCAACACGCTTTGGCGCATTAACCGACACAGCGCAAACAGTGCTGACTGGTAGTTACCGCATGATAGACCGAGAGGTGCGCGCCATGCAGCAACGCGCGGCGCGATCAAAACAAATCCTGTTTTGGTTTGCTGCAGCACTGATTCCCTTGACGTTGCTGTCAGTGGCTGTGTTCACAGTGCTGATTTCGCGTCCGATCCGCCAGGTTGAGCAAGCGATTTTGGAACTGGGTGACGGCGAGTTTGATAAACCCGTGCAGGTATCCGGACCACAAGATTTGCAGGAGCTTGGTCGACGCTTGGATTGGCTAAGGCATCGCCTGGTGGAGCTGGAAGGACAAAAGACACGCTTTCTGCACCATGTCTCACACGAGTTGAAGACGCCTTTAGCGGCGATACGGGAGGTGGCTGAGTTGCTGAATGACCGCATCATAGGTCCGCTCAATGTACAACAACAGGAGGTTGTGCAGATATTGCATGGCAATACCTTACAGCTGCACCGCCTGATAGATGATTTATTGAACTTCAGTATGGTCAGGGAGCGTACGCCACAGTTAACAACCCGTGATGTGAATTTATTGCCGCTGATTGAAAAGGTGATTAGCAATCATAAACCCGCGATGCTCGCAAAATCGCAAGTCATTGATACCGATCTGGAGTCTATAAATGTGATGGTCGACGAAGACCAGATTACCACGGTCATTGATAATCTGTTTTCCAATGCCGTCAAATTCACACCCTACAATGGGCGGATAAATGTGCAACTGCGTCATAACGGCGAGCAAGCCCTGCTGGATGTCACAGATAGCGGTCCTGGAATAGCGTCGACTGAACAGGACAAGGTATTCGAGGCCTTTTATCAAAGCGATACACCTACAGATAGTTATGTGAAAGGCTCGGGTCTGGGGTTGTCGATAGCGCGCGAATATATTGCCGCTAATGGTGGCAGTATCGAGGTCAGGGACACAGGTCAAGGTGCATCGTTGAGGGTAGTGCTCCCCTTGCAGCAATTCATATCTGAGGCATGATGAGAAAAACGGTTCTCCATAAGCTGTTATTGGTGGCATCCATATTTATATTGCATGGGTGTCAGTCAGCCCCTGGGCCGGCACCGTTACTGTCCGGATCGTCCGTGTCTCTTGTTGACATGCATCTGGATGAGGATGTTAGTTGTGGCTCCTTTGGTGGCCTGGAGGCGGCTTGTCCTGCTGCAGATCTGTTTCAGGAGTATGGAGACCTGCTGTATATGCAGGCGCAGCAGGCCGCAGATTTGCGCAGTGAGCTCGCGCAGGCGCTGATACCTGACGCATGCAGCGATACTCGCATTAAGCTGGCAATGTTGCACACACATCCGGGGCTGAAGGCACCTGCGGAGGCAGATATCACTACATTGCTGGCCCCTTGTCTCAATGGCTCACTAGTGGGTGACGCGCCTGAGTTGAGGTACCTGGCGCGTGTATTGCTAGTTCAATTGAATGACAAGGCACTGCAGGTAAAACGCCTGCGGGCGATGAGGCGGCAAGTACAGGCCATGGAAAGGCAACTTGAAGCACTCAAGGCGATCGAGCGGAACATTCATGAGCGCGATCGCAGCCAGAACGGTACTGCTGGAGAATGAGCATGACCATACGAAACAAGATTCTGCTGGTGGATGATGATCCGGGTCTGTTGCGCCTGCTAGCGATACGCTTGCGGACCGCTGGCTATGATGTTGCAGAGGCCAGCAGTGGCGAGAAGGCGTTGGCCTGTATTGCCACTTTTCACCCGCAACTCATCATTACCGACTTGCGTATGGAGGGCATGGATGGCTTGGCGTTATTCGAGGCGGTGCATTCGGCGCACCCAGCTCTGCCGGTGATTATTCTGACTGCCCATGGCACGATACCGGATGCCGTGGACGCCACTAAAAGCGGCCTTTTTGGATATCTCACCAAACCCTACGACAGCAAGACCTTGATGGAACATATAGAAAGGGCGCTGCGCTTATCGGGTGGTATGCAGATGGCGCCGGATGGCGACAGTGAGGGTTGGCGCGCCGCTATCATTACGCGCAGCCCCTTGATGGAAGAGGTGCTTGCGCGTGCACATATGGTCGCACAGGGTGATGCCAGTGTGTTTATTAGGGGGGATAGCGGTACAGGTAAGGAATTACTGGCAGCGGCTATTCACAAAACCAGCCTACGGGCAACACAGCCCTTTATTGCTGTGAATTGCGGCGCGATACCCGAAGCGTTGCTCGAATCGGAATTGTTTGGTCACCGCAAGGGCGCCTTTACCGGCGCCAGCCAGAACCATATAGGTCTGTTTCAGTCGGCGGATGGCGGCACCCTGTTTCTGGACGAAATCGGCGATATGCCATTGGCCCTGCAGGTCAAGTTGCTGCGCGTGTTGCAGGAAAAAAAGGTGCGGCCGGTTGGTTCAACGAACAGCCTGCCCGTGGATGTGCGCATCATATCTGCCACCCATAGGGATCTTGATAAGGCGATGGCGGACAAACATTTCCGCGAGGACTTGTACTACCGTCTCAATGTGGTGTCACTGGAGTTGCCATCTCTAGTGCAGCGCCGTGAAGATATCCCGTTACTGGCGGGTCACTTTCTAGATGAACTCAATGCCCGTTATGACAAGCAGATTAAGGGGCTTGCGCCGCCTGCACTGGAATTATTGATCCACGCGCCATGGCCTGGCAATGTGCGCCAGCTCTACAATGTGATGGAACAGGTCGTCACATTATCGACCACATCATTGATCCCTGAGTCTCTGGTGCAGCGCGCCTTGCGGGAAAAGACGGGCGAGATACCTTCTTTTGCCGATGCGCGCCGTGGCTTCGAACGTGATTACCTGATGCAATTACTGCAAATTACCAGTGGCAATGTCAGCCAGGCGGCGCGGATTGCCAAGCGCAATCGCACTGAGTTTTATAAGTTGTTACATCGCCATGAGTTGGATCCCGGCTTGTTCAAGGCGTCCCAATAAGCTCAGTCGTCGCCATACAGCGACATTAATTCTAATAACAAAATCAACAGATTAGAGAAGATGCAGTGATATGTTGTCGGGCTGCGGCGACAGACAGGACGGGCTGTATATCCGGCAATAAATCCCTAACTAACTGATTTGTATAATAAAAAATATTATGGCATGGGGATTGCTCTAGTCATACGCACCTGCATAAGCGGGAACACAATATTTGATAACTACGTTTTAGGAGCTAAATCATGAAAATTAAAGCACTGCTGGTATTTGCTATGACTTCTGTTGCTGCTGTTGCCTATGCCGGAGAGAAACCCGACTTCGCAGCGGTTGATGCCGATCAGGACGGTACAGTCAGTATGGATGAAGCTAAGGCAGTTAAAGGCCTGACCGAAGTCTTCCTGGATGCTGATGCTAATAAGGACGGCAAACTGGATGAAGCAGAGTACTCTGAAGCCGGATCCAAGTAAGTAGTTTATTACGCGCTGACCTTCCTCCCGGCAACCTGATGTTGCCACTTTTTCTGGCGCAAGGGGAGCACTCCCCTTGCGCTTTGTTTCTTTTGTAGCCGGTCTCAAAATACGTGCCATGTGTTACGGAGTTCATTTGAGGCGTATTCAATTGGCTGCATGCTACAGGCGCGGCCTGCCACGCTCTCCCTGGGTGGGTCTCTTCCCTTGACGCGTGATCACCGTGTTTGAGGCGAATTTCTGATCAAAAACAGGTTTCAAGATGTGCTTGCGGGCTTACAGTTGCGGTTATAATCAATCCCCGTATCAGATAGGCCGTGTGCGCTGTCTTTGCCTGATATAGGCTGGCGTGATAAAGCACCCAGTTTTGTGCAGGGTTACCGGGTGCAGGAAACTTTTTTCCAGTATCATGCTCTGTTAACTGTAACTGGCTGATATATGCGCCGATCAAGCTTGGCAATATTGTTGTCGCGGCTGGCTGGTCCGATTGCGAATCACAACACAGCCTATCGAGGATAGTGAGTGCAAACATTCGTATGGCCTGTGAGGGTCTATTATGAGGATACCGATAGTGGCGGTGTGGTATTTTATGCCAACTATCTTAAATTTATGGAACGTGCGCGCACCGAGTGGCTGCGTGGACTGGGCTACCAGCAGGATATCCTCGCCAGGGAGCAACATATTCTGTTTGCGGTGCGTTCTGTTAGTATCGATTACCTCAAACCGGCACGCTTCAATGAAATGCTCGAGGTCACAGCGGCGGTCCAGTCCTGCGGCCGCGCCAGTATCGTCTTCGAGCAGACTATCGTGCGCCACAATCTGCCTGAAGAAAGCGAACTCTTGTCAACCGCACATATCACGGTAGTCAGTGTTGATGCTCAAAGTTTCAGGCCTAAATCCATCCCTGATTCAATAAAAAAGGATCTGCAAAGTGCAAGTTGATTTGAGTGTTTTTCAGCTCGTTATGGAAGCCAGCATGCTTGTCAAGCTGGTGATGTTGTTGTTACTAATCGCATCGTTTGTATCATGGTTCATGATTGCCAGTAAATGGAAGATATTGCGTGATGCAAATATGGCTGCCGAGGATTTCGAGGACAGGTTCTGGTCCGGTTCCGACCTGGCCATGATCTATGAAAAATTACGCAAGAAGAAATCCTTGAGCGGACTTGAGCATATCTTCGCCTCGGGGTTTAAGGAGTTTGCACGGCTCCATCAGCAGAATCAGGTGAGCACGCTGTCAATTTCGGATACCGCATTACGTTCCATGAAAGTGGCGTTATCGCGGGAAGTGGATGCCCTGGAACGATACCTTTCTTTTCTTGCCACCGTTGGATCTACCAGCCCCTATATCGGTTTGTTTGGTACCGTCTGGGGCATCATGAATTCGTTTCGCGCCCTGAGTAGCATGCAACAACAGGCGACTTTGTCGCTGGTTGCGCCAGGTATTGCCGAGGCGCTGATTGCCACCGCGATGGGTTTGTTTGCAGCCATTCCGGCAGTGATTGCCTATAACCGCTACTCCAGTCAGGTCGACCGCCTGGTGAATCGTTACGATAATTTTGTGGAAGAATTTACAGCCTTGTTACAACGCCAGGCACTGGCCAAAAATGATGATTAATGCGCCGTTTGATGCTGTTCGTGAAAACTGCAAGGGTGTTGGAGACTAAATTGTATGGCCTATAACCCGGCTACCCGCCGTAAGCCCATGTCGCAGATCAATGTCGTGCCTTATATCGATGTGATGCTGGTGCTGCTGGTTATTTTCATGGTGACAGCTCCGATGTTGCAACAGGGCGTCGAAATAGATTTGCCAAATGCGCCTTCAAAGGAGTTATCAGAAGAGACCCTGGACAAACAGCTGGTCGTGATCATAGATGACCAGGGCGCGTTCTATCTGCAACTCGAGGGTAGTGATGAACAAGCTATCGGTGAACAGGACCTACAACAACAGGCAGCAGAGTATATGGTTGCCAATCCTCGAGCGAAGGTATTCGTAAAGGGTGATCAGGGGGTTGAATATGGGCGTGTGGTGCTGGCCATGGTGTTGTTGAAAAATGCAGGTGCAGACAGCGTGGGGCTGGTAACTGAACCGCCTTCTGATAGAGAGAATTAGCTTCAGGGAATGGTCAAATACAAACCTCATATTTCATTTTCGTTCGCAGTTGCCATCATTGTTCATGTGGTTGTGCTGCTGTTGCTGTTTGTGAGTTTTCAGTTTAACCACAAACCAAAGGGTCTGGGGGTTGTTGTTGAAACTGTGCAGGCAACAATTATTGAGACAGGTGCAACTACACCACCCAAGGTGGACAGGCAGCGCCTCGAGCGGCAACGTAAAGCGGCAGAATTGAAACGCCAGCAGGAGCTTGAGAAAGCGCAGGCAGAGCTGGCGGCTGAAAAGCAACGCCAGGCTGTTGAGCTAAAGCGCAAGGAGCAAGAACGCAAACAGCAGGAGGCGCAGCAACGCGAACAACAGAAGCAAGCTGAGGTCAAGCGCGAGCAGGAACGCAAGGCCAATGAGAAACGCCAGGCGGATGAAAAGCGCAAGGCAGAGGAGAAAAAGCGTCTCGAGGAAAAACGCCGCGCGGAGCAGGAACAGAAGCAGCAACAAGAGAAAAAGCTCGCCGAAGAAAAGCGCAAGCAGGAAGAGGCGCGCCTTGCCGAGGAGAAACGTAAGAAAGAAGAGGCCAAGAAGCTGGCGCAGAAGAAACGCCAGGAAGATCTGAAGAAACAGCGTGATGCGGAGGCCAGAGCCGAGCAACAACGCCTCGCCAGCCTTATGGCCGAGGAGGAAGCGGCGATGCAGGCTGCGCAGCAAGCCGCTAACCAGCGCGAATTAAAGAGCCTGCAAGACAAATATATTGCAGCTATTGCCGCAAAAGTGAGATCGAATTGGAGAAAACCCCTCAATATTGATGAGAATGCATGGTGTAAGGTTTATATTGAGCAAACACCTGGTGGTTACCTCAAATCGGTCGATGTGCGCGAGTGCAGTGGTGACGAGGTATTGAAGAAATCGGTGGAAAATGCGGTGAGAAAATCTGAGCCACTGCCTTCACCGCCCAAGCCAGAAATTTTTCTGAGAGAAATATTATTCACATTCAGGAACCAGTAGGACAGTTGAAATTGAACACTATCAAGATTGGATTAGCGAGCGTGTTTTTGTTTTTTGCAGCACACGCAAAAGCAGTGCTCGAAATCGAGATTACTCAGGGCATTGAGGGTGCGATCCCGGTTGCTGTTATTCCATTTACAACTGAAGGCGGTACACCACCGCAGGATGTTGGCGGGATTGTCAATGCGGACCTGGGACGCAGTGGTTTGATTGCTACAACACCTGCTGATTTGTTTCCGCAACGTATTACTGATGCCCGGCAGATCAATCACCCGGCATGGAGTGGCAAAGGAATCGAAAATATTGTTATCGGCAGCGTACAGACCAGTGGGCAGGATAACTACGTTGTTGAGTTTCAGTTAATCGATACCATCAGCCGCCGACGGATCATGGGTAATCGCATTACGGCGCGCGGCCGCGACCTGCGACGCGTCGGGCACAAGATCAGTGATCTGGTGTTCGAGAAGTTAACGGGTAAAAAGGGTGCGTTCAGCACGCGTATAGCATTTATTAATACCGAAGAACTGGGTGGCGGTAAGAAGCGTTATGTCCTGCAGGTCGCAGACTCGGATGGCTATAGCGCACGCCGTTTCTTTGCATCCAAAGAACCCCTGATGTCACCGGCATGGTCACCAGATGGACAGCGCATCGCCTATGTCTCGTTTGAGAACAAGCGCGCCGAGATTTATGTGCAGGACATTTCAGGCGGATCTCGTATCAAAGTCACCAACGCGGTGGGCATCAATAGCGCGCCGGCCTGGTCGCCGGATGGGAAGTGGCTGGCCTTCACGCACTCGAAAAATGGTAACCCGGATATCTATGTGATGGAGCTGGCGACACGAGCTAAGACACGGCTCACCAAAAGCCGTGGTATCGATACCGAGCCGGTGTGGATGCCTGATGGCAAGACACTGGTGTTCACTTCGGATCGTAGCGGCAAGCCGCAGCTATACACCGTATCTGCGAGTGGCGGGCGCTCCAAGCGCTTGACCTTTGATGGCATTTACAACGCAGATGCTGATGTTTCTCCCGATGGCAAACAACTGGCGATGGTGCATAACAAAGGCCAGGGTTTCCGGATTGCGGTAATGGATCTGGCGAATGGCGATATACGCGTATTGTCAGATGGGCGTCTTGATGAAGCGCCCAGCTTCGCGCCTAATGGCGTGATGATAGTGTATGCCACCGTGAACCGTGGCCGTGGTGTGTTGGCGGCTGTCAGTGAGGATGGCCGTGTAAAACAGCGTCTACGTTTACAGGAGGGTGGCGTGCGTGAGCCTGTATGGTCGCCGTTTCGTGAATAATGGTCGCGAAACATCGGCATTAAGAGATAAAATAATCACTACAGAGGGGTTTTGAAATGAATGTATACAAGACACTGGCAATGTTTGCTGTGCTCACGACGTTGGGGTTGGCGGGTTGCAAGACAACCACAGACCCGGCGGAAGATCCCGGTCAGATGTCGCCAAGCGATATCGGAACCACTCCCTTGGGCGGTGATGCAGGTGATTTGCAGGTCGATGAGCTGAATGATCCGAACAGCCCGCTTTCGAGCCGCGTCATTTACTTTGACTACGACAGCGCCCAGATCCGTTCTGATGCTGTGGATATCGTCGCTGCCCACGGTCAGTACCTGGCTCGACATCCTAATACGCGCATCCGTCTTGAGGGGCATGCAGATGAGCGTGGTTCACGTGAATATAACCTGGGCTTGGGTGAGCGACGCGCCTTGTCGGTAAAACGTCTGATCGTGTTGCAGGGTGCGGCTGACGGGCAGGTGGAAACAACCAGCTATGGCGAAGAATTGCCGGCTGCGCCTGGACATGATGATGTCTCGTGGCAACAAAACCGGCGTGTGGAAATCGTCTATCGTTGAGGGCTTCTGGCCGAGCGGGTGTTATGAATCAGTATGGTACTCTCAAAATGCTAAGAGCGGGGATCGTGGTGGCGTTGATCGCTGCCTCCACGACTGCCGCTGCAATCGGTGCGCCGTCGCGCAAAGAACTCGATGAACGGATCACTGTGCTCGAGGAACGTACCGAGCAGGTCGAACGTAAGCTCGATAACAAATCACTCATTGAATTAATGCAGCGCATCGAGAGCTTGCAGCAAGAAGTGCAGGAATTGCGCGGTGAAACCGAGCGCAATGCCTACGAGCTGGATGAGATTAATCGCCGCCAAAAGGAGCTGTTTCTGAATATCGACCAGCGCCTGCAACGACTTGAAAGTGGTGAAGGCTCAACTGGTGGAGACGCCGCGAATATTCCCGGTGCAACAGTGCCGGCACAGGCCGCAACCTCGGCTACCGGTGCGGACGCCTATCGCAAGTCGTTTGATCTGTTGAAAAAAGGCCAATACGATCAATCTATCCAGGCATTTCGGCGTTTTCTTAATGATTATCCACAAAGCCCCTATGCTGCTAATGCACAATACTGGCTGGCAGAAGCCAATTACGTCAGACGCAGCTATGATGCCGCGTTGGTGGAGTTCAAAAAGGCTATTAACCTGTATCCGCAAAGCCCGAAAATTCCCGATGCGCTATTGAAACTGGGTTTTACTCACTATGAACTTAAACAGTGGCAAAAGGCGCGAAAAGTGCTTACCAGTGTGCAGAGTAAGTACCCTAAGACCAAGGTTGCCGGACTGGCTAAGGAGCGACTGGCGCGCATGAAAACCGAGGGGCATTAAGCCAGTGGCTGTAGCAGCGGGTTTGTCCCCGCGGCACGAAGCGGGTCGCCTGCGCATCACCGAAATTTTTCATTCTTTGCAGGGTGAATCCCGCACTGTTGGTATGCCAACGGTCTTTATACGCCTCACTGGGTGCCCGCTACGTTGTCAATATTGCGATACCGAGTATGCCTTTAGCGGTGGTGAGTGGATGCCATTGGAGGATATCTGTAACAGTGTTGCCACCTATCAACCCACCTATGTCACGGTTACCGGCGGAGAGCCCTTGGCGCAACCGTCATGCCTGACGCTGCTGACGAAATTATGTGATGCAGACTATGAAGTGTCGCTGGAAACCAGTGGTGCTATGGATATTTCGCAGGTTGATCCACGTGTTGTAAAGGTCATGGACCTGAAGACACCAGCCTCCGGTGAAGTCGACAAGAACCGCTACGAGAACATGCAGCACCTGCAGGCTAAAGATCAGGCCAAGTTTGTGATCTGTGACCTCGCCGACTATGAATGGGCAAAGGCATGCCTTGTTGAGCATGATTTAGCGCAGCGTTGTGAAATCCTGTTCTCACCCAGTCACGGACAACTCAAACCGGCATTACTTGCTGAATGGATTTTACAGGACTGTTTGCCGGTAAGATTTCAACTGCAGCTGCATAAATACCTGTGGGGCGATGAGCCGGGTCACTAGCAGGCGCCGCTCAAGCTCCGACAAGCGTGCTTTCTCATGCCGCTACTTGATATAAATATCGCCCAGTGGTTGATGAAAACCTGCCAGACGGGCCCGTACAGGAACGGGCTGATGCGTCAGCAAAGCTGTTGGCAGCGAGCCCCGTATCCTTATGGGTACGTTTGTGGGCGTTAGCGGCTTCTCAATATGCCGAAAATCGGCCAGCCTCCGAAGCAGACTGGCCGGTGTTGGCAAATGTCCTGCTAAGGCGGCTGCCGGGGCAGGTGCGTGCCGCCTTTGGTGGGCATTTGCTGACCTAATCTTGTCTGCATTACAATTCAAACCCATCGTTTGTATAGCGTTAATGACATGACCAAGGCAATCGTACTGCTCTCGGGCGGGCTCGACTCGGCGACCGCGCTGGCCATTGCACAGAGCGAGGGCTATGCCTGTTATACGTTGAGTTTTCACTACGGCCAACGGCACGCGTCAGAGCTGGTTGCCGCAGAGCGCGTGGCGCGGGCTGCCGCGGTAGAAGAGCACAGGGTATTTCCACTGGAGTTGTCGGTGTTTGGTGGCTCTGCGTTGACTGATCCCGCGCTGGCGGTCCCGGAACGGCAATCCAAAGGTATCCCGTCAACCTATGTCCCGGCGCGCAACACGGTATTTCTATCGATTGCGCTCGCCTGGGCCGAGGTCTTGAACGTACAGGATATCTTTATTGGCGTGAATGCTGTCGACTATTCCGGCTATCCGGACTGCCGTCCGCAGTTTATCCAGGCCTTTGAGGCGATGGCTAACCTGGCGACCAAGGCGGCGCTCGAGGGCCAGGAATTACACATTCATGCTCCATTGATCGCTCTCAGCAAGGCGCAAATCATCAATATCGGTGCAGAACTTGGAGTGGATTACAGCCTTACGGTATCCTGTTACCAAGCCAACGAGCAGGGTGCTGCTTGTGGGGTGTGTGATTCATGTCGCCTGCGTGCCCAGGGATTCCGGGATGCCGCTATCGAAGACCCAACGTTTTATATTGAGAGAGGTTGATCGGGCTGCGCGGTCATATCGTATGGCAATGTCATTAGTACTAAAATGGTTATTGTTAAAAACTATCTCATGATTGCTGCTTCTATGCGGTAAACGTTTTAGAATTACCAATAGCCCTTCCAAGGTGAACCAGCGATAACAATCGGTTTATCCTGATGAAATAAATAGCTGCCCTGTGTCGTCTTTAACTGGATGCCCGGGGTTGTTGCAATTACGTGAGGAAAATAAATGAATTTTGAAAGCTTTGCATCGGCTCAGTCGATGTTCCTGTGGGCCACATTTGGTATTGCGCTGGTACTGGGCGTGGTTGTCAATAAAACCAATTTCTGCACCATGGGTGCGGTCTCCGACTGGGTCAATATGGGCGACAAGAGCCGCATGCGAGCCTGGTTGCTCGCCATCGCGACGGCCATTTTGGGGGTCGTCATCCTTGAAAAGGTTGGTATGGTGTCACCTGGTGACGCCTTTCCCCCGTATCGTAATAGCCAGCTGGTATGGGTAGAAAACCTGCTCGGTGGCCTCATGTTCGGGATCGGCATGACGCTGGGCAGTGGCTGCGGCAACAAGACACTGGTACGTATCGGTGGCGGTAATATCAAATCAATCATGGTGTTTCTTGTTATTGCAGTCATCGCCTATTTTATGGTGAATCCTTTCCCGGGTAGCGACCAGACCCTGATGAGCCTGTTGTTTTATCCATGGACCAGCAAACTGGCCATTGGTCTGCCATCGAGTCAGGATATCGGTAGCCTGATCAGTACTGAGAATGCGCTAAACCTGAGATTGTTCGGTGGCGGCGCTATTGGTCTTGTTGTTCTGGTGCTGGTGTTTAAATCAGCTGATTTTCGTGGCAGTTTCGATAATATTCTGGGTGGTCTGGTCGTGGGCCTGGCGGTGCTTGCAGCATGGTATGTCACCAGTAATGTCGCTATAAATCTGGATGGGGAAACCTATAATCTACGGGGTTTTGTCCAGGAGTGGGATTTCCTCGCGGAAGATGCGGCAGGTAAGCCCGCTGATTCACGCCCGCTGGCACCACAGTCATTCACCTTTATCAATCCCATGGGACAGTCCTTGGGTTATGCCGCATCCGGCTTTAAAAGCAGCTTCCTGACTTTCGGTATCATGTCTGTGCTGGGGGTGATCTTGGGCTCATTCCTGTGGTCACTGCTTTCACGCAGCTTCCGTTTCGAGTGGTTTGCCTCGTGGCGTGACTTCGTTACCCACTTTATCGGTGCGGTCTTCATGGGCTTCGGTGGCGTGTTGGGTATGGGTTGCACCATTGGTCAGGGAATTACCGGAATCTCCACCTTGGCTGTCGGCTCCTTCGTTACCTTTGTTGCCATCGTGCTAGGCAGTGCGCTGACTATGAAGGTGCAGTACTACAAGCTGGTTTACGAAGAAGAGGCCACCTTCATCAAGGCGCTGGTGGCCGGATTGGCCGACCTGCACCTATTACCCAATAGCCTGCGTAAACTCGAGGCGGTTTGAGCAAAAATATGGCCGGTGGCATTAGCACCGGCCAATTTCTACTTGTGCTTCTCGTTCGGGAAGGTAATATATGCGCCTGCTGCGGGGTGGTCGCCTTAAATTGCACCTGCCGGCCGCGTTAACAGAGCTGTATTGCAGGGGATATTCGGCGCTGGCTCTGATAAATAGTTTAATTTTCAAGGCCCACGGGAAGGATGATTATTATCATTTTTCGGTTGGTTTTTTTTTAACATAATTTAGTTACAGTAAGCGTTTCAAAATCTGACCTAAATTATGTTCAAATTAACATAATTTAGGTCAGATTTTTCAGGGCCGTTAGCTCAGTTGGTAGAGCAGTGGACTTTTAATCCATTGGTCGTAGGTTCGAATCCTACACGGCCCACCATTTTTTTCTTCAGTAGTTTCTGCATTTCTGCTATATACGGTATGGATAATCATCGCGCCGTAATCAATGACTGTTTTCCTTGGATAATTCAGCGGACAGTAAACTCCTTGTGGTGATTTTGGATCACCAGGCCTCTTACCCGGACCCAATCGTCCTGCGCGTTGGTGATCATGTCCTTATCGAAAAAGAGGATGCTGATAACCCGGCCTGGGTATGGTGTATCTCCAAACGCAGCTGTAAGCAGGGGTGGGTTCCCAGGGGCTACCTGAAACTTGCAGGCGGCGAAGGCATAGCGATCTGCGCATATTCGGCTGTGGAGTTGTCGGTAAAGGTCGGGGAAAGCTTACTCGTCAGCGAGGTTTTATCAGGTTGGCTACGCGCGACCAATAGACATGACGTTACTGGCTGGATTCCTTGCGGTTGTGTGGGGCTTTGAGTACGGATTGGATGTTTTCCGTGCCGCGGGGAAAACGGATGCCATGGTGAATGTTCCGGGTGTGCAAGGCTGCCGCTGTGAAGGTGTTTATTTGAAATGAACACTACGCAGCCATTGATGTGCTCCTGGACAAGTTGCGGCACGTTATGAGATGACCCGCCCGGATAATTCATGCGCAAACAAAAAGGCTCCACCGTGAAGCTGGAGTCTTTTTCTTGGCTGCCTGACGAGTCAGGCTTTAGTTATGCCTGGATTGTTGGAAATATTCTTGATCAGGGGTTCATTGAGTTTCGAGACCTTGACCGTTTTCTGATCCTTAAGGTAATCGGAAACAACTTCCCAGATTGGCGTTTCAGTATCGCCCGCCGGTGTTTCTTGTACGCTGGCCCAGCCCGCAACAACATATTCCTTGCTGGCTTCAATGGGTTTGCCATTCAGTTCCATATCGGAAATACGGTTGCCGATAGTTTGTTTCGGATCTATTGCATACTTGAGTCCGCCGACACGCACCATGTCACCGCCTTGCTGGTAGTAGGGATCAACGTTGAAGATGTTGTCAGCAACGTCTTCGAGCACAGTCTTGAGAAATTCGCCAGTCATATGATTGCGGGTCGTGTTGGGGTAGGTAATCGCAGTCTGCGTCATCACGTGTTCAAAGGTGATGGGTTGCCCTGGCAGTACGCTCACACCCCAGCGGAAGCCGGGTGAGAACGCAATTTCGGAATCGGTTTCCGCGATCATGGCGTCGCAGATCAATTGGTCGAAGGTGCCGTTAAAGTTGCCGCGGCGATATAAGAGGTCGTCTGTGACGGCCAACTCTTGCTCGAGTCTATCCTTGTAAGGGGCTCGCACCTTGTCGATGTGTGTCTGCATCCCGTTATCAGCTTGGATCAATCCCGAAAATACCGGTAGTAGTTTGTAGCGATAATCGGTGACTTCACCGTTCTTCACTTCCATATCGAGTACTGAGAGGAACTTGCCGTTGGAACCAGAATTGATGACCAGGGTCTTGCCGCTGGCATTGGCAACCTCTACCGGCCTGGGTACCGCATCATGTGTATGACCTCCCATGATGGCGTTGATGCCGGTGACTTCGGATGCCATCTTCAGATCAACATCCATACCGTTGTGGGACAGCAGGATTACGACCTTGGCGCCCTCAGCGCGTGCCTGGTCAACGACCTCCTGCATGCCGTCAGGGCGTATACCAAAACTCCACCCGGAAACCATGTAGCGTGGATTTGCTATCGGTGTATAGGGGAATGCCTGGCCGACAATAGCGACGGCTATACCGCCCATTTCTTTCATTACATAAGGTTTGAAAACCCGCTCTTCCCATTCTGTATCAACCACGTTCTGACAAACAAAGTCAATCTTGCCGGCAAAGTCATTCTCGATGATATGTTTGACGCGATCAGCACCAAAGGTCATTTCCCAGTGGGGCGTCATGACGTCCACGCCCAGTAGCAATTGTGCATCGACCATATCCTGGGCATTAGTCCATAGTGAAGTCGCTGAGCCTTGCCAGGTGTCGCCACCGTCCAGCAGTAAACTGTTAGGGCGTTGTGCACGCAGGTTTTTCACCAAGGTGGAGAGATGGGCAAAACCGCCTACCTTGCCGTATTTCTGTGCGGCCTCGGTGAAATCCAGGTTAGTAAAGGCATGGGCCTCGAGTGAACTAGGAGAAATGTTGTAGTACTTAAGGAAGTGTTCTCCCACCAGGTGCGGTGGGTTACCTTTCATTCCGGCGATGCCGAGGTTGATGCTGGGTTCGCGGAAATATATCGGCATCAACTGTGCATGACAGTCGGTGTAATGTAAGAACGAGACATTGCCAAAGGCTGGCACTTCGTAGGGGTTACCGGGTTGTTTATCCGGCTTTACACTGCCGCTGCCCGCTGCTTGGTTAGATAATGGTTTATCAGCACTTTTATCGCAGCCCGTGAGTTGAAAGCCGGCTGCGCTGGCGGTTGCCAGTAGTTGCATAAATTCGCGGCGAGAAAGATTCATGAGGGCTCCAGTATGTAATGAATGTAATCTGGGCAGGGTGAATTCCGATTAATCGACCGGCGTCACGCTGAGACAAGCCCCTTCATTTGCCTGCAACGATGCACGGCATCGAGGTCCTTGTGGGCTTGCATTCACCTATTCCAAACGGGTTAATAGCCTGTTGTCAGCACTATGCAAAGCGGGTGATTTGATTCTCAGATCACTCGACTGGAATTAATCAGAAACCCCTAAACTATAAAGACGCATTAAAGCGCTAAACTATTCCTTTGAGTGGTTTTGGGCGTCCTGTAACACCTGTTTCAGTATCATTTCCTCCTGTCTTGTCTGCATAAAAAAGCCCGGCAAAGGCCGGGCTTGAATGGATTAGATGGTTATTGGAAATATTATTTGCGCGCACCCGGGCCGTTCAGCGTTAGGCCATTACTCATGTAGGTGTGGAAATACTCAAGAGCACGGTATTCATCACTCTGTGCCTTGAATGGTTTGGCGCGAACCTGTTTGTTGCAACCGCCATAGCGGCGATGCAGGGTGCCCAGACCCCCCCATTTGGAACGATAGACTGGGAAGTGGCTGGTGTGCCCCAGTGCAGGACTCAACTTGTCGGCACGGATATTCATGCCGGCGTTGTACACATGGCAATCTGCACATGACATGTTCAGTTGTCCGCGTTTGCCATAAAAATGCTTTTTGCCACGGTTGTACCACTCTAGTGCCTTGGGATCGCTGGGAATGACTACATTAATGTCGTTACCTCGCGAGGTATAGGCCATATAGGCCGAGACATCAGCCATTTTGCCCTTCTTATATTTGAGAGGCTTTTCACCATTCATGAGCAGGCATTCATTGATTTCCTGTTCCAGCGTTCTGACAGCTCCGGTGACTTTGTCATAGTAAGGATAGTATTGCTTGATACCGACACCACCATTCTTGAAGCAGCTTGCCATGTTCTTGCCGTTGGCGAACGGTTTTTCAAACAATGCCTTACCCTTATCAACGCTCAGTTCGTAAGGTGGGAATTCCTCAATGGCTTCCCATTGCTCGCGCGATGCTGGGTCAATCGAATAGACACCATTGATGAAATCCTTAGGTGGTGTCTCAGAAAAACGCTTATGAAAGTAAGCGCGAAATGTCTTGAGATCTTCTTCGGGTGTTGCCTGGGCAGGCAGTGAAGCCGTGCCCAACAGCACCAATGCTGTAGTCATTGCAATAAATTTCTTCACGAGATACATCCTCCTCACATATTTGTTTCTATTCGGCACAGCCTACTTGATAGCGGTTTCGACGGAATCGGAGCCGCCCTTGTTATCGACCCACGAGACCTTCAGGGTATCGCCGACATTGCCGCCAGAGAACTTAAAGGA